>CAZCIM010000028.1:0-26264 GCA_964498895.1 uncultured Gemmatimonas sp. | reverse complement strand
GCATAAGCCGGCAGATTTACAGTCTGCTCCCGTTGGCCACTTGGGTACCCCACCCAACTTCGCGCATCCCGCGCCGCCACCGACGTTCCGCAGACCTCCCTCGCAGAGCTGACGGCGAGGATCGAACTCGCGACCGCCCGATTACAAATCGGGTGCTCTACCAGCTGAGCTACGTCAGCGAACCCTGCATCCAGCGCAGACAAGCAAAATAAGGACCGAAGACCGAAGACGGAAGGTCGCGCGGCGCCGGAATCAGCCAACACGCCCCTTCCGTCTTCAATCTTCCGTCATCGGTTCTGCTTCCACCGCGTCCCCTGCGGCCCGTCTTCGAGCACGATCCCCTTCGCCTCCAGCGCCGCCCGGATCGCGTCCGCCGCCGCGAAGTCGCGGCGGTTCCGCGCTTCCTTCCGCGCCACGATCTGCGCCTCTACCCACGCCGCAAGCTCGGCGTCCGTCTGCACCGCCGGCGGCACCAGGTCCAGCACACGATCCACCATCTGGAACACGTCCCGCGCCCGGCGCAGGGCCGTCGCGTCGGTGCCGCCCGCATCGAGTTCCTTGTTGGCCGCACGGATGAACTCGAACAACGCCGCCATCGCTTCCGGCGCATTGAGATCGTCGAACAGCGCGCTGCGCACCGCCGTCTCGAGCCGGTCCGCCGCATCCTCCAGCCCGCGCGTGCCGCCCTTCGCCGCCTTCAGCCGCTCGGCGAAGTCCCCGATGCGACGCACCGCCTCCATGCTGCCCTCGAGCGCGTCCCCGCTCAGGTTCAGCTGCTTGCGATAGTGCGTGCTATACACGAAGTGCCGCACGGCGGCACCGGAGATGCCCGCCTCGCGCAGCCCCTCGACGTTCTGCACGTTGCCCACGCGCTTCGCCATCTTCGCGCCGTCGGTCAGCAGGAACTCGCCGTGGCACCAGCACCGCGCGAACTCCTTGCCCGTCGCCGCCTCGCTCTGCGCGATCTCATCCTCGTGATGCGGGAACACGAGGTCGATGCCGCCGCAATGCAAATCGAGCGTCTCGCCGAGGATACTCATGGCCATGGCCGAGCACTCGAGATGCCAGCCGGGCCGCCCGCGGCCCCACGGCGAATCCCAGGCCGCGCCGGTCGCCTCGTCCTCGGGCTTCGCCGACTTCCACAGCGCGAAGTCCTGCGCGTTCTCCTTGGAGTAATCATCCTGCGCCACGCGCGCGCCGCTCTGGATCTCGCGCGTGTCGAGCCGCGAGAGCCGCCCGTAGCCCGGGAACTTGCCGATCGCGAAGTACACCGACTTGTCGTCGGCCACATAGGCCACGCCGTTGGCGATCAGCCGCTCCACCAACGCGATCATCTGCGGGATGTACGCCGTCGCGCGCGGGTAATGCTCCGCGTCCTCGATGCGCAGGTACTTCCGGTCCGCGTGGAAGATCTCGACGATCGGATCCGTCACCTCGCCGATCGTCTTCCCCTGCTGCGACGCGCGCACGATGATCTTGTCGTCCACGTCCGTCAGGTTCATCACCTGCTCGACCTTCCAGCCGCGCAGGCGGATCACGCGCCGCAGCAGGTCCTCGAAGAGGAAGGTGCGGAAGTTGCCGAGGTGCGCCGGGTTGTAGACCGTCGGGCCGCAGGTGTACAGGCGCACGGTCTCGCCGTCCGCGGGCGCGAACGCTTCGACCTGGCGGGTCATCGTGTTGTAGAGACGGAACTCCGGCATCATGGAAAGCTACCGGGACGCGTCCGACTGCGGCAACGGCGCCCGAGGCGCTGCAGGCATCGGCTCCTCCGCCACACGCGACGCGCGCACCGCGACGCCCATGTCGCGGCAGAGCGCCAGCACCGACTCCGGCGAGGTGCCTGCGCCCAGCGGCACGCGCAGCCGTCGCCCGCGCCGCGCCAAGCTCGGCAGTCGCGGCAACAGGCGCAGCATCGCGTCGTCGGGGCTCGGCACCGCGAGCTCGAGCACGTTCCGCGGCGGCCGCGCGAGGCCCTCGACGCGCCCGGCGCTGAGGCGCAGCACCTTGTCCGCAGTCCCCTGCCCGCCGCAGGACTCCGCGTCGCGGCCGGCGATCATCACGCCGATGCCAGCGCCGGCCAGCGCCCGCAGCAGACCGACCGCCGTACGCCGCGCCTCCGGCCCCATGTACGCGAACGGCTCGTCGCAGCAAAGGAGGCGCGGCTGCGACAGCAGGGCCTGCGCCAGCACGACGCGGAACTGATCGAGGGGGCCGAGCGCGCCCAGTCGCACGCGTGACATCCCGTACAGCCCGACGCGGTGCATGAGGGGCAGGTAGCGCGTCGGTGCGGGAATCGCACCGTCGCCGAGGGCGAGTGTATCGGCGTGGAACGCGAGCGCTTGCCGCACGGTGAGGAAGTGGTATTCCCAGGGACGCGCGCGGACGAGCTGCGGGCGGAGCGGCCGATGCTCGCGGGTCCCGTTCCAGCGAACCTCGCCCTCCGTGGGGCGCGCGAGCCCCGCCGCCAACATGAGCAGCGTGCTCTTGCCGGACGCCGCGCCGCCGACGACCGCCATGATCTCGCCGGCATGCAACGTGAGCGAGGCCTGCGAGAGCGCGAGGAGTTCGCCCTGTGCGCCGAGGATGCCGCTGCGCCAGCGGCGCGTGACTTGCCGGAACTCGAGAAGCGGGGTGGCTCGCATGCGCCGAGCCTAGCGACGCCTGTTCGCTACGCCGGCATCACGGGAGTGCCGGACGCAACCAAAACGCCCGCCGCGCGTGTGGCGCGCGGCGGGCGTTTCTCGCAATCAGGGTGAGACGACCGGGCCCGACCGCTACCCGCGGCGGTCACGCCATCGCCGCCATCACTTCTTTTCGTCGATCTCGGCGTCCACCGTCTCGCCGGCACCGATCTGCCGCGGCGCGCCGCTCGAGCTGCCGGGCCCGAGCAGGCCCATCTTCTGCTTGAGCGCGAGCAGCTGCTGGTCGGCCGAGGCCGAGCCCACCTGCTTCTCGAGCCGCTTGAAGTCGCCGGCCAGGCGATCGCCCGAGAACTCCTCGTCGATCTCCGAGCTCGCTTTGATCATGCGCTCGTTCTGGTCGATCTTCTCTTCCATGCGCGCGAAAGCCTCGAAGGCGCTCTTCTCGCTCATGGACGACATCGTCTCCGAGATCTTCTGCTGCGCCTGCGCGCGGCGCTGACGCGCCAGCAGCAGGTTCTTCTTGCGCTTGGCTTCCTGGATCTTGTCGTTCAGGTCGCGCAGCGAGTTCTTGAGCTTTTCGGTCTCGAGCACGTGCGACTGCCAGGTGGCCTCGAGCGTCGCGGCATGCTCATAGTGCTCCTGCTGGCGCATGAGGGCCTGCTTGGCGAGGTCGTCGCGGCCTTCCTTCACCGCGAGCATGGCCTTGGCTTCCCAGTCCTGGCTCTGCTTGTACTCCGCCTCGAACTGGTCCTTGAGCCGCTTCTCGTCGGCGATGGCGGCGGCCACCTGCTGCTTGGCGCGCGCCAACTGGTTCTGCATGTCCACGACGATCTGGTCGAGCATCTTCTCCGGATTCTCGGCGCGCGAGATCAGGTCGTTGATGTTCGACTTCAGCAGCGTGGCAAGACGGTCGAAGATGCCCATGGGTTAGCGGGCCTCGCGGAAAGTGGCGAGCTCACGAAGGTGGCCGGCGAGCGACAGCGTGATGCTCTCGTACGAGGCCTGGAACTCTTCGTAATCTAGGTGGGAGAGCTCGAGGGCTTCGGTGAGGACGACCTCCGTCCCCTGGATGCCGTACGAGCCGTGCAGGAGGTCCGTGGCGTTGAGCTCGAGCAAGCGGCGGCAGAGCTTGTCCGCGCTGCCGTTGGTCGGCAGGTCCATGACCTTGACCCGCAGCACGACGACCGGCGGCGAATGATGGACGACCACCGTCAGGTCGAGGGCACCGCCGGGATGCACCTTCCAGAGGCCGGGTTCGAGTTCCTCGTAGCTCGCGCCTTCCGACGCGAGGCGGCCGAGGAAGCCGTCAATCTGTTCGGGCGTGACCATCGTGTCCCCAAGGGTGAGCGGTCCTTCCCCGGTACGGGGGAGGTGTGTCGGAAAGTTTCACCCGAGGGCGGCGGTGCGAAAGGGTGGTGGGAGACGGGAGACGGGGGCACGGGCGGGGTTGGAGTGACGAGAATGGGGGAGAGGCGGGAAAGAAGGGAGAGGGGGAGACCTGAAACGTCATTCCCCCATCTCCCGCATTCCCCTCTCTCCCTCTCCGCCCCCGTCCCCGTCTCCCCTCTCGCGCTCAGTTCGTCCAGATCACCACGGTCCCGCAGCCATTGAAGTCATTGAACTGCGGCGGCGCGTCGTTCGCCGTGTAGATCTCGACTCGCTTCGCGATGCGGAAGAACTGGTTCTCCTCCTCCACCTCGATGTTCCGGAAGTCGGAGCCGTCGATGAAGAAACGCGGCCGGCAGAACTCCGAGCCGCGGCGCATCATGAGCATCGGGCCGCGGGACGTCTGCTGGATGGCCGTGCGCGGCGCCATCTGCGCGATGGTCTGCGCGCTGGGCTGCACCAGCTTCGCGATCGCGGCGTCGTCAATGTACGTGCCGCGCCCGCTCGCCTTGCGGGCCTCGAACTGCGCCTGCGCGGCCGTCATGGTCCCGCCATTGACGACGACGGCCGCGAGCTCCTGCGGCAACTTCTCCAAGCGCAGGTCCTCCAGCGGCCACTCGCTGTCGTAGGGCGTGACGACCTCGAGCGACGGCACGTATCCGAGTGCGCGGATGACCAGCTGGCCGCTGCGCCGCGGCACGTTCTCGAGGACGAACCGCCCCTCGGCGTCCGTCACCACGCGTCGCGCGGAATCACCGGCGAGCACCACGGTGACGTTCGGCAGCGCCTCGCCCGCCGGGTTCACGACGCGCCCGCTGAGGCGCACGGCGCCGGTCGCGCTCCCGACCACGAGGTCCCGGCGCTCGAGGGCCGACTTGGCCTCGACGATCAGCTCGCCGCTGGCGAGGCCACTCGCGCCGAGCGCGCGGAGGGTGAACTCCGTGCCGACCGGTACGCCGCAGAGTACGTAACTCCCGCCAGCCGTCGCGGTATCCACGGCCGCCATCGTGCCCTGCGCCACCTGCGTGCCCTGGACGACGGTCTCCATCCAGCGGGCGAAGATGCCGACGCCCGCCGCGGGATTCCCCTCGGCGTCTCGGAGCTCGCCGATGAGGATGCCCTGGTCCGCACCGAGCGGCTCACCGCAGACGGCCATCTGGATGCTGCGCTGTGACGGCGTCGCGAGCGTGACGGCCTCGGTGCGTCCGTCGCGCACGCGCACCTCGCGCTGGATCGCCGGCAGGCCGAGGGAATCGAGCCACGGCGCCCAGTACGCCACGGTGTAGCGGCCCTCGGGCACGCCCGCAAACTCGAATCCGCCGCCACGCTCGGTCGTCGCGCGGCGCTGCGCCCCCATGAGCACCACTTCCGCGCCGGCGACGGGACCGCCCGCGCGCAGCGAGTCCACCAGGTATCCACGGATCGTCCCTTGGGCCTCGAGCGCGGAGGCACAGGTCAGCAGCGCGGCGACAACCGCCGGTCCCATCCGTGACAGCGCAACCCGGGCGTCCGTGGTACGGCGGCGCAGCGCGGGAAGAGCCGCCGCCCCGCGCAGAACGGGCAGTAGCGACATGAGGAGCCCTCGTGAGGAGTGAGGCCGGAGCAACGTGGCGGGACGTCCTCTGTTCGACACCAGAACCGCGCGGACGTTACCACCCTCTTCCGAACCCAAAGCCCCTGCGGATGGTTGCCGGCCTAGGCCGTGAGCCGGTTCGCGGCGCTGCGCGACCGAGCGCCGGAATCATCGGGTTCGGCGCGCCCAGCGACTCCGCCGAGCATGCGGCTAGCGCGTCCAGACGACCAAGGCGCCGCAGTCGTTGTTGTCGAAGAACTCAATCGGCACGAACGGCGCGCGATAGATCTCGATGCGCTTCGCCCGCTGCAGCAGTCCGTACTGGTCGAACACGTCGATGCTGCCCCAGCGCAGGCCATCCACCCACGCGGGCGGCATGCAGTAACCGCGTACGCCGCGTACCGCGAGGGCCTGGAACGGCAGCGGGGGATTGGAGTTCGTGCCTTGGGCCGGCAGGCGCACGGCGACGGCACGAACACCGCCGCGAGACATATGCGCCACCATGCTCGCGGTGATGCGCGGCAGCAGGGCCAGGTCCGTGCTGTCGAGATAGGCCACGCCCATCCCCAGCGACTTGCGCCGCAGGAAGTCCGCTTCCTCACGCGTCCGCGGCCGCGCCGTGATGATGCGCGTGTCGAGCACGGCGCCCACCGGACGTAGCGAAATGTCGCCGACGCTGACTTCGTCGCCCGCGGGCGCGAACGTCGCGACCTCCGGCTGGTAGCCGAGCGTCCGCACGTACACCTGGCCGCTGCGCGCCGGCACCACGAAGCGAAAGCGCCCGGTGGAGTCGGTTTGCAGCGGGCGCTCGGCCTCGAGCGACGTGACGACGTTGGCGCGCGGCAGCGGTTGGCCCGCGGGTCCGACGACGCGGCCCGACACGACCATCGTCCGCCTGCCGGTGCCGATCATGAGGTCCGCCGCGCCGAGGCGCGTGGCGGTCTCGACGACGAGGGTCTCCGTGGCGCGGCCGTCCGGATGCCGCGCCGTCACCGTCATGGCGACGTTCAGCGGCACGCCGCAGAGCACGTAACGGCCGCTGGCGTTCGTCGTGTCAGTCGTCGCGACGGTCATGTCCTCGAGCACGCCGGGCCCCAAGTGCTTCTCGCGCCAGCGGGCCTCGAGCCGCACGCCCGAGGCCCAGCCACCGTTGTCGGCGTCACGCACCTCACCCGTGAGGAGCCCGACGTCCGCCGCGAGCGCGGTGCCACAGTACAGGCGCTGGAGTGCCACCACCGACGCCGTCGCCAGCGTGACCTGCACGCGCCCGCGCGCCGGGACATCAACCGCTTGCACGGCCACCGGCACGCCGACAGAGTCGAGCCACAGCGCGCCGTAGGCCACGCGCTGCGGGCCCGCCGGGACGTTCTCGAAGCGGAAGCGGCCGCGGCGGTCGGTCGTTGCGCGGCGACCGTCCGCCAGCAACACGACCTCGGCGCCGGCCAGCGGCGCCAGCGTGCGCGTCGAGTCGATCAGCACGCCGTCGAGGCGCGCCTGCGCGGCGAGTGGCTGCGCGAGGACGAGGCCCAGCGCCAGCGTCGTGGCGGCTTGCAGACGAGCACGGAGTTTCGTTCGCATCGTCACCTCGGCTCACGGCATCGCCGTGCGGTTCACGCCCAGCCGACCTCTGGGGCAATCGCCCCGTTGCCAACGTTTTTGCCGTGCACAGCGGGTGTCAATAGGCCGCGCCCACGAAACCTGAAGTTCCGCCGATGCGTATGCCCCTCCGGCTCCCTCCTCCCACTCGGTCCACGCATGACGCCGGCCGTATCCCTGCATGACACGCCCATCCCCGTCCGCATCCGCCTCGCGGGGCTCTGGGCGAGCGTGATGTTCTGCTTCATCTATGGCGACTACTTCGAGCTTTACCGGCCCGGCAAGCTCGCGTCCATGGAAGCCGGGCGCATCGGGCCCTGGGACGTCTCGCCGGGCGTCCTGATCGGCACGACGATTCTCATGCTGATCCCGAGTCTCATGACCGCGGCCACCCTGATCCTCCCCGTCGCAATCGCGCGCGTCGTCAACATCGTGTTCGGTCTCGCGTACGCCGCAATCATGGTCTTGGCCATCCAAGGCGCGTGGACCTTCTACGTACTGTTCGGACTCGTCGAGATCGCGCTGTGCGCCGGCATCGTGTGGACGGCGCTGCGCTGGCCGCGTGCCGCGACTCGAGCCGGCTCACCAGCATGAACGGACTGCGCGCCCGCATCCCCGGCCTGCTGTACCTCACCGTGATCGCGACGGGCATCTTCAGCATCGCGTACGCACCCGGCCAACTGTTCTCGAGCAACGAACCGGCGGCCATCGCCGCGGCGGTGAGCGGCCAGCTGCCGCTCCTCCGCGCGGCCATCGTCGCGAGCTTCGCCTGCTTTGTCGCGTACCTGCTGCTGCCGCTCTCGCTGTATCCGGCGCTGGCACCCTCGGGGCGCGGCGCGGCGACGCTCATGGTCGCGTTCGTCGCCGTCTCCATCCCCATCTCCCTCGCCAACCTCGGCAACTGGATGGAGATTCTCGCCGTCATCGAGGGCCGGGGCGGCTTCGCGGCCTGGAGCGTCGAGGCGAAGCACGCCGCGATCGCCATGGCCGACGCACGCCACGGATGGCTGCAGCGCATCGCCACCGTGTTCTGGGGCCTGTGGTTGATCCCGCTCGGGCTGCTCGGCTGGCGCAGCGGCCACCTGCCGCGCGTGATCTGCGCGCTGCTGGTGATGGGCGGCGTGGGCTACCCCGTCGCGATCCTCGGCTCCGTCCTCTCCCCCGAGTTTGCGGCGAGCGCCTGGCCGGGATGGATCACGCGCCCCGCGACACTCGGCGAGTTCGGAACCTGCGCGTGGCTCCTGTGGCGTCCGCCGCCTAGCTCCGCTTGATCTGCGTCAGCCGTTCCTTGGCCAAGCGCCGACCCGTCGGCGTCGCGGCCAGCCCGCCGCCGGCCGTCTCGCGATAGCGCACGTCCATCTCACGGCCGATCTCGCCCATCGTGTCGATGACCTCATCCGCGGGAATCGCGAATTCGATCCCCGCGAGTGCCATCTCGACCGCCGCGAGCGCGATCGCCGCGCCCGTCGCATTGCGGAACACGCAGGGGAGCTCGACCAAGCCGCCGAGCGGATCGCACACGAGGCCCAGCGTACCCTGCTGCGCGAGCGCGACGGCGAATCCCACCTGCTTGGGCGATCCACCGAGCATCTGGGTCGCCGCGCCAGCCGCCATGCCGGCGGCGGCGCCCGTCTCCGCCTGACAGCCGCCCTCGGCGCCGCTGAGTGAAGCGCGGTGCGCGACGACCGCGCCGATGAGGCCAGCCGTCGCGAGCGCATCCACGAGCTGCGCATCGCTGAGCTGGTGCTTGGTGGCAAGGCCGAGCAGTACGCCGGGCAGCACCCCCGCGCCGCCCGCGGTCGGCGCCGCGACGATCACGCCCATGGCCGCGTTCACTTCCTGCACGGCGAGCGCGCGCATGAGCACCTCGCGGAACACCGTGCCCGCGAGCGGGCCGGCGGGCCCGTGCTTCATCTTGGCCGCATCGCCGCCGACCAATCCGCTGGTTGAGCGCAGGTCGCCCGTGAGCCCCTGCTCGATCGCGTGCCGCATCACATCCAGCGCGCGCTGCAGCGCGCCCCGGATCTCCTCGATGCTGCGGCCCTGGTCGCGGGCTTCGATCTCCAGCGCGCAGAGCGCGAGCGACTTCCCCTGGCGCTCGGCGTCGTGAATGGCTTCAGCGAGCGACGTGTACATCAGCCCCCCACCTTGTCGATGCGGTGCGTCCACTTCACCCAGGGCAGCGCCTTGAGGGCGGCGCCCACGGCGTCCTCGGGGCGCTCGTCTACCTCGATCACCATGAACGCGTCGCCGCCGCGGTGCTTTCGCGTCAATCGCAGCGTCGCGATGTTCACGCCGGCATCGCTCAGGATGCCGGCGATGCGCGCGATGCTGCCCTTGATGTCTTCGGCCACCATCACGATGCTGTGATGCGAGCCATCCACCTCGACGGGGTAGCCGTCGATCTGCGACACCTTGATGCGGCCCGCGCCGAGGGACGCGCCGAGCATCACGTGATGCCGATGCTGCCGCGTGACGGTGATGCGCACGGTGTTCGGATGGACCTCGGGTTCGTCGCCGAGCGTGGTCTTCTCGAAGCGCCAGGCGAGGCCTTCCTTCTCCATGATCGTGAGCGCGTCGCGGAGGCGCTCGTCGTCGGGGCGGAAGCCGAGCAGGCCGCCGACGATGGCTTTGTCCGTGCCGTGGCCTTCGCCGGTGCGGGCGAAGGAGCCGTGCAGCTCGATCAACGCGTGCTCCGGGGTGCCCGCCACGAGGTCGCGGGCGATGAGCCCGAGGCGGCAGGCGCCAGCGGTGTGGCTGGAGCTGGGGCCGACCATGACGGGGCCGATGATGTCGAGGATGGAGACCATATTCTTAAGGTAATGTCCCGAGCATTCGTGAACGAAGACCATGAGCCGCCGCGGCACACGGGGCGTTATGAACTGCCAGCCCCGGACGCGCCGGACTTTGCCTCGCGTGCCGCGCGCCTCTTGCTCGAGGCCGCCCGGGTCTCCGAGATCGACGACGCCGAGAAGGCCACCGGCCTGCGCTGGGCAGACCCACGGTTCGTTCCAGAAATCCGTGCGATTCGCGCGGACGCGATCCGCACGGGCGATGAGCGGCTCGAGACGGTAGCCGCCCGATACCTCCGCGCCGCGGGCGCTTGAACGCGGCTCGTCCAGCGCCGCGTCACTCCCGGGCGTAGATATCGCAACAGGCACCCGGCGTCCGTAGCTTCTGTTGCGGGCCCACGTGCTGCGCGCACCGTCTTCCTTCAATCACGAGTCCAGTGATGTCTCGCCGAGTTCTAGCGGCTTCGTTCGCCGCCATCCTCTGCGTCGCCCCATCGGTGGCGGCGCAGCGCCCCACCCGCGGAACGCCAACGCCTGCCGCCGCGACGCCACCGGCTCCGACGATTGACCCTGCCGCCTTCGCGGGGATGAGCTTCCGCTACGCGGGGCATTCCGTGGGAGGTCGCGTCACCACCGTCGCCGGCGTGCCCTCGCAGCCGCGCACCTTCTACATGGGCGTCGCCAGCGGCGGGCTGTTCCGCACCACGGACGGCGGCGAGAGCTGGCAGCCGATCTCCGACGGCAAGATCCCGCTCGGCTCCATGGGGGCGATCGCCGTCGCCGACAGCGACCCGAACGTGATCTGGGTGGGCACGGGCTCCGACGGCGCGCGCAGCAACGTGTCCACGGGCCGCGGCGTGTATCGCAGCACGGACGGCGGCGCGACGTGGAACTTCGCCGGCCTGTACAACGCGGGGCAGATCGGCGCCCTGCGCGTGCATCCCAACGATCCGAACACGGCGTGGGTCTCCGCCACCGGTGACTTGTTCAAGCGCAACACCGAGCGCGGCATCTTCAAGACCACGGACGCCGGCCGCACCTGGCGCCGCACGCTGTACTTGAACGACAGCACCGGCGCGTCGGACGTCGAGCTCAAGCCGGGCGATCCGAACACCGTGTATGCGTGGATGGCGCGCCTCGAGCGCAAGCCGTGGACGATCATCTCGGGCTCGCGCGAGGGCGGCTTCTACAAGAGCACCGACGGCGGCGTGACCTTCCGCAAGACGGGCACGGGCTTGCCGAGCGGGCTGATCGGCAAGGGCAACATCGCCGTGACCGCGGCCAACCCCGAGCGGCTGTACTTGCTCGTCGAAGCCGAGCCCGGCGGCGGTCTCTACCGCTCCGACGACGCCGGCGCGACGTGGACGCAGGTCAACAACACGCCGGGCCTCATCACGCGTCCGTTCTACTACACGACGCTCGGTGCGGATCCCACCAACGCCGACGTGGTGTACGCGGGGGCCGAGGGCTTCTACAAGTCCACCGACGGCGGCCGCACCATGCGCGCCTTCCCCACGCCGCACGGCGACAACCACGACATCTGGATCAACCCGACCAACGGGCAGACAATGATCCAGGCCAACGACGGCGGCGCCAACGTGTCGTTCGATGGCGGGCGCACGTGGAGCACGCAGCGCAACCAGCCGACGGCGGAGTTCTACGGCGTGTGGCCGGACGATCGCTTCCCGTACAACCTCTACTCGGCGCAGCAGGACAACAGCACCTGGATCTGGTCGAGCGTCGCCAATCCCTTCGACGCATCGGCGCTGCAGACCGGCCCTGGCTGCGAGACGGGTCCGATCATTCCGCATCCCGCGGAACGCAGCGTCGTCTACGGGTCCTGCAAGGGCCAGTTCTCCGTGATGAACATGGAGAGCCGTCAGGAGCGCAACTATTGGATTGGCGGCCAATCGCTGTACGGCAATGCGGGCCAGGATCTCATCTACCGCATCCAGCGCACCGTGCCGATGGCGCTCTCGCCGCACGATCCGTCGGTGCTCTACTACGGCACGCAGTACGTACACCGCACGCGCGACAAGGGCGTGACCTGGGAGCGCATCTCGCCGGACCTCACGTGGTATCCGCGGGATCATCGCCAAGGTGCCAGCGGCGCGCCCATCACGCGCGACGTGACCGGCGAGGAGTTCTACAGCACGCTGTACGCGATCACGGAATCGCCGCATGAGGCCGGCGTCATCTGGACTGGTGCCAACGACGGCCCCGTGCACGTGACGCGCGACGGCGGCAAGACGTGGACCAACGTCACGCCCGCGGGCCTCGAGCTCGGCGGCCGCGTGGCGTGGATCGAAGTCTCACCGCATCGTCCGGGCTCGGCCTACGTGGCCACGTACCGGTACCTGCTCGGCGACTACGCGCCGTACATCTACCGCACCGACGACTACGGCAAGACCTGGACGCGGCTCACCACGGGCCGCAACGGCATTCCCGCCGACGCGCCAACGCGCGTTGTGCGCGAGGACCCCGATCGCGAAGGACTGCTCTACGCGGGCACGGAGTTCGGCCTCTACATCTCGTACAACAACGGGACGAGCTGGCAACCGTTCAACCTCAACGTGCCGCAGGTGCCGATCAACCAGATCCTCGTGCACAAGAAGGATCTTATCGTCGCCACGCAGGGCCGCGGGAACTGGATCTTCCACAACCTGACCCCCGTGCAGCAGCTGCAGCCGACCTCGCACACGCGGGCGCTGCACGTGTTCCGCCCGCGGGCCGGCGTGCGGACCACAGGCGCGGCCGCGCAGTACTTCGGCCCGCAGGTGGACTACTACCTGGCGCAGGCGCCGAGCGACACCGTGCGCATCGAGATCCGCGATGCCCGCGGCCAGCTCGTGAATAGCTACAAGAGCGGCGTCACACCGCCGGCCCCCGCGCGCCGCCGCCCCGTGGATGCGGAGGAGGAGGCGAACGACGCGATGATGGTGGGCCGCGGTCTCCCCCCGGAACCCAACGCGCCGGTGCTCAACCTCGTGACGGCCAAGGCCGGCATGAACCGCTTCACCTGGGGCGTGCAGCACCAGAACGGGCTCGGCGCGCCGCCGGGCGCGTATCGCGTCACGGTGTCGGTCGCAGGGCAATCGCAGACGGTGGATCTGGTGGTCGAGATCGATCCGCGTCTCGCCGCCGAGGGCTACACGGCAGCCGACCTGCAGGAGCAGTTCGCGCACAACGTGCGCATGCGCGCGATGGTCACAGAAGTGAACGCGTTGATCGCCCGCGCGCGTGCCGCGGAGACGCGGCTTGCGGCGGCCGGCGCCGCGGCGGCGGATACGCTCGCCGCCGTCCGCACGGTGCTGCGCGATCAGCTGCTCACGCAGCCGGTGCGCTACGGCAAGCCGGGGCTGCAGGCGCACATCCAGTATCTCGCGGGCATGACGACGCGCATGGACCAGAAGATCGGGCGCGATGCGATCGAGCGTGCGGAGGTGCTGCGCCGCGAGCTCGATGCGGCGACGGCGGCGATCGACCGCGCCATTGGGCCGGTTCCGCGCATGTAGCGCCGTCGCGGCACCTCGCGGCCAAGCTGTGTGCGCGCCGAGAGGTGCCGAGCGGAGGTCCGCAGGCCCTACGGGGCCTGACCTCTTCGCGCACGGCCCCTACGGGCCTGCGGACCTCAGCTCGGCTGTGCGCGTGCACCTTGGCTGCGTGAGCGGGCGCCCTCCGCGTCCATAGCGGCCGTGCGCGAAGCGGTCAGGCCGCGGAGGACGTGGAGGGCGCCCGCTCACCCGCGCGGAAGTACGCCCCCGCGAGGCATCAGAGCACTTTCTTGAGGTACTGCCCCGTGTGCGAGGTCTTCACCTTCGCCACGTCTTCCGGCGTGCCGGCCGCCACGATCGTCCCGCCGCCCGAGCCACCCTCCGGCCCGAGGTCCACGATCCAATCCGCCGTCTTGATCACGTCGAGGTTGTGCTCGATCACCAGCACCGTGTTCCCGCGGTCCACCAGCTGGTGCAGCACATCGAGCAGCACGCGCACGTCCTCGAAGTGCAGGCCGGTCGTCGGCTCGTCGAGGATGTAGAGCGTGCGGCCCGTATCGCGTCGCGCGAGCTCGGTGGCGAGCTTCACGCGCTGCGCCTCGCCGCCCGAGAGTGTCGTCGCGCTCTGGCCGAGGTGGATGTAGCCCAGGCCCACGTCATTGAGGACCTTGAGCTTCCCGTGGATGCGCGGCTGGTTCTCGAACAGCGCCAGCGCATCTTCGACGGTCATGTCGAGCACTTCGCTGATGCTCAGGCCGCGGAACTTCACGTCGAGCGTCTCGCGGTTGTAGCGCTTGCCGCGGCACTGCTCGCAGGTCACGTACACGTCGGGCAGGAAGTGCATCTCGATCTTCACGAGCCCGTCGCCCTCGCAGGCCTCGCAGCGTCCGCCCTTCACATTGAACGAGAAGCGGCCGGGCCCGTAGCCGCGCAGCTTCGCCTCCGGCATCTCGGCGAAGAGCTCGCGGATCGGCGTAAAGAGCCCCGTGTACGTCGCCGGGTTCGAGCGCGGCGTGCGTCCGATCGGCGTCTGGTCGATGTCGATCACCTTGTCGAGGTGCTCGAGTCCCGTCACGCGGTCGTGCGCCCCCGGCACGACGCGCGCCCGGTAGAAATGCCGCGAGAGCGTGCGCTGCAGGATGTCCTCGACCAACGTGGACTTGCCGGAGCCGCTCACGCCCGTCACGGCCACGAAGCAGCCGAGCGGAAACTCCGCCGTGACGTTCTTGAGGTTGTGCTCCTTGGCACCCTCGACGCGCAGCATGCGTGCGCGATCCACCGCGCGGCGCGCGGCGCGGCGCGCGATGGACTTCTTGCCCGTCAGGTACTGGGCCGTGATGCTCTGCGGCACCTGCTTCACTTCTGCCACGGTACCTTCGGCGATCACCTCACCGCCGTGCTTGCCGGCGCCGGGCCCGAGGTCGATGAGATGGTCGGCCTCGAGGATCGTCTCTTCATCGTGCTCCACGACGAGCACCGTGTTGCCGAGGTCGCGCAGGCGCTTCAGCGTGTCGAGCAGCCGCGCGTTGTCGCGCTGGTGCAGGCCGATGCTCGGCTCGTCGAGGATGTACAGCACACCCACGAGCCGCGAGCCGATCTGCGTCGCAAGCCGGATGCGCTGCGCTTCGCCGCCGGAGAGTGACTCCGCCGAGCGATCGAGCGTGAGGTAGTCGAGCCCGACGTCCACGAGGAAGCGCAGGCGCTCGCGCACTTCCTTGAGGATCGGCCCGGCGACGCCCGGGTCCAAGCCCGGCCGTCCGTTGCCGCGCACGGGAATTGACTCGGCGAACGCCAGCGCGTCGCGCGTGGACATCTCGGTGAACGCACCGATGTTCTTGTCGCTGATCGTGACGGACAGCGAATCGGGCTTGAGACGGCGCCCTTGGCAGGCGGGGCAGACGCCGACGACCATGTACGCCTCGAGTTCGGCACGCACCGCATCGGACGTGGTCTCATTGTAGCGGCGCTGCACGTTGGCGAGGATCCCCTCCCAGCGCGCGGCATCGTCGCCCTTTTTCTTCGCTGAGCCGAACAGCAACTCGAACTTCACGCGATCGGGGAGTTTCCCCCATGGCGCATTGAGCTCGAACTTGAGCTGCTTCGCGAGTCCCGGCAGGATCACGCGACGCACGTACCCGTCGGGCTCACCCCAGGGCAGGATCACGCCTTCGAGAATCGAGATGCTCGGGTCGCCGAGCACGAGATCCGCGCTCGCCGTGCGCTTGGTGCCGAGGCCGGAGCAATCGGGGCAGGCGCCGAACGGCGAGTTGAACGAGAAGTGCCGCGGCTCGAGCTCAGGCAGCGAGATGCCGCAGTCCGGGCAGCCGTACTTCTCCGAGAACAGCTGCGGCGCACGCTTGCCGCCGTCGTGCTTGACGACCTCGACGAGGCCTTCGGCGAGCCGCAATGCGGTCTCGATCGAGTCGCTGAGGCGGTTGCGATCCTCGGCGCGCACGGTGAGGCGATCCACGACCACCGAGATGTCGTGATTGACCTTGCGATTGAGCTTCGGCGGCTCGGCCAGCTCCACCAGCTCGCCGTCCACCATGGCCCGCACGAAGCCCTGCTTGCGGGCGTCCTCGAAAAGGTCGCGGAACTCACCCTTGCGGCCGCGCACGAGCGGCGCGAGGACCTCGAGCTTGGTACCCGCCGGCCAGCCGAGGACGATATCGGCGATCTGCCCGGCCGACTGCCGTGCCACGGGGCGACCGCAGTTGGGGCAGTGCGGCGTGCCGGCGCGCGCATAGAGCAGGCGCAGGTAGTCGTAGATCTCCGTGACCGTGCCCACGGTGGAGCGCGGATTGGCACCCGCCGTCTTCTGCTCGATCGAGATCGCGGGCGAGAGCCCCTCGATGGAGTCCACGTCGGGCTTCTCCATCAGCCCGAGGAACTGCCGCGCGTAGGCGGAGAGCGACTCAACGTAACGCCGCTGCCCTTCCGCGAAGATCGTGTCGAAGGCCAGCGAGGACTTGCCCGAACCCGAGAGCCCCGTAATCACCGTCAGCTTGTCACGGGGGATCGTGACACTGACGTTCTTGAGGTTGTGTTCGCGGGCTCCACGAACAATCAGGGCGTCTCCGGGCATAGTCAGGAAAGGTCGCGGTTTCGCGGGCTTTATGGAACTGCTTGGGGGAGAGCGGACGGAAGCCGGAGGACGGAAGCGTGATTCGCCAGAGGGTGGCGTTCATCGCCCGGGCGCCCACGGGGTCGCCTGCGCCAACCCCTGACGAACCTGTAGATTCCACTAACGGTTCATTCCACCGGGCCACCGCGAGCGCCAGCGCGGGGGTCAGCGTCACCGCCGGCATCGTCCCAAGTCTCACGTCCCCCGTCTCACGTCTCCGATCGTGGACCGCGAACCGACCTCCGCCCCCGACCCCTACCAGCTACCCCTCGGCGTCTTCGGCCACGAGCCGGCGCCGAGCGATGCGCCAGCGCCCGGCGAAGAGCTAGTGGCGGTGCCGCTGCGGGAGCCGCCGGTCTGCGGGGAGTGGTCGTACGACGACAGCGAACTTGAGGAGACGCGCTTCGTCGCCAGGCGCATCGACGGCGTGAGCGCGCCGACGTCCAAGGCGACGCCGATTCATCCCATTCGCGTGGTGGTGGACCCCAAGGCCATGGCCGCACGGGCGGCGGCGCAGCCGGCCCCGTCGGCGCCCGCCGGCACGGTCACCGTCGCGGGTCGCGCGCCGGCAGAGCCGATGCGCGCGCCGCGCCCCACGCTCGAGGCCCTGCGCCTCGCGTTCGAGCAGACGCCCTCCGATACGCAGCGCGCCCTCGCCTACATCGCCGCGCAAGAGCGCGCGAATGACGGCGCGAGCGCGCTCAAGACGATCGACAAGGCCGAGGCCGCCGGTGCCGACCTGTTCGCCATGACCTGCGCCCGCGCCTCGGCGCTCGGCGCCACGCTCCGGTACGACGATGCGGCGAAGGCCATCAAGGCCGCGCAGAAACTCAAGCCGGAGCATCCGGAAGTCTTCGTGCAGACGGGCATCCTCGCCTGCCGCCGCGCGCGCTGGAAGGACGCCATCGAACCGCTGCAACGCGGGGTGGCCGGCGCGCCGGATCACGCGCAGGCGCACTATTACATCGGCGAAGCGCTCAACCACGCGGATCGCCTCGAGGAGGCGCGCGCCGCGTACGAGCGCGCCGCGACCCTCGATCCCGAAAACTGGCGCGCCCTCAAGGGCATCGGCATCGTGCTCGACCGCCTCGGGCGTTCGGGCGAAGCTGCCGACTGGTACCGCCGCGCCCGCGAGACCCAACGGCAATGACGACACGCAGCAAGATCTCCGCCGGCCGCCGTCGCGGCCGGACCATCGCAGCGGCCCTGATCCTCGTGGCGTGGATCGGCGGACTCGGGGCGCTCGCCGCCCGTGAGTTCTTTCGCCCACAGTCGGCGATCATCGCCGAAGCTGCGATGCGGCTGGGCCCGAGCGCGACGTTCTTCGTGGTGGAGCAGGATGGGCGGCAAATCGGCTTCGCGTCTACGACGATCGACACCACCGGCACGACCTTCGAAGTCGTGGACTACTTCACGGCCGACCTGCCGGTGGCGGGCCAGAACATCCGCGCCTCGGCGCGCAGTGTGGTCACGCTCTCGCGGTCGCTGGCGCTGCGCCGCTTCGACGTCGAGATGGACGTGCCGGGTACGCCGATGAGCGCGGCCGGCAGCGTGGAAGGCGACAGCGCGGTGAAGTTCGTGCTGCGCATGCCTGGGCAACCCACCGATACGCAGCGCATCGCAGTGCGCGGCCCGATCCTCGTGCCGACGTTGCTGCCGACGGCCGCGATGCTCATCGGCGAGCCGGAGGTCGGCAAGACGATCTCCCTGCCGAGCTTCGATCCGCGCGTGATGGCGGCGGCTGATGTGCGCTTCACGATCGCCGCCGAGTCGCTGTTTACGGTGGTGGACAGCGCGCGCTACGACGAGAACACCGAGCGGTTCGTGAGCGCGCGCGAGGACACGGTGCGGGCGTGGAAGCTCGAGCCCACCGAGGGCGCCGGCTTCAGTGGATGGGTGGATGCGCTGGGCAACGTGGTCGCGACCTCACAGCCGGGCGGCATCACGCTGCGCCGCATGGCGTATGAGATCGCCTTTGAGAACTGGCGCCGCATCCGCGGCAACACGACGGTCGCGACCGCCGGCACCGCGGGCGACCTGCTCGAGAGCACCGCCATCGCGGCCGGCGAGCTGCCCGAGGGCCGCACGCTCAACAACCTGCGCGTGCGCCTCGCCGGCACGCCGCTGCAGACCTTCGACCTAGACGGCGGGCGCCAAGCCCTGCGCGGCGACACGCTGTTCGTCGGCGTCGAGCAGCCCGCCACGTTGCTGGCGAGCTATCGCCTGAACGAACGGTCCCGCTACTTCCGCGACCGCTTCCGCAACGAACTGTCCGAAGAGCCGCTGCTGCAGGTGAACGACCGGCAGATCGTGAACCTCGCGGTGCGCATCGCCGGTACGGAGCGCGATCCACGCGTGGTGGCCGAGCGCATCAACCGCTGGGTCCACGATTCGCTGGCGAAGGAAATCACGGTCTCGGTGCCCAGCGCCACGCAGGTGCTTCGCGAGCGGCGCGGCGACTGCAATGAGCATACGCAGCTGTACGTGGCCTTGGCGCGTGCCGCCGGCATCCCGGCGCGCATCGCCACCGGCCTCGCATACGTGAACGGCAAGTTCTACTACCACGCGTGGCCGGAAGTCTGGCTGCGCGACTGGGTCGCGGTGGATCCCACCTTCGGCCAGTTCCCTGCCGACGCGGCGCACCTGCGCTTCGTCAGCGGTGGCCTCACGCGCCAAGGCGAGCTCCTGCGGCTCGTCGGCACCCTCAAGCTCGAGGTCCTGAGCACCCGATGATCGAGATCAACAACCTCGTGAAGCGCTACGGCGACTTCACCGCCGTGAAGGGCATCGACCTCGTCGTTCCGCGCGGCGAACTCTTCGGCTTCCTCGGCCCCAACGGCGCGGGCAAGACGACGACGCTCCGCATGATGGCCGGCATCCTGAAGCCGACCAGCGGCAGCATCCGCGTCGCGGGCGTTGACTTGATCGCCGACCCGGTCGCCGCCAAGAGCAAGCTCGGGTTCATCCCCGACCGTCCATTCATCTACGAGAAGCTCACGGGCGCGGAGTTCCTGCGCTTCGTCGCCGGCCTCTACGACCAGAAGGGACCGGACGTCGAGCACCGCGCGCGCGAGCTGCTCGCGCTGTTCGACCTCGAGGAATGGCGCGACGAGCTCGTTGAGAGCTACTCGCACGGCATGCGCCAGAAGCTCATCATCTCCAGCGCCTTCGTGCACCGGCCCGAGGTGATCATCGTGGACGAGCCGATGGTGGGCCTCGACCCCAAGGCCGCGCGCATCCTCAAGGACCTGTTCCGCGAGTACACGCACCGCGGGCATACGATCATCTTCTCGACGCACACGCTGGAGGTGGCGGAGTCCCTCTGCGACCGACTGGCGATCATCGTGCAGGGCGAGATCAAGGCCTACGGCACGATGAGTGACCTGCGCCAGCAGTTGCAGGGCGGCGAGAAGGGCCTCGAGGAGCTGTTCCTGCGCCTCACGGGCGAGAACGCCGCGCGCGATCTCGTGGACGTGCTCGATGCATAAGGTGGCGCCGCGATGACCTCGACGCCTGACGTGATGCGGCCCCCGATGGTCGCGGCCGCCGATGCCGACGCGCCGCTGCCGGATCCGCCGCTGCTGCACCTGCTGCTGCCCAAGTGGCTAACCGCGCGCGCCCGCGCCGCCTCCGGCGAGAAGGGCCGCGGCGCGCGCATCGCCGTGCTCGGCTTCGTGGGCCTGCTGTTCTGGGCCTTCGTGTTTGGCGTGCTCTACCGCCTGCTCACGTACTTCCGCGGCGTCGAGGAGATCGGTGCGCTGCTCGCCGGCAAGCTGCTCGGCTTGCTGCTCCTCGGCTTCACGAGCATCCTGCTGCTCTCCAACGTGATCACCGCGCTCTCGAGCTTCTTCCTCGCGAAGGACCTCGACATGCTCGTCTCGGCGCCGGTCGACTGGCTCCGGCTGTATGGCGCGAAGCTCCTCGAGACCATCATCGCCTCGAGCTGGATGGTGGCGTTGGTCAGCATCCCGATGTTCACGGCGTATGGCATCGTCTACGACGGCGGCTGGCTGTTCCCGCTCGTCGCCGTCGGGCTGATGCTGCCGATGTTCATCATCCCCGCGGTGCTCGGCTCGGCGTTGACGCTGATCCTCGTGAACGTGTTCCCGGCGCGCCGCACCCGCGACATCCTGTCGGTGATCGCCGTGCTGGCCGCGGGTGGCATCGTGCTGCTGTTCCGGTTGATCCGCCCTGAGCGTCTCGCCCGTCCCGAAGGCTTCCGCTCGCTGCTCGACTTCATCTCGGTGCTGCGCACGCCCACGTCGCCGCTGCTGCCCAGCGAATGGGTCCAGAAAGCCACGATGGGCTACCTGCAGGGCGAGCCCGACTGGCTGTCGATGTACATGCTGTGGAGCACCGCAGCGGCGTTCATCGTCTTGGGCGCGATGCTGCACCGCTGGCTATACCACACGGGCTTCAGCAAGGCGCAGGAGAGCGCCCAGCGCTGGATCAAGAAGGGCGGCCTGCTCGCCACCGTCGGCGATCGCCTGCTGCAACCCTTCGGCACGCTGCGCCGCGAGCTCGTCCTCAAGGAAGTGCGGCTGTTCTTCCGCGACACCACGCAGTGGTCGCAGTTAATCCTGCTCGCGGTGCTCGTCGTGGTGTACGTGTACAACATCAAGTTCCTCCCGCTCTCCGGCGAAGGCATCACGTTCTTCCTCGTGAACGTCGTGCCCTTCCTGAACCTCGTGCTCGCCGGCTTCGTGCTGGCGTCCATCGCGGCGCGCTTCGTGTTCCCTGGCGTCTCGCTCGAAGGCCGCACGCTGTGGCTGCTGCGCTCGAGTCCGATGGCGGTGCGTGACCTGCTCTGGGCCAAGTTCTGGGTGGGCACGCTGCCGTTGCTGCTGCTCGCCGTCGCCATCGTCGGCGTCACGGACTACTTGCTGCAGGTGAGCGAGTTCATGTTCTATGTGTCGGTGGGCACCATCGCCCTCATGACCTTCGCACTGAGCGGCATGGCGATCGGCTTCGGCACGCTGTTCCCGCAGTTCGAGACGGAGAACGCCGCGCAGATTCCCACCAGCTTCGGCGGCCTCCTCTATATGATGGCGTCGGTGGGCCTCATCGGCGGCGTGGTGGTGCTCGAGGCGCGGCCGGTGTACGGCTACCTGGCCGCCAAGGCCTTCGGCCAACCGATCGAGCCCACGGAGATGGCCATCGGATTCGGCGCCGCGGCCCTGCTCTGCGTGTTCGCGACGCTGTATCCCATCCGCGTCGCGCAGCGGCGCCTGGAGGCCGTCGAGCGATGACCAGCACCGCCACGCGCATCGGGCCGGCCCACGAGACGGACATCCCGCAGCTGCTCTCGCTCAACAACCGCTATTCGGCGGCGGGCCTCACGCTGGTCCGCACGCCGGACTTCGCGGCCAATCACCTGCAGGACTACCGCGTGCTGCGCGATGCGCAGGGCGGCATCATCGGCTGCGTCGCGCTCGACGAGTACTCGCCGAGCGTCGCCGAGCTGATCTCGCTCGCGGTGGACGAGGACCTGCATGGCAGCGGCTACGGGCGGCAGTTGATCGCCGCCGCCGTGGAGCTCGCGACGACGCGTGGCTACACGGATCTGTTCGCCGTGTCGTACTCGGATGAGCTCTTCATGAGCTGCGGTTTCGATCGCGTGCCGCTGGGCACGTATCCCGAGAAGATCGCCCGCTACGCCAAGGATCGCTCCGAGATCGAAGTCGGCGAGAAGCATTGCTTCGCGCGCCGACTCGTCCCCCAAGCAGCCGCACGGCGGCCATGACCGCGGAGGCCCCGCGCCCCGAGACGCCCGCCGCACCCATGGTGCGTTGCCGCGTGTTCATGGGGTCGCAGGGGCTGGGCATCCTCGCGCTCTGGTCGCTGGCCATGGCCGCGATGTGGGCGACGATCGCGGTCGGCATCCCACCGCAGTTCGCCGCACTCGTGCTCTTCGCGGCGATCTATCTTGGACTGCAGCGCATCGCCGGCACAGCGACGTACACGGTCGAAGCCGACGGGGTCCGTCGGCAGTGGATTGCGCTCGCCGGTGGGAAGGTCCGCGAGGACTTCCGCCGCTTCGACGAGCTGCGCCGCTGGAAGCATGATCATACGCTCTCGCGCGGCTTCCAGCGCTATGAGTATCTCGAACTCGATGCCGACCGCGGCCCGCGCTGGGTGATCACGAGCCGTCAGGACGAGCCGGGCTTTCAGCGCTTCCACGAGGTGTTCCTTGCGCGCGCCGCAGCGCTCGAACGCAGCGGCGGCCTCGTGCGCCGCCGTGGCTTCTACGACAGCTGGCTCGGCAAGGGCGTCTCACTCCTGCTCGCCGCCGCGACGGCGGCGTTGGTCGTTGCGGCGGGCTTCGGATTCTTCACCGTCACCGGCCTCTTCAAGCTCGGCGTGCTGATGGTGCCCGGCTCGCTGTACCTTCTCTGGCGAAGCTTCGGCCCGCGCCGCGACTGACCCCGCCCCAGCGACTGCCATGACGATCTGGTATGTGGACCTCATGTGGGCGATGATGTTGCTCGGCGTCGCCCTGTTCACCGGCTGCTGCCTGGTGTTCAATCCCGTGCTCAAGAGTGTCCGCGTGATCGGTATCGGCACGGCATACGGCATTGCGCTGTGGATGGCCATCGCCCTGCCGTGGCGCGTCGCGCTGACCACGTGGTGCGTGTTCGCGGCCTTCGGCGGCGCCGTGGCGTTTGCGTACGAACTCTGGGCGCGCTGGCGCTACCGCGGCAGCGGACGCACGCCGCGCCCGCTCGTGCTGCTGCAGGGGTTCATCCTGTGGCCCACGATGGTGCCGGAAGCCGTGGAGGGCGTGCTCGTGGACGCCGGCGTGCTAGAGCCGAGTTGGCGACCCTCAGGCCCCGCCGAGCATCTGCAGCAGCGCGGGTAGGCCACCGAGCACCCAGAGGCCGACGCCCGCGGCGATCGCCTTGCTGCGCTCCACCTTCGCCGTGTGGATCAGCCCCAGCACGAGCAGTGCCGTCACCCAGAACGTGAAGACATCCACGCGGCCGACGAGCGCGTAGAGGCCCGGCGCGGTGGTCGCCGGATCAAAAAAGCGCCCGAGCCCGATCGAATAGCCGAACTGGCCCGTGACGCGCGAGCTGTCGAGCACGAACGACTGGACGAGGACAAGCAGCAGCTCCAGCGTCTTCGGCAAGTACGCCAGCGACGCGACCATGACGCCGCCCCCGAAGGACAGCGTGCCCCCGAGGACCTTGGCCGCCAGCCAGGTCAGCGCGCCAAGCCCCACGCAGAGCAGCGGCAGCACGGCGAAGCCGCCCCACTTGATGCTGCCCTCGATCATGCCCTGCATCTGCGCGAGCTGATCGCCCGACATCGACGGGTTCGCGGCTTGCGCATCGGCGATGGCCTTGGCGATCTGCGTGTCGAAGATGCCCTGCATCGCACCCAGCGACGCGTAGAAGAGCACACAGAGCAAGAGGGTCGTGGCGAGATACGGACCCCAGGCGCCGGCGTTCACCCGCCGCGCGAAGACGCTGGACGGCGTGAACCAGATATCGATGAGATCCTCGACGAGCGAGGACGACGCGGCGGGCGTGGTCGAGTCGGCGGGTGCGAACACGGGGCACTCCGGGTTCGGGGGAAAATCATCCGGGGGGACGCCGCTAAGGTGCGTCCCCCCGCAGAAACCCGCAATACAAGCTTTTTCGAGCTTACGCGTCCGGAACAGGTCGGCGCATCTGCGGCGGACGCGGGCCGTCCGGGCCACGCCGCTCCTGCGGCGCACGCCCCATGCCGGGGCGCCCACCCTGCCCCGGACGACCGCGCATCATCGCACCGTGCTGCCCGCCGCGGCCCGCCTGCATGCCGCGGGCAAAGCCGCGACGCTCAGCCTGCAACTCCCGCCACTTCCCGCGCTGCGCGTCGGTGAGGAGGCGCTCCGCGGCGGCGCTGGCCGCCGAGTCACGGCTGCGGAGCTGCTCCATCTGCGGACGCATCGCGTTGCGGCGCTGCTCGGCCTGCGCCCGCAGCTGCGCACGCTGGGCCGAATCGCGCGGCGGGCCATCAGCGCGCATGCGCTGGCGCAGCAAGTCCATCTGCGGACGGATGGCCGCCTCGACGCGCTGGCGCTCCGCATGCAGGCCGCGCTCGATCGAATCGAGCTGCGCCACCTGGCGCGGCGTGAGATCGAGCTGGCGACGGGCGTTCAGGATGGCGGTCACCGCGCCAGCCGCACGCGGCGTATGTACCGCGCCCTGCGGGCCGCGCATCGGGCCGTGCTGCGGGCCGTGCTGCGGGCCGTGCTGCGGGCCGTGCTGCGGCGCAGCGCCGGGTGCCTGCTGTGCACCGGCGACGCTCGCGATGCCGACGAGCCCCGCCAGAGTGAGAACCTTCAGGTTGGTGCGCATATCCTGCTCCTTGTGAATCGGGTTCCGGTGGGGACGGTGTGGTCACCCCGTCAGACGCCGCGCTACAGGGGACGTTAAGATTCCCTTCCTATGCACACGTTCCATGACCATCCGCGCTTCCCGCGCGGCTTCCGCTGCGCCTCGCGCAACGTCGGGCTCAAGCCGGACGCCAAGGACCTCACGCTCTTCGCCAGCGAGGTGGACTGCGCGGCGGCCGCTGTGTTCACGCGCAATCACTTTCCGGGCGCGCCGATCGTGCTGGGCCGCGAGACCATCAAGGGCGGCCGCCTGCGCGCAATCGTCGCCAACAGCAAGGTGAGCAACGTGGCCACCGGCGCCGCGGGCGTGGAGAACGCGCGCCGGATGGCCGCCGCCGCGGCCCAGGAACTCGGTTGCGCGCGTGAGCACGTGCTCGTGAGTTCCACCGGCGTCATCGGCGTCCCGCTGCCCATCGAGAAGATCGAGCGCGGCATCGTCGGCATGGCGCAGGAGCTCCAGGAGAACCCGTTGGTCGGTGCCGAAGGCATCATGACGACGGACACCTTCCCCAAGGCGTTCTCGTGCAGCGTCGGGCCCGCAACGATCACCTGGGTGGCCAAGGGCTCCGGCATGATCGAGCCCAACATGGCCACCATGCTGGCCTACATCTTCACCGACGCCGCCTTCGATGCCGCCACGCTGGACGGCCTGCTGCGCGAGGCCGTGGCGCGCTCCTTCAACATGCTCAGCGTGGACACCGACACGTCCACCAGCGACACCTGCGCGATCCTCGCCAATGGACTCGCCGGCGCCGTGGACGAGGCCGCGTTCCGCGAAGCCCTCATCGCCGGCTGCATCAAGATGACGGAGACCTTGGGACGCGATGGCGAAGGCGCCGAGCACTTGCTGCGCGTCACCGTGCGCGGCGCGCTCAACGACCACGAAGCTCGGCGCATCGCCAAGAGCGTGCTCAACTCCCCGCTGGTGAAGACCATGGTGCACGGCGCCGACCCCAACGTGGGGCGCCTACTGATGGCCGTCGGCAAGTGCTTCGAGTGCACGATCGTGCCCACGCGCACCGAGGCCTGGGTCAACGGCTACCAAGTCGTGAAGCAGGGCGAGCGCCTCGCCTTCGACGACGACATCGTGCGACGCTCGCTCAAGGAAGAGGTCGTCGACCTCGAGATCGCCTTGGGCGTCGGCGATGCCCGCGCGGTCGCGTACGGCTGCGACCTGACGAAGGGGTATATCGAGGAGAATGCGGCGTATTACTCGAGCTGATGAGACTTGAGACGTGAGACTTGAGACGTGAGACTTGAGACGTGAGACTTGAGAC
>CAZCIM010000027.1:0-27507 GCA_964498895.1 uncultured Gemmatimonas sp. | reverse complement strand
TTCGAACCCGCGACCCTCGGAACCACAATCCGATGCTCTAACCGACTGAGCTACATCCACCATTTCCCGGCCCGGAAGGTCGGGAGTCTCGAAAAATAGCGGGGCGCTCGACGCTTATCAACTGGCGTTCGAGACGGCAGACGGAAGCGACAAGGAACGGCCTTGGACCTTCCGTCTTCCGTCTTCCGTCTTCAACTCAGTCTTTCGCTCTATCCATGTACTCGCCGGTGTTCGGGTTCACGCGCACCCGCTCGCCCGTCGAGATGAACTCCGGCACCTGGATCGTCACGCCGTTCTCCAGCACGGCCGGCTTTGAGCTCGCCGTCTTCGTCGCCGTCTTCATCACCGGCGCCGTGTCCGTGATCGTCAGGTTCAAGAACTGCGGCAGCTGCACCGACATCGGCTTGCCGTTATAGAACTCGACCATCACCATCATGTTGTCCTGCATCCACGGCGCGTTGTCGCCGAGCGTCTCTTCGTCCATCTCGAGCTGCTCGTAGTTGTCCGTGTTCATGAAGTGATACGTGTCCGCGGCCTTGTACAGGAACTGGAGTTCCTGCGTCTCCATGTCGGCCTTGTGGACCTGGTCGTCAGCGCGGAACCGATGCTCGAAGTTGTTGCCCGAGCGCAGGTTCTTGAGCTTGGCCTGCACCATCGCGCGCAGGTTCCCCGGCGTGTGATGCCGGAACTCGATGATGCGGCAGGGATCGCCTTCGAAGACAATCACCATCCCGCGGCGGATCTGGGTAGCCGGGAGCGCCATATGAAGACCGAAATGAAACGGGTGAATCGCGGTGTAAACCTAGACAGCCTTTAAGTTTAACCGCGATTCCCCCGTCTGGTCAACTTCGGTCAACGGAGCCGCGCCAACAGCGCCTGCACCGCCGCATCCAACTGCGTATCCACGCCCCGATACGCCTCCCCCATTGCCCGGTCCACCCGCACATCCACCGGCCGCGGGAACAGCTCCATGTCCTTGCCCTCGGCATCGCGGATCCGGATGAACGGAATCCGCAGCGTGGTGCCTTCGAAGAGGGTCACGTTGCTGGTATAGATGATCCACCCGGAGGTCGGCTCGCCGATCACGGGTCCGAGCCCAAGAGCGCGATAGCCCTCCGTGAAGTCCTCCGCATCGCTCAGCGAGTGCTGGTTCGTCACGAGCACCGTAGGCTTCTCGTACGCACGTTGGCCGAGCTGCAGGCGCGCCGATGCCTCCACGCCCGTGCCGCGCCGCTCCATGGTGAGGTACGGCCGCCGGCTGAACACATCCAGCGCGTAGGCGTTCACGAAGCCGCCGTTGTTGTTGCGGATGTCGATCACGACGCCGTCGCGGCCCTGGTTCTCGGCGTCGAGATCCACATACAGCTGCCGCAGCGAACCCTCCCCCATGTCGAGCATGTGCACGTAGCCGAGCCGGCCGCCGCTGGCCTTGGCGACGTACGCGCGTCGCTCTTCCACCCAAGCCTCATAGCGCAGCGCCTTCTCGGCGCCGGTGGAGATCGGCTGCACGCGCAGGTCGCGCGCGTTGCGCCCGTCGGCCGCGGCAGCGACGCGCAGCGTCACCCGCCGCCCCGTCGTGAAGCTCAGGAGGGAGTCGAGGTTCGCGCCGCGCGCCGGCGCGCCATCCACCGCGACGATGTACTCACCCACCGCCACGCCGCCCGCCACGGCCAACGGCCCTCCGGGCAGAATGGCGGCGATCCGGAGCAGGCCATCGCGCTCGGCGGCCGCGCGGTCGAAGTCCGCCCCCAGCCGACCCGTGGACGGCGGTTGGCTCGCGGGCCCACCCACGCCGGTGTGCGACGCGTTGAGCTCACCGATCATCAGGGTGAGCGCGCGGCGCATCTCGTCGGCGGTCTGCGCGGCGGCCACGATCGGCGCGTAGCGCGCACGCGTCGCCGGCCAATCCACGCCGTGCATGTCCGCGTCGTAGAAGTTCTCGGCGGTCCAGCTCCACACCTCGCGGAACACCTCCGCGCGCTCCGCGACGAAGTCGCTCGTGAGCGTGGCCGTGAGGTTCACCGCCCGTTGCTGGCGGTTCTCCACGCCCACCGCCTGAACGCGGCCGCCACTGAGGAACCACAACTCCTTGCTGTCCGGCGACCACTGGATGCTCGCCTTGCCACCGGCGCTCGACGTGACTTGGCGCAGCTGCGGGGCCTCGGTGGCGCTCTCGTCGAGCGGCCAGGTCCACAGCTGCGTCTGTCCTGCAGCCGTCGCGACCATCGCGAGCGTCTTGCCGTCGGGGCTCACCACGGCGCTGTTCACGCTCACGTTGACGGGCAGCGCGGACGCGCGGCGGCGGAGCCCAACGGTATCGATGCGCACGCTCGACGTCGCGGCGGTCGCGGACGGCGACGCGGACGCCGTCGCGCCACGCGCGGGCGCAGCCCCAGACGACGCACGTCCCGAGTCCGACGGGAAGAGGGCGTCGAAGCGCGCCTCGCGGAACGTCGGGGCGCGCGGCACGAGATCCACGCGAATCACTTGGCTGGTCTCGGTGCGCTGTGAGTTCGTGAAGAACAGCGCCCGACCGTCGGCGGCCCAGGAGATGGAGCCGCCGAACGCGTTGGCGAGGAAGCTCACCTGCTGCACGGCGCCGCCCGCGACCGGTACCACGAAGGCGTTCGTGAATCCCTGCGTGGTGATGTCGGTGAATGCGAGTTGCGAACCATCGGGCGAGAACGCGAGGTTGCGCTCCGGGATGAACGGGGCGCGGCCCAGCTGGCGACCGGTGGCGAGCAGCCGCTCGGCGCCCGTGGCCACATCCACCACGCGAAGCTCACGCCCATCACGCACAAACGCGATGCTCTTCCCGTCCGGCGACCAAATCGCGTTGACGTCGTCTCCGCCGCGGGTGAGTTCGCGCTCGCTGCGCGCGGCAACATCGTAGATGAACAGCGCGGCCCGCTCGCCGCGCCAGGCGCTGTACACGAGCCGGCGGCTGT
This sequence comes from uncultured Gemmatimonas sp., assembly GCA_964498895.1. Classification (GTDB taxonomy): domain Bacteria; phylum Gemmatimonadota; class Gemmatimonadetes; order Gemmatimonadales; family Gemmatimonadaceae; genus Pseudogemmatithrix. The sequence goes on along the minus strand of CAZCIM010000027.1, from coordinate 24,559 downwards.
CAGGCGCCCACGCGGGCATCCCTTCCGGCGTCGCCGTGCTGCTGAGGCGCGTGGCCTCCCCGCCTTCCTTGGCGTCGGCCGCGAACAACTCACCGCGCACGATGACGGCGAGCTTCTTCGCATCGGGCGACAGCGCGAACTCCTGCACGTTGGACGTCAGCACGAGCCGCTCGCCACTGGCGCGCTGCGGCGCACCCCGGAGCGTGATGGCCAGCGGCCGCGGGGCGGAGCCATCGAGCCGCAGGGTCCAGATCTGGAAATCGCGCTCGAAGTAGATCGTAGACCCGTCCTTCGTGAGCCGCGGCCAGAGCACGCGGCCGTCGGTGAAGCGCGTCAGCGGCTCGGCCTCCCCGCCGCCCACGCGCTGGCGATACAGGTTCTCCTGCCCACCGCGATCGCTCATGAATAGCAAGGCCTGACCGTCCGGCGTCCACATCGGCCACACATCGCGTCCCTTGCCCGGCCGTTGGCCCGTACTGACGCGCGTGTACGTCGGCTGGGACTCGAGGGTCATGGTCCACAGCTCGGCTTCGTCGAGGTGCGACGAGCCGCGTCGCCACCATTGCCCGGCGGTGGTGCCGCGGGCGGTGAGGGCGATCTGCCGACCATCCGGCGATGGGGCCGCCCAGTACTCGCTGGCGTAGCGGTCGCCGGCCACACGCAGCGGCGTGCCACCAGCGGCGCGCACCCGGAATACGTCCTGCATGCCGGCGATATCCTGCGAGCTGCTGGAGAAGTAGAGCCAGTTGCCGTCGGGCGACCAGGCGTCGAGCTGCTCGCTGCCGTCGTCGAAGGTCACGCGCCGGAGGGCGTTGGTCGCGAGGTCCAGCACATAGACATCGCCGTTGCCGCTGCGCGTCGAGACGAAGGCGAGTTGCCGTCCATCCGGCGACCAGCGCGGCCGGTAGTCGTTGGCCTCATGCGACACCAGCAGGCGGGCATCACCGCCCGCGGCGGGCGCAACCCAGATGTCTCCGCCGGAGACGAACGCGATCTCACGACCGTCCGGCGAGGGATCGGGCTCGGCGAACAGCGCCGGCCGCGACTGCGCCGGGAGGGACGTCGCGACGACGCCAGCGAGCAGGGCGAGGCGGCGGATCATCGGGTCACCGCTCCCGGCACTTCGCGCAGCACCGGCGCGAGCGTCCGCCACATGTTCCGCGCCGCGAGGCGGGCGCCCTCCTCGGTGGGATGGATGCCATCAGGTTGGTTCATCGTCGGGACTCCGGCCACGCCATCGAGGAAGAACGGCACGAGGGTCACCGCTTCGTCGGCGGCCACCGTGAGGAACAGATCGTGAAACCGCCGCGTGTACTGCGGTCCGAGATTCGGTGGCGCTTCCATTTGCGCCAAGAGGATACGCGCCTGCGGATTGGCCGCGCGCACCTTGCGGATGATGCCCACCAAGTTGGCCTGCGTGCTATCCGGGAGGAGGCCGCGGAGGCCGTCGTTGGCGCCGCTTTCCACGACGACGACTTCTGGCGCGCCGTCGCGCAGCAGCCAGTCCACGCGCCGCAGCGCGCCGGCCGAGGTCTCGCCGGAGAGCCCAGCGTTGATCACCTGGATGCGGAAGGCGTTGGAGTCCGCGATGGCTTGGATCACCGAGGGATACGCGTCGGCGGGATCCAGCCCGAGGCCGGCGGTCAACGACGTGCCGACGAACAGGACCCTGACACGTCCGTCCGTTGCGACCGTAGGTGTCCCCATGGTTGATTCCGGCGGAACCGACGCCTGCGCGGCGGGCTTCCTCTCGGAGTTGCCGCAGGCCGCCACCAGGGCGGTCGCCAGCGCCATCATCGCCTGACTCTTCATCGTCCTAATGCTCATCGCTCGCACGTTGACGAAGGAATACCGCAGCGGCACGGCCCCGTTGGCCGTACTGCGTGACGTGTCGTTCGACATCCCCGAGGGCGCGTTCGTTGCCATCGTGGGTCCTTCCGGCAGCGGCAAGACGACGCTGCTCGGCCTGCTCGCGGGGCTGGACCAACCCTCGCGCGGTGCGGTGTTGCTCGACGGTGCCGACCTCACGCAACTCGACGAAGATGCGCGGGCCCGTCTCCGTGGGGAGAAAGTTGGGTTCATCTTCCAGTCGTTTCAACTCATCCCCACCCTGACGGCCCAGGAGAACGTGCAGGTGCCGCTGGAGCTGCGTGGCCGCGCCGACGCCGCCGCGAAGGCCAAGGACCTGCTCACCCGCGTGGGCCTCGGCGACCGCCTCGACCACTTCCCGACGCAACTCTCGGGCGGCGAACAGCAGCGCGTGGCGATCGCGCGGGCCTTCGCCAACGAGCCGCGGATCCTCTTTGCCGACGAACCGACGGGGAATCTCGACGGCGCCACGGGCGCCAAGATCGTGGCGCTGCTCGACCAACTCAACCAGGAGTCCGGCGCCACGGTCGTCATCGTGACGCATGACCTCACGTTGGCCGAGCATGCGCAGCGCGTGATCCGCCTGCGGGACGGCATCGTGATCGAGGATCGGCCCGGCAAGGGCGCGGCCGGCGCGACGACGGACAGCGGGGCGGACGCGTGAGCGCTCCGCTCTCGACGCTCTTCGCGCTGGCATGGCGCGAGAGCCGCACCGCCCGCCGCCGGCTCCTGCTCTACATGAGCAGCATCTCGCTCGGCGTCGCGGCGTTGGTGGCGATCGATTCCTTCGCGGCCAACGTGCAGACGTCCATCAAGGAGCAGTCGCGCACGTTGATGGGCGGCGATCTCAACCTGCGGGCGCGCCAGGGCTTCAACGCCGCGGCGGACTCGCTGCTGGACTCCCTGCGCGGCGCAGGCATCCCCTCGGCCAAGGTGACCAGCTTCGCCTCGATGGCCACGGCGCACCCCAGCGGGAACACGCGTCTCACGCAGGTACGCGCCGTCACCGTCGGCTTCCCGTTCTACGGTGAGGTGCTGACGGAGCCGGCGGGTCGCTGGCCGGAGCTGCACGGTGGCCGCTACGTGATGGTGGACCCGTCGCTGCTGGTGGGCCTCGACGCCGAGATCGGCGACACGCTGCAGATCGGCTACGCCCGCTTCGAGATCCGCGCGAGTCTCACGAACATCCCGGGCGACCCTGGCATCGCCGCGACCATCGGTCCCCGCGTCTTCATCCCGGCGCAGTACCTCGCCGAGACGGGCCTCATCACGGCCGGCGCACGCGCCGAGTACGAGGCCGTCCTCAAGCTGCCGGTAGGCACGCGCACGCCCATCTGGGTCGCGCCCCTGCGCCCGCGCTTCGAAAAGGAGAATATCCGCGTCCGCACGGTGGAAGAGCGCGAGATCGACCTCACGGACGCCATCGAACAGTTGGCCCGCTTCCTCTCGGTGGTGGGGCTCATCGCCTTGCTGCTGGGCGGCATCGGCGTCGCCAGCGGCGTGAACGCATTCGTGCAGCGCAAGATCGACACCGTCGCGGTGCTGCGCTGCCTGGGCGCCTCGAGTGCGCAGGTCCTCACGATCTATCTGGTGCAGGCCGCCGTGATGGGCCTGGCGGGCGCCGCCGTCGGCGCGCTGCTCGGCATCGGCATCCAGTTCGGCCTGCCCGAAGTGCTCGGCGATTTCCTCCCCGTGGACGTGCAGGTCACGCTAGTACCCAGCGCGATCCTCCTCGGCCTTGGCATCGGCGTGTGGGTGGCCGTGGTGTTCGCGCTGCGCCCGCTGCTCGTGTTGCGCCGCGTGTCGCCGCTGCAGGCCATCCGCCGCGACGATGCCGCACTGGCGGCCTCGCGGCGCAAGGACTCCGCTACGCAGATCACCAACCTCGCCCTCGTGGCATCCGTGCTGGGCTTGGCGATCAACCGGGCCGAGACCGTGCAGCAAGGCCTGCTCTACGCCGTCGGCATCTTCGTGAGCATCGGGCTGCTCTGGGGCAGCGCCGCATTGCTCTCCCGCCTGACGCGCCGCTTGATCTCGCCGCAATGGCCGTACGTGCTGCGCCAAGGCGTCGCCAACCTGCACCGTCCCGCGGCACAGACGCAGTCGGTGGTGCTGGCGCTGGGCTTCGGGTCGTTCCTTGTCACGACGATCATCCTCGTGCAGACGAACCTGCTCGCGCAGTTCGATCTCACGGCGGCCCAGTCGCGCGGGAACCTCGTGTTCTTCGACGTGCAGGAGGACCAGCGCGCCGGACTCGCTGCCCTCGTCGGCGACAACGGGCACGAGGTGGTCAGCGAAACGCCGATCGTGACCATGCGATTCGCCGGCGGCAACGGGAAGTCGCCAGAGGAGTGGGCGGCGGCCGTCGGCATCCCGGCGCGCAACTGGGCCCTGCGGCGCGAGTACCGCTCCACCTACCGCGATAGCGTCGTCGCGACGGAACAGCTGCTGACCGGTGACTGGTTCGGCAAGCGCGCGCTGCCGAGCGGCGTGTATGAGGTCTCGCTCGAGCGCGACATCACCGACGAGCTCAAGGCCACGCTGGGCGACACCCTGCAGTGGGACGTGCAGGGCGTGACGATCCGCACGGTGCTCACGAGCACGCGTGAAGTGGACTGGGGCCGCTTCGAGCCGAACTTCTTCGCGGTGTTCCCCACGGAGGCGTTGCGCGGGGCGCCGGCGCAGTTCGTGACCATCGCCGCCGTCGCCAGCGACACGGCCGTCGCGCGGCTGCAGCGCGAGGCGGTGCGCCGCTATCCCAACGTGTCGAGCATCGACCTCTCGCTGGTGCGCGGCACGATCACGCAGATCGTGGACAAGGTCACGTTGACCGTGCGCTTCCTTGCGCTCTTCTCGCTGGCGATGGGCGTCCCGGTGCTGTTCAGCGCCGTGGCAGCCACGCGCCGCGACCGATTGCGCGAAGGCGTGTTGCTCAAGACGCTCGGCGCGACGCGCGCGCAGATCGGGCGCATCCTGCTCGCGGAGTACGCGTTGCTTGGCGTGCTCGGCAGCCTGACCGGCATGCTGCTCGCCATCGGCGGCGCCTGGGCACTGGTGACCTTCGTGTTCCAGGGCACGTTCACGCTCGCGATCTGGCCGGCGCTCGGCATCGCCGGCACCATGACGGCGTTGGCCGTCTCCATCGGACTCCTCACGGGCCGCGACGTGTTCCGCGAGACGCCGATGGCGGCGCTGCGCGAGACCTAGCGGCTACTCGACGCGTAGGATCGCGAGGCGCAGGGACGCCGGCAGCGCGGCGCCGTTGCGCCCGCGCAAGCGAATGAGGCGCGTGCGGCCATCGCCAGTGGGCGAAAGTTCGAGGGAGGCGAAGCCCGCCGGCGGCAGGTCCAGCACGTCCACCGTCGCATCGCCGGCAATCGGCAGCGGTCGCCACGGGTGCTCGCGATCGAAACTTGCCCCTGACTCGAGGCCGCTCCCGCAGGCGCCGAGGTCTGCGCAGTAGCCCGCGAAGAGGGCACCGAGGTTCCAGGAGCGCAGCGTCAAGGTTGGGTCGCTGGGGGCGGTGCCGCTGCGCCCATCCGTCGCCACGGCGAGTGACCAGCGCAGCAACATGTCATCCCAGCTGCGACCGCTGCGCGCTTCGAGATTCCCGACGCCCGACTGCCCCGCGACGGTGAGCGCGCGCACGAACACCGCCTCGTCCGTCGGGCTATGGTCCATCACCCAGCGCAGCAGCGACCATCCACTGCCGTAGAAACTGTCGTCACCGCTGGCCGTGGGCCCGAGCGGGGAGCGCTGCGCCGGCGCTTCAAGGAAACGGTACAGGCCATCCAGCGTGCGCCGCATGAGCACCGGCGTACCCGCGCAACTACCGTCGCCAAGCGAAGCCAACGCCTCGCAGCGCAATGGGGCGTATCCAGCGTCGCTCAACGGGCCGATGCCCTGGAGACTGCGCGTGAACATCTCTTCCGCGTGGCGCGCCGTCGCTTCCTCCAGCCACGGCTCCTCGAGCACTTGGCCACGGGCGATGCGTTCGGCGAATCCCACGACGTGCTTGAGTTCGTGCGCGATCGTCCCGCGCACCTCGGCACGCCAGGCCTCGCGGGCCCGCGCCGGGTCAGGGTAGAGTTGCAGATCGGGCACCTGCAGGTACAGCATCTCGCCCACGTTGCTGGCCGGCGTGGACGCGCGCGGGAAGAAGTCGCAGCTGACCACGGCCCCCATCACGGCGCCGCCACGCATGGCATTGAGCGCCGGTGTGAGCACGATGACGACGCGCCCATTGGCATCGAGACGATCGTCCATCACCAGCGGATTGCCGAAGCGCTCGATCAGCGGCCAGGTGCGGGTCTCGACCTCTTGGCCGATCTCCGCGATGAGCGCATCCATCTGCCCTGCGAGCGCGGGCACCAAGCCATTGCGCGTGGCGGTGTCCTCGAGGATCGCGATGCGCGAGCCGACGTACACCGAGCGCGCGGTGATGGATCGGAAGCCGACACAGAGCCGCGGGTCGTCGAGGTCAGGCACGCGCACGCCCACCAGTCCACCCGCCGGCGGCAGTTGCAGCGAGGCCATCGAGCGCGTGACGCTGGACGGCCGCCACTCACGCGAGCGCGTGAGCACGTCGCCGTGCGCACCAGCGTCACCGAGCGATTGCCCGGCGAGGAATTGGCCCGTGGCCGCCGCGACGCGCAGTGCCGCCGCTGGACCAAGCCCGCCGCGGACGTCCACCTGGAGCGCAGCGTCGCCGGCGCCCAGCGCGCGTCCCGCATTCACCACCTGCACGAGATAGCGACCGTCGGCGACCAACTCGACGCAGGCCGCGTCAGCGGCCGTGAGCGCGAGCGCTGCATCGCCGACGCCGAGCGTGCGGCGCGGCGCCAGTTCGAGTCGCACCGAGCGCGCGCCTACACCATTGGCGGTGACGACCTGCACGGCGACGTTCGCGGTGGGCTCGCATCCCGCGGCTGCCGGCAGCAGCACGGCGGTGAGCACGCTGTCGCTCACCTGGGTGACCTGCGCGGCGCGTCCGTCCACCGCTACCGTCGTCGCGGCGCCGACGGCCGTCAACCGCGCGCCGCGAATCGTGAACGGGACGCCGATGCTGAGCGTGGCAGGCTCGATGCCGTCGAGGCGCGGCGCGAGCGCGAGTTCCGCCGCCGCGACACGCACCGGAATCTCTCGTGTGAGACCATCGGCGCTGACGCGGACCACCGTCCGCCCCACCGCGAGCGGCGTGACCACGCCCGCACTCGAGACCGTCGCGATGCGCGCCGTCTCCGACTCGAGGCGCAGCGCGACGCCAACCACGGGTTCGTCGGCGGAGTCCAATGGGATGATCGTCGGCTTGGTCGCCAGTCCCGGAAGCTGCAGGGAGAGCGACTCGGGCTCCACGAAGAATCGTGCGACGGGCGGATTCACCAACGTGAGGCGCCGGTCCGTCGTCACGGCACCGGCCGTCGCCCGCAGGACGGCAATCCCCGGCGCGAGCGCGAAGATCTGCCCCTCACGGGTCACCGTCAGCGTCGCGGGCGTGAGCGAGCGCCAGGTCACGGGCGCGTCGACCACCTCACCGTTGCGATCCGTCGCGATCGCCTGCGCCACACGCTGGCTCCCGGGACGCAAGGTGTCGTCCGCGAGGACGATGACCACGGCGCGTACCCCGTTGGGCTCGAGCGGTCGCTCGGACGTGCAACCGCCGAGCAGCGCGGCCGCGAGGGCGGCGATGCGAGCGGCGGAGGTCCGCCGTGTGCGCGGCATCACGAAGGGGCGCATGGGGGCTGTCCTACCATATCCCAACCCCCCGTGCGCCGCCACCGTTCCGCGCCGTACATTCCCGCCGTGCTCCCCTCTCCCAAGGCTTGGGCCGCTGGCCGCCGTTGGCAGTGGCGACTGCCGCTCTTCGCGGTCCTCGCGTGGCAGGCGCTGCGCCCGCTGAACGAGATGGGTCCGCATCTCTTCTCTGGCATCACGTTCGGCGCGCACGAATTCGGCCATCTCTTCTTCGCCCTCTTCGGCGAGTGGATGGCGATCGCCGGCGGCAGTCTGATGCAGCTACTCGTGCCGATCGGGGCAGCGGCCGTGGTGCTCCGCAGCAAGGACTGGTTCGGCGCCGCCGTCTGCGCGCTCTTCCTCGCCGCCTCGCTAGGCGATCTCTCGTGGTACGTCGCCGACGCCTCGGTGCTCGATCTCGATCTCGTGAGCTTCTCGTCCGACGGCGGTGAGCACGACTGGAACTACCTCCTGGGCCGCGCCGGCCTCCTCGGCTGGGACCGCGAGATCGCCGGCGCGCTACGCGCCATCGGCTGGTTGCTCGTCCTCGCGAGCAGTCTGTTCACGCTGCAGCTGGCGCTGTGGATGGCCACGGAGCGGCCACCCGAGACGTCGGATACGTGAGCGGGGGATCTCCACGTGGAGATCCCCCGCTGCCATGACTAGCGCGTCTTGCAGATTGGCCGCTGCGGCGGCATGCCGGAGCAGCGAATGCTCCCGTCCATGCCCTGCGAGATCGTACCGCAGGCGGTGTTGACCACAGTCTTCAACGCTTCGGCCTCATCCTTGCCCGTCGCCGTCGCACAGTTGGTCTTGCCCTCGAAGGTCACGCAGGCCGAGCACTCGACCTGCTGCGCGGAGAGGGTCGAGTAGAGCAGCAGGCCGGCGAAGCCGACGAGGACGAGCATCGTCACTACGGTGCTCTTCTTCATTAGAACGCTCCTCCGAGGAAGACGGCGTTGGCGAACACCGGCAGCAGCCCCCGCCACAGGTCACGGAAGTTGGGATCGTCGCGGAAGCCGATCACGCGGCCTTGGCCCACGCGCTCGGTGAAGAGATACGTCGAGCCCGCGAGACGCCCTGCGCCCTCAGGCCAGAAATAGCCGCTCATGCGCAGCTGCGCCTCATCGGGGAACCGCAGCACACGCTCGCCCGGCCGCAGATCCCGCGGCGCCTGCAGCACCGTGCCACCGCTCACGAGCACGGGCACCTCGCGGTCCAGCACGCCAGCCATCAGCGGCGAGAGTGGATCGACGAGCGTGCGCGCGATCGCGCCAGGAATGTTGACGGGAAGCGCCGCGCCCTCGCCACCCGGACCGCGACCCGTATCGGGCCGCACGCGGAAGCGCGACAGGCCGCTCCGCTCGCTGGCCAGCCACGTGGTCGCGCCCTGCAGCGTGACCAGGACGCCGCCGTCCCGCACCCAGCGCTGCAGCCGGTCCTTCCCTGCCTCGCCAAGCTGCGACTCGAACGCGCCACCCTGCACACTCGGCAGCACCACGACGTCGAACTCGTCCAACCCGCTGCTCGCGAGGAACGCCGCGGCCACCGTCGTCACCGGATAGCCCAGCCGCTGTTCGAACGTGAACCAGCTGAAGCCGTACGAATTGCCGTTCACCCCGTTGCCTCCCACCAACAGCACCTTGGGCGCGTTCACGGGAAACACCGAGTTCGATCCAAGGTCCGTGCCCTCGTCCACGAGTGCCGTGGCCAACGGCTGCACGGGAACCGCCGTCTCGCGCACGCGCGCCTGCAGCTTCTGCAACACATCGCTACCGTTACCGGCCACACGGACCACGAAGCCGCCGTTCGGGAAGTTCGCGTTGCCCACGCGGAAGGGCTTCGGGGCATACCACACGCGCACGCCGTCTCGGAACAGCCCCGCGAGCAGGCGATACGACGCTTCGCTGCCGGCCGCGAACGCCCACCCGTGCTGCGCCGCGGGCACCATCATCGGCGTCATCAGACGGATCGGCGTCACGCGCTCGAGCGCGGCAGGGAGGGCCGGCGCCGTGAACGCGTTCACGCGGTACGCCAACGGCAGCGACCAGCCCGTCACGTCGTAGAAGCGACTCGCCTGCCCCGTGCGCCTGGCTTCGAGCTCATCGCGGATGAATGTCGAGTCCAACTGCGCATCGGGCTCCAGCAATGCCTTGGCGAGCCGCCCCTGCGGCTGCGCGAGATCCACCACGTACCATCCGGCCTCGGCGTTCACCGACGCAGCGCTGCGCGCGCCGTAGGCCGTGGCGCCGGCCACCACCGTGGCGCGCGTCAGGCGCTGCACCTCGATGCCGTTCGCCATCAGGCGCCAGGCCAGCGAATCCGCGCGGCCCTGCGCATCGCGGGCCAGCAGCACCGCACGCATCGGCGAGCGCGAGAGGTCGCTCACGTTCTGTTGCCGCGAGCGCAGGTAGTCCCCCAGCAGCTCGCTGCGGCGCTGCGCCGCAGTGAGCGTCATCGACCACGCGGCCGCATAGTGATGGTGGGCCGCCTCCGCCAGCGTGAGCACGGTGCCGTCCTCGCGGCGAATCGCGCCACCGCCGCTCGACGCCTGCTCGAACGTGGCGCCGATGGCGCCGAGGAGGATCGGCCAGCTGACGCCGTAGCCGGGATAGAACTCGTCGTAGCCCTCGCGACGGAAGTACGCCCACCCGTCGCGATCGAAGCGCTGCCCGATGCCGCTCGCGAAGATGTCCCACCACTTGAAGGTGTTGGGCGGCACGTTCTTGTTGTACGGCTCCATCGGCGGCGCAAAGAAGTACGTCGAGTTGGAGCCCATCTCGTGCAGGTCCACGGCCACCTGCGGCCACCACTCCAGCATGGCGCCCGTGCGTGCCCGCGACTCGGGATGCGACTGGATGAACCAGTCGCGATTCAGGTCGAAGTAGTAATGGCTCGTGCGGCCGCCGGGCCAGTTCCCCTGATGGATCAAGGCGCCCGGCGTCGGATCCGCGCCGAACAGGCCGCGATTCCGCAGCACGTCCTGCACGTGCCGCTCGTGGCCGTCGGGATTCTGCACCGGGTCGATCAACACTACCGTGCTGTCGAGGATCGCCATCGTCTCCGCGTCACGGCCTGCGGCGAGCTGATACAGCATCGCCAGTGCCGCCTCGGTGCCCGAGGCCTCGTTGCCGTGCACGGTGTAGCCCAGCCACACGATGCTCGGCTGCCGCGCGATGATGGCGCGCAGGTCCGCGTCGCTGGTGCCACGCGGATCGGCGAGAAGATTGGCATCGGCCTTGATCTCGGCCAGACGCGCGAGATTCCGTTCGCTGGACAGCGTGGCCATGACGATCTCGCGGCCCTCCGCCGTCACGCCCAGCGTATCCACACGCAGGCGCTTGCTCGTCGCCGCCAACTGCTCGAGGTAGCGCACGATGCGATGATGCGGCGTGAACTGCTCGCCGACCTCGTAGCCCAGTGACGCACGCGGCGTCGGCACGGCGGGATCGTAGCTCGCCCCGGCGCCGGCGTAGCGATGCTGCGCGAGGGCGAGCGACGGCAGCGCCACGGCGAGGGCCGCGGCGCAGAGGAAGCGGAACATGCGGGTCATGGGGAACTCGTGGGATTGATGCGCATCGAGCCCGGCAGCGCGTCGAGCAGTGGCCGCAGATCGGTCGCGCGGTCCAGCGATGTGACGAAGGTCAGACCATCGAGCGTGACGACGAGCATGCGGGAGACGCCGTAGACGACCACCGTGCCGCGCTCCGCGTGCACGACGTTGCAATCAGCCTCGACGAAGTGCACGCTCCCGACGGCGCCGTTGCCGTCGTCATCGAGGTCGCGGGCGCGGCGCAGCGAAGCCCAGGTGCCCACGTCGTCCCAGCCGAACTCGCCCTGGATGCAGAGCAGGCGCTGCGTGCGCTCGAGCAGGCCGCGCTCGAGCGACGTCGCGCGCACCATGCCCACGAAGCCCGGCAGGTTGCCGTGCCGCAGCGCCTCGAGGCCATCGCGGACTTCCGGCGTGTGCGCGGCCATCTCCGCGAGGAAGGTCTCGGCGGCGCCGACGACGATGCCCCCGTGCCAACGGCAGCCTTCGCGGATCAGCTGCGTAGCCTCGTGCTCGCTGGGCTTCTCCACGTAGCGCAGCGTCGTCACCGCGCCGCCCGCCGTCAGCGGAACATCCACGTCGAGTGCGGGCCCTGGCACCACGTAGCCAAAGCCCGTCTCGGGCCGCGACGGCTGGATGCCGACCGACACCAGCGCCGATTCACGCGCCGCGTAGGCCGCGGCGCGGCGCAATGTACGGCGGAACTCCTCGGGAAAGTCTACGGCGAGGTCGGCGTGGATCGCCACGCACATCGCGCTGGGCCCCGCGCGCCGCACCAACTCCTGCGCACCCCAGGCGAGCGCGGCCGCCGTGCCCAACGGCCGCGGCTCCACCAAGACGTTCTCGTCGGGCACATCCTTGGTCACCGAGCGGATGGCCGGCGCAATGTCGCGACTCGTGAGAATCAGCACGCGCTCGGGCGGAATCGTCGGCTGTAGCCGACCGACCGTCTCCTCGATGAGTGTCTGCTCGGAGACCAGCGCCAACAGCGGCTTCGGGCGCGCCGGCGTGGACAGCGGCCAGAACCGCGAGCCGATGCCGCCCGCGAAAATCACGGCCCAGAGCGCAACGTCAGTCTCGGGCTCGCCGAACGCCGCCAACTGTTCGGCCGGCAGCGTGCCAGCGGCCGTGCTGCCGGAGGGGCCACCGGGAGGCGTTGCACCGGGAAGAGGCATAGGCCTGAAAACCTAGACGGCGCGAGGCCGCATCGCCACGGCGCGCGGCCTAGCCGAGCAGCACGATGCCGATGGCGGCCACGGCCCACACGAGCAGCATGCCGGGCAGCGCGAACTTCAGCCAGCGGCCGTAGCTCACCTTCGCGTTCAGGAGCATGGCGAGCAGCCCGCCGTTGGTGGGGTTCACCGCCTCGGTGAACACGCCGCCAGCGGAGAACGCGAGCACCACGGCATCGCGTGAGATGCCCAACAGGTCGCCGAGCGGAGCGAAGATCGGCATCGTCAGCATCGCTTGGCCGCTCGTGGAGGACACCCCGATGTGGATGAGCGCGTGCGCAGGAATCATCGCGATCGCGGCGACCTGCGGCGGCACCAGCTGCAGCGGCGCCACCACGCCGGCGATGATCGTGTCGATCACGCGCCCATCCGTGAGCACGAGCCCGATGCCGCGCGCCACGCCAACCAGCACGGCGGCGCCGACCATGCCTTCCATGCCCGCGACGAGGCGACGCGCGGTGTCGCCCAGCGAGAGCCGCTGCAACGCCCCGACCACGAAGCCGCCGAGGAGCATCAAGGCGCTGAGCTCATTGATGCCCCAGTTCCAACGCAGCACGCCAACGACGTACACGACGATCGGCAGCGTCAGCGCGAGCAGCGACAGCGCGTCGCGCAGCGTCGGCGGCTCGGTGGCTGGCGCGGTGACGTCGGGCCGCACCTCGTCGCTCGGCGCGCGCCAGAGCGTGTACGCCAGCCACAGCACCAAGGCGACGCCCAGCACGGCGAACCGCATGCCGGCGGCGCTCATCGGCGCGAGCTCGGCCGCCTTGAGCGCCGCCCCCGTCCCGAACGGGTTGGTGGGCCCGAACGCCGCACCGACCATCGCGGCCCCCATGCTCATCGCGAGCGCCGTGATGGCACCGAAGCCAAGGTTGCGCGAGAGCACCACGAGCACCGGCATCAGCGCGATGAACTCCTCGTGCATCTGCTCCGCGGCGCCGAAACCAGCGAATACGACACCCAAGCCGATGACCGCCAGCGCCGGTCGTCGCGTGCGGCCCACCAATGCGCCGATGAGTCGACCGAGCGCGCCACTGGCATCGAGGAGCGCGAAGGCCCCGCCGACGACGAGCACCGTGAGGATCACATCCGCGCCAGCGACGAACCCGCGCGGCACGGCGACCAATGCCTCGAACGCGCCGACCGGCGACGGCTCGCTGGCGGCGAAGGTGCCGGGGATGACGCGCGCGATGCCGGTCGCGGCGTCCACCTGGCGCTCGTAGGCCCCAGCCGGCAGGAGCCACGTAGCGGCAGCGGCGACCCCGACCCCGCCCAGCAGGAGGACCAGGGGATGCGGGGCGCGCAGCTTCAGCACGGGCGCGGCGTCACTCGGCCGGCGGACGCGTCGGCTGCGGCTTCGGCCGGAACGGCATCGTCAGCAAGGCCCCGATGCCCGTGTGCTCCTTGGGGTCCATATGCGTGTCGATGCCGTAGACGAGCCGCGCACGATCGATCGTCCGGAACGTCCCGAAGAGGCGATCCCAGAACGAGAAGATGTTGCCGAAGTTCGAGTCCGTGTGCGGCAGCACGAAGTGGTGATGCACCTTGTGCATGTCCGGCGAGACGATCACCCACGCGAGCGCGCGGTCGAGCCACGCCGGCAGGGAGATGTTCGCGTGATTGAACTGCGAGAGCACGACGCTCATGGCCTGATAGAGGAACACCATCCACAGCGGCGCGCCGGTGACGACCACCGCCAGCGCCGTGAACGCGAACCGCACCACGCTCTCGCCCGGATGATGGCGGTTCGCGGTGGTCGTATCCACGTGCGCGTCGCTGTGATGGATGAGATGCAACTTCCACAGCGGCGGCGTGTGGTGCGACACGAAATGCGCCAGCCACGCGGAGATCAGGTCGAGCATCAGCAAGCCGATGATCGTCGCGACCCACAGCGGCATCGCGGGGAGCCAGAACAGCAGCCCGAACTCGCGGGCGCTGGCCCACTCCGACGCGCGCAGCAACAGGAAGGCCAACGCGAAGTTCACGACGATGGTCGTGAACGTGAAAAAGAAGTTCACCAGGGCATGCGGCCACTTGCGGTACTCGTGGCGGAACAGCGGCAGCGCGCTCTCCCAGATCCAGAAGAACGCGATACCCCCCGCGAGGATCATCGCGCGGTGCGCAGACGGGATGGTGGTGAAGTAGTCGGCGATCGCTTGCATAGGCGCGGAATCTATGCGGCCGCCTTGACATTGAGTTAGGACATCCTAACTTTCGCCCCAATGTCCGAAATCCTCGACTTCTTCGGCCGCACCGACCCCGTCCTCGGTGCGCTGCTCGCCACGACCTTCACCTGGCTCGTCACCGCAGCAGGCGCAGGCATCGTGCTCGTCATGCCGAACATGAGTCGCAAGACACTCGACCTCATGCTCGGCTTCACCGGCGGCGTGATGGTCGCGGCGAGCTTCTGGTCGCTGCTGAATCCGGCGATCGAGATGGCCGAGCGCATGGGAGTGCCGGGTTGGCTGCCGGCTGCCGTGGGCTTCGGGCTCGGCGCGCTGTTCATTTATGCGCTCGACAAGGTGTTGCCGCACCTGCACATCAACTTCGATGTGTCGCAGACCGAGGGTGTGAAGACGCCGTGGCACCGCACGACCCTGCTCGTGTTGGCCATCACGTTGCACAACATCCCTGAGGGCCTCGCCGTCGGCGTGCTCTTCGGCGGCGTCGCGGCCGGCATTCCCGAGGCGACCATCGGCGGGGCCGTCGCGCTGGCGATCGGCATCGGTTTGCAGAACTTTCCCGAGGGCATCGCCGTCGCGATGCCGCTGCGGCGCGCCGGGCTCTCGAAGGGCAAGAGCTTCATGCTCGGCCAAGCGAGCGCCATGGTCGAGCCCATTGCCGGTGTGGTGGGCGCGGCCGCCGTGCTGTGGATGCAGCCGATCCTCCCCTACGCGTTGGCCTTCGCCGCCGGCGCGATGATCTACGTGGTCGTCGAGGAAGTGATTCCCGAGACGCAGCAGTCCGACAACACCGACATCGCCACGTTGGGCTTCATCGGCGGGTTCATCGTCATGATGGTGTTGGACGTGGCGCTGGGCTGAGCGCGGCCAACGCCGCGTAGCCGATGCTGAAGCCCACGAGCGGGGCGAGCCAGTAGAGCCAGTGCGCCGTCCACTGGCCCGCAGCGACCGCCGGTCCGAGCGTGCGCGCCGGGTTGAACGAGCCCCCGGTCAGCGGGCCCGTCACCAAGGCCCCGAGGCCGACGATGACGCCCAGGGATCCTGCCGCGTGGCTGGCGGCGATGCGCCCGCGATGCACAGCCGCCACCGCGGCGCCGATGATGGCCGTGTAGCCACATTCGACCACGAAGGCCGCCGCACGCGAGACGGTCGGCACGGTGGCGCCGACGTCGGCGATCGGCCCGAGCAACTGCACGAGCGTGAGGGCGGCGACGATCGCGCCGAGTGACTGGGCCAGCACGTACGCGGCCGCGTCGCGCCACCGCGTCTGGCCGTGCAACGCAAGGCCAAGCGAGACGGCAGGGTTGATGTGCGCCCCGCTGATCGGGCCGAGCACCGCGACGATACCGAAGACGACCGCGCCGAACGCCGCGGACACGCCGGCGTGCCCGAACGCTCCGCTGCGCGCGGCGACCATGATGGCGCCCGGGCCGACGAGCACGAGCACTGCCGTGCCCACAAACTCCGCGATGGCGCGCCGCTGCAGGGATGGTTCCCCGCTCACGGCGTCTCGCCCTGCCGAGCGCCGCCGCGGCGCAGGAAGTCCGCAAACGCGTTCGGCAGCGTCGACGCCTCGATGGCCGCGGCACTGCGCTCCACGTCGTAAGCCACGCGTGGGAACTCCACCCGGAGCTGGCGGTCGGCGAGCTCGATGATGGCGTATCCCGCGCGCGGGTCGCCGTCCTTCGGCCGCCCGACGCTGCCGGTGTTCACGAAGTGCACGCCGTCGATCTCGCGATGGAACGCGAGATGCGTATGGCCGAACGCGACGACGTCGCCGGCGCGCGCGCCGAGCGCGCTGCCCATCGCGGACAAGAACTCGTCGCTGCGGTCCGCGGTCACGTACACCGTGTTCAACGTCTGGTTGCCGTGCACCAAGCGCAGCGTCGGCCCCGCCACATGCCCACCGAGCGGACGCAGGTCGAGGCGAAACGGCAGCGCCGCGAGCCACCGCTTCGACGCGGCATCGGTGTGCGCGAGTGTCCACGCGTAGCTCTCGTGCGAGAGGCGTTCCTGCTCGGCGTCTTCGTAGCGGCAGCCACAGTGCTTGTAGGCCGTGGCGACGGTGGAATCGTAGTTGCCGGCAACACCGGCGATGCCCGCCGCGGCGATACGCGCGACGACTTCGTTGGGCCACGGGGCGTAGCCGACCAAGTCACCGAGATGGTACCGCAGCGCGACATCGCGGCGTTCGAGATCCGCGAGCACCGCCTCCAGCGCCGGCAGATTGCCGTGGACGTCGGAGATCAATCCGATGCGCATCAGGCCTTCGCCTCCCGCACCATCACGACGGCGCTCGCCGGGCAGGCGCTGGCGAACTCCACCGTGGCCTGCACCTCAGCCGGCACCGCCGCGCGATCCGTCTGCCGGAAGCCGAACGAGGGGAAGTAGTGCTCGGCGGTGGTCGTGAGCAAGTACAACGCCTGCGCCCCGCGCGACTCTGCATCAGCGATGGCACGCGAGACCAGCGCGCGGCCGAGCCCCTTGCCCTTCCACGCATCGGCGACCGCCACCGAGCGCAGCAACGCGTGTTGCCCCGCCCCACAGCGCTCCGTACCCGCGACGCCGACCAACGCGCCCTCATGCTCGGCCACGACGAAGCACTCGAGGGACTCCGCCACGCCGTCGAGCGGCAACTGGTTCGCCGTCAGCAGGGCGTGGACACGTGGAAGATCCTGGGCGTTCGCGGCCCGCAGCGTCGGCGGCGTGGTTGCGTGCATGGTCATTGTCCGGTGCTCCATGATTGGATCGCGCAGGGCATGCGCGAATCGTCCGGGTTAACGGCGTGGCTTGGTCGCGCGCACGAACCCGCTGAGGAACTTGCCTTCCATCTCACGCGCGAAGCGCTCGGTGTCGAGGCCCGTGCCCGCCAACAACGCCGCGGCGTCATCCGCCGTGTACACGCGCGTCGGCTCGATGCTCGGATCCTCGAAGCCCACCTCCCGCAGCAGGCGCAGGAACTCCTGCTCCTCGAGCGCTCCGGCCACGCAACCCATCCACAGCTCCATGTTGCGACGCACGTCCGCGGGTACCTCACCGCGCACGATCACGTCGCTGACGGCGAACCGCCCACCGGGCTTCAGCACGCGGAACGCCTCGGCCAGCGTCTTGCGCTTGTCACCGGAGAGATTGATCACGCAGTTCGAGATGATGACGTCCACCGTAGCGTCCGGCAGCGGGATGCTCTCGATGTGCCCCTTGAGGAACTCCACGTTCTCCGCGCCGGCCTTGGCCTTGTTGGCATTGGCGAGCGCAAGCATCTCGTCGGTCATGTCGAGGCCGTAGGCCTTGCCGGTGGGCCCGACGCGCTTGGCCGAGAGCAGCACGTCGATGCCGCCGCCGGAGCCAAGGTCGAGCACCGTCTCGCCGGGATGCAGATTGGCGAGCGCAGTGGGATTGCCGCAGCCAAGCGAGGCAAGCAGGGCCTCGGCGGGCACACCCGCCGCCTGGCCCTCATCGTACAGGTCGGCGGTGATCGGATCCCACGAGGTCGTGGTGCTGCCGCAGCAGCCGCTCGAGCCGTCGGCGGGCCCGCAACAACTCGCCGCAGCACCATCGGTGACGCGCCGCGCGGCGGCGCCGTAACGCTCGCGCACGGCCTCGCGCAGCGGGGACACCGGCTCACCGGCGGGATCACGACGCTTCAGGCTCTCCACGGGAATCCTCCTGACCAAGAAATCTTGATGGATACGGCGTAACGAAAGCAGCTAGCAGCAGCGGGCGACGAGCCGGCGGCCGCTCGCAGGGCGCAAGCCCGCCAACAGCCGCTCGGCTTCGACAATCGCGTCGCGATTGAGCGTGTAGTAGGACCAGCGGCCCTCGCGACGGTCCGTCACGACGCCGGCGTCCTTCAGGACCTTGAGGTGATACGAGAGCCGCGACTGAGCAACGTCGAGGTGGCTCTGGAGGTCGCAGACGCAGTGCTCGCCGTCGAGCAGGATCTGGATGATCTCGAGCCGCGCTTCGTCCGAGAGCGCATGGAAGAGCGCGGCGCTGCGGGCGTTGGCAGATGCGGTGGCGACGGTCATGGATGGGAATCTATCAAGACTTCTTGATATGTCAACCACCAAGTTTTCTTGATGGTTATCGGCGCCTGGCAAATCCGATTGGCCCGAGGCCCGCTAGCCCCAGAGGACCTCGTCCGGCGGGGACACCACGCTGCCCTCGAACCGCAGGCCCGGTACGCGGTCCTGCGAGAGCAACAACGGCCCGTCGAGATCCACGAATGCCGCGTCGCCGCTGAGCAGCATGGCGGGGGCCATGGCCAGCGACGTCCCCAGCATGCACCCCACCATTACGCCGACGCCGCGCGCGCGCGCCATGCGCGCCACCTGCAGGGCCTCGGTGAGCCCACCCGTCTTGTCGAGCTTGATGTTGATCGCTTGGTATCGCTCGGCGACGGCGTCGAAGCTGTGGCGGTCGTGAAAGCTTTCGTCCGCGCAGATGGGAATCGACGTCCGCAGGTGGTCCAGCGCCGCGTCCTCGCCCGTCGGCAGGGGTTGCTCGATCAGCGCGACGCCGGCCGCCTCGCAGGCGGCGAGATTCTCGCCGAGCGTGTCGGCCCGCCACGATTCATTGGCGTCCACGATGATCGTCGCCTGCGGCGCGCCCTCGCGCACGGCGCGGATGCGCGCGGCGTCGCCGGCCCCGCCGAGCTTCACCTTGAGCAAAGGGCGTGCACTCGCGACCTGCGCGGCGATGCGCATCTCGTCGGGCGTGGCGAGACTGAGCGTGTACGCGGTCGTCACCGGCCTCGGCGGCGTGAGGCCCGCGAGCTCCCAGACCCGCTGCCCACTGCGCTTCGCCTCGAGGTCCCAGAGGGCGCAGTCGAGGGCATTGCGTGCCGCGCCCGCGGGGAGTTCGGCCTGCAGCGCCGAGCGCTCGAGACCCTTCGCCACGAGCGGCCGGAGCGCCTCGATGGCTGCCACGACGCCGTCCACCGTCTCGCCGTAGCGCGCGTAGGGTACGCACTCGCCACGTCCCACATGCGCGCCGCTGCGCAGGGTGGCGACGACGACCGTCGCCTCGGTGCGGCTCCCGCGCGCAATCGTGAAGCGCCCGGCGATGGGCCAGCGCTCCACGGCCACGTCGAGTTGCATCGTCAGCTCGGGCGCGCCGGCTCGCGCCCTGCGTCGCGCGGAAAGTCGCGCGGGAAGTCGCGCGGGAAGTCGCGCGAGAGCCGCGCGACGATTGCCGACACACCGAACCGCACGGGGTCAGAGGCGGGCAGGCCGTGCTCCGCCTCAACCATCGCCAGGTAGGCCTGCGCCTCGGCCTCGGGCAGCGCCTCCGTGTTGATCGCAATCCCCACACAGCGGATGGTCGGATTCGTGAGCTGTCCGCAGCGCACGGTGAGCTCGATGACCTCACGGATGCTCGGCAGCGGATGCTGCACGCCGCGCATCGTCCGCCGCGTCGGCTCGTGGCAGACGACGAACGCATCGGGTTGCGCGCCGTGCAGGAGCCCCAAGGTCACGCCGGCGAACGAGGGATGGAACAGCGACCCCTGCCCTTCGATGAGATCCCAATGGTCGGGCGCCGCCGCTGGCGAGATCCACTCCACGGCGCCGGAGATGAAGTCCGCGACCACGGCATCGATCGCGACGCCGCGGCCCGAGATGAACACGCCCGTCTGGCCCGTCGCGCGGAAATCGGCGTCGAAGCCCTGCGCACGCATTTCCTTTTCGAGGGCCAGCGCCGTGTACTTCTTGCCCACAGAACAGTCGGTACCGACCGTCAGCAGGCGCAGCCCGCTGCGCTTGGTGCCCTTGCCGGTGTCGAATCGCTGATCCGAGTGCCGCACGTCAAAGAGTTGGCGGCCGTTGCGCGCGGCGGCCTCGCGAATCGCGGGCACGGAGCCGAGCCGCACGTGCAACCCGCTGGCGACATCCATCCCCGCGTCGAGCGCCTCGACGATCGTCGCGACCCAGTGCTCCGGCAGCACGCCACCGGCATTGGCCGCGCCGACGATCATCGTCCGCACGCCCGCGGCGCGGGCCTGCGCGACGCTCATGTCGGGGATGCCGAGGTCGGCGCGGCAGGCGGGGAATCGCAACTGCCCCACACACCACTCCGGACGCCAGTCCACGATGCCTTGGGCGGTCTTGGCGGCGAGGGCGTCGGGGACGTCGCCGATGAACAGCAAGTAAGGATGCGCGATTTGCATGGGGTAGCTCCGCGCGGAGTGTATCGCTCTCGAGGGGCCGCAACAAGCGAGGGCCCCGCACGCCTCTTGGCATGCGGGGCCCTCGGACTGCCGGAGTGGGCCTGAGAGGAGTTGAACCTCTGACCTCACGCTTATCAGGCGTGCGCTCTAACCACCTGAGCTACAGGCCCGGCGAGCCTTGAAATAAAGCGCGGAAGCCCCTGTCGGTCAACCGTTTGCGACGCGGCATCCGCCCGACTTGCGCCCGGCCGCCCCCAGCACGACGCTCTTGGCGACGCCCTCACCCGCGCCCCGCCCCGCATGCTCGAGACCGCCGAACAAGGACTGACGCTCGCTGACCGCATCTACGAGCGCCAACTGAAGACCCTCCGCCCCGCCCTGCTGAAGGCGCACTTTGCCCTAGAGCGGACCCAGCGGCAGGTGCTGGTCATCGTCTCGGGCAGCGACGGGGCCGGTAAGGGCGAGTTGGTCCAGCGGCTCAACGAGTGGCTGGATCCGCGCGGCGTGACGACGACCGCCTTCTGGGACGCGTCGGACGAGGAGGACGAACGGCCGCATTTCTATCGCTTCTGGCGGGCGATGCCCGGGGCCGGCAAGGTCGGCATCTTCTTCGGCTCGTGGTACACGCGCCCGATCATCGATCGCGTCACCAAGGCGCGACGCAAACGTCAGTTCCTGCCCGAGTTGGAGCGCATCGTCGGATTCGAGCGCATGCTCACCGACGGCGGCATCCATGTGCTCAAGCTCTGGCTGCACCTCAGCAAGCCGGCGCAGCGCGCGCGACTCAAGCAGCTCGAGAAGGCGGGACGGCTGGGACCGGACGACTGGAAGCACTTCGAGCAGTACGACCGCTTCCGCGCGGTCTCCGAGATCGCGCTGGAGCATACGCACCAGCCGCATGCGCCGTGGCACGCGGTGGACGCCACGGACCGCCGCCACCGCGAGGTGACCGCCGCGAAGCTGGTGCTGGCGACCCTCGAGGCCGCGGTCGAGGCGGCATCCCATGCCGGTGCGAATCGCCAAGTCCCTGCGCCGCGGACGGCACGCAAGCCGCGGGTGGGCGGCAGCCGCGTGGCGCGGTCGGCTGCCCCGTCGCACGCGGCCCGCAGCTGGGTGCCCGGCGACTCGGCGCTTGACGCCGTGGACCTCCGGCAACGCCTCACCGTTGCGCAGTACGAACGCGAGTTGCCGGCGCTGCAAGAGCGACTGGCACGCTTGGCTTGGCGCGCACGCGACGCCCGCGTGCCCACCGTCCTGGCCTTCGAGGGCTGGGATGCCGCCGGCAAGGGGAGTGCGATCCGGCGCGTCACGCAGGCGCTCGACCCGCGGCTGTACCGGGTGGTCGGGATCGCCGCGCCGACGGATGAAGAGCGCGCCCAGCACTATCTCTGGCGCTTCTGGCGGCACATCCCGCGCGACGGCCGCATCACGATCTTCGATCGCACGTGGTACGGCCGCGTGCTGGTCGAGCGCGTGGAGGGCTTCGCGCCCGTCGCCGACTGGGACCGCGCCTACGCGGAGATCGACGCCTTCGAGCGCCAGCTCGTGGACCATGGCACCGCGCTGGCGAAGTTCTGGATCCACATCAGCCCCGACGAGCAGCTCCGGCGCTTCAAGGAGCGCGAGCGCGTGGCGTGGAAGCGGCACAAGATCACGGACGAGGACTGGCGGAACCGGAAGAAGCTCCGGCAATACCACGAGGCCGTGGACGAGATGCTCGCGCGTTGCAGCCCCGCCGAGGCGCCGTTCACCGTGGTGGCCGGTAACGACAAACGCTTCGCGCGGGTGCAGATCCTGCGCCGCGTCGTGGACCGCCTGGCGGCCGCCCTCGGCGACGACGACTGATCGCGGCGGCCGCCCCGGCCGGAACGCTCGCGGGGGGCGCCGCTTGGCGCCCCCCGCTCTGCATCACTCGTCGAAGCGCCCCGGGTGGGGCTTGTCGTCTTCGTCCACGTCGTCGTACTCGTCGTCGAGATCGATGAGGTCGTCGTCGAGGTCGTCGAGATCATCCTCGTCCTCGTCGTCGTCGAGGTCCTCGTCGTCGAGGTCGAGGTCATCCTCGTCCTCGTCGAGCTCCTCGTCGTCGAACTCGTCGTCTTCGTCGAGGTCGGGATCGAAGCCGTCGAATTCCTCTTCATCCTCCGCCGCCAGCTTCCACGGCGCCACCACGCTGCCCCGCATCGTCCTCGTTCTCCAGTTAGGTGATTCCGACGCCCACATCAGCTCGCCTCACGCTCCCGCTTGGCATCGCGGTTGATGCGCTTGCGGTCGCTCGCCTTGAGCATGCGCTTGCGCAACCGGATGTTCGACGGGGTGACCTCGATCAGCTCGTCGTCTTCGATATACTCCAGCGCACCTTCCAGCGTCAACAGGCGGGGCGGTTCCAGCTGGATAGCATCGTCCGCGCCCTTCGACCGCATGTTGGTGAGCTTCTTTTCCTTCGTCGGATTGACGTCCATGTCGCCCGGCCGCGAGTTCTCGCCGACGATCATGCCTTCGTACACCTCGTCGCCGGGCTTCACAAATAGCGTCGAGCGCTCCTGCAGGTTCCCCAGCGCGAACGCGATGATCGTGCCCTGCTCCATCGAGACGAGCACGCCGCGCAGGCGGCCCTGCAGCCCGCCCGACCACGGCCCGTATTCCAGGAAGCGGTGGTGCATGATGCCCGTGCCGCGCGTGTCCGTGAGGAACTCCGAGCGATAGCCGAAGAGGCCACGCGCCGGAATCTTGTACACGAGGCGCACGAGGCCCTGCCCGGGGTTCTTCATCTCGATCATCTGCGCCTTGCGGGGCCCGAGCTTCTCGATGACGGTGCCCATGAACTCCTCGGGCACGTCGATCGCGAGTTCCTCGTACGGCTCGAGCCGCTCGCCGTCGGGCCCGAGGTGCGTGATGACGCGCGGACGCGACACCTGGAACTCGAAGCCTTCGCGGCGCATCGTCTCCATGAGAATGGAGAGGTGCAGTTCGCCGCGGCCGGAGACGGTCCACGTATCGGTGGAGTCCGTCTCTTCCACGCGCAACGCGACGTTGCGCTCGAGTTCCTTCTCGAGGCGCTCCTTGATCTGGCGCGACGTCACGTACTTGCCGTCCTGACCCGCGAACGGCGAGTTGTTCACCAAGAGGTCCACCGAGATGGTCGGCTCCTCGACGGCGATGCCCTCGAGGCGCTCCTGATGGTCCGGGTCGGTGAGCGTGAGCCCGATCTCGACGTGCTCGAAGCCCGCCAGCGCGATGATCTCGCCGGCGCTCGCCGACTGCACTTCCACGCGCTCGAGGCCTTCGAACCCATACAGCTTCGTGACACGACCCACCGCGCCCTTGGCCGCGTGGTCCACGGGCAGCAGCGCGACGTTGTCGCCGACCTTCACCGTCCCGCGGTCGATGCGCCCGATGGCGAGGCGGCCGAGGTAGTTGGAGTAGTCGATGGTCGAGACGAGCATCTGGAACGGCGCGTCCTTGTCCGACGGCGGGGCAGGCACGTGCTTGACGATGGTCTCGAACAGCGGCTTGAGATCCACGGCCGGCACGTCCATCGACATCGTCGAGGTGCCGTCGCGGCCGGAGGCGTACACGACGGGCGCGTCGAGCTGGTCCTCGTTGGCCTCGAGCTCGATCAGGAGATCGAGCACTTCCTCGTGCACGCGCATCGGATCGGCGCCGGGGCGGTCGATCTTGTTGATGCAGATGATGACCGTGCGGCCGAGGGCCAGCGCCTTGCGCAGCACGAAGCGCGTCTGCGGCATCGGGCCGTCGAAGGCATCCACGACGAGGAGCACGCCGTCGACCATGCGGAGGATGCGCTCGACCTCGCCGCCGAAGTCGG
>CAZCIM010000026.1:0-28098 GCA_964498895.1 uncultured Gemmatimonas sp. | reverse complement strand
GCGATCGCGCTGGCGCTGGCCTTGAGCTTCGGGCTCGGCAACCGCGAGCTCGCCGCCGAGGTCACGCGCCGCTGGTACGAGGACTGGCGGGCCGAGCGCGACGTGATGCGCCGCGCCTCCGAGGCGGCCGAGCGCGATCCCGCGAGCGCGGATCCGCGCTGAACTGCGGTTCACCACGGAGACGCAGAGGCGCGGAGACGACAACGGCAGGAACCGCGTTGTTGGGGGGGGCTTGCACCGAGGCATCGGCGCGAGCCCCCCAAGCGTCCTCAGGTAGTCTCTGGGTCTCCGTGCCTCCGTGGTGAAGGCAGTTTTCGCGACACGAAACCCGTTGTTTGCGCCTGTGAAATCGGCTAACTTTCGGGGTCGCGGTTCCCTCTGAAAATCGCCCCTAAACTGAGCGTCTATGACGGCCCCGAACAACCGTGAACGCATCCTTCCGCGTTTGATCCAGGACGAGGTGAAGGAGTCGTTCATCAACTACTCGATGAGCGTCATCGTGAGCCGCGCGCTGCCGGACGTGCGCGACGGCCTGAAGCCCGTGCACCGGCGCGTGCTGTATGCGATGAACGAGCTCGGGTTGGTACCGGGGCGGCCGTACAAGAAGTCGGCGACGGTGGTCGGCGACGTGCTCGGCAAGTACCACCCGCACGGCGACCAGTCGGTGTACGACGCGCTCGTGCGCATGGTGCAGGACTTCTCGCTGCGCTATCCGCTGGTGGACGGCCAGGGCAACTTCGGCTCGATGGACGGCGACCCGGCGGCGGCCTACCGCTACACCGAGTCGCGCCTGACGCGCATCGCGGTCGAGATGCTCACCGACATCGACAAGGACACCGTCGATTTCGCGCCGAACTTCGACGACCGCCTGCAGGAGCCGACGGTGCTGCCGTCGGCGTTCCCGAACCTGCTCGTGAACGGCTCGGCCGGCATCGCGGTGGGGATGGCGACGAACATCCCGCCGCACAACCTGCGCGAGGTGGCCGCGGCGGTGACGGCGATGATCGACGACCCCGAGCTCTCGGTCGAGGAGATCCGCAAGCACATCAAGGGGCCGGACTTCCCCACGGCCGGCTTCATCTACGGCCGCGCGGGCATCAAGGACTACATCGAGACCGGTCGCGG
Organism: uncultured Gemmatimonas sp.; assembly: GCA_964498895.1. Classification (GTDB taxonomy): domain Bacteria; phylum Gemmatimonadota; class Gemmatimonadetes; order Gemmatimonadales; family Gemmatimonadaceae; genus Pseudogemmatithrix. The sequence continues at coordinate 26,973 of CAZCIM010000026.1, read as the reverse complement.
CAAGATCGTCATGCGCGCGCGCGCGGTGATCGAGGAGAAGGAGAGCTCGAACAAGTCGCAGATCGTCGTGACCGAGCTGCCGTACCAGGTGAACCGCGCGAACCTCGTGACGAGCATCGCCGAGCTGGTGCGCGACAAGAAGATCGAGGGCGTGAGCGACCTGCGCGACGAGTCGGACGCCAACACGCGCATCGTCATCGAGCTCAAGCGCGACGCGATCCCGAAGGTCGTGCTGAACCAGCTCTACAAGCACACGTCGATGCAGAGCACGTTCGGCGTGATCATGCTGGCGCTGGTGCCGGACCCGGTAAGCAAGCGCCTGGTCCCGAAAGTGATGCCGATGCGCGAGGTGCTGCAGCACTACATCGCGCACCGCCACGAAGTCATCATCCGGCGCACGCAGTTCGACCTCACCAAGGCCAAGGAGCGCGAGCACATCCTCGAGGGCCTCAAGATCGCCGTCGACAACATCGACGAAGTGATCAAGGTCATCCGCGCGGCGGAGGACACGCCGATCGCGAGCGAGCAGCTGCAGAAGCGCTTCAAGCTGAGCGAGCGGCAGGCCGAGGCGATCCTCAACATGCGCCTCGCCAAGCTCACCGGCCTCGAGATCGAGAAGCTCGAGGAGGAGCTCAAGGAAGTGCGCACGCTGATCGCCGGCCTCGAGGAGCTGCTGGCGAGCAAGACCAAGCGCATGCAGGTGATGAAGGACGAACTGGCGGCGCTGGTCGGCACCTATGGCGACGAGCGGCGCACGGAGATCGTGAGCGACGAGGGCGAGTTCTCGATCGAGGACCTCATCGCCAACGAGGAGATGGTCGTGACCATCTCGCACGCCGGCTACATCAAGCGCACGAACATCTCGACGTACCGCAAGCAGCGGCGCGGCGGCGTGGGCACCAAGGGCACGGAGCTGCGCACGGATGACTTCGTGGAGCACCTGTTCGTGGCGCAGACGCATGACTACCTGCTCGTGTTCACGCACGACGGGCGCTGCTTCTGGTTGAAGGTCCACGAGATCCCGGAAGGCGCGCGCGCCGCGAAGGGCAAGCCGATCGTGAACCTCATCAACGTGTCGCCCGACACGACGGTGAAGGCCATCGTGCCGGTGAAGGAGTTCACGGAGAACGAGTTCCTGATGTTCTGCACCAAGGACGGCACGGTGAAGAAGACCGCGCTGTCCGAGTACTCGAACGTGCGCTCGACGGGCATCAAGGGCATCAAGCTCGAGGACGGCGACGAGCTGATCGACGTGCAGATCACATCGGGCACGAACGACGTGGTGCTCGTCACCAAGCATGGCTTGAGCATCCGCTTCCACGAGCAGGAAGCGCGCCCGATGGGCCGCGATACCACCGGCGTGCGCGGCATCGCCCTCGGCGAGGGCGACCGCGTGGTGGGCATGGTGGTCGTGAAGCGCGAGGCCTCGTTGCTCGTCGTGACGTCGCTGGCCATGGGCAAGCTGACGAACGTGGACGAGTACCGCGTGCAGGGTCGTGGCGGCAAGGGCATCCTGACGGTGAAGCGCACGGAGAAGACCGGCGATGTCGTCGGCTTGCTCGAGGTGCTGCCGGAGGACGGCCTCATGCTGATCACCCGTGGCGGCCAGTCGCTGCGTTGCGCGGTGAACCAGATCCGCGAGACGGGCCGCGTGGCGCAGGGCGTGAAGCTCAAGGACCTCGAGCTCGGTGACGTGGTCGCGGCGATCGCCCGCGTGGTGTCGGATGACAAGGAAGACGGCGCCGAGGGCGGGGACGATGCCGGCCCGGGCGAGCAGATCGAGCTCTCGGCGGGCGAGTAACTGCGTCTCACCACGAAGGCACGAAGACACGAAGCAAATCGGTTCTGACCGGGCCCGCGAATCCCAGACTACCACGTCTCGGGTTCGCGGGTCGCTCGTATCAGCCATTTTCTCTGTGTCTTCGTGCCTTCGTGGTGAATGCCGTCGGCGGTCGGCACAAACGGACGGAGGCGCACGTAGTATTCGACATGCGTAACCTCATCGCCTTCGCCCTGCTCGCGGCTGCGCCGCTGAGCGCCCAGCAACCGCGCGCCGCGCGTCCGCTGCCCGCGCCGAACGTGGAACTCGAGGAGCCCTGGAGCGGGCCGCTGCAGCTCGTCGAGCTCCGCAACGGCGACATCGTCGTGCACGACTCGCGCGAGAAGCGGCTCGTGGTCGTGAACCTTGCATCGCAGGAGCAGCGGGACGCGGCGCGCGAAGGGTCGGGGCCCGTGGAGTTCAAGAGCGTGATCGGGATGTGGCGTGGCGCGGGCGACTCCATCCAGGTGATGGATCTCATCCAGCAGCGCATGCTCATCCTCGACCCGACAGGGCGCGCGCGGCGCACGCAGCCGCTCGCCGGCGCGGGGGATCCGATGGCCCTCATGCGCGCGCCGATGACGCGGGCGATGGATGCGCAGGGCCGCTGGTACGGCGAAGGCCGCGACATGCAGTTCGAGGGCGGCCGCCTCACCTTCGGCGACTCCGTGGTGGTGGTGCGCACCGATCCGCGCACGAAGCGCGCCGATTCCCTCGCGAAGTTCTTCAACATCGTGCGGGCCCCGCAGATGTCGGCGCAGGTGATGCGCATGCAGGTGCCGGGCTATCCCAAGTACGACATCTGGGGCGTGTATCCGGACGGGCGCGTGTTGCTGCTCCGTGCCGATGGGTACGTGCCGGAGATCGTGCTCCCCACGGGCCAGCGGCGGCGCGCGGCGGCGCTGCCGTATGTTCGGCTCCCCGTCACCGAAGCCGACAAGAAGGCGATGATGGACTCCGTGCAGAAGGCGCTCGATGAGGGCCTGCGCCAGGCGGCAGGCATGGCGCCGGCAGGCGCGCAGATGCCGCGCTTCGAACTCGTGCCGCCGGAGCCGTGGCAGACAGAGAAGCCGCCCTTCACCGGTGATCGCGTCCTCGTGGATCCGCGGGGCCGTGCCTGGGTGCCGGTGGTGGACCGCACGCCGGGGCAGCGCTACGACCTGCTCAACGCGGAGGGTGCGATCGTAGACGCCATCAAGTTGCCGCCGCGCACGCAGCTGCTGGGCTTCGGCGCGCAGGCGATGTATACGGCGCGCTGGGATGAGGACGACCTGATGTACGTGCGGCGGCATCCGCTGCCGTAGCGGCCTGGCGCCGAACCCCGGACGCCGGCGCCGGGACGCGCCCGGAGGGGCGTCAGCGCTTCGCGGCGGCTTCGCGTACCTTGGGAGTCCCTTTCCCCACGAGGTACGCTCCGATGCACAGGTTCGCCCGCGCCGGACGGTTGCTCGCGACGACGGCACTCGCCGTCACGCTCGCGCCGCCGCTGAGCGCCCAGGGAGACCGTCCGGTCCCCGCCACGTATGCCATCACCAATGCGCGTCTGGTGCCCGTCGCCGGCGCGCCCATCGAGAAAGGCACGATCGTCGTGCGCGATGGGCTGATCGTCGCGATCGGTGCAACGGTCGCCGTGCCCGCCGACGCGCGGGTCATCGACGGCAGCGGCCACACGGTCTATCCGGGGCTGATTGACGCCTACTCCACGCTCGGCTTGCGCGCAGCCGCGCCGGCGCAGGGCGGTGGCTTCGGCGGCGGTGGTGGTGGCTTTGGCCAGCCGGCTCCGCAGCGCCCCGCGGGCGCGCCGAACTCCACGATGCCGATCGGCCTGCAGCCGGAAGTGCGTGCCGTGGACCAGCTGGTGAGCGACTTCGACTTCGCCGCCGCGCATGCGGCGGGGCTCACTGCCGCGCTGACGGCGCCGTCGGGCCGCACCTACGAAGGCCAGAGCGTCGTGATCAACCTCGGCGGCCGCGACTTCTCGACGATGGCGGTGAAGACGCCCGTCGCGTTGCACGTGGGCTTCCAGGGCATCGGCGGCGGGCAGTTCCCCGGCTCGCTGATGGGCGTGTTCGCGGCTCTGCGGCAGTCGCTGCTCGACGCGCAGCGCTACCGCGCGCAGCAGCAGGCCTACGGGCGCAATCCGCGCGGCATGCAGCGGCCGGCCTTCGATCCCTCAATGGACGCGCTGCAGCCGGTGATCGCGGGCACGATGCCCGTGGTGTTCCGCGCGAGCACGCAGCGTGAGATCGAGCGCGCACTGGACCTCGCGAAGGAGTTCTCGCTGAAGGCCATCATCGCCGGTGGCAGCGAGGCCTACCGCGTGAAGGATCGCCTCAAGGCGGAGAACGTGCCGGTGCTGCTCTCGCTGAACTTCCCGCGCCGCACGGCGGCGCCGGCGGCCGATGCGGATCCGGAACCGCTCTCGCTGCTGCGCGCGCGCGTGCAGGCGCCGAAGACGCCGGGTGAGCTGCAGCAGGCCGGCGTGCGCTTCGCGTTCCAGGCCGGTGGCGCGGCGTACACGGAGTTCCTGCCGAACCTGCGCCGTGCGGTCACGGGCGGGCTCGCCGCCGATGCGGCGCTGCGCGCTGTCACGCTCGGCTCGGCCGAGTTGCTCGGCGTGAACGATCGGCTGGGCTCGTTGGAAGTGGGCAAGATCGCGAACCTCACGGTCACGAACGGTGACCTGTTCGCCACCGAGACGCGTGTGACGCATGTGTTCGTGGATGGTCGGCCCACGGTGATTCCTGCGCCGGCAGTCGCGCAGGGTCCGGGTGGGCGCGGGCCGGGCGCGGGTGGTCCCGGCGGCCAGCGTCCCCCGCTCGAGGGCCAGTGGGCGCTCGAGGTGGAGATCGAGGGCGTCGCGCAGCAGGCGACGCTGACGATCCGCGCGCTGGACGACCGTTTGATCGGCAAGCTCGAAGGCGACTTCGGCTCGAACGACGTGCCGACGATCGTGCAGCTCGAGGACGGGCAGATCGCCTTCAACACGCTGCTCACGCTCAAGGAGACGTCGGAGGAGGCCTGGTTCCGTGGGCGCCTCGCGAACGGCGTCTTCTCGGGTTCGGTCGAGATCATCGGCCACGCCAGCGGGCGCTTCGCGGCGCTCAAGGCGCAGGCCACTACTTCGCAGGAGCGCTAAGCCATGACGACGCTGACTTCCATGAAGCGCGCGGCGACGCGTCCCGCCACCCGGGCGCTGCGCAGCGTGCTGGTCGCGGCCGCTGCGCTGCTGGCTGCGGCGCCCGCGCTGACCGCGCAGGCGCGGCCAGCCGCAGCGGCCCCCCGCGCGATGCTCATCAAGAACGCCACCGTGCTGACGGTGACGCGCGGCACGCTGCAGAACACGGACGTGCTCATCCGCGACGGCAAGATCGCGCAGATCGGCCAGAACCTCACGGCGCCGGCCGGCGCCGAGGTCTATGACGCGACGGGCAAGTACGTGATGCCCGGCATCATCGACCCGCACTCGCACATGATGAGCGACGCCGTCAACGAGGGTTCGCTCTCGGTGACGTCCATGGTCCGCATCATGGACGTGCTCAACCCGACCGCGCCGAACATCTATCGTGCGCTGGCTGGTGGCGTGACGATGATCAACATCCTCCACGGCTCGGCCAACACCATCGGCGGCCAGAACGCCACGGTGAAGCTGAAGTGGGGACGCACGGCGAACGAGATGGTGGTGGCCGATGCGCCGCCGGGCATCAAGTTCGCGCTGGGCGAGAACGTGACGCGCAAGAACAGCAACCAGCTGCCGGGTGGGGCGCCGCGTCGCTATCCGTCGAGCCGCATGGGGCAGGAGGAAGTGCTGCGCGACGCCTTCACGCGGGCGCGGGCCTACAAGGCCGAGTGGGACGCGTATCGTGCCGCGACGGCGCGGTTGGCGCGCGGCGCGCAGGCGCCGGTGCCGCCGCGGCGTGACCTCGAGCTCGAGCCGCTGGTGGAGGTGCTGGAAGGCAAGCGCTTCGTGCACGCGCACACCTACCGTGCGGACGAGACGATGATGCTGCTCGAGCTCGCGAACGAGTTCGGCTTCAAGATCCGCTCGCTGCAGCACGCGCTGGAGGCCTACAAGATCGCGCCGGAGATCCGGCGCTACGGTGCGTCCATGAGCACCTTCGCGGACAGCTGGGGCTACAAGATCGAGGCCTACGACGCCATTCCGTACAACGTGGCGATCACCGTGCGCAACGGCGTGATCTCGACCATCAACTCCGACTCGGACGAGCGCATCCGCCGCCTCAACGTGGATGCCGCGAAGATGATCCGCTACGGCGCGATCACCGAGGACGAGGCGCTGGCGACGATCACGATCAACGGCGCGTGGCAGCTCGGGATGGAATCGCGCACGGGCAGCATCGAGGTGGGCAAGGACGCCGACATCGGCATCTGGAATGCGCACCCGTTCTCGGTGTATGCGCGCGTGGAGCGGACGATCATCGACGGTGAGGTGTACTTCGACCGTCAGAAGGACCAGGAGATGCGGCAGGCGATGGCGGCGGAGCGTGCGCAGCTGGAGGCCGCCGAGCCCAACACGGCGCCGGCCCCGCGTGGCGGCCAGCGCCCCGGCCCGGGAGGGGCGCGCTAATGCGGAGCACCAACATCATTTTCCGCGCGGCGGCAGCCGCCGCGCTGTTCAGCGTGCCGGCTGTGGCCGGCGCACAGCTCGGCTCGCCGAATCCGGCGCCGGGTGAGCAGGGCACCTTCGTGATCCAGAACGCGCGCATCGTGCCGGTGGTCGGTGCGACGATCGCGCGCGGCTCGCTGGTGATCAGCGGCGGCAAGATCGCCGCCGTCGGTGCGAACGTCGCGGTGCCGCCCGGCGCCACGGTGATCGACGGCGCGGGCATGAGCGTGTATCCCGGCATGATGGACGCGGGGACCGCGATGGGCCTCACGGAGATTGCGCAGGGCGCGGCGCCCACGGTGGACAACACCGAAGTGGGCAGCTTCAACCCGAATGCCGTCGCGTACTACGCAATGAACCCGCACTCGGCGCACATCGGCGTGAGTCGCGTGGTCGGCGTGACGCACGTGCTCTCGCGGCCTTCGGGTGGCGTGATTTCCGGGCAGGGCACGTTGGCGAACCTCGCCGGCTGGACGCCCGCGGCGATGACCGTGCGGCAGCGGGCGGCGCTGGTGATCTCGTTGCCGCGCGCCGGTGGCGGCGGATTCGGCTTCGCCGCGCAGTTCGGCGGTGGTGGCAACAACGCGAACGCCCAGCGCACGCGCGATGCGCAACTCGATTCGCTGCGCACGATGCTCGAAGACGCGCGGGCCTACGACAAGGCCGTGACGGCGGCGGCCTCCGGTCGTGCGCCGGCGGTGGCGCCGAATGTGCGGTTGGCGGCGCTGGTGCCGTACGTGAAGGGCGAGCTGCCGGTGATCTTCGAAGCCGACACGCGCGCCGACATCCGCACGGCGGTCGAGTTCGCCGAGAAGGAAGGGCTCAAGCCGATCATCATGGGCGGCCGCGAGGCCTACTTGGTGGGCGACCTGCTCAAGGGCAAGAACGTGCCGGTGATCTACACGCGCATCCGGCAGTTGCCGGGCCGCGAAGACGATCCCTTCGACATCAACTTCGCCGCACCGGCGGCGATGCAGGCGGCGGGCATCACGTTCGCGATCTCCACGGGTGATGACGGCCCGGAGGTACGCGATCTGCCGAGCATGGCGGGCATGGCCGCGGCTTATGGGTTGAACCCTGAGGACGCGCTGCGTGCGGTGACGATCTGGCCGGCGCGGATCTTCGGCCTCGAGCGACAGTTCGGGTCGCTGGAGGTGGGCAAGGTGGCCAATGTCGTGGTGACGACTGGCGACCTGCTCGAGGCGCGCACGGAGGTGAAGCACTTGTTCATCGATGGACGTCCGGTGCCGCTGGACACGCGGCACACCGTGCTGTTCGAGACGCACAAGGCACGGCGGTAGGGCACAGGGCAGGGCGGGACTCCGGGAGCGTGGGGCTTCCGGGGAAACCCTCGCGGCGGCCGGCGGTGACAGATTCCATGTCCCGCCGGTCGTCGTGCGTCTGGGGCGGGCTGACCCCGATTCCGAGAGAACAACCGTGAAGCACATGCGAGTCATTCCTGCGGCGCTGGCGCTCGTGGCCGCGCCTGTGGCCGCGCCCGTGGCCGCACAGCAGGCGCCGCGCACACTGCCGGCGGCGCAGTCCGAGTTCGAGGAGCCCTTCAGCTCCGTCGGCGTCGGAGCGATCCGTGAGTTGCGCGACGGACGCGTGATCGTAGCGGACCCGCGCGACAAGGTGGTGAGCGTCGTCGACTTCCGCAGCGGCAGCACAGCGAGCATCGGCCGTGAGGGCAGCGGTCCGCAGGAGTTCGGGTTTCCGCTCCGACTGTATGCTGCGCCGGGCGACACCACGTTGCTGTTCGATCCGCTGAATCAGCGGTATCTGATCATCGGCCCGGACGCGAAGCCCATCAACACGTTCCGCATCGAGACCGAGGCGCCGCGTCCGGCCCCGCCGCCGGGCGGCCAGGGCCGGCCTGCGGGCGCGCCGCAGGTGCAGTTCGCCGGGTTGGGGTTCACGGCGCGTACCACCGACGCGCGTGGCCGCATGTACGGCGAAGGCAGCGGCATCACGCAGGGGCCGGACGGCCGCCCGATGTCGGCGGATTCCGTGCCGCTGCTCCGCTATGACCGCGCGACCCGCCGCCTCGACACGCTCGCGTACATCACGCTGCCGAAGTCGAACACCCAAGTGAGCGGCTCGGGCGGCAACATGCGCGTGATGATCGGCGGTGCCAATCCGCTCCTCCCGCGCGACGAGTGGGCGGTGTTCCCGGACGGCCGCGTGGCGATTGCGCGGGCGACGGCGTATCGCATCGACTTCATCGGTCCGGACGGCAGCAAGCGCTCGGGACCGCGCATCGCGTACACGCCGGTGCGCATGAACGCCGCGGAGATCCGCCACGAGGAAGGACTGCGCAACGCCGCGCGGGCGAACTCGATGAGCATTCAGATGAACAACAACAACGGCCAGGTGACGCGGAGCGCCACGATGGGCCCAGGCGCGAACGCCCCGCCGCTCGAGCCGCTGACGGACTGGCCCGAGGTGAAGCCGCCGTTCCGCTCCGGGATGGCCAGCGTGCTGGCGCGCCCCAACGGCGAACTCTGGGTGCGCCGCACCGAGAACGCCCAAGCCCGCGGCACGCTGTACGACGTCATCAACGCGCAGGGCAGCGTGGCCTACCAGGTGCGCGTGCCCGACGGCATCACGCTCGTGGGCTTCGGCAACAACACCATCTACACGACGCGGAAGGACGCGGACGATCTCGTGTACCTGCAGCGGCACAGCGTGGTGGAGATTCCGCTTCGAGGGAACTAGGTCGGAAGACGGAAGACGGAAGACGGAAGAGCGGGGGCGGGCCGATGCGGCTCGCCCCCGCTTCATTAGCTGTTGGTGAAGTCGGTTGACGGTCGGCGCCCCCCGCGGCAAATAGGGGCATGCGATCTCTGCTCTTGCCGCTCTGCGGCGCAGCGCTCATGGCCGTCGCGGCCTGTGGCCGCGAGGCGGCGCCGTCACCAAACATCGTGCGCGCCGACTCGGCGGGCGTTAAGCTCATTACCAGCACGGGCCCTGACACACTGCTGCCGTGGCGCTTCGATACGATCGCCGTGCTGACGGATTCGCTGGGCGAGCCATGGGTGTTCACGGAGCTCGGACCCTCGATGGTGCTGACGGACCGCGCGGGCCGCATCTACGTGCTGGATCGCGAGCCAGCGATCCGCCGCTTCGGCCGCGAGGGGCAGTACGAGCGCAGCGTCGGTCGCAAAGGCGGCGCACCGGGCGAGATGCAGATGCCGTTCCATCTGGTGCAACAGGGCGACTCGATCGGCGTCGTCGACTACGGCCGCGATGCCTTCGTGCGCTGGGGGCCTGACTTCGAAGCGATCAACGACCTCGCGTTCCGCGGGGCGCTCGAGCGCACGCAGCAGCTGGCCTTCCGCGTCGGGGGGCTCTGGCAGCAGACCTACAGCTTCGATTCCACCGGCACGACCACCATCCTGCGCGGCGATACGCTCGCCGATGCGCCGGTGCTCGCGCAGCTGCACGAAGCGGTGAACCGCAACGCCAAGATGCTCTCGGGCTGCGACGGTCGGATCCGCCTGACGCGCCCCACGTATTTCGCGCCGGAGCTGCGCTGGGACGCGCAGGGCGCCCGCGTGCTCGTGTCCACCGGCCCGTCGTACCGGCTCGATCTCTACGAGGGCAACCGCCTGCTCGCCCGGGTCGGCCGCGACCTGCCCATGCGCGCACCGAACGCCGGCGATCTCGCCAACCTGTACCCGGACGGCATGAAGCTCAGCGCCGGCGGCATGAACTGCACGATTCCCCTCGAGGAGCTGGCCGACGGCGCGTTGTATGCGCCGTCGATGCCCTTCGTGTGGGACCTGACGCTGCTCTCCGATGCAACGATGTGGGTCCGTCGCTCGCCGCCGCGCGAGCGGCCGGTGGTGGTGGACGTGTTCGGCTCGGACGGTGCATACGCTGGGACCGTGCGCGGGATCAATCTTCCGGTGGGGCTGCTGCCGAACGGCGAACTCCTCGTGCCCTTCGAGGACCGGGACAGCGGGGGCATGGTCATCGCGCGCATGCGCGTCCAGCGCTGAACAAAGGCGCTGACACGGGCAACCAAAGGCTTCCGTAGAGGGTCCAAGGCAGGACAGCTTCCCACGAACCATCTCCCGGATGTCGATGCGCCGCCCTCTCCTGTTCCTCCTCGCCGCCACGTCGGTCGCGGCCTGTGACAAGCTCAAGTCCGCCGTCGGCGGCGCGAGCACGACCGCGGCCGCGGACTCGACGGCTGGCACCACCGATTCCAGTGGCACCTCCGGCGGGTCGACCGTCTCGCTTCCCGTCGTCGTGGCGGACGTGACGGACGGCGACCTCGTGCTCTCGATCAACACCACGGGCCAGGTGCGCTCGGAGGCCGAAGGGCGGGTGCGCACGGAAGTCGCGGGCACCGTAGCCCGCGTGCTCGTGCGGCCCGGCGACCGTGTGCGGCGCGGCCAACCCCTCGTGGAACTCGACGCGCGCCCCTTCGAGATCGATCTCGCCGAGGCGGAAGTCGCGCTCAAGCAGGCCGAGCAGCAGTACCAAGATCTGTATCGCCCGGACTCCGCCGCCACGGGCGTCATGCCGACGCAGGTGCGACTCGACGCCTTCGTGATTCGCTCGGGACTCGCCGCCGCGCGCGTGCGGCTCGACCGCGCCAAGCTCGCCCGCGAGCGCTCGACGATCTACGCGCCGTTCAGCGGCACCATCGACCGCATGGTCACCGTCGTGGGAGATCGCGTGAGCGCGGGCCAGGAACTCGGCACGCTCGTGGACCTCGAGAATCTCCGCGTGGAGGCGGCGGTGCTGGAGCACGACCTGCCGCTGATCCGCGTGGGCGGCGAGGCCGTCATTTCCAGTGCGGCCATGCCCGGCCAAGCCATGAGCGGCCGTGTCAGCGCCGTGCTGCCGATGGTGGATAGCACGACGCGCGCCGGCCGCGCCTTCGTGCGCGCCTCGGGCAACGGCGCGCTGCGCCCCGGCATGTATGCCGACGTGCGCCTGGAGGCCCAGCGGCTCACGGAGCGCCGGCTCGTGCCGGCGCGCGCCATCATCGAACGCGATGGGCGTCCATTGGTGTTCGTCGTGAAGGACGGCCGCGCGCAGTGGACCTACGTCCAACCAGGGCGCACGAACGGCCAACAGACGGAAATCCTGCCGGATTCCACCAGTGGCATCATCCCCGTGAATCCCGGCGACCGCGTCATCATCGAAGGGCACCTCACGCTCACGCACGACGCGCCGGTGCGCGCCGTCGCGGCGCGCGAACGCAACTAAGCGGGCCGCGCCATGTCGCTCTCCGCCTTCGCTGTCCGTCGTCCCGTGACGACGGTGGCCGCGACCTTGGCCATCGTGCTCTTGGGCAGCGTCTCGCTCACGCGGCTGCCCGTCACGCTGCTGCCGGACGTGACGCTGCCGGTGCTCACGGTGCGCACGACGTACTCAGGCGCCGCCGCCGAGGAAGTCTCGCGGTTCATCGCGGAGCCGATCGAAGCGGCCGTCGCCGCCACGCCGGGGCTCGTGGAGCTGCGCTCCGTGAGCCGCAACGGCGAGGCCGTCACGACACTGCGCTTCCAGTGGGGCACCGACATGCCCACGACGATCCTTACGGTGCGCGAGCGGCTCGACCAAGCCCGAGCGCGCCTGCCCGAGGGCGCCGCGCGGCCGACGTTGCTGACCAGCGATCCGGGGGAGCGGCCGATCGCCGTCATCGGCCTCACGGGGCTCAACGACCTGCGGCTGCTCGGCCGCACCGCGGAGGACGTGCACGCCCGGCGGCTTGAGCAGATCGGCGGCGTGGCCAGCGTGGCCGTGGTCGGCGCGCCGGAGGACGAGATTCGCATCGAGGTGGATCCCGAGAAGATGCGCGCGCTCGGCATCTCGACGAACGACGTCGCCACCGCGGTGCAGAACGCCAACGCGAACGGTGCGGGCGGCACGATCCGCCGCGGCCAGTTCCGCTTCTCGGTGCGCGCGCTCACGGAGTTCCGGCAGCTCGACGAGATCGCCGAGACGCCCGTCGGTCCCGCGACGGCGAACCTCCGCCTGCGCGATGTCGCGACGATCACCAGCACGCTGGCCGAACCGCGCACGCTGACGCGACTGGACGGCGGTGCGGCCGTGGGTCTCGTGGTCTACAAGGATGCCGGCTCCAACACGGTGAAGGTCACCGACGACATGCGCGGCGTGATCGCCGCGTTGCAGGAGGAGTTCCCCGACATTCGCATGCACGTCGTGGCGGCGCAGGCGGACTTCGTGGTGGATGCGCTCTCGAACCTCGGGCAGGAGATCGTCGTCGGTGGCGTGATGTCGCTGCTGATGATCCTGATCTTCCTCCGCAACTGGCGCTCGAGCGTGGCGATCGCGGTGATCCTGCCGCTCTCGGTGATGATGGCGCTGGTGTTCCTGCAGCTCTTCGACGTGACGGTGAACGTGCTCTCGCTCGGCGGCCTCGCGCTCGGCGTGGGCTTGCTGGTGGACAACGCGATCGTCGTGGCCGATGCGACCGGCCGCAAGATGGACGAGACGGACCTGCCGCTCGACGAAGCGGCGATTGCGGCCACGGAAGAAGTCGCCGGCCCGCTGTTCGCGGGCACGCTCACCACAGTCTTGGTGTTCGGGCCGATCATCTTCGTGAAGGGCTTGGCGGCGGCGCTGTTCCGCGACCTGTCGCTCGCGGTGGTGCTGTCGGTGGGCGGCTCGCTGTTGCTGGCGCTCACGCTCATGCCCGTGATGATCGTGGGGCGGCGCAAGTTGGTGGCGCGCCGCCGCGCCGCCGTGCCAGAGCTGCCTGCCGAGCCCGCGGCGCCGACTGGGCTCCAGGCCTTCGGGGCGCGCTGCGCCGACGTGTACGAGCACGGCATGGAGTGGGCGCTGCGCAATCCGCTCGCGATGCTCGGGCTCGGCGTCGGCATCGTCGCCGTGATGGTGGTCTCGATGTGGCGGTTGCCGAAGGAGATCCTGCCGCAGGTGGACGAAGGCATCGTGGTCGCGGCGTTGCAGCTGCCGGAGGGCACGGCCATCGATGAGACCACGCGTCAGGCGGCGCGGTTGGAAGCCGCCGCGAAGTCGCTGGGCGCCCGCGGCGTGTACTCGCGCGTTGGCATCGCGACGGACGAGGAAGTGCTCTCGGGCGCCGAGCCGGGCACCTCGGCGACCGCGCAGGTGCTGGTGCCGATTCCCGACGGCGAGGATGCGGCCTCGTTCGCGCAGCGGCTGCGCGATGCGGTGCCGGACTTGGCGCAGGGCGGACTGCTCGCGCTGGATCTCGCGGGGCAGAGCGAGTTCGGCTCGCTGATTGGGCGCGAAGGTCGCTTGGTGCGCGTGGAAGTCAGCGCGCGCACGCTCGCCGAAAGCCAGGCGTGGGCGGACACGGTGCGCCGTCGCCTCGCGGCGCTCCCGACGCTGAGTGACGTACGCGATGCCTACAGCACGACGCAGCCGCAGATCGAAGTGCAATTGGAGCGCGAGCGCCTGGCCGAGCGCGGGATCAGCGTGCAGACGGTGCAACGCGCGCTGCAGGGCGGCCTGGGCGGCGTCGGCGCCAGCGAGCTGCGCGAGACCGACCGGCGCACGCCGATTCGCGTGCGCTTCGCCGGCAACGCCAATGAGGATCTGCAGGTCGCGCTGGCCACGCCGGTCAACGGCGTGCCGCTGAGCCAGCTGGTGAGCTGGCGCGAGGTGCGCGCACCGATCGAAGTGGTGCGCGTGAACCAGCGGCCGGTGAGCATCGTCGAAGGGCTCATCGAGGAGGGTGGCACGGCCAAGGCCAGCGACGACGTGCAAGGCGAGCTCGCGCAGCTCACGCCGCCGGCCGGCCTCACGTGGCAGGTGACGGGTGCCGACCTCGAGCAGCGGCGAACGACCGAGCAGCTGGCGCTCGTCGCGGTGCTCTCGGTGGCGCTCGTGTTCCTCGTCTTGGCCGGCGAGTTCGCTTCGTTCACGATCCCGCTGGTGGTGATGATCACCGTGCCGCTCGCAGCGGCCGGCGGCTTCGTGCTGCTGTGGATCACCGGGCAGAGCATCAATGCCGTGTCGCTGATCGGCATCGTGGTGATGATCGGCATGGCGGACAACGAGGCCGTGGTGAAGCTCGACGCGATCCGCCGCTTCCGCGAGGACGGCCATTCGATCCACGATGCCGTGCTCCTCGGCGGTCGTCAGCGCCTGCGCGCGATCACGATGACGTCCTTGACGACGATCTTCGGCGTCTTGCCGCTGGTGTTCGGCTGGGGCTCGGGCGGCGCGCTGTACCAGCCGCTGGCGATGGCGGTGATCGGCGGGGCCATCAGCGCACAGGTGGTGACGTTCTTCCTGCTGCCGGTGGCCTACGCCGAACTGGAGAAGTGGCAGGAACGCCGCGCCGCACGTGCGGCGGTGGACGACGTCCTGGCTGAGGGCACGCAGGCGTGATTCGCTGGGCAGTAAGTCGACCGGCCGTCGTGTGGGCCGCGTCCGTCGCCATCTGCTTGGGCGGCGCGGTGTCGTTCACGCGCCTGGCGCTGGCGACGCGCACGACGGTGGAACTGCCGCGGCTGCAGATCACGGCGAGTTGGCCCGGCGTGAGCGCCGAGCTGGTGGAGATGTACATCTCGTCGCCGGTCGAGGGTGCGGCGCAGGGCGTGCGCGGGGTGCGCCGGACGAACAGCGAGTCGAGGGACGGGCAGAGCCGCATCACCGTTGAGCTGGACCCCAAGGCGAACGTGCAGCTCACGCGGCTCGCGATCCTCGAGCGGCTGGAGCTGCTGCGGGGCGAGTTTCCCCTCGGGGCGTCGCAGCCGGTCGTCGGCAATCTCGTACCCGAGGAGCTGCAGGAACCGCCGCTGTTGCGCGTGTTGCTCAACGGGCCGTACACGCCTGGCGCGCTGCAGCGCGTGGCCAATGACATCCTCACGCCGCGGCTGAGCGCGGTGAACGGCGTGAGCGCCGTGAGCGTGCAGGGCGGGACGGAGTTCGGGGCCAGCGTGAGCTACGATCCGCTGCTGCTGCGCCAGGTGGGCGTGGATCCGCAGGTGCTGTCGACTGCGGTGCGGGAGAGCCGCGTGGTGGCCGCGCTTGGCACGGAGCGGCTCGGCGCGAGCCGGCGCGAAGTCGTGCTGCGCGACCAGCCCGCGGCGCTCGAGGAGTTGAATGACCTGCCGATTCGCGGGCGTGGTGGCCGCGTGTTCCGGTTGGGTGACTTGGCGCAGGTGCGGCCCGAGGAAGACACGCGTGGCATGTTCTTCCGCGTGAACGGCAACACGGCCTTGTCGCTCACCGTGACACGCGAAGCCGGCGCCGACGCCATCAAGACGGCCAAGGCCGTGCGCGCCGCCATGCGGCAGGTGACGGCGGAGTTGCCGTCGGGCATCAGCTGGCGCGTGACCGCCGACGAGAGCGTGGAGCTCGACAAGCAGCTGAAGGACCTGCTGCTGCGCGGCGTGATTGCCTTCGCGGCAGTCGCGCTGGTGCTCGTGATCGCGCTGCGCAACGGGCGCGCGGTCGCCTTGGTGATGGGCTCGGCGGCCGTCGCGATCGCGGGCACCGCGCTGGGGCTCTTCCTGCTCGAGATTCCCGCGAACATGCTCACCCTCGCCGGGCTCGGCATGGGCATCGGCGTGCTCGTGCAGAACGGCTTGGTGGTGGTGGAGCGCCTGCGGTCATCGCCGGACACGCAGGAGGGACGCGCCCAAGTGGCGGCGCGGATGCTGCCGGCGGTGGTGGGCTCGACGCTCACCACGGCCGTGGTGCTGTTTCCGTTCTTGTATCTGCAGGGCAACGCGCGCGCCGCGTTCTTCCCGTTCGCCGCCGCGTTCACGCTGGCGCTGTTCTGGTCCGTGCTGTCGGCGCTGGTCATGGTGCCGGCGCTGGCCGCCGGCCACGGGTTGCGCGATACGCATTGGCCGCGCGCGCAACGCGCCTATGGGTGGATGGTGAAGAAGACGCTGCGGTGGCGCTGGGCGACGCTGGCATTGACGACGCTGGCGTTGGGCGGGCTGAGCTGGGTGTTCGTGAAGAAGGTGCCGCGCTTCTCCTTCGGCGGCTTCGGCGCGCAACGCAACTCGGTGCAGGTGAGCATCAACTTCCCGCGCGGGTCCGACCCTGCGGGGCTGGATGCTGCGATGCGCGAGATGGAGTCGGTGGTCGTGGGGCGCGAGGGCGTGCAGGAGGTCGTCGCGCAGAGCTTCGGCGTGTTCGGTGCGGGCATGCGGGTGAGCTTCACGACCGACGCCGAGGCGACGGCGATTCCGCTCGAGGTGCAGGAAGCATTGACCGCACGCGCGGTCTATGTGGGTGGCGCCAGCATCTTCGTGAGCGGGCAGGGGCCGGCGTTCAGCTCGGGGGGTGGCGGCGGCTCGAGCGCGAACTTCCGCATCCGCGTGCTCGGCTACTCGTATGCGGCGGTGGCCGAGCTGGCGGAGGATATCAAGACGCGGCTCGAGCGCATCACGCGGGTGCGCAATGCGACGGTCACGAGCGGCAGCTTCTTCGGGGGCGACAAGGCCTTCGCGGTGACGTTGGATCCCGATCGCGACGCGCTGGCGCGCTACGGCGTGACGGCGTCGGCATTCACGGGCGCGGTGGCCCGCGAGGTGCGCGGCCCCGTGGGTGGGCAGCGTCTGGAGATCGGCGGCGAGGAGATTCCCGTCAGCGTGAAGACCCTCGGCGCGCGGGAGCGCACCCTCGACCAGCTGCGCGATGCGCTCGTACCCACGACGACGGGGACGCCGGCGCGCGTCGCGGACCTCTCCGCCGTGGACGAGCGGGAGCAGTTGGCCGTGGTGACGCGCGAAGACCAGCGCTACCTCCGCGTGGTCGCCTATGAGTTCCGCGGTCCCAACCGTCTCGCGCAGCGCACGCACGAGGCCTTCATGAAAAGCATCAGCGTGCCGCCGGGCTTCACCGTGGAAGACCAGCAGCTGTTCCAGCAGCAGCAGGATACCAGCCAGAAGGGGCTGTGGCTGGTGTTCGGCATCGGCGTCGTGCTGGTGATCCTCGCCGTGGCGATGGTGTTCGACTCCGCCTGGGGCGCGGCGATGGTGTTCCTCTCGCTGCCCATCGCGCTGGCCGGCGTGGTGGCGGCGTTCTGGGCGGCCGACGCCGCGTTCACGCGCGAGGCGGCGGTGGGCGTGATTCTCGTGGTGGGCTTGGCCGTGAACCAGAGCATCCTGCTGGTGGATGCCGCGCTCGAGCGCCGGCGGCGCAGCGGTGGGCGGCTCACGGGCGCGCAGGTGTACCACGCCGCGCTCGATCGCTCGGGGATGATCGTGATGGTCACGCTCACCACGCTGGCGTCGCTCGTGCCCTTGGCGGTGGGCACCAGCGCGACCACGCTGTTCGGCGCGATCGCGCTGGCTACCGCCGGCGGGACGCTCGCGGGGACGATCGGTGCGATGCTGATCCTGCCGGCGCTGCTGGCCAAGCTGCGCCGACGCACCTAGCGTTCGGGGTCATCCACCCCGACCGGCACGTCGATGTCCGCGCTCTCCCGCACCGTCCTGTTGCTCATCGCCTCCAACGCGTTCATGACGTTCGCGTGGTACGGCCATCTCAAGCACCTTCAGCACCGCGCGTGGTATGTCGCGGCCCTGTTGAGTTGGGGCATTGCGCTGTTCGAGTACCTGCTGCAGGTGCCGGCCAACCGCATCGGCTTCACCGTGCTCTCGCTGGGGCAGCTCAAGATGCTCCAGGAGGTGATCACGCTGGCCGTGTTCATCCCGTTCGCGGTGGTGTATATGAAGCAGCCGCTGAAGCTGGACTTCCTCTGGGCGGCACTCTGCCTCTGCGGCGCGGTCTATTTCGTGTTCCGCGGTAACCTCACTCCTGCCTGAGCCCACCATGCGTCGCCTCGCGTCCGCCCTCCTGCTCGTCCTCGGCCTGCCGCTCGCGGCGACGGCCCAGCAGCACAATCCAGCGCATCATCAGCCGGGGGAGGCCCACGAAGAGCCGACGATCGTGATCATCGTGCGGCACGGTGAACGCGGCACCGAGCCGGCATCGGATCCGGTGCTGACGCCGGCGGGACAGGAGCGGGCGCTCGCCCTGCTCGAGACGCTGCGCCACGCGAAGGTGGACGTCGTGCTGCACACGCCCCGCGTGCGGACCCGCGACACGGCGGTGCCGGTGGCGCAGTTCTTCGGCATCACGCCGGAGGTCGTGCCGCTGACCCCGGGAGCCTCGCATATCGAGGCCATGGCGGCCGCGATCCGCAAGCACGCCGGCAAGACCATCCTCGTGGTCGGCCACTCGAACACCATTCGGCAGTACGTGGCGGCACTCGGCGGGCCAGCGCGCGGCGATCTCTGCGATCATGAGTACGATGGGCTCTACACCGTCGTGATGATCCATGGCGTGACGCATGTGGTGGAGGGCCGCTACGGCGCGCCGAATCCCCCGCCGGCCCCGGGCTGCAACCCGACCATGGCGCCCAGCATGCGCCCGTGACCGTGCGGCGGGGAGAATCGTCGGCGTTCTCCCTGCGAAACGGTGCATCTATAGCGTTGCGGAAGTCCCAGTCGGGGGGCAGATTTCGCTCGTTCTCGCCCCTCTGGACATCTACCCTTGCTGGCTCCGCACGTGACCCGCTTTCTGCTCCCCCTCTCCGCCCTCGCGCTGCTGGCCCTGCCGGCGGCGGCCCAGCGGCCCGCCCTCACGGGGGAAAAGGCCCAAGTGGCCGAGGCGGTCAAGGCTGACCTCACGCGGCTCTCCGAACTCCAGACGGCGCACCACAACCGCACGCGCGTGTATGCGGCGGACGCTCGTGACCTCGGCTTCACGCCGAGCTCCGGCGCGACGATCAACATTGCCTACGCGTCCATGAACGCGTGGGCCGCCAATGCCACGCACCCGACGCTCTCGCCGGTGGCGTGCTTCATCATCATCTCCTCGGCCGAACCGACCGGACCGGCGGCCCAGCCGTTCTGTCAGGAAGGGCGTCCAGGCGCCGGAACCGTGGCTGCGGGCCAGCCGTCCGGCGGTGCACCGGCCGCTGGCGCGGCGCCCAGCGGTGCCCAGGCGCCGCGTACTGGCGCCACGCCCGCCGCGCCGCCAACCCAGGCCCCTGCGGTCGCGGCGGGTTCGCAGCCGCCGCGCGCGCAGGGCGCGGGTCAAGTGCCGGCGCCGGCGGGCGCGCAGCCAACGGCCACACCGGCCACCACGTCGCCGACGGCAGGTGGCGCGACGCCGACGGTGACGCCGCCGACGGTGACGAGCACACCGAGTCAGCCGGCACGCGAGGCGCCGCCGCGCGCGCAGCCGACGCCGAGCACGCCGGTGCAGCGCCCCGAGACGGGCATGACCCCGTCGCGGCCTGCGCAGCCGTTGCCCGCGGCCACGCCGAGCGCGCAGACCGCGCAGGGCCAGGGCCGCGCGCAGTCTGCGCAGCCGACGGGCCCGCTCAGCACGGTGCCCGCGTCGGCGCTCGCCGGCACGCGCGACATTGACATCCCCGGCATCACGGTGCCGACCCAGACGGAGAACGTCACGCCGCAGCAGTTCTCGCAGAAGCTGAACGACTTCGCGCAGGGCGCGACGACCATGTACGCGGAGCTGCAGGCGCGCAACGAAAGCATCGTCCGCGATCCCTACGAGAGCACGGCCGAGTTCGAGGCCCGTCGTGCGGCGGCCTTCGAGGCCACGCAGCGTCGCGAGCGCGAGTTCTTCCAGCAGAACAGCAAGACCTACAACGTCGCGATGCCCGTGCGCGAAGTGCGCTACGATCCCGACCGCGAGATCTTCGAGTTCACCGTGGACGGACTCGGGCTGCCGATCACGCGGTCGAGCAGCAGCGAGCCGGGCACGCTGACGCTCACGTGCTTCTCGCGGCCCGTGTTCTGGTGCAGCACCGAGGCGGGCATGGTGTACGAGGCCGGCGACATGTGGCGCATCCCGCGCGGCACGGCCCGGCAGTTCGACATCCTGCGCACGCCGCTCACGCTGGTGGCGCGATTCGCCGTCGGCCGCCGCAACGACGCTCCCGTGCTGGCCATCTCGCTGCTCTCGATGGACCTGCAGGCCCGGGGGCAGTCCGTGTCGCGGTGGGACGGCACCGCGCGTTGAGTCCTCGGCGCGTCGCGCCACCTGTCTCATGACTGCCGTGGCCACCGCGCCCTTCGTCTCGCTCGAGGACCTGCACGCCGCTGCGGAGCTGCTTCGCGGCGTGGCCGTGCGCACGCCGCTGATGCCGGACGACGGCCTGAGCGAGCGGCTCGACGCGCCGATCCTCGTGAAGCCCGAAGTGCTACAGCGCGGTGGCGCGTTCAAGTTCCGCGGCGCGTACACGTACATCGCCAAGCTCGCTCCGGACGTCCGCGCGCGTGGCGTGATCACCGGGAGCTCGGGCAATCACGGACAGGGCGTCGCCTTGGCCGCGAAGCTCTTCGGCATCAAGGCAACCATCGTGATGCCGACGACGGTGCCGCGCGCCAAGCGCGATGGCGCCGAGCGCCTGGGCGCGCGCTGCATCTACCACGGCGTGACGACGGCCGAGCGCATCGCGCTTGCCAACGAGATCCAGCAGAAGGAAGGGCTCGTGTTCGTACCGCCGTTCGACGATGACACGATCATCTCGGGCCAAGGCACCTGCGGGCTCGAGATCGTAGAGGATCTGCCGAGCGTCGGCACCGTCATCGTGCCGATCGGCGGCGGCGGGCTGAGCGCCGGCGTCGCGCGCGCGGTGAAGTTGCTGGCGCCGCGGGCCCGCGTGATCGGCGTGGAGCCCGAGGGCTCGCCCAAGTACAGCAAGGCCCGCGCGGCGGGCGCGCCGGTGACGATTCCCGCGAATCCCACGGGCCTCGCCGATGGCTTGTTGGCCGTGCGCATCGGGACGCGCAACTTCGAGTACCTCGAAGCGCACCTCGACGAGGTCGTGACGATTCCCGACGGCGTGCTGCCCTGCGCCATGCAGTATGCGCTGGATCGCCTGAAGCTCGTCTGCGAACCCAGCGGGGCGATCACTCTCGCGGCGCTGCTCGACGGCACGGTGAAGCCGCAGGGTCCGACCGTGGCCGTCCTCAGTGGCGGCAACATCGAATACGACGGCGTGCAGGCCCTGCTGGGCCGCGCCGCGAGCGGAGGAGGGACCTGATGCCCATGCGTTGCCCCACCTGCGGCGCCCAGTACGGCGACGACGCGCGCTTCTGCACCAAGGACGGTACGAAGCTCGCGATGGCGGAACCCTCGGCGCGTGCCACCGCCGTGCGTGCCAACGAAGGTCCGTCGGCGTCGCCGCGGCCCGCCGCGACGAGCCATGCGAACATGGCCGGCCAAGTGCTCGACCGCCGCTACGCGATCGTCAAGAAGGTCGGCGAAGGCGGCATGAGCTACGTGTACATGGCGCGCGACGTCTCGACCAACGAGCGCTACGCCATCAAGATCCTCTCGCCGGCGCTGAGCAAGGACGAGAACGCGATGGCCCGCCTGCGCCGCGAAGCGGCGCTGGGCATCCGGCTCGCGCATCCCAACGTGTGCCACATCGTGCGCATGGGCGAGACGGAGGACGGGCTCTGCTACGTGGTGATGCCGTTCGTGGAGGGCGAGATCCTCTCCGACCGCAACTATCGCGTGGGGCAGACCACGCTGCAGGACACGGCGAAGTTCATCAGCGAGATCGCCGACGGGCTGCACGTCGCGCACCAGCTGGGCATCGTGCATCGCGACCTCAAGCCCGAGAACATCATGGTCTGCAAGAAGCCCACGGGCGAGGAATACGCCGTCGTGATGGACTTCGGCCTCGCGAAGGAGCGCAAGGCGGGCGGCGAACTGCAGAAGCTTACGGCGACCGGCATCATCCTCGGCACGCCGGAGTTCATGAGCCCCGAACAGCTGCGCGGCAAGCCGCTGGATCCGCGGACGGACATCTACTCGTTGGCGCTCATGACCTACGAGATGCTCACGGGCAAGCTGCCGTTCGAGGGCTCCAACCAGCAGGCGATGATGATCGCGCGCCTGCGGGCGGAGCCGATTCCGGCGCGCAACCGTCGCGCGGACATCCCGGAGGCGGTGGACCGCGTGCTCCTCAAGGGCATGGCGCGCGAGGCCAACGAGCGCTACGCGACGGCGCCGGAGTTCGCGGCGGCGTTGCGCGCGGCGATCGCCTGATCGTGCGCGCGGCCCTCGCCTGCCTCCTCTGGGCAGGCGTGCTGGGCGCGCAACCGGCTCGGCTTCCTGTCCCGAGCCGCGCCGACTCGCTGCTCGCCGCCGGCCGCCTCGCCGCGGCGGAAGCCGCGCTGTACGCGGCAGCGGATGCTCGGCCCCGCGATCCGGCGGCGCGCGGTGCACTCGCTGCGTACCTCGCCTCGCGCGGACGCTTTGCAATTGCGCTCGTGCTGTTCGACGAAGCGCAGCGCTTCGGTGCCGATCCCGCACGCGTGCGACTCGCTCGCGCCGCGATCGAGCCATACGCCCGTGCGCAGGACGCGGTGCCGGCGGTCACCGTGCCCTTCACGCCGTCGCCGAACCCGCGATCGCTCGGGCGCGTCGCGTTGCGGATCGGCCGCGCTGGCGACGCGATGCCAGCGGATCTCGATCCCAATGTGACGGGGATCGTGCTGGGCCCCGGCGCCGCCTCGCGGTTGGGACTCCGTGTCGGTCGCGGCGTTGACGCTCTCTGGCTCGGCGAACGTCGCATCGGGCCGCTGCGCGCCCGCGTGGACTCGTCGCTCGGGATGGACGAGATGCGCCTCGGGCTCGACGCGATCTGGGCCGCGGCGCCGGTGTTCGACGAGCGCGCCGGCACGTTGACGCTCGGTCAGCGCGCGCGCGCCGTGCCCGAAGCAGCCACGGCAACGGAGATTCCGTGGGTGCTCACGTTCCCAGGCCTCCTGCTGGTGCCGCGCGTCGGCGAGCCGCCGCTGCGCATCGAGAGTGCGGCCGGTCGCGCCCTGCTGCGCGGCACGCGCTGGCAGATCGATCCTCGGCGCTCGACGATCCTCGTCGAGCGCTGACCGCGGCCTCGGCGCTGCCGTCCCGACTAACCGATGCCATCGCTTCGCGCCCGCCTCGCCAACCTCGCCGCACGCCTCCTCGTGAAGCGCGTGATGAACGCGCCGCAGTTCGATCTCCGTGCGGTGCGCCGCGCGATGGCGTCGCGGCGGACGATGCCGGCCTTGCTGCCGCGAGGGCTGCGTCGCACGCCATCGGCCGAATGGCCGCTGCGTGGCGAATGGTTGCGCCCGAAGTCTGCACGGCCGGGTGCGGCGGTGCTGTTCCTCCACGGTGGCGGGTTCATCGCGGGATCACCGCAGACGCATCGTTCGTTCGCCGCGTGGTTGGCCGAGGCCTCCGGGGCCGAGCTGTTCTCGCTCGACTACCGTCTGGCGCCGGAGCATCCGTTCCCAGCGGCGCTCGACGACTGCGTGGCCGCGGCGCGCGCGCTGCAGCGTGAGGGGCGGCGGTTGGTGATTGCGGGCGATTCGGCGGGCGCGCAGTTGGCCGTCACGACGGCGTTGCGCCTGCGCGATGCGAACGACGCGCTGCCGGTGGGACTAGTCTTGGTGTGTCCGGTCACCGACTTCACGGACGCGTCCACCTCACTGCGCACGAACGCGGAGCGCGAGCCGCTGCTCGGGCTTCGGCACCGTGAATACGCACTCGGGCTCTACGCTGGCGCGGTCTCTCGGCGCGACCCGATGCTCTCGCCGGTGTATGCCGACCTGCGGGGCCTGCCGCCGATGATCGTCGAGGCGAGCCGCATGGAGGTGCTCTGGGACGATGCGCGGCGCTTGGTGGAGGTGGCGCAGGCCGCGGGGGTGCCGGTGGAGTTCCATCCGCACGACGGCTTGGCCCATGACTGGCAGCTGATGGTGCCAATCACGCCAGAAGCGAACGCGTCGTTGCGCCGGCTCGGGGCTTGGACTGCCGCGCGACTGGCTGCCGGCTGACGCCGACGGTCAGAGACCGCGGTTGCGCAGTTCCACCATCAAGCAGCGATCCTGTACCACATCGATGCCGTTGCGGGCGAGCTCTTCCGCGACCGCGTCGTTGCGAATGCCAAGTTGGAACCACACGGCGCGCGGCCTCGCCGCAAGGATGTCGTCCACGTGCTGCGGGATGTCCTGCGCGCGGCGAAAGACGTTCACGAGATCCACGCGATCGTCGATCTCCCGCAGCGTGCGCGTGACCGGCTCGCCGAGGATCTCGGTAACGTCGGGATAGTAGACCGGCACCGGATGGATCTTCAGGCCCACACGCTGTGCGAACTCCGGCACGTAGAACGCCGGCGCGCCGGAGTCCGCGGTCTTGATGCCGAGCACCGCGACGGTCCGGACCCGAGCGAGTAGCTCGGAAATCGCCTGGTCCGTCTCGAGGAGATGTTGCGTCCAGTCAGACATCGGCGGGGTGAAAATCGGGGTTGGAATCCGGTAGATTTGGGGGCTGTCCAGAAATACCTCCATCCGGGACCCCCACGATGCGGATGCTAGTTCTTGGCGCGGGCCTTCAGGGCTCCGCCTGTGCATACGATCTGCTGCAGAACGACGCGATCACCGAAGTGCGCTTGGCGGACAAATCCGTCGAGCACCTGCCGAAGTTCCTCCAGCCGTACGTGGGGGGCGAGCGCCTGAAGCTGACGACGCTGGACGTCAAGGACGCCGCGGCCGTCGCGGCGGCGATGGCGGGCGTGCAGGCCGTGATGTGCGCGCTGCCGTACTACTTCAACAAGCCGATGACCGAGGCCGCGATCGCGGCCGGTGCGCACTTCTGCGACCTCGGCGGCAACACCGAGATCGTGCAGGACCAGAAGACCCTCGATGCCGCGGCCAAGGCGAAGGGCGTGACCGTGGTGCCGGACTGTGGCCTCGCCCCTGGCATGGTGAACATCCTGGCCCAGCTCGGCATCGATCGCCTCGACGAGACGCAGTCGGTGCGCATCTACGTGGGTGGCCTGCCGCAGAGCCCGACGGGACCGCTCAAGTACCAGATCGTGTACTCGATCGAAGGCGTGCTCGACTACTACACGACCCTGAGCTGGATCGTGCGCGACAAGAAGCGTGTGCAGGTGACCGCGCTGAGCGAGATCGAGCCCGTGCAGTTCGACGCGCCGGTGGGTGAGCTCGAGGCATTCCATACGGCGGGTGGACTGTCCACGATGGCGCATCGCTACGAGGGCAAGATCCCGGAGATGGAGTACAAGACGCTCCGCTATCCCGGGCACGCGAAGATCATGGAAGCGATCCGCGAGCTCGGGCTCATCGACGCGGCACCGGTGGACGTGAAGGGCCAGCAGGTGAGCCCGCGCGACGTGGCCATCGCCCAGATGCATCCGCGCCTCTTCAAGAAGGACTCGCCGGACTTGGTCGCCCTCCGCGTGGTGGTGAAGGGCACGAGGGGCGGGAAGCCGCAGACGCAGAGTTTCGAGCTGGTCGATCGCTACGACGCCAAGAATGGCATCTCGGCCATGATGCGCACGACGGGTTTCTCGTTGTCGATCACTGGCCAGCTGCAGGCTATGGGCAAGGTGACGCCTGCGGGCGTGCACACGCCGGACGAGTGCATGCCTGGCGACGCGTACGTGGCGGAGCTTGGTAAGCGCGGCATCTTGATTCGACAGACGGTGAGCTGACCGGCGCGTCGGCGCAGCGGCACGACGGAGGGCACGATGGTACGCACCGCGAGCACGATGTTGGCGTTGGGTACGCCTGCGCCAGGGTTTGCGCTGCCGCGGGTGGACGATGGGCGCACGCTGGCCCTGCGCGACCTGGCGGGCGCGCCGGCGACGCTGGTCATCTTCATGTGCGCCCATTGTCCGTACGTGAAGCACGTCGCGCCCGCACTGGCGACCCTGGCGCGTGAGTACCAGGCACGCGGCGTCGCGGTCGTCGGCATTTCGTCGAACGATGCCGCGGCGTACCCCGAGGATGCACCAGAGGCGCTGGCCGCCGATGCCCGCGCGCGCGGCTACACGTTTCCGCTGCTCTACGACGAGTCGCAGGCCGTGGCGAAGGCCTATCGCGCAGCCTGCACGCCGGACTTCTATCTCTTCGACCGCGACTTGCTGCTCGTCTACCGCGGGCAGTTCGATGCGTCACGGCCCAGCAGCGACCGGCCGGTGACGGGCGCCGACCTCCGCGCCGCCCTTGATGCCGTGCTCGCCGGCGCGCCTGTCCCAGAGCCGCAGGTCCCGAGCATCGGCTGCAACATCAAGTGGAAGGACGCGCCGGACTACTTCACGGGCCTGCGCGCCGAGTGATCGCTTCGGCGGGTCGCGGCACGATGACTTCGCGGCCGACCGTGAGCGAGCGCAGCTGCGCCGCCGCGTTATCCTTGGGGCTCCAGGGGCCAGGTCTTGCGCGAAGAGTAGGCCGGCGATAACGTACAACCGAATGGTTGCACGTCTAAAGGCCTCCGAGGATGAGCTCGACCAGCTCTTCCGCGCCCTCGCCGATCGCACGCGGCGCGACATCGTCGCGCGGCTCATGGCGGGTGAGCCGGCGTCCGTGTCCGCGCTGGCCGAGCGCTACGACATGTCCTGGGCGGCGGTGCAGAAGCATGTGGCCGTGCTGGCGGACGCCGGGCTGGTGACCAAGCAGGTGCAGGGCCGCGAGCGCCTCGTGCGCGGCAATCCCCAGCGGCTGGCGCAGGCGCGCACGCTGCTCCAACAGCT
>CAZCIM010000025.1:0-28343 GCA_964498895.1 uncultured Gemmatimonas sp. | reverse complement strand
CTTCTGCTGCAAACGCTCCCATAAAATGCGGTTGTGGGGCCGCCGCAGTCCTTCCCAAAAAGTGGAGCGGTGGCCCCACAACCGCTACCGCACCTGCGTTTGTCGGCAGCAAGCGTCGTTAGCCTGCGGCGCGCCCTACTCGTAGATCTTGCCGGCGTGGAGGAAGACGGCCATGCGGCGCCAAGGCGAAACTGAGTCGTCGAGGCCCTGTCGACGACCAAAGCCGGAATCTTCTGCCCAGGAACACGCCGCTTCGAGGAAGCTCTCAATCGTTGAGTTCTGCCACTCGGTCGACCACGCGGAGGCCGGTGTGCTAGGTGACTCAGAGCGGGCTGCACCAGCGCGGTCCTGCGCGAGATGGCGCACGAACTCGAGAAAGCTCGCCTCGTCATGCACATCATCCGGACTATAGTGTGCGCTCATGCTTGACTCGTCAGGCTAACGTATGCTTCTGCTGCAGGTGCTCCAATAGAATGCGCGGGCGCAGCCCGCGCTACCCAGTGCACCTGTCGGCAGCAAGCTGCGTTATGCGGAGGCCTAGGCCGCGCCGCGATTGTGCGCCGTGCGCCAGGCCGATCGAGTTCGGAGCGGGAGCACGCGGATCTCTCCGCTCGGACCACCCCGAAGCGCTGTTGGGGCCTCGCGCCCGCCGGGTCCGCAGCGTCCCGGAGCATCGGAAGCTCCGTGGACTCGCGCCCTTCCGCATAACGTGGATTATCCAACCAAGAAATCCGAATAACTGGATTATCCCCGCCCACGATGCACCCCGGCCCAACCCCTCGCAAGTCTCACAACAGTGAGACCGTACAACTGCCCTAGGCCGCCCAACCTTCGCTCGAGTTATCCTGCGAAAATGCCGGAATAACCGGCTCCCTCTGTGGGCCCCATATGTGCCCAAAACGCGACAATCACAACGCGCTCAGTACCCCAGCCCGCGCAGGTACTCCCGCCCGGCTCGCACCGTCGCCCACGCGTCCGCAGGCTCGTCGTGCTCCACGAAAATGTGCTGAACGCGACCGGCGGTGGCGGTCTGCAGGAGGCGACGCCAATCGATCACGCCGGCGCCGACGTCCATCTGGCGGTGCGTGGGGGCGCCGGCGGAGTCCTTGATGTGCAGGTGCGTGATCCGCGCACGATGCTGCTCGAGCATGGCGATGGGATCGCGCCCAGACTTGAACGCCCAGTAACAGTCGAGCTCGAGGTCCACGACGCTGGGGTCGGTGTTGGCGAGCAACACATCCCAAAGGGTGCCGCCATCGGGAGTGGCGGCGAACTCAAAGTCGTGGTTGTGGTACCCGCAGCGGATGCCCTCGGCGGCCAAACGACGGCCGGCGGCGCTGAGGAGCTCGCCAATGCGCGCAAAGCCCTCGGGGCTGCGCTGCTGGGGCGGCAACCAGGCGACGATGAGATGGCGATGGCCCATGCGCTGGGCGATGCGCAGCGTCTCATCGAGGCGCGCGGGCTCCAACAGGTTGGGCGCGAGGTGCCACGCGGGACTCTGCAGGGCGTGGCGGTCGAGCGACGCACGCAGCTGCTCCGGCGTGCGCCCGTATTCGCCCCACCACTCGATCTCGCTGAACCCGAGCTGGGCGATGCGCGCAAGCGTGCCCTCGGGGTCGGCGCGCATCTGGTCGCGCAGGGTGTAGAGCTGGACGCCAACGCCGCGCAACGGGTCGCGGCTCACAACGCCGCGCAACGGATCGCCATTCACCGCTACGCGCAGAGCGTCGTCATTCACCGCCGCACGCAATCCGCGCGGCAGCCCCGCCGCAACGCTCGCGGCACCAACGACTCCCAACATCCGCAACAGCTCGCGACGGCTGCTCATGCGACGTACTTCTCCGGGTCGAAGGCCATCTCGGGCCGATACCGCGTCCGCAACTCGGCGATGTCGCGGTCGGGGTCGCCGCTGGTATAGAACGGCGGGTAAATGAGAATCTCGCGCGCGGCGAAGTCGAACGCCACGGGCACGATCGGCACCTCGGCCTTATGGGCGATCCACCAGAAGCCGGAGCGCCAGCGCTCGGTGCGCTTGCGCGTGCCCTCAGGGCTCAGCGCGATGATCACGCGCTCGCGACGCTTCACGAGTTCGGCGGTCTGGGTCACGACGTCCTGCTTGCTGAAGCGATCCACGGGGATGCCACCGAGCCAGCGCATGATGATGCCGAGCGGGAAGCGGAACAGGGTGTCCTTCCCGAGGAAGGTGCCGCGGATGCCGATGGCATACATGGCCATCACGCCGACGCAGAAATCCCAGTTGCTGGTGTGCGGCGCGACGATGATGACGAACTTCTTGCTGTCGGGCAGGCGCTCGCCGGTGAACTTCCAGCCGAAGAGGCGCATGGCACCGACGGCGACGCTACGCGTGAAGGCGTTGCCGCGCGAATCCACGTCGGGCGAGATCAGCGGCACGTTGATGCGGCCGCCGTGCCGCCCGGGTGGATCGGGCAGGGTGTCGCTCTTGGCCACGGGACCGAGCACGCGATAGCTCACGAGGCCACCGAGCGAGAGCAGGATGCCGACGCCGGCGAAGATCCAGGCCCACGCAGGGCCACCGCCGGGCGCGCGCAGGGTCTCGACGAGAATGCCGCCGACCAAGGGGCCGGTGAGGAAGCCGACGGAGCCGGCCACCTGGAAGCTGCCGAACAGTCCCTCGCCGGCGCCGCGCTTGGCGAAGTCGCTCACGAGCACCAAGCTCGGCGCAAACATGCCGGCGCTCAGCACGCCACTGGCGATCATCGCGAGCGGCAGCCAGCCGAGCGGCAGCAGGCCGTACGTGGCGTAGACGAGACCGAACAGCACGTTGGCGGCAACGAGTGGTGCGAACCATCCGATGCGATCGGCGAGCTTGCCGGCGGGCCAGCAGAGCAGGGCGAAGGGCAGGAGGAACAGCGACATCAGCATGCCGCGCGTCGCGGCGCCGACGCCATGCACTTCGGTGAGGAAGAGCGTGAAGGTCGAGACGAAGATGCCGATGAGGAAGCGATCGGCGAAGCCATAGGCGAGCGGCATCCAACTCACCAAGCGGCGGCGGTCCCAGCGATACCGTGCGTCGGGATCGCGCGAGGGCGTGGCGCTGGCGGGCACGAAGGCCGCAGCGGCCGCGGCGGTCACGAGCAGGACGGCGCCCACCGTGTAGACGAGCGAGCGATCGGCGTCCACGAGCACGCCACCCAAGGGCGCGCCGACGGCGACGCCGACCATCAGCGCGGCGGCGACCACACCCAGTGAGGCGCCGCGGCGCTCTCCGCCGGAGCGGTTGGCGGCAATCATCAAGAAGGTCACCGCGGGCAGATGCGCGATGCCGTCCAGCGCGCGCCAGGCGAAGAGTTGCCCGAGCGTGTCGGCGGCGCCCATGCCGAGGAAGGCGACGGCATCGAGCAGGAGGAGCGCGACGACCCAGCGGCGGGTCTGCGGCCAGCGGCGATGCAACGCCATGGCCGGCGGCACCGCGAGAATGCCGGCGAACTGATTGAGCGAGACGAACAGATGGGCCTGAAAGCGCGTGCCACCATGCGCGTCCACCACGAGCTCCGTGAGCCCAGGGACGAGCAGCGTGATGGGAACGAGCGTCAGGAAGGTCGCGAGCGCGATTGCACCCAGCGCCGGGGAAGCCGGTCGAGACACGGCTGAAATCTACTTGAAGCCGTCCTCGTAGAGGTCGGCCAGACGGCCCACCGGACGCAGGTAATCCCCGGTCTGCTCGGCCACCAGCAGGGCCGCCCGCAGCTCGGGGGTGAGCAGCGGCGCGCCCTCGAGCGAGGTCAGCAGGGACTGCGTGGCCAGCCGGCGCTCGCCGATGCGCCGGAGGTGGGCCACCAGCGCGGGATCGTCCGAGGCTTCGGCCGCCAGCGTCGCCGCGCGGGGCAGGGGCAGACCGGCCTCGATGCACAGCGTGAGGGTGCGGGCGAAGCGTGCCCGCACGAACGCGGGGCGCCGCTGGTAGCGCTGCGCGAGGCCACCGAACACGAAGCCCGCGGACGCGAACCAGAGCACGAGGCCGGAGATCATCGCCGTCCAGTAGAGCGTCATCTTGCCCTGGAACACCAACGGCAGCGGCCCGACCACGACGGCGAACAGCGTGAGGAACATCGGGTAGCTCAGCCATTTGCGCACGGCGAGGATCAGCTTGTACTGCCGCGTGTGGAAGTCGGCGAGCTGCGTGAGGGTCTGATCGAGTTGCCCGCTCTCCTCGCCCATGGAGAGCAACGCGGCCTCGAAGGGCTCGAAGAGCTGCGGCGCCTTGCGCACCAAGCTCGCGATGCCCTCGCCGCCCGAGGTGCCGGCGAGCAGGTACTCCCGAATGCGCCCCGCGAGTCCGCCGCGTGCGACGGACTTGGAGAGGATGGCGGGATGCGACAGCCCGGCGCCGAGGCCCATGCGCCAGCCGCGGTAGAACTCGGCGCGGTCGCGGCCATCGTCGAAGCTGCGCAGGAGTGCAAGCAGCGTGGTGTTCATGGGCGAGCTCCGGCGCGTTCCTCGGCCACCAACGGACGCAGCGCCAGCACGCCGAGCATGGGGCCGACGCCGAGCACGACGAACGCGCCCTGCCATCCTACCCAGCCGACGAGCGGTGGAATGAGTTGAATCGTGATGGTCGTGAGCAGGAATCCCAGCGAGGTCTGCAGGGTGAGCGCCGTGCCCACGGCGTGCGGTGGCACGCTCTCGGTGACCAGCGCGGAGAACTGCGCCGAGTCGGCGATCACGAAAAAGCCCCAGAGCAGCGCGAGCGCGGCGACGATCCACGGCGCGTGGCCGAAGCTCAGCCCGATGCCGAACGCCATGCCGCCACTAGCGAGCATGGCGCGCGAGGCGATGCGCGCGCGGCCGATGCGGTCGCCGTACAGCCCGCCCCAGAGGCATCCGAGCGCCCCGACGGCGATCGTCGCGAAGCTGAGGACGCTCACCCATGCGGGAGTGATGCCAGGCGTGACGGCGCTGCGCGTCGCGGAGGCGGACGCTACTGCGCCGTCCGCAGCGGCCAACGCGCTCGCAGCCAAGAAGGCCGGAATCCACGTCCAGTACGAGTACAACTCGGCCATGTGCCCGAGGTATCCGCCCGTCGCGCGCCACCAGCGCGGCTGCGCGGTGACCTCGCCGATGAGTCGCCACGAGAACGGCCGCGCGGGGAACGCGTGCGGGCCGTCGTGCCAGAGCGTGAGCACCAAGATCGCGGCGAGCAGCGCCGAGGCCGAGGCCGCGATGATCGGCACGTGCAGCGGCAGCTGCGGCAGTGCCTGCCAGAGATACGGCGTGGCCTTGCCCACCGTGAGCGCGCCGACGATCACGGCGATCGCGATCCCGCGGCGCTGCTTGAACCAGGTGGCGGCCATCTTCATGGCGGGCGGATACACGCCCGCGAGGCAGGCGCCGGTGAGGGCGCGGCCGGCGAGGGCCATCTCGTAGCTTGGCGCCGCGAGCAGCAGCAGGTTGCTCGCGGCGCCGCAGACGGCCGCGACGGCGAAGAGCCGCCGCGCGGGCCAGACATCCGCGAGGTTGAGCAGCGCCGAGAGCGCGGTGCCGAGCACGAAGCCCAGTTGCACGGCGGTGGCGAGCCCGCCCACCTGCGCGGGCGTGAGGGCCCAGCGCGCCGTGAGCTGCGGTGCCGCCGCGCTGGCGGCGAACCACAGGGCCATGCCGAGCATCTCGGCCAGGGCCAGCAACGCGAGCATACGCCACGCGCGGGCGTCGCTCGCGGATGCAGGGCTTTGGTCCGCGGCGAGGACCGTGGCCGCTGCGGGCTCCTGCGCGCGCGCCGTCCGCGCGGTATCTTCGCGGCTGTCCCTCGCTGAGGCCTGCATCGCGTGAAAGATACGGTCGCCGAACTCGAGTTGCTCATCCGCAGCAAGTACGCGCTCGTGGTGCTCGATACGCCCGAGCCGGAGCGCGCGGATGCGACGCTCGCGTTGATTGCCAGCAATCTCTCGCTGAACCTGTTCTCGTGGAGCCGCTCGCGGGGCATCCGCCGCGGCAATCAGCCCACGGATCCGTTCATCGAGAAGACGGCCGATCCCAGTGCCGCGCTGGCCCGCGTGCTGCAGGAAGGTGTCGGCGTGTTCCACTTCAAGGGACTCGGGGCGTTCCTCGAGGATCCGGTGGTGGCCAGCCATGTACTCGATTGCGTGGTGCAGTTCGGCACGAAGCGTGGCGCGCTGGTGGTCTCCGGGCACGGCATCAACCTGCCAGACTCGCTGCGGCCGCACGCGGTGTACCTCGAGTTGCCGACGCCGGACTTCAACGACCAGCGCCAGCTGCTCGAGCGCGTGATCCGCGAGCACAGCGCGCGCATGCCCGTGAAGGTGGAACTCACGCACGAGGAGCGCACGCGGCTCGTGAACAACCTCGTGGGGCTCACGGCGACGGAGGCGGAGAAGGTCATCACGAAGCTCATCATGGAGGACGGCGCGTTGCGCGCCGCCGACGTGAAGCGCGTGGGCGAGGCGAAGCGACAGATCGTCGAGCAGGACGGGCTGCTCGACTACTGGCCATCGTCGGAGTCGCTGGGCGAAGTGGCCGGGCTCAACGGCCTCAAGGCCTGGCTGGCCAAGCGTCGCGCGGTAGTGCACGATCCGCAGCGGGCGGCGCAGTTCGGGCTGGGATTCCCGCGCGGCGTGCTGCTGCTCGGCGTACCGGGCTGCGGCAAGTCGCTCTGCGCCAAGGCCGTCGCGAGCGAGTGGGGCCTGCCGCTGCTCAAGCTCGACCCGGCGAATCTCTACGACAAGTACATCGGCGACAGCGAGAAGAACTTCAAGCGCGCGATGCGCACGGCCGAGCGCATGGCGCCGATCGTGCTGTGGATCGATGAGCTCGAGAAGGCCTTCGCCAGCGGCGGCGATGCCGATGGCGGCGTGTCGAAGCGCGTGTTCGGCACCTTCCTGAGCTGGCTGCAGGACCGCCAGGGCGACGTGTTCGTGATCGCCACGTCGAACGACATCGCGCAGCTGCCGCCGGAGTTCATCCGCAAGGGGCGCTTCGACGAAGTGTTCTTCGTGGACCTGCCCAAGCAGGCGGCGCGCGAGGAGATCTTCCGCATCCACCTGCGCAAGCGGAACCAAGACCCGTCGAAGTTCGACGTTCAGGTGCTGGCCGAGGCGACGGACGGCTTCAGCGGTGCGGAGATCGAGCAGGTGGTGGTGGGCGCGCTCTACGGCGCGTTCTCCGGCGGGGCGGGGCTCACGACCACGCTGCTGCTGGGCGAGGCCGAGTCCACGCGGCCGTTGTCCGGCACGATGTGGGAGAAGATCAGCCAGCTGCGGGAATGGGCGGCCACGCGCACCGTGGCGGCGGATTGAACCCTCGGGCGGCGCTGGCTGTCGAATCCTCGGTTCTGGCGGTATCGTAGAGCCATCGCGGCGTCCACGGGGGAGGCCGCGCCTGTCATCCCCTCATCCCCACTGAGACTCGTATGCGTATGCGTTCCTTCTTTGCGCTCTCGGGCGCGATCGCGCTCGCGACGGCCTGCGCGCCCTCCGCTCCGGCCACCACCACCCCCGCGCCGGCCCCGGCGCCTGCGGTCACCCAGCCCGCGCCTGCCCCGGCGCCCGCCGCAGCCGCGGTGAACCCGGTGGGCCGTTGGACGGTGGCCCTCACGGCGCAGGGCCAGGCCTTCGACTTCACGATGGACCTGCGCCATGTGTCCGGCGACGACTACGCCGGCCAGATCACGAGCCAGGCCTTCCCGCCGATGCCGATCAACTCGGCCAAGCGCTCGGGCAACCAGATGGTCATCAAGATCACCGCGCCGACGGGTGACGAGGCGACCATCAGCGTGGTGTTCGAGGGCGACACCTTCTCCGGCGAGTGGTCCATGCCCGGCGACGGCTCGCGCGTGAGCGGCCGGCGCGTCGTGCAGTAACTGCTTTCACCACGAAGGCACGAAGACACGAAGGATACCTTCCGCGACGCAGGGACACTTAGGGGGTCCGCACCGATACGTCGATGCGGACCCCCTTAGGCCTCAAACCGACGGTGCTGACGATTTCCTTCGTGTCTTCGTGTCTTCGTGGTGAACGCCGTTAGCCGTTGGCGTCCAGCGGCACGACTTCCTCACCAGGGTTCACGAACAGGTCCTGCTCGACCGCATGCTGCGTGTCGTGCAGGACCTTGTAGCGTCCGCCGAGGGCCATGAGCTCGCGGTGCGAGCCGCGCTCGACGATCGCGCCGTTCTCGAGCACGAGAATCTGATCCGCCGAGCGGATGGTGGAGAGGCGATGCGCGATCACGAAGGTCGTGCGCCCCGCGCGCAGCTGCTTGAGCGCCTCGCGGATCGTGCGCTCGCTCTCGGAGTCGAGTGAGCTCGTCGCTTCGTCGAGGATCAGCACCTGCGGGTCGGCGAGGATTGCACGGGCGATGGCCACGCGCTGGCGCTGCCCGCCCGAGAGCTTCACGCCGCGCTCGCCGACGATCGTCTCGTAGCCGTCGGGGAACTGGCTGACGAACTCGTCGCAGTTGGCGATGCGCGCGGCCTCGATGATCTCGGCGCGCGTCGCACCGGGCCGCGAGAACGCGATGTTGTCCGCCACGGTGCCGTCGAACAGGAAGTTGTCCTGGAGCACCACGCCGAGCGTGCTGCGGTAGTCGCGCAGGCGCAGCGAGGCGAGGTCCTGACCGCCGATCGTGATGCGACCCTTGAGCGGGCGGTTGAAGGCGAGGATCAGCGAAATCAGCGTGCTCTTGCCCGAGCCGCTGGAGCCGACCAGCGCCGTGGTGGTACCGGCCTTGGCCGTGAACGTCACGTCCCTCAGGACCGGGATGCCTTCGCGATACTCGAACCACACGTGGTCGAACACCACGTCGCCGTTGGCGTCGTTGAGCACGTCGCGCTGGCGATCGTCTTCGTCTTCGGTGGGCGTCTCGAAGATCTCGCGGATGCGGTCGAGCCCCGCGAAGGCCTCGGTGATCTGCGTGCCGATGTTGGCCATCTGCACCACGGGGAAGCTCACGAGCCCCACGAAGAACACATAGCTGATGAGGTCGCCGAGGGTCATCTCGCCGGCGGAGACGGCGCGGCCACCGACCACCAGAATGAGCACGCCGACGGCACCGATGATCACGGTGGCCAATGCGCCGACGGCCGACGTGCCGGTGATCGTGCTCGCGATGTTACGGAACAGCCGATGCGCACCCTTGGTGAACACCACCTCTTCGCGCTTCTCGGCCGTGTACACCTTCACGACGCGCGCGCCGCCCATGGCTTGGCCCAAGCGACCGCTGACCTCGGCTTGGATCTTGGACCGCTCACGGAAGATCGGCCGCAGCTTCACGAAGGCATAGGCCATGATGCCGCCGAACACCGCGAGGAACACCAGCGTGGCGACGGTGAGGAACCAGTTGAGGTAGAACAGGTAGCCCAGTGCCAGCGCCGCGGTGAGCATCCCGCCGACGAGCTGGATGATGCCCGTGCCGATGAGGTTGCGGATGCCCTCGGCGTCGTTCATCACGCGGTTGATGAGGATGCCGCTCTGCGTGGCGTCGAAGAAGCTCACCGGCAGGCGCAGGATGCGCGCCTGCACGCGCCGCCGCAGCTCGGTGATGGCGCGCTGCGCGGCCACCGAGATTACCTGCGAGAGCGCGAAGGAGCTCGACGCTTGTAGCAGCGTGGCCGTGCCCGCCGCGATGGCGATCGGCGTGAGGAGATCGAGCCGCTGCTTGGTGAGCACCTCGTCCACAATCCACTTCACGCTGCCCGGCAGCACGAGGCCGGAGAGGCGATTCACCAGCATGAGGACGAGGCCGATCGCCAGCGAGCCGCGATGCTGCCACATGAGGCGGCGGGTCTCGGCCCAGGCGGCCTTGTAGTTCGTGGGCTTCTTGGCGGGCTTGTCGCCCGCGGGTGCGGCGGCGGTGGGTGCGGTCACTGCAGGGTCTCGCGGGTGCGGAGCATCAGCGCGGGATCGTCCGAGATGATGCCGTTGATGCCGGCGCGCCAGAGCTGCGTGGCACGGGCCGGGTCATTGATGGTCCAGACGTGCGTGGGGCCGCCGGCGGCGCGCATCATTCGCGCGAAGCCGAGCACCGGCAGCGGGATCACGTAGTGGAAGCGGGGAATACAGAGGGCCTGGAAGGGGAGCCGGCGGGGGCCTGCGCCGAAGAGCGCGGCCGCGTAGCGGGCCTTGAGCGTGCCGGCGCCGGGGCTCACGGGCACGCCGGCCCGTGCAAAAGGAATCAGGGCCTCGTCCAGAAAGCTCCCGATGAGCACGCGGTGCAGGTTGTCCGTCTCGCGCAGGACCTGCAGCGCGGGCTCGGCCACTTCCACCGACTTCATCTCGAGGATGAGCGGGACGTCCGGACAGGCCGTGAGCGCCTCCCAGAGCGTGGGCACGGCGAAGCGCTGCTCGCGGAAGGGGAAGCTGCGCCCGCCGTCGGGCGTGAAGCGGTGGCTGGCGCTGATGCGGCCCAGTTCCAGCGACGTGTGAGCGCGGACGGGGCCCGTGGCGTCGGTGCAGCGATCCAGCGTGGCGTCGTGGTGGATGACCGGGACGCCGTCCTTGGCGAGGTGCAGGTCGAACTCGAGGGCATCCACGCCGAGCTCGATCGCGTAGCGCAGCGACTGCAGCGTGTTCTCGGGCATCACGGCGCGGGCGCCGCGGTGTCCGATCACGAGGCGGCGCGTGGGATCGAGCAGGAGCACCCCGAAAAATAGTCGAAGGGGGATGGGCCGCGTGGCCCATCCCCCTTCGGTCCTGCGAACCGCGTGTGGCTTAGAAGCTGTACGAGATGCGGGTCGTGGCGAACCGGCCCACCGGGGCGACGCCGATGAACGACGGCACCTGGTTGTCGAGCAGGTTCTGGATGTTGAGCGACCAGCGGATGTTCTGGGCGACCGGGAGCTTCCAGGAGAAGCCGGCGTCCACGAAGGCGTTGACCGGGACGCGGGTGTACGGCGTGCCGCCGGCCGGGACGCTCTGGTTGAAGTTGTTGAACACGCCCGAGTTCACGTCGAAGGCATCCGCATAGCGGCCGCGGAGCTCGAAGTTCATCTGGCGGACGTCGTCCACGCGGCGGATGGTGAGCGAGCCGCGGTGCCGCGGCGTGTTGGCCACGAGCGGGTTGGCGGGCGTCGCGCCGCGGGCGTCGCGGAACACGTTGCGGTTCATCGTCGAATAGGTGGCCTCGACGGTGTACATGTCGTTCATGATGTAATCCACGGCGAGGTCGATGCCGCGGACGTCCACATGGCCGTCGGCGTTCTGGTAGGTGAACACGAGGTACGACTTGTCGTAGAGCTCGTTGTCGAAGGCCAGGGTGCCGGTGGGCAGGCCTGCGAGCGAGGTGACCCAGTTCGTGATGACCGTGCTGATCGCCGGGGCGGGCACGCCGTTGGCGGCAAGCGCCGCGGTCACGCCCGTACCAGCCGCGCCGAGGTAGCCGCCGAGGGTCGTCGGATTGAAGAAGACGATGTCATCGCCGTTGATGACCTGCGTCGTCGGATCGGCCGGGCGGATCTGGTACCAGTAGTCCGCCGAGATGCGGAGGCGATCGCCGATGATGCCCTTGTAGCCGAGCTCCCACGTGTTCGAGAAGTCGGCGCCCAGCGGGTTGTAATCCTGCACCGTGCTGAACGCCGTCACCGGCGAGCCCGGGGCCAGGACGTTGCGGAGCAGCAGGCTGACCTGGGCGTTCGTCGGCGCGAGGCCGTTGAGCGTGTTGCGGATGTTCTGCTGCTGCGTGGCGTTGAGGCCGAAGGTACCGGCGATCGCCGCGACGAGCTGCGTCGAGAGGCCGCCGTTCATCACGGCAGGGAACAGCGTCGAGCCGGCGACCGAGTTCGGCGTTGCGCCGTAGAAGTTCGAGCGCATGCAGAGGCCGGCTGCGTCGGTCTGCGTATTCGTGCAGCCGCGGTTGTAGATCCAGCCTTCCTTCGCCGGGTTGCCGAAGATGCGGACTTCCGTGTTGCCGGTGGCCGGATCGTTGATCGCCGGGCCGAGGTTCGCCGTCTGGCCCGACCACTGGTCGAGGAAGAACGAGAACGAGGCCGGCGAGTTGAACGCGCGGTTGAACGTGAAGCGGAAGTTCTGCGTCTCGCTGAGCTTGTAGAGCAGCGCGGCGCGGGGCGAGAACTGCGTGCCCTCGATGCGCGAGTTCATGTCGCCGCGGACGGCGCCCATGAGGTCGAGCTTCGGGGTGAGGGGCGTCGTGAACTGCAGGTAGGCGCCCATCTCATTGATGTTGTCGTCGTCTTCGTTGCGACCCATGATCGTGCCCTTGGTCTCGGGCGTGGTCGCGATGTAGTCGAAGCCGCCGGTCAGCTTGGTGTTGCCCAGCGTGTAGCCCTGCTGCAGCTGCGCGACGAGCACGGAGCTCTGGTCCACCACCGGGATGCCGGAGCGGAGGTAGAAGGTGCCGTTGTCGTCCGTCGCCGAATCGTTGCCCGAGTTCGACGAGTTATAGAAGACCTGGGCGAAGAACTGCTTGTGGCGGAAGCGCTGCTGGAAGTTCGAGTAGCTCCAGTTGCGCACCTGCGCGGCGCCGAAGGTCGTGGTGATCTCGAGGGCCGAGCCGGCCATCGTGTAGCCGAAGGTGGTGATGGCTTCGGTGTCCTCGTTCGGGCGCCAGTCGAGGCGGCCTTCCGCCGAGTAGCGCTCGAGATCGAAGTCACGGGCCACCGGCTGGCCCTGCCGCGAGGTCGGTACGCGAGCGTCGGTGGCGCAGTAGTTGCCGGTGTAGACGCCGGCCGTGGCCGTCGGGCAGCCGAGCTCGTTCGGGTCGTTGTATTCCCAGTCGCTGGCGCGGAAGTACTCGCCCGACACCTTGAACGCGAACTGGTCGTTGATCTTCTGCGAGTGACGGCCGCCGAGGCGGAACATCGAGCGCTCGCCGCCATCGAGGGTGATCGAGGTGCCCTGCGAGGTGAACGGCGACTTCGTGATCACGTGGAGCACGCCGGCGCCGGAGTTCGGGCCGTAGAGCGCCGAGGCCGGACCCTGCAGGACCTCGATGCGGTCGATGTCCTCACCGGTGCCGGTGAAGAGGAAGGGCACGTTCACGCGCAGCGAGGGGACGCCGGCGAAGCGGTAGTCCTGCAGCATCAGCATCGACGTCGAGAACGCGTTGTTGAAGCCGCGCGACACGATGTTGGACTGCACGATGCCGCCGTTGGAGATCGAGAGGCCCGGGGTGCCCTTGAGGTGGTCGGTCACCGTCACGGACGGGCGCTCGGCGATGCGCTCGCTGGTCACGAGCGAGATCGAGTTCGGCGAGTCGAGGATCTTCTCGGGCTCGGCGCCGCGGGTCGTCGTCGTGACGACGGCGTCGAGCTGCGAGACGACCTGCGCCATCGCGAGGTCCACGGTCACCGTGCCGCCCGCCGGGACGACCACGCCCTCGACGCGCTTGAACACGAAACCGCCGGCACGCGCCACGACGGCGTACGTGCCGGCCGGGATGTTGCCGATGCGATAGTTGCCATCGGCGCCGGAGCGGATGCTCCCGACGGCCGTGGTGCCGGAGTAGACCATGACCTGCGCATCGGCGATGGCGGCGCCACCATCCGACTGCGAGACCTTGCCGGCGACGGTGCCGGTCTGTGCGTCGGCGGCGCCTGCGGCCGCAAAGAAGCCGAGGACCGCAAGCATCCTGCTGACGAAACGGATACGCATACGAGACATACCTCGAAGCGGTGGGATGTGGGACCCGGGCGGGTCCCGCCTTTTCAGCGTGACCAAGGTCACGCCGACAGAGGACCCCCAAACTTCCGCCTTCGGGGGGTTCCCGTCAACCTTGTAGGAAGCACCCTGACCCGTGACCGGCCGGGGGGAGGGGTCGTCCGGCCGAGTCCGGCCTGGTGGCGGATGGCGGATGGCGGGACGGCTGCAGCTGGACCGACGCTACCGGATGCCCAGGGCCTTGTGCGTCTGCACCGAGAGGTGCCACTGCGGGTGCGCGAGGCAGTAGCGCAGGGCGGCGGTGGTGTTCGCCGCCACATCGGGGCCGTCCATCGGCTGCAGATAGAAATGCCGGAAGGCGAGCCCGGCGAACCGCTCGGGCTGGGCCTTGGCCTGCGGGTAGACGAGCTTGAGCTCGTCGCCGGCCGTGAGGGCCAGCGCGGCATCGGCCTTGGGGCTCACGCAGATCCAATCCAGGCCGGCCGGAGCGGGCTGGGTGCCGTTGGTCTCCACGGCCACCTCGAAGCCCCGCGCGTGCAAGGCCGTGATGGCCGCCTCGTCGAGCTGCAGCAGCGGCTCGCCCCCCGTGCAGACCACGTACTTGCGGCCGCCGGCATCCGCCGGCCACTGCGCCGCGATCGCGTCCGCCAGGGCCTCCGCCGTCGCGAACTTCCCGCCGTCCGGCCCGACGCCCACGAAGTCGGTATCGCAGAACGTGCACACCGCCGCCGCGCGGTCCTGCTCGCGCCCCGACCAGAGGTTACACCCCGAGAAGCGGCAGAACACCGCCGGACGCCCGGCGTGGTGGCCTTCGCCTTGGAGGGTGTAGAAGAGCTCTTTGACGGTGTACATCAATTCAAAGATATGAGACGGGAGACATGAGACTTGAGAGGCATGGAGGACGCTCTTCCCCTCAAGTCTCAAGTCTCACGTCTCAAGTCTCAAGCATCAACCTCCGCAAACCCCTTCGCCCGCAGCAAACACGCATCACAGCGCCCGCACACCGTGCCGTCCGGTGCAGGGTCGTAGCAGCTGATGGTCATGCTGTAGTCCACGCCGAGGGCGCGGCCGGCGCGGATGATGTCGGCCTTGGTCATCTGCATCAGCGGCGTGCGGATGCGCAGCTGCGTGCGGCCCTCGACGCCGGCCTTGGTGGCGAGGTTCGCCATGCGCTCGAAGGCGGCGATGTACTCGGGGCGGCAGTCGGGATAGCCGGAATAATCCAGCGCGTTGACGCCGATCAAGATGTCCTGCGCGTCCAGCGTCTCGGCCCAGGCGAGCGCGAAGCTCAGGAAGATCGTGTTGCGGGCGGGCACGTAGGTCACGGGAATCCCCGCGCCGATCGCGGCCACGTCGTCGTGCTTGGGCACGGCGATGTCCGCCGTGAGGGCGGAGCCGCCGAACAACCGGAGGTCGATGTCGGCGACGACGTGCCGCGCGACCTTCCACTGCGCCGCCAACGCCGCCGCTCGGGCGATCTCCACGCCGTGGCGCTGGCCGTAGCGGAACGTGAGGGCGTTCACGCTGTAGCCGGCCTGTGTGGCCATCGCGAGCACGGTGGCGGAGTCGAGGCCGCCGCTGAGCAGCACCACGGCCGGCGTGCCCTGCGGCACGGGAGTGAGCGGGTTCGCGCCGCTCATGCGCGCCTGTGGGGCATCAGCATGCCGCCGCTCACGAGGCCCGGAGGTTGGCGACGATCTCGCGCAGGCGCACCGAGCCCGCGAGTAGCGCGTTGGCCGCGCCGGACATCTCCTCGCAGGCCGCACTCTGCTCTTCGGTGGACGCCGACACCTGCTGGGCGGCCGCGGCGTGGCCTTCCGCCGCGCGCGCGGCGGCGGTGATGTTCGCCGCGGCCGCGTTCACGGCGCTCACGTTGCTGTCGGCCGCGGCGCCAAGGCCCTCGGCCGCGCCGCGCGTGCGCTCGGCGGCGCTGGAGATGTCGCCGAGCGCGGTATCGATGCCGGCCGAGGCCTGCTCGATCTCCGCCACGCGCGAGGCGCCGGTTTCCATGGCCTGCGACGTGGTGCCCACCCGGCGCGTCACCACGGCCGTGAGCTGGATGACGTCTTCCGCGGCCTGCTGCGCCTGGTCGGCCAGCTTGCGCACTTCGTCGGCGACCACGGCGAAGCCGCGCCCCGCCGCGCCGGCGCGCGCGGCTTCGATGGCCGCGTTGAGCGAGAGCAGGTTGGTCTGTTCGGCGATGCGGCTCACGATGCCGACGAACTGATTGATGCTCTCGGCCGTGGCGTTGAGCTCCTTCACTTCGAGCGCGGCGTGGTCTACCGACTGGCGGATCTCGGCGAGCATAGTCCGCGCGCGCGCGATCTCCTGGCGCTTCTCGCGCGAGAGGCGTTCGATCTCGTTCGCGAGGTCGGCCACTTCCTCGGCGCCGGCGCGCACTTCATACGCGCGCTGGCGGACGCCGTCGAGCGTGCGGTCGGCATCCTTGAGGGCAGTCACCTGCACCTCCGCGCCCTCGGTCACCTCGGCCATCGCCGTCGCCGTCTGCGTGGCGGCCATGGACACCTGCTCGGCGGCGGAGGTGAGCTGGTGCGCCGAGGTCGCGACTTCCTCGGAGGTGCCGCTCGCGACGGTGGCCACGCGGGCGAGATTCGCGGCGGAGCTGTTCATCGCTTCCGCGAGCTCGCGGAACTCACCGGGCAGGTCGGTATCGGTGCGGACGTCGAGCTCCCCGCGGCTGAGCGCGCGCGCGTGCTCCACCAGTTGTTGCAGCGGACCGCCGATCGAGCGGACCACCCACGCGACGATAAACAGGCCAAGCGCGATGGCGCCGATGATCACCAGCAACAGGAAGCGCTGCCGCTGCGCGGCCTCGGCTTGCAGCGCATCGGTGGCGCGCTGGAGCTGCGCGCTGCGTTCGGTGCTCAGGCGCTCGATGTCCGTGGTGAGCGCCGTCTCGATCTCGCGCGTGAGGGCGAGGCGCGCCTCGGCCTCGGCACCGCGGCCCAAGTCGCGCATGCGGTGCGCGGCGCTGAAGGCCGTCTCGAGCGCCGAGAGCCGTTCATCGATGGTGGCGACCAACGCAACTTCGCGCGCGGTGAGGCCGGCGCTGCCGTTAAGGGCCCGCTGCGCCGCGTGTGCCTTCCAGCCGGCGTCGCGGAATGCGGCCAGATCATCGGCGAGCCCGCGCTCGAGGTAGCGGCGGCCGGCGGCGATCTCGAGCGCGATGTTCGTGGTGAGCTGGGCGCTCAGGGCTGTCTCGCGGCGCACGGTCTCGAGCGCGCGGCCCATCTCGTCGCTCAAGCTGCCGATGGCCGCGCGGCCGACGGCGCCGGCGAGCACGAGGAGGCCGACGACCAGCGCGAGGCCGGCGGTGAGGCGACTGCGAATGGTATCGAGGCGAATCACGGCGTGGCCTCCACGGGCACGAGCTCCCCGCCGCGCACGCGCGTCATCACGAAGGTCTTGCCGATGGGATCGCCGCTGAGCTGGAAGGCGATGTTGCCCGTGACGCCCGGGACCGGCGCCCGCGTGGTGCGCGAGGCCAGCCAGTCGCGCAGCTTGCCGCGGTCGGCGCCGACGCTGCGGAGCGCGGCGGCCATGACCCAGGTGGCGTCGTAGGCCAGCGCGGCGTTGCCGTCGGGGTCGGCGCCGAACTTGGCGCGGAAGGCCTGTACGAAGCGCTGCGCCTCATTGCGCTGATCGCGGGCCGTGAACGGCGCGCCGACCAACGCACCTTCTGCGGCGGCCGCGTCGGCGACCACGCCCGTCCAGCCGTCGCCGCCGAGGAAGTCCACGCCGAAGGCCGCGGCGCGCGCGGCACGCAGCAGCGCGATGCCCGACCTCTCCGTGCCGGCGACGAACACGAGGTCCGCGCTTTGCGCGGCCGCCCAGGCCACGAACACATCGGCGTCGCGGCCCTCGGCGTCGACTGGATCGAACCCGAGCACCGTGCCCTTGAAGGTGCGGCGGAACGCATCGGCGAGGCCGCGGCCGTAGGCGTCGTTCTCGTACAGCACGTACGCCCGGCGCTTGCCAAGCCGCTCGGCGAAGCGCGCGAGGTCCACGCCGTTCGCCGAGTCGCTGGAGATCACGCGGAACACCCAAGGCGAGATGCCCGTGAGCTCCGCCGACGAGGCCGTGGTCGCGAGCGCGGCGAGCTGCCCATCGTAGACCTTCGCGGCCGCAACCATCGCGCCCGAGGTGACGTGGCCCACCACGCCGCTGATGCGCGTGTCGTCCACGAACTCCTGGGCGATGCTCGCCGCGCGCGAGCCGTCGCCGCCGTCGTCGCGGAAATCGATGCTAAGCGGCGTGCCGTTGATGCCGCCGGCGGCGTTGATCTGCTCGAGGGCGAGTTCGGCACCGCGGCGATTCGCGAGGCCGAAGCCTTCTTCGAACGGGCCGGCCATGCCGAGGC
Source organism: uncultured Gemmatimonas sp. (assembly GCA_964498895.1). Taxonomy (GTDB): domain Bacteria; phylum Gemmatimonadota; class Gemmatimonadetes; order Gemmatimonadales; family Gemmatimonadaceae; genus Pseudogemmatithrix. The sequence goes on along the minus strand of CAZCIM010000025.1, from coordinate 10,358 downwards.
GGTACTCGCTCGCGCCCCCGCCGCAGGCGGCGAGGGCGAGAGCCAACAGACTGACGACGCGGGAGCGAATCACAGAGAACGGGCGACGCGGGGGGAGATCCACCGAGGCCGTCCGTCGCTCATGTCGAGCGACAGACGGGGGACTGTCAGTAATCTAGACAGTCCGGCTAGCGTCCTGAATCCCGCAGGCGCGCGATGGACTCGCGGGCTTGGCGTCGCAGCGGCTCCACGATTGCGTCGCCGTCGGCGGTGCGCCGCAGGTATTCCTCGTACGCGGCGATCGCTTTGTCGCGCTGGTTCGTGCGCTCGTACAGCGCGGCGCGCGAGAGGAACGACCTCGTATAGATGGCGAAGCCCGGCTCGCTTAGGCCCTGCGCATTGAAACGCGTCGGAGCGAGTCCCTCGAGGTAGCGGATGGCCCAGTCCACGTTCCCGACGGCCGCGAGCACCTCGGCACGACCCACGGCGCGCGCGCCGGCGAAACCGAAGCGCGCATTCCGAATCGAGTCCGGCGGGGTGAACCCCTGGGCGATCGTCCGCGCGGCTGCGGTGTCGCCGCGGCTGAGTGCCTCGAGGGCATCGAGGTCGGAGTGCGGGACTTGGTTCATCCCCGGCATGCGGCGGATCGTATTCGAGAACAGCGTATCGCGCGTGGCGAGATACGCCGCGTAGATCACGCCGCCAGAGGTCGCGGCGAGCTGCGCGAGGATCCCTTCGCTGCCAGACGCCACGCGACGGGTGCCGCCGGCGAGCAGCGCGCGGTCCTCGCGCGAGACGCTGCCGGTGATGCCCGCCCGCAGGCCCGCCACATACCAGCCCAGCACTTCCTTTGTAGGTGTGGACGTGAACGGGAAGATGGGATCGGTCGTCGAGACAAACTCCAACAGCCGCTGCATCTCGCCGGCATTGCCGACGGCCGCCGCGGTGTTGAGCGACATGGCCATCGCGTTGATGCGCTCGTTGGCCGGCACGCGACGGAACTCGGCTGCGGTCGTGCCGGCCAACGTCGCCCGCATGGTGGCGAACGCTTCCACCGGACGGTCGGCGAGCAGCCCGTAGGTGACGCGCTGCATGCGAAGCCCCGGCGAGTTCAGCGCGGGCCGTTGCAGCGCACGCTCGATGGTGCCGAGCGCCGAGTCCGGTTGTTCGGCCGCCATGAAGCCCGTGGCGAGCGCGACGTAACCGGCGGAGGCATCGGGATCGGCGCGCACCCAGCCGCGAGCCATCTCGAGGCCGATCTGCCGGGCGCGATCGCGGCGGCGCTGGATCTCCGCCGGGCCGCCGAGGGCGGCGACCTGCTCTTGGGTCGCGAGGATCAGCACGCTGTCGCCGTCGAGCACGCCGCCCGACTGCTGATTCGAGAGTCCTTGGTATTGCTGCACCAAGTGGCTGTAGGCGAGGTGGAACGACGAGTCGATCTCGATGGCGCGCCGGAAGCCGTAGATCGAGCGATTCACGCGCCGCGAGATCTTGCTCAGCGAGTCGCCCTGCTCGCCGGGATCGTGGAAGTACGCATCGGCGAGCCCGTACCATCCCTCCGCCACCAGCGAGTCGGTGGCGACGAGTTCTTCGTAGATGCGCTGGGCATCGCGCAGGCGCTGGCGCGACGCGCCGGCGCCGGTGAACTGCCCCGACATGCCCTCGGCGAGGGCGAGATGTCCGCGCACCAGCGCCTGCTGACGCGGTGGCAGACGGTCTGCCAACTCCACGGCGCGCCGCGCCGAAGCCACGTAGGCCTCACCCGCGCCGTCGCCCCAGCCCAAAGCCAGCGCGCGCTTGTGCCAGGCCAACGCGAAGGTGGAGTCCGCGGCGATGGCCACTTGCAGCGCAGAATCCGCTTGGCTCAGCCGCCACGAGTTGAGATAGCGCACGCCGTCGAGGTACGCGCGGTACGCCGTGAGCGAGGTGGTGGTCTGCCGCGCCACGTCCACGCTGGCGCTGGTGGAGCCGCCGGCGACGTCGAGCAAGTAGCGTGCGATGTCGTCGAACAGCCCGCGCGGATCGGCGCTGAGGGCCGCGGCGCGCGTGGCGGTGTTGATCGCGCGGCCGGACTTCACGTCGTAGAGCCGCGCGACGACGATCAGCGAATCGGCGGTGGTGGAGATCTGGCCCATCACCACCGTGCCCGCGCCGCCGCGGCGGGCGATTTCCTGCGCGCTCTCGAGCCCGACGCGCTTGCCTTCGACGCCGGCATCGGCCACGTACTTGAGCGTGCGCTCGTAGTCCATGACCTGCAGGTCCGTCCACTGCGCCAAGGCGAGCGTCAGCATGTTCACGGCGCCATCGCGCAGCCACTGCACGTCGGCGTTGCCGCTCTGCACCTCGAAGGGCACCACCGCGTAGGACTTGCGCGCGTCCGCGCCACCGCCGCGGTTTCCCGTGCCGATGAACACCGTGAACAGCGCGGCGGCAATCGCGACGGCGGCACCGAACAAACCTGCCGTCGGACGAACCTTCTTCGTCTTCATCGCGCCGATCGCCCGCGTCGCGCCACTGCCCGGCGTCGGCGTCCAGTTGGCGGCGATCACCTCGGCCATCTCGCGCCCGTTGGCCCAGCGCTGCTCGCGGTCCTTGGCCAGCGCGCGGTCAATGGCCATGGCGGTGCCTTCCGGCACCTGCGCCACGGCCTTCGCCAGCGGCTGCGGCGTCTCGGTGAGGTGCTTCACCAGCATGCCGGCCACGTTGCCGCTGTCCACCACGGGCTTGCCGGTGAACATCTCGTAGCCCACCAGCGCCAGCGCGTAGAGATCGCTGCGGCCGTCGAGCGTGCTCTCGCCCGTGGCCTGCTCGGGGCTCATGTAGCGCGGGCTGCCGAGGATCATTCCGGTGCCCGTCATGTTGCCGCTGTTCTCGAGCGCGCGCGCCACGCCGAAGTCCGTGAGCATCGCACGGCCCGTCTCGCGGTCGAGCAGGATGTTCTCGGGCTTCACGTCGCGGTGCACGATGCCGTTGGCATGCGCGTAGTCCAGCGCCATGGCCAACTCGTGCAGGATCTTCTCGCCGCGCTCCGGCGCCACGGTGCCCTCGCGCGTGAGCAGGTCGCGCAGCGACTCGCCGGGCACCAACTCCATAACGAAGTAGAGCAGGCCGTCGGCTTCGCCGGCGCTGTACACCGCCACGATGTTCGGGTGCCGCAACTTGGCCACGGTGCGCGCTTCCAGCAGGAAGCGCTCCTTGAGCTGCGGGTTCAGCGCGACGTCGCCGCTGATGACCTTGATGGCCACCGGCCGATGCAGCGTGCGGTCCAGCGCGCGGTACACGCTTCCCATGCCGCCCTGGCCAAGGAGCGACTCGATTTCGTATTGGCTGCCGAGTCGCGCCTCGAGGGCGCTGCGAAGCGCGTCGCCGGTCATCCGGTACCCTTCTGGCGGCCGTGCCGCGCCGCTGGCTGCTGTTGCGTGAGGCAGTGCAAGGTGCCGAGGCCCCAGACGAGGTCCACGGCGTGGATGCCGACAATCTGCCGCCCGGGCATCAGCTCGGCGAGGGTGTTCAGGGCGATCCGGTCGTTCGGGTCGTTGAACGTCGGCACAATGCAAACACCGTTGGCGATGTAGAAGTTCGCATAGCTGGCCGGCAGCCGGGCCCCGTCCATGATCACCGGCCGCGGGTAGGGCAGGGTCACCACCCGGATCGCGTTGCCCTCGGCGTCGGTCGCGCCCTTCAGGCGCTCGAGATTGTCCGCCGAGCGGGCGTGGTTCTCGTCGCTGGGGTCTTCCTCGTGCGCGATGACCATCACGCCCGGCGCCACGAAGCGCGCGATGTCGTCCACGTGGCCGTGCGTGTCGTCCCCGACGCAGCCCTCACCCAACCAGATGGTCTTGGTGATGCCCAGCGTCTCCGCGAACATGCGCTCGTAGTCGGCGCGCGTGAAGCCGGGGTTCCGCACCTGCACGTCGCTGAGCAGCCACTCCTCGGTCACGAGCATCGTGCCGCGGCCGTCCGTCTCGATGCCGCCGCCCTCGAGCACCACGCGGCCCTTGCCGTCGCGCCGCTGCGGCTGGTCCAAGGGCAGGCCCGTGTGATCGGCGATGAAGGCGCCGATCTTCTGATCGCGCTGGAAGTTCTCGTACTTGGCCCAGGCGTTGAAATCCCAGTTCACCGCCCGCACGTCGCCGTTGGCATCGTGCACGAAGGTCGGCGCGGAGTCGCGCAGCCACACGCGGTCCGTGGGGCAGAGCATGAGGTGGATGCGGCCCTGCTTCACCTCGTGCATGCGCAGGCAGTGCCAGGCCTCTTCTTCCGTCTTCTCGTCGTGCACGAGGATGTTCACGCGCTCGTGTTCGGCGAGCGCGCGCGCAATCTCCGCGTACACCCAAGGGATCGGCCCGAACTTGCCGGGCCAATCGGGCTCGTGATGCGGCCACGAAATCCACGTGGCGTCGTGACGCTCCCACTCGGCGGGCCAGCGCACGGCGCCCGGCGCCGCGTGCGGCGCGGACTTCTTCGCCGCGCTCATCAGTGCCCGATCCACCGCGCGAGGATCGGCTCGTACGCATCCACGCGACGATCACGCAAGAAGGGCCAGTTGCGCCGCGTGTACTCGATCAGCGCCGGGTCGCAGGTCGCGATCAACGTGTCCTCGTCCGTGCCCGCCTGCGCGAGATAGCGGCCGTAGGGATCCACGATGAAGCTGTGCCCGAAGAACTCGATGCCATCGGTGCCGGCCTCGGGCTCGAAGCCCACGCGGTTCGGCGCCGCCACGAACACCCCGTTGGCGATCGCATGTGCGCGCTGCGCCGTGCGCCAGGCATCCGCCTGCGCTGCGCCCCACTCGGCCTTCTCCGCCGGGTGCCAGCCAATCGCCGTCGGATAGAACAGGATGTCCGCGCCGAGCAGCGACGTGATGCGCGCGCCTTCCGGATACCACTGGTCCCAGCAGATGAGCACGCCGATCGTCGCGTAGCGCGTCTTCCACACCATGAAGCCGCCGGCTTCGGCCGTCGGGCCACGCAGGCCGGCGGGCTGTACCGGATTGTCGCTCTCGCCCGGCGCGAAGTAGTACTTCTCCTCGAAGAGCGGATCGTGCGGGATGTGCATCTTGCGATACACGCCGAGCGGCGTGCCGTCGGCGTCAATCACCACCGCGCTGTTGCGGTACACGCCGGGGCCCTGCTTCTCGTAGATCGGCACGACGAGCACCACTGCGAGTTCTCTCGCGAGCTTGCTCAGCGTGGTCACCGTGTGGCCGTCCACTGGCTCCGCAAGATCGAAGCGCGAACTGTCGAGCTTCTTGCAGAAGTACGGCGCGTTGAAGAGTTCCTTGAGGCAGATGACCTGCGCGCCCTTCTTGGCCGCATCGCGGATGCGGACGACGGTCGCGTCGAGGGTCTTCTGCGCGGTATCGAGAACGCCGTCTTGGATGACGGCGACGGTAAACGGGGCTCGGGTGCTCATAGGGCGGAATTTCGCCCTATCGCTCCCGCACCGCTACCACGATGTCCATGACGTTCGTGCCCGTGTGCCGCGCCGGCAGGATCGCCTCGGCGGCGTTCAGTGCGCCGAAGGCGTCGCAGCGTGCCAGTGCGCGTGCGGGGTCGGCACCGGCGTCACGGCTGGCCTGCCAGGTGCGACCGTCCACGACGGCACCGGCCGCGGGGGCGGGGCCATCCTGCCCATCGGTGCCGGCGGCCAGAATGGTCGCAGCCACGCCGAGGTCTGCCAGCGACTCGGCGGCCGACAGCGCGAGCTGCTGGCAGCGACCGCCCAATCCGTGTTCCTCGGGCAGACGCACCGTCGTCTCGCCGCCCCAGATCAGGCAGCTTCCCGGCGCGGCGCGGGCGATGGCGTGCGCAATCACGCGCCCCGCCGCGGTGGCGTCGCCCGTGAGGATCGTGTTGGAGAGCAGCACCGGTGCGAAGCCCGCGTGGCTCGCGGCCGCCGCGGCAGCGTCGAGTGCCGCGCTGTTCCCGACCACAAACGGCGCTTCGACGCGCGCGAAGACTTCACTGCCCGGCTTCGGCGTCTCGGCGATGGCCTCGGCGCGCATGGCGCCGAGGGTGGAGGCAATCGAGAGCGGCACGCGCACCGCGAGCCCCGCTTCGCGCAGGAGTCGCTCCACGTAGTGCGCGGTGAGCGGGTCGGGGGAGAGCGGACCGGAGCCGATGCTCGCGGGATCCTCGTTCGGGACGTCGGCGAGGAGAATCGGTAGCACACGCGCGCAGTCGAGAGCTGCCGCCAGTCGGCCGGCGCCCCAGCGCGAGAAGCGCTTGCGGATGGCGTTGTTGCGCGAGATCGGCAGTCCGGCGCCGAGCAGCAGGGAATGCAGCGCGGCTAGGTCCTCGCGGCGCACGCCGGCGATGGGCGCGCCGATCAAGCTCGAGGTGCCGCCGGAAATGCACACGATGACGACGTCGTCGCGACCGATGCGCTCGAGCAGCGCGGCGAGGCGATCCGCCGCGTGGGCGGAGCGTACACCGGGAACGGGATGGTCGCCGACGATGAACTCCAGTGCGTCGTGCTGCGGTCGCGAGCCCGCGGCGTCGGTGACGAGAAGTCCGCCTTCGACATGGAGGTCACGGGCCGCACAGGCCTCGAGCGCCGCGGTCGCCATCGCTTCGGCCGCCTTGCCGACGGCGAGAATCCAGTGTGGGCGATCGCGGCCGAGCTCAAGCGTGACTTCGTTCGCCGCGAAGGCCTCACGCACCGCCGCGCCCGGGGCCGCGGCGGCGATGGCGGCGTCGTAGAGGGCGAGGACCTGCGAATGCGAAGCGGGCGGCATGCCGAGAAGGCTATGCCGCCCGAGGGGGAGATGCTACGGACAGCGCTATCGTGCCTGCTCGATGATGAGGCGCTCCATGGAGCGATTGTAATCGCGGAGCTGGCGATAGCGGTCAACCTCCGGTTGCGCCTCGGTGCCGCCGAGCGAGGCGACCCAGGCACCGAGGCCTAATCCGAGCCCCAGCGGGAGCAGTTCGATCGGGTCACTCGTGGCGACGTAGTAACCAGTGGCGCCCAGGATGCCGAGGCCGCCGATGTAGAGGGCGTTGCGAAAGCGCTTCCACGAGCGGAACTCACGATCGGCGTCCTCGGCCGCGGTCCGGAAGTTCGTGACGAGATCGGCGGTGTTCCGCCGCTCCATCGACACGCGGCACCGGCCGGCGTCAGTGAAGATCTCGTGCAACATTGATTGCTCGCTCTGCGAGGTCGAGACCACGAGGTCTCTCGAGCCCGCGGCGGATGAGACCACGCGGACGGGTGCGTCCGCATTCAGGCTCCGCACGCCGGCCTCCACGCCGTTGAGGCGAACCTCCCAGCCACCTTCGACGGAGCGCACCAGCTGCGCGGAGTGGGTCCGGCACGAACCGGTGTAGACGAGCACCCCGCGGCGATACTGCGCCTCCAGCGGCTGGGCGGTTGCGGCGGTGGCCCAGAATGCCGCGACGGCGAGAAGCGGATAGCGAAGGTGAGGTGGCATGCGCGCTCCAGTGAGGGAGTGGGGGGCGTAACGCGACGCGGGGAGCGACCGAAGTCACTCCCCGCGCAACGTATTGCTGGGACCAGCCGAGGCCCAGTGCGCGCTCAGTTCCCCGCGCGCGCCTTTGCCACGGCCTCGCGCAGCTCCGTGTACGAGTCAGCGGAAAGCTCCGCAAAGGGGCGCATCACGTGCGTCACGCGGCCGTCCGGCCCGACCACGAACAGCACGCGGCGGAGCAGGTTCATGGCCGGGTACTTCACGTCGTAGAGCTGCCCCACCGTGGCCTCGCGGTCGGAGAGGAAGGTCATCGGGAAGCGCTCGTCCCTCGCCCAGGCGGCGATGGTGTCCACCGGATCCGCGCTCACCGCCAGGACCGTCACGCCCTGTCCGTTATTGAACAGTGTCGAGAACTCGTCACGGTACTTCTGCATCTGGACCGTGCAGCCGCGGGTCCGGGCGCGCGGATAGAACGCAATGACAACGGTTTGGCCCCGCAGGTCGGAGAGTTTGACGGGAGTTTGACTCACCCCTGCCATAGTCGCCGCAGGCAAAGTGAAGTCCGGCGCGAGGTCGCCGACCTTCGGCCCGCCCGAGGTCTGGGCGGACGCGGTACCAGCGACCAACACGAGGGCGGCAAGGGCAGTCAGGGACCGAAGAGAACGCGAAGGCATTGGCGGAACCGTGAAAGGGGAAGCCGACGGGCACGGGGCCCACAGGAAGAACACTTGGCGAGGCGAATAGTTCTCCAATGAATCCATCTGTCAATCCGCAGCACCAGCCGGCAGAGTCGGTGGCGCAGGACCTCGCCGTGTTGTTTACGCGCCTGGGCATCGAGGCATTGGTGCGGGACCCGCAGTCGGTCGAGGTGTTGGCGGCCACGCCGGGCGCCGAAGCGGCTGTGCTGGCCTCCGCGCCCGGCACGGTGCGCGTCGTCACCGTGCGCGTGGCGGGCAGCGCGCTGCGTGTCGAGGTGCTGCCGGCGCAGCATGGTCCGGAGTCACTGACCAAGCGTCAGCTGCAGATCGCCGATGGCCTGCGCCGCGGCCTGCATAACCATGACATCGCCGACGAACTCGGCATCAGCCTGCACACGGTGCGGCGTCACGTGGAGCAGATCTTCCGGCGCCTCGGCGTCAACAACCGCAAGGCGGCCGTGGACGCGCTGAAGCGGTCGGCGGCGCGATTCTGATGAACTGGGAATAACCGACCGTCGGCCGCGCCTGCGGAGTCCGCGTTACGGGGCGTCCAGCACCCGCAGCGCCTGCGGCACGCAGGCCACCGTCACGGTGCGCGAGGGCGCGAGGTGCAGATCGCCGTCCAACTCGTAGGCCGGCGGAGCGTCGAACTCCAGCGTGAACTCCGCGCCGGCCTTGTGGAACACCTTCGGGTGCGCGAGATGCGTCCCCCGCAGCGCGCGCGCCAGGAGCGGGAGGCGCCCGAGCTTGATGCCATCCTCGAAGACCACGGCGTCGAGCTTGCCGTCATCCACGGTGGCCATCGGCGCGATCTTGAACGCGCCACCGAACTCCTTGCCGTTGGCGAAGACCAGCATGAGCCGCTGCCGCCGCGGTGCGAAGATGCTCGCCACACCCGTGATGCGCACGGGAATGCCGCCGAAGCTGAACAGCTGGCCCAGCGCCGCCGCCACGTAGACCGCCGGGCCGCGCAGCAGGCGAGAGCCCTTGGTGGCCATCAGGACTTCGACGTCGAAGCCGAAGCCCGCGACGTTAGCAAACCAGTTGCCGTCCACGCGGCCCAAGTCCACACGACGTTCCACGCCGCCGCCGGCGACCAGCGCGGCCATCGCTTCTATATCGTGGGCCGGCGCGCGGAGGTTCTTGGCGAAGTCGTTGCCCGTGCCCGCCGCCACGAAGGCCATGCGCGCTGGCGAGCCCGCCTGCGCCAGCGCGACCGCGCTCTTGCCCCAGGTGCCGTCGCCACCGGCGACGACGATGGTCTGGATGCCGTCCGCAATCGCCTCGCGTACCAGGCGCGCTTCGTCGCCTTCGCGCTGCGTCTGCACCACATCCGTGATGCCCTGCGCCGCGAACGCGGCGCGGAGGCGCGGGATCAACTGCGCGCCGCGGCCGCGGCCGGAGGCGGGGTTCCAGAGGAGGCGGACCACGAGACGGAAGATGGAAGACGGAAGGAGTGCGTGGGATGGGGAAGCTATGCGCGGCTGACATCCTGCCGAAAGCGGGGTGGGTCTGCGCGGCCGTCCTCCGCGCAGACGCGAGAAGGGGAGCGAACCCTTTGGCCCGCCCCCCTTCCGTCTTCAGTCTTCCGTCCCGTTACTGACTCGCGAGCTGCCGCAGCACGTAGTGCAAGATCCCACCATTCCGGAAGTAGTTCATCTCCTCCGGCGTGTCGATGCGGCTGCGCACCTGGAAGGTCTTGTCGCCGGCCTTCACGGTCAGCGTGGCGCGCGGCGCCATCGAGTCGCTCATGCCCTCGATGGTGATCTCCTCGAAGCCCGTGAGCCCCAGCGACTGCCGCGTCTCGCCGTTCACGAACTCCAGCGGGATCACGCCCATGCCGACGAGGTTCGAGCGATGGATGCGCTCGAAGCTCTCGGCGATGACGGCGCGCACGCCGAGCAGCGCGGTGCCCTTGGCCGCCCAGTCGCGTGAGGAACCCGTGCCGTATTCCTTGCCCGCGATGATCACCAGCGGCGTGCCGGCGGCCTGGTAGGCCATCGACGCTTCATAGAAGGAGGTCGGCTCGGCGCCCGGCGCCGTGCGCGTCCACCAGCCCTCCATGCCCGGCGTGAGGTCGTTCTTGAGGCGGATGTTCGCAAAGGTGCCGCGCATCATCACCTCGTGATTGCCGCGGCGCGCGCCGTAGGAGTTGAAGTCCTTCTTCTGCACGCCCAGCGACTTGAGCCACACACCGGCCGGCGACTTCTCGGCGATCGAGCCCGCGGGCGAGATGTGGTCCGTGGTGA
>CAZCIM010000024.1:0-28708 GCA_964498895.1 uncultured Gemmatimonas sp. | reverse complement strand
TCACCATCGCCCTCGGCCCCGAGGCCGAGCACGCCTGGTACAACTTCGGCGCGCTGAACTTCCCGCCGGACCATCCGGCGATGGACATGCACGACACGCTGTACCTCGGCAGCGAGCAGGTGCTGCGCACGCACACCTCGCCGGTGCAGGTGCGCACGATGCAGCAGTATCCGCCGCCGATCCGCATCCTCGCGCCGGGGAACGTGTACCGCCGCGACTTCTTCGATCCCTCGCACGCGCCGATGTTCGCGCAGATCGAAGGCCTCGTCGTGGACGAAGGCGTGAGCTTCGCGGACCTCAAGGCGACGCTCTCGCACTTCGCGCGGCGCTACTTCGGCGCGGGCACCAAGACGCGCTTCCGGCCGAGCTACTTCCCGTTCACGGAACCGAGCGCCGAGATGGACGTGCAGTGCGGCGTCTGCGGCGGCGACGGTTGCGGCGTGTGCAAGCAGAGCGGCTGGGTCGAGATCCTTGGCTCCGGCATGGTGCATCCGGCCGTCCTCGAGGCCGCCGGCCTCGACAGCGAGAAGTACACGGGCTGGGCCTTCGGCATGGGGCCCGCGCGTACGGCCATCTCGCGCCACGGCATCCCCGACATCCGCATCCTCTACGACTCCGACGTGCGCTTCCTCGACCAGTTCGGGAAGTGAGCGACCTGACATGACCCGAGTGCAAACGCAGGCCGGCGCGGAGGCGCGCCGATGAATCTTTCGCACGAATGGCTTGCGCGCTTCGTCCCGCATGGGAAGACGCCCGAGCAGATCCGCGATCTCCTCACCGCGCACGTCGCGACAGTGGAGGGGCTTGAGGCGCTGCGCGCGGACCTCGCGCCGATCGTCGTCGCCCAGGTGGTGGCCAGCGAGAAAGTGCCGGACACCAAGCTCACGTTCAACAAGGTGGATGACGGCTCGGGCGAGCTGCTCGAGGTCATCTGCGGCGCGAACAACGTCGTGGTGGGCAACAAGTATCCCTTCGCGCGCAGCGGCACGACGATCCCGACGGGCCTGAAGATCGAGAAGCGGAAGATCCGCGGGTACACGTCCAACGGCATGCTCTGCTCGGCGGACGAGCTGAAGCTCGGCCTCGACCACGACGGCATCTACACGCTCGACACCACGGCCGCGCCGGGCACGCCGCTGCTGCAGGTGCTGCCGCTCGGCGATGCGCGGATCGTGCTCGATGTGCTCCCGAATCGCCCCGACCTGCTCTCGCACCTCGGCGTGGCGCGCGAACTCTCGGCGCTCACCGGCGTGAAGCTCACGGGGCCCAAGGAGCTGGCGGATCTGCCGACGTTCGCGGGCGCGGTGGCGCAGGGTGCCACGGAGGCCAGCGCCGCTGGGCTCAAGGTCCGTGTGGAGGATCCGCGAGACTGCGCGCGGTACATGGCGGCCGTGATCAGCGGTGTGACGGTGTGCCCGAGCCCGGCCTGGCTGCGCGAGGCGGTGGAAAGCGTCGGCGGCCGCTCGATCAACAACGTGGTGGACGCCACGAACTACATGCTGCACGGGTTCGGGCAGCCGATGCACGCCTTCGATGCCACATCGCTCAAGGGCAACAGCATCGTCGTGCGGCGCGCCAAGGCCGGCGAGACGCTGGTCACCTTGGACGGCGTGGAGCGCAAGCTCGACCCGGAGATGCTCGTGATCGCCGACGCCGAGCATGCCACGGCGCTCGCGGGCGTGATGGGCGGCAAGCACAGCGAGGTCACCGAGGGCACGACGACGATCGTGCTCGAGGTGGCGACGTTCAACGCGCAGCGCGTGCGCACCACGCGGCGCAAGGCGGGGCTCTCGACCGACGCGAGCTACCGCTTCGAGCGCGGCATCGACGATGCGATGGTCGGGCAGGCGCTGGCCCTGGGCTCTGCGCTGCTCGCGCAGGTCAGTGGCGGGCACGTGGATGCGCTGCTCGAGGTCGGGCGCGCGCCGGAGCCGCGCAAGGCGGTGCATCTCAAGGTGGCGCGCGTGGCGCGCGTGCTCGGCGATGCCGTGCCGCGCGAGGAATGCGCACGCCTGTTGGCGAGCATCGGATTCGAGGTCGTGGTCGATGGCGAGACCCTGAAGGTCACGCCGCCGAGTTGGCGGCATGATGTGTCGCGCGACGTGGATCTGATCGAGGAGATCGCGCGGTTGCGCGGCTTCGATGCGCTGCCGGACACGCTGGCGGGGCATCGCCCGGGCACGGTGCCGGATCATCCGCTGTGGACGGCGTACCGCCGCGTGCGCGACGCTATGGTCGCCGCGGGGCTCCATGAAGTGCGCCCGCTGCCGTTTACGTCGGGCCGTGGCGAGCGCGCCAGCACGGTGACGCTCGTGCGCGTGCAGAATCCGCTGGCCGACGACGAGCCCTTCCTGCGCGCGACGATCCTCGACACGCTGGCGCGGCGCGCGGAGTACAACTTGAACCGCATGCAGGGCAACGTGCGGCTGTTCGAGGTGGGCAGCGTGTTCGCCGCACGGGCCGGTGGGCAGCCGACGGAAGCCGTGCATGCCGCCTTGCTGGTGATGGGGCAGCGCCGGCCGTCACACTTCACCGAGTCGGCGCCGCCGGCCATGGACGCCTGGGATGCCAAGGCGCTTGGCCAGCAGTTGGCGGAAGCCGCGTACCCGGGCGCGAAGGTGCGGCTCGAGCCGGCCGCGGAGCCGGAGCTCTGGCACGTGCTCGTGGGTGCCGCGCGCATCGGCCGCATCACGAAGGTGGCGCTCGATGCGCCGGTGTGGGCCAGCCCGGCGTTCGGGGTGGAGATCATCCTCGGTGAGATGCCGAGCGCGGCGATCGCGCCCAAGGGTCAGCACGCGCACGGCAATCGTCGGCGCTCGAGCGGCGTCGCGCCGGGTGTGGAAGGCGCGACCCGCGAGCCCGTGCGCTTCGTGCCCCTGCCGACGCAGCCGGCCGCGGAGTTCGATCTCGCGCTGCTGGTGCCGGACGCCGTGCCGGCCGGTGACGTGGAGCAGGTGCTGCGGAGCACGGGCGGCGAGTTGCTCGAGCGCGTGCAGCTCTTCGACGAGTTCCGCGGCAAGGGCGTGCCGGACGGCACGCGCTCGCTGGCTTGGCGTTTGACCTTCCGTCACCCCGAGCGGACGCTGCGCGACAAGGAGCTAGAAGGCCGTCGCTCCGCGTTGCTCAAGGCCGTGGAGAGCCAACTCAATGTCCGACCGCGCACCTGAGTCTCCGAGCCAGCTCGCGTTCGCCGAGCTCGAACTCCTCGTCCGCAACCTGGGCGAGGAGCTGTCGGTGTTCCGGAAGCGGGCGCAGGCCGCCGAAGCGCGGCTCAAGGCGCTGGGCGCGCCCAACGCCGGCGACGCCACGGCCGAGGAGCGCGTGGCCATGCTGGAGGCGGAGAACGCCAAGCTCCGCGCGCGCCTGCAGGAGGCCGCGGAGAAGACCCGCGCCATGCTCGACAAGGCGCGGTTCCTGCGCCAACAACACGTGATCGGAGGCGAGGGATGAGTCTGCACTCGACGCGGGTGAAGATCGTCGGCGAGGAGTACACGATTCGCTCGGCGGTCCCGCCGGAGGTCACGAAGGCGATCGCCGAACACGTGGATGCGGCGATCCGGAAGGTGCTGGAGAACCCGGCGATCACCGATCCCGGCAAGGCCGCCATTCTCGCGGCGATGAGCATCACCGACGAGCTGTTCAAGGAGCGGGAGAAGAACGCCGAGGTGGCGGGCAAGATGCGGTCGCTGTCGGGCGAGTTGCGGCGCTGGTTGCCGCCGGCCAAGCGGGTGACGCTGAGTGGGGAGCAGCCCAGCGTCGGCTGACGGCAAATCCTGATGCGCGGCGCGAAGTGTCACGCCGCCGAGACGCGGGCACCCTGACAGGTGCCCGCGTTGCTATTTGTGAGGGCGTCCCGTACCTTGGAAGGTGAGTGGGTGTAACGCCCGTAGGTGCAAGTCTGTCCGGCAGTTAGCCCGTCCCGCCCCGCGCCCTCCGTCGGCGCCGGACCGGTCGGTTTAGCCCAAGGATCGGCTCGCGTCCCGCGCGGCGGGGACGCCCTCCCTCCGGACGCGGTCGCTGCCACGGGACCGCCTTGCGCATACGAGACAACCGATGACTGTGCCGTTGTACGTGACGATCGCCCTCGGCGTGCTGTTCGCCGTTGGCACCCCGATCGCGTGGGTGTTGGGCCGAAAGACTGGGCGCGCCGCCGAGGACGCTGCCCGCCGCGCGGCCGGAGAGGCCGCCGATCAGGTGGCGAAGAAGATCGTGAGCGAGGCCGAGCGCGAGGCGGATGCCGCGCGCAAGCAGGCCGTGCTCGCCGGCAAGGAAGAAGTCATGAAGGTGCGCGAGGCCTGGGAGCAGGAGGCCCGCGGCCGCCGCGCCGAGATCGAAAAGGAAGAGAAGCGCGTCGTCGAGCGCGAGCAGCAGGTGGACCGCAAGTTCGAGATGGTGGACGGCAAGGAGAAGGAAGTCGCCCGCCGGGCCTCCGAACTGGGCCGCCGCGAGAAGCAGCTCGAGGAGAAGCAGGCCGAGCTGGACCAGATGGTCGGCGAGGAGCGCCGTCGGCTGGAGCAACTGGCCGGCCTCTCGGCGGACGCCGCCAAGTCGGAGCTCATCCGCCGCCTCGAAGACGAGGCCCAGGCGGACGCGGCCAACAAGCTGCGCGAGATCCGCGAGAGCGCCAAGCGCAACGCCGACCGCGAGGCCAAGAAGATCGTGGCGCTGGCCGTGCAGCGCATTGCCGCCGAGCACACGGCGGAAATCACGGCGAGTGCCGTGGCGCTTCCCAAGGACGACATGAAGGGACGCATCATCGGCCGCGAGGGGCGCAACATCCGCGCCTTCGAGCTGGCCACGGGCGTGGACGTGATCATCGACGACACGCCGGACACGGTGGTGGTGAGCTGCTTCGATCCCGTGCGGCGCGAAGTCGCGCGACTGGCGCTCGAGAAGCTCGTCGCCGACGGCCGCATCCATCCGGGCCGTATCGAAGAGGTCGTGGAGAAGGCGAAGAAGGAAGTGGACGCGGGCATCGTCGAGACCGGCGAGCAGGCGGCCTACGAGGTGGGCGTGCACGGGTTGCACCCCGAGCTGATCAAGCTCATCGGCCGCATGAAGTGGCGCACGAGCTACGGGCAGAACATCCTCGCGCACAGCAAGGAAGTCGCTTTCCTGGCCGGCATGATGGCCGCCGAGCTCGGGCTCGACGTGGCGATGGCCAAGCGCGGCGCGCTGCTGCATGACGTCGGCAAGGTGCTCACGCACGAGCACGAGGGCACGCATGTGCAGCTGGGCGTGGAGGTGGCGACCAAGTACGGGGAGAACCCGATGGTCATCAACTGCATCGCCGCGCACCACGACGACGTGCCGCACGAGAGCGAGGTCAGCGTGCTGGTGCAGGCGGCCGATGCGATCAGCGGTTCGCGCCCGGGCGCGCGGCGCGAGGCGTTCGAGACCTACGTGAAGCGCCTCGAGGGCCTCGAGAAGATCGCCAGCAGCTACAAGGGCGTGGATCGCGTGTTTGCCATCCAGGCGGGCCGTGAGGTGCGCGTGATCGTGGATCCGGAGAACGTGGACGACCACCGCATGCAGTCGCTCACCGAGGAGATCGCGCGCCGCGTCGAGAGCGAACTGCAGTATCCGGGGCAGATCAAGGTCGTGGCCATCCGCGAGAAGAGGGCGCAAGACATTGCCCGCTGATTCGATTGACGGCGTCGCCATCGCGGCGAAGGTCCGCACGAAGGTCGCGCAGGACGCCGCCGCGCTCAAAGCCAGCGGCGTGACGCCGGGCCTTACGGTGGTGCTCGTCGGGGACGATCCGGCCAGCGCCTTCTACGTGGGCGCCAAGGAAAAGGCCTGCAAGGAAGCGGGCATGAACGGCGCGACGATTCGGCTCCCCGCGTCGACGCCGGAGGCCGAGCTGCTGGCGATCATCGACCGGCTCAATGCGGACCCGTCCGTGCATGGCATCCTCGTGCAGATGCCGTTGCCGAAGCACATGGATCCGCAAAAGGTCATTCGCCGCATCGACCCGATGAAGGACGTGGACGGCTTCCATCCGGTGAACGCCGGCAAGGTGCTGATCGGCGATGCCGACGGCTTCGCGCCCTGCACACCGGCGGGCGTCCAGGTGATGCTGCAGGAAGCCGGCGTCGAGACCAGCGGGAAGGAAGCGGTGATCCTCGGCCGCTCGACGATCGTCGGCAAGCCGATGGCGGCGCTGCTCATCCAGAGCGGAAAAGGCGCCGACTGCACGGTGACCATCTGCCACTCGCGCACGAAGAACCTCGCCGAGCACACGCGCCGCGCGGACATCCTCATCGCGGCGATCGGCAAGCCCGAGATGGTGACGGCCGACATGGTGAAGCCCGGCGCGGTGGTGATCGACGTCGGCATCAACCGCGTGGACGATCCGTCGCAGAAGAAGGGCTATCGCATCGTGGGCGACGTGAAGTTCGACGAAGTTGCCGAGAAGGCCTCAAAGATCACGCCCGTGCCGGGCGGCGTGGGGCCGATGACGATCGCGATGCTGCTGGCGAACACGGTGCGCGCCGCGCAGCTCTCGCGCGCGGGATCGCCCGAGGGCGCGCGCTGAGGTGACGCATCCCGGCGCGACCGCTGCGGAAGCCCTCTCCGTGCTCGAGCTCACGAGCGCGGCGAAGGACATCCTCGAGGGTAGCATCCCGAAGCTCTGGATCCGCGGCGAGGTCTCGGGCTTCAAGAGCTATCCGAGCGGGCACTGGTACTTCACGATCAAGGACGCCGACGCGGCCGTGAGCGCCGTGGTCTGGAAGGGCGCGACGTTCAAGATCCCGGCCAAGCCGAAGGACGGCGATCAGGTCACCGCCTTCGGTCAGCTCACCGTGTACCCGCAGCGCGGCAGCATGCAGTTCGCGGTCACGCAGCTGGCGGCGGACGGCGAAGGGCTGTGGCAACGCCAGTTCGACGAGACCAAGGCCAAGCTCGAGCGCGAGGGCTTGCTCGACCCGAGCCGCAAGCGGGCGCTGCCGCGCATGCCGCGCACGGTCGCGGTGATCACCTCAAGCGAGGGCGCCGCACTGCGGGACATCCAGTCCGTCATCACGCGGCGGCATCCCGGCGTGCACGTGCTGCTCATCCCCGCGTTGGTGCAGGGCGAGGGAGCGCCGGAGTCGTTGGTGGCCGCCCTCGAGCGCCTCGGGCGTCTCCTCGCGGCGGGGCAGCCGGTGGATGGCATCCCGTTGCCCGAGGTCCTGATCATCGGCCGCGGCGGTGGCTCGCGCGAGGATCTCTGGGCCTTCAATCACGAGACGGTCGCGCGCGCGATTGCCGCTTGCGCGATCCCGACGATCTCGGCCGTCGGGCACGAGACGGATGTGTCCATCGCCGATCTCGTCGCGGACCTGCGCGCGGCTACGCCCAGTGTCGCGGCGGAGCATGCCGTGCCGATGCTCGCGGAACTGCGCGAGCAGGTGCAGCAGTTGGCGGGCATGATGGCCGATGGCCTCCAGGATCGCATCGAAGTCGGGCGTCGCGAACTCCAGCGCCGCGCCGACGGGCTCTCGCAGCGGGCGCGCTTGGTGAGTGAGCGTCGGCGTGCGCGGGCCGAACGTGCCGCGCAGCGCATTGCGCAGGCCGCGCCGCGGCTGCTGGAGCGGCGCAAGGCGCGGCTCGCGGCGCTGGGCGCCGGCCTCGATGCCCGCAGCCCGCTGCAGGTGTTTCAGCGCGGCTTCGCGCTGGCCCGTGGCGAGGACGGGCGAACGCTCAGCACGCTCGCGGCGTTCGTCCCGGGTGCGCAGTTTGAACTCTTGGTGAAGGACGGTCGCCTGCGGGCGACGACGGATTCAGTGCACGCCGATGCCCCCCATCTGCGGACGGACGCATGAGCAGGATGACGTTTGAACAATCGTTGGCACGCCTGGAACAGATCGCGGGTGCGCTGGATCGCGATGACTTGCCGCTCGAGGACGCCCTCAAGCTCTTCGAGGAAGGCATCACGCGCCTGCGCGAGGCCAGCGCGGCGCTGGCGGATGCCGAGGGCAAGGTGCGCACCCTGCTGGAACAGGCCGACGGCGTGTTCGGGGTGAAGGAATGAGCCAGGCCGGCGTGACGCCGATCGATTTCGCGAGCGACCGCGCCGCAGTGGCGCGCGCGCTCGAATCCCTCCAGCAGCGCTACCTCGCGGGCCGCGACGGCGCGGTGACGGATTCCATCCGCTATGCGCTGCAGGGCGAGGGCAAGCGCCTACGCGCCGTGCTCGTGATGGCCGCGCATCGCGCGGCCGGCGGGCGCAAGGACGTCAGCGGTCTCGCGGCGGCGGTGGAAGTGGTGCACGCGTACTCGCTGGTACATGACGACCTGCCGTGCATGGACGACGATGACATGCGCCGCGGGCGGCCGACCGTGCACAAGGTGTTCGGCGTGCCGGCGGCGACGGCGGCCGGCATGGCGATGGTGCCGTTGGCGGCCCGCGTCGCGCTGGACGCCGCCGCGGAAATAGGCCTCTCGCCCGCGCAGGGCGGGGAGATCGTCAAGACGCTGATGCACGCGTCGGGTGCGACGGGCATGATCGGCGGGCAGCTGCTCGACCTCGAGGGTGAGGGGCGGGACCTGACGCTGGAAGAACTTGAGCGCATCCACCGCTGGAAGACGGGCGCGTTGATCGAAGCCGCGTTGCGGATCGGCGGCATCGCCGCTGGTGCCACGCCCGCACTGCTCGAGGCCTTTGCCTCATACGGCGCCGCGGTGGGCCTCGCGTTCCAGATCGCCGACGACGTGTTGGACATCACGGCCACCACCGACCAGCTCGGCAAGACGGCCGGGAAGGACGTGGCATTCAAGAAGAGCACCTACCCAGCCTTGCTCGGCATTGCGGGAGCCAAGGCCCGCGCCGAGGCGTTGGTCCAGGAGGCGTGCAAGGGCTTGGCCGAGCACGAGGCGCTGACGCCAGAACTTGAGTTCCTGGCGCGATTTATCGTGGCCCGCCGCTCGTGACCGTCCGCTTGACCTGGCCGACGACGGGGATTCCGCCACTGGCGCCTCGGCCCGCCGCAGGGCAACCTACGACATTCCATTTCAGCCCCACCCGTTGATATGAGCCTTCTCGACCGCGTGCAGGACCCCGCCGACCTCCGGCGGATGACGCCTGCCGAACTTGAGACCCTCGCGCAGGACATTCGCGAGTTCCTCATCGCGACCTGCTCGGTGACCGGCGGCCATATCGGCGCGGGGCTCGGCGTCGTGGAGCTGACCATCGCGCTGCACGTGGCCTTCAACACGCCCGACGACAAGCTCGTTTGGGACGTCGGGCACCAGGGCTATCCGCACAAGGTCGTGACCGGTCGCAAGGACCGCATGCACACGCTGCGGCAGGAGGGCGGGCTCTCCGGCTTCCTCAAGCGCAGCGAGAGTGAGTACGACACCTTCGGCGCGGGGCACGCGGCCACGTCCATCTCGGCGGCGCTGGGCATGGCCGCCGCGCGGGACCTCAAGGGCGAGCACAACAAGGTGGTGGCGATCATCGGCGACGGCTCGCTGGGCTCGGGGCTCGCGTACGAGGCGCTGAACAACGCGGGCCACTCGGACCGCGATTTCGTCGTCGTGCTCAACGACAACGAGATGAGCATCGCGCCGAACGTGGGCGCCATGCACAAGTACCTCACGCAGGTGCAGCGCAATCCGATCTACAACCGCCTGCGCAACAAGATCGGCGACCTGGCCGACCATGCGCCGGGTCCGTTCAAGGAGGCCGGCTCGCTGCTGCGCCGCTGGGAAGAGTCCGTGAAGGCCTTCCTCACGCCGGGTGTGCTCTTTGAGGAGCTGGGCTTCCGCTACTTCGGGCCGATCGACGGGCACGACATCCCGCAACTCGTGGAGACGTTCAAGGCGGTGCGCGAGTTCAAGGGCCCGCGCCTCGTGCACGTGATCACCAAGAAGGGCAAGGGATTCCCGGCTGGTGAGCATGGCGAGAAGTGGCACGCGCTGCCGCCCGGCCACGATCCGCAGACGGGCAAGCAGCTGAAGGCCGCCACGGGCAACCCGAACTACACCGCGGTGTTCGGCAAGGCGCTGAGCGAGCTCATGGAGGAGTTCCCGAAGGCCATTGCCATCACGGCCGCGATGCCGAGCGGCACGGGCACTGGCACGGTGGCCAAGGCGCACCCGACGCGGTTCTTCGACGTCGGTATCGCCGAGGGCCATGGCGTGACGTTTGCGGCGGGCATGGCGACCGAAGGCATCAAGCCGGTGGTCACCATCTACTCGACGTTCCTGCAGCGCGGCTACGACAACATCATCCACGACGTGGCGATCCAGTCGCTGCCCGTGATGTTCTGCATGGACCGCGCTGGGCTCGTGGGTGAGGACGGCGAGACGCACGCGGGGCTGTACGACATCGCGTATATGCTCGCGGTGCCGCACATGGTGGTGACGGCGCCCAAGGACGGCACCGAGTTCGTCGCGTTGCTGCGCAGCGGCCTCGGCTACGACAAGGGACCGTTCTGCGTGCGCTACCCCCGCGAAGTGTCGCCGGACGTGCCCGGCCACGCGAAGGACATTCCGGCCGTGCCGCACGGCTCCTGGGAGGTGCTGCGCAAGGGCGAGGATCTCGCGATCCTCGCGGTCGGGACGATGGTGCAGGAGTCGCTCAAGGCGGCGGAGGCGCTGGCAGCCGAGGGGCTCAGCGTGACGGTAGTGAACTGCCGCTACCTCAAGCCCTATGATGCCACGACCCTCACGGCGCTGCTCGCGTCGCACCAGCAGTTGCTGGTGGTGGAAGAGGGCACGATGGTGAACGGCTTCGGCGCCTACATGGCGTCGGTGGTGAGCCAGATGGATCCGGGCGTGCGCGTCGTCGCGCACGGCGTGCCGGACCGCATCATCTACGCGGCGTCGCGCGCGAAGCAGCTGGCGCAGGTGGGGCTCGACGCGGCGGGCATCGCCGCCAAGGTGCGGGCGCTGCGTGAGTCCGAGGCCCTCGCGGGGTGAGCACGCGGTTCGGCATCGTCGGGCACCGGGACTACGAGGGGCTGGAGGACATCCTCCAGTTCCTCGCGCGGGAGTCGCGGACGCATGGGTTCACGCTGGCGTACGAGGCCGAGCTTGAGGCCGTGGCGCCGGCAGGGGCGACGCGGCTCGGACACCCCTCGCAGATCGATGCGCTCATCACGCTCGGTGGTGACGGCACGCTGATCCGCGGCGCGCGCTTCCTCGGTGGCGCGGACGTGCCGATCTTCGGCGTGAACCTCGGCAAGCTCGGGTTCCTCACGACCTGCCAGGCCGAAGAGTTTCCAGAGGCGTTCCTGCGCTTCCTGCGTGGCGAGCATCGCGTGCAGCGCCGCATGGCCCTCGAAGCGCGGACGTGGACGCCCGCCGGCGAGTTGGGCATCCAGGTCCGCGCCTTCAATGACGTGGTGGTGCACAAGGGCGGCTATGCCCGCGTGCTGCGCATGCGGCTGGCCGCGGATGACGAGCCGATCGCGCGGCTGGCCGCGGACGGCGTGGTGATCGCGACGCCCACCGGCTCGACGGCGTATTCGCTCTCCGCCGGTGGGCCGGTGGTCGTGCCCACGCTGGAGTCGCTGGTGGTGACACCGGTGGCCGCGCATACGCTGGCCATCCGCCCGACGATCTTTCCGGCCGACACCACGCTCAGCGTGACGCTCGACGACGAGCAGGACGAAGTGCTGCTCACCGCCGACGGCCAGGTGGGCATCGCGATCGCGCCGGGGCATCGGTTGACGGTGCAGCGGGCCGTGCATGGCGTGGGGCTGGTGCGCTTCGCCGACGTTACGTTCTTCTCCCGCCTGCGCAACAAGCTCGGCTGGGGCGGCCCGCCGGCGCGCGACGGCTAAGTTTCGGCGATGCGGCCGGCGATGCGATGATGCGTCGCGCGGGCCGTCCACTCGCAGCGTGAACGCATGCTGACCGAACTCCGCATCAAGAACCTCGCGATCATCGACGCCGTGACGCTGCCCTTGGCGCCCGGCTTCAACGTGCTCACGGGTGAGACCGGCGCGGGCAAGAGCATCATCGTCGGGGCGCTCGGGTTGCTGATCGGCGAGCGGGCCTCGAGCGACCTCGTGCGCAGCGGGGCCGACAAGGCGACGGTGGAAGGCAGCTTCGACCTGCACGATCGCCGTGACCTGCTCGCGGCGCTCGACGAGCGGGGCATCGAATGCGAGGACGGCGTGCTCGTGCTCAAGCGCGAGGTGGCGGCCGCCGGCGGCCGCGCGCGTGCCTGGGTGAACGGCTCGCCCGTCACGGCGAGCGTGCTTGCGGAGATCGGGCGCTCGCTGGTGAATGTGCACGGCCAGCACGAGGCGCAGGCGTTGCTCGAGCCCGAGGCGCAGCGGCACATCCTCGATCTCTTCGGCGACGCCGAACGCGAGCGCGCGGCCGTGGCCGACGCCTGGCGCGAGGCCGAGGCGGCGCGCGAGGCCATCCGCTCGCTGCAGCAGCGTCGCGACGACGCGAGCAAGCGCGCCGACTGGCTGTCGCATGTGGCCAAGGAGATCGGCGAGGCGCAGCTCACCGACGGCGAGGACGAGCGCCTCGACGACGAGGCGCGGCGCCTCACGCACGCCGAGGAGCTGCAGGGACTCGTGGGCGAGCTGACGTCGACACTCGAGAGCGACGCCGAGGCCATGCGGGCCCTCGGGCACCTGCAGAAGCCCTTGGCCGCGCTGCAGAAGATCGACCCGAGCACGGCGCGGCTGCAGGAGCTCTACGACAACGCCTGGTACGCGCTTGAGGAGCTCTCGCGCGAAGCGCAGGCCTACGCGGACACGGTGGAGCACGATCCGGCGCGGCTCGCCGAGGTTGATGCGCGTCGTGATCTCCTGTTCCGCCTCATGAAGAAGTACGGGGGGAGCATCGAGGCCGTGCTGCGTACGGGCCGCGAGGCGCGCGCCGAGCTCGATCTGCTCGACACCGCCTCGCTGGATCTCCGCGGGCTCGAGCAGCGGGTGACGGAGACGCAGGCCGCGCTCAGCCGCGCGGCGGCGGCCCTGAGCGCCAAGCGGCAGCGCGCCGCGACGGCGTTGGCGAAGGCCGTCGAGGCGCGACTGCCTGACCTCGGCATGCCGGACGGCCGCGTGCTGGTGCATCTCGCGCCGCGCGCGGAGATCGCCGCGACGGGTGCCGAGGATGTGGAGTTCCGCGTGGCGCTCAACTTGGGGCACGAGGCGCGTCCCTTGGCTCGCGTCGCCTCAGGCGGCGAGCTCGCTCGCGTCATGCTCGCGCTCAAGACGATTCTCGCGCGCTTGGACAATGTGCCGACGCTGATCTTCGACGAAGTGGACGCCGGGATCGGCGGGCGCACGGGCCTCATGGTCGGCGACGCGATGCGGGACGTGGCGGCGCATCACCAAGTGTTCGCCATCACGCACCTGCCGCAGATCGCGGCGCGGGCGCATCACCACATCGTGGTGCAGAAGGCGGCGAAGGGCGGCGTCACGACGTCCGACGTGGGCGTGGTCGTCGAAGCGGCACGCGTGGACGAGATCGCGCGCATGCTCGGTGGTGACGCCGAGAGCGTGACGAGCCGCGAGCACGCCCGTGAGCTGTTGGCCACGGCAGCCGCGAAGCCGGCCTCCGGCGCGGCCGCCGCGCGAGAGTCCGCCGCTCAGCGCCCGAAGAGGCGCGTGTAGAAGCGGAACTGGATGCGGTCCTCCCAGCGGCGCGGCACGATGCCGCGACTGGAGCCCACGGACTGCTCGTGCGTGTAGAACAGCTCGAACGGCAGCCGTGCGTTGCCGCGAGTGTGCGAGCCCAGCGTCGAGTAGCTCAGCGTCCACGCCCAGCGATGTTCGTCGCTATCGCTCGGCGTCTGCATGGCTCCGTCACCGTAGGGGAGCCCGGCGCCTAGCGGGAGCTGTATGGCGGGATCCTCGAACGCCACCACGCGGTCGCGGCCGCGCGTGCGGTAGCGCCACTCGCCGCCGAGCCCGAGGTAGTCGTTCAGCGACCAGCGGGGCGCAAGGCGTAGCTCCAGCATGTCGGCCGGCGTGATGCGCACCGGCACCTCGCGGTCGGCCCCGATGAGATCCACGCCTTCCACCAAGGGCACGCGTACCAAACGCTCATGCTCCGCGCCGCGGGCCCAGCCAACGGTGGCCGTGGCCCAGACGCGCGCGTTCAGCACGACGTCCGTGATGGCATGCAGGGCCAGCGCGTCGTGGCCGCTGCCGGTACCGAGGTCGATGAGGTTGTCGGGGAGGTCGAAGTTCCCTTGGCCCAAGCGGTACGTGAGCGCCAGCGTGCTGCGCATCGCGATGCGGCGCCCAGCGGCGGAGGCCGCCGCCGAATCAGGTGGTACGCCGTCGAACAGCTTGAACCGCAGCGAGACGTCCACGTCGCCGAGGTCTTGGCGCGTGCTGCGGCGCAGCGGCTGCGTGGCGAGTCCCGCGGCGAAGGGCGCCGTGAGCAGCCCGCGGAGTTCGTCGGCGGTGATCTGCGTCTGCGCGCCGAGCGGGAAGCCCGTGTTGTCGTCCACGTTCGTCACGCCCCAGCGCTCGAAGTCCTGCTGCAGCGCGAGCCCGATGCCGCGCAGCGCCACTTCCGGCAGCGAGTTCTCCATGGGGACGTAGCGGAGGCCGGCATCCAGCCCCTGCGCGCCGTAAATCGTCGTGAGCGCCGTCGCGAACTGATTGCCGCGTGCGATCGCCGCGTTCACGGCGGCGAGCTCGGCGTTGATGGTCCCGCACTCGGGATGCGCCGCCGGATTGCCGGCGCAGTCGTCGCGCCGCTGAACGAGCGCCGCTGCGGCCGCGGCATAGGCGTCGACGACCGCGCGGTTCGCCGCGGCCACGCCGCTGCCTTGCAGCGTCGGATTGAGCCCCGCGCTGGCACTGCCATCCGCCAGCGTCATGGACGCCTCCGCGCGCACACGCACGAACGGCGCCTGCACGCGCAGGCCCAAGCGGTCGCTCAACCCGTACTCGAGGCCGAGGCGCGTCACGGCGAGGCGCTGCCGCAGCGAGGTCTGCGTGGTGCCCAGCGACGGCACCACGTCTGGGCGCCCCAAGTCACTGAGGAGATCGCCGATGCCGCGCATGGCTACGCTGGTGCGTGGATCCAACGGGACCGAGAGTCCCGCGCCTAGGGGCTGCGCGCTGCCATCGGCCCAGCGGCCGCGCAGCAGGATGTTCTCGGTCTCGATCGTCGTGCGGAGCACGCCGCGCTCGAGCGTGGTGGCGTCGAGCGTAGGAGCGAGCACGCGCTGGGCCGCCAACGGCGGCGCGGCGACGACCAACGCGAGGGAAGCGAGCAAGAGTGAGCGCATGGCGATTCAGTCGGATAATTTACCCCGCTGGCCCTCGAACCCGATATGAGTCCTTCGCAACTGCCGCTCGACCCCGCGCTCGCCCCGCTGCCCACCGTCCCATGGCAGGTGACGGGCAATCATTGGCTGGCCCTGCCGTGCATCCATCCGCACGACGGCGCCATCCACGCCGTGGGACTCCTGCACCGCGGCGCGCGGTCGGCAGTGGAGTTCGCGGGCCATGCGGGATTCGTCGAGGGGCAGGGCCCGGCCCTCGCGCGGCCGGTGATCCGCGTGGACGGGCAAGCCATCGAGCTCGCGCGTGCCGGCATCGCCTGGGAGCGCGCGCTGCAGTGGCTGCCGACCTTCACCTCGACGGCCGGCGATCTGGTGGTGCGGGGCACCGTGTTCGCGCCCTTCGGCCAGGACGCGGACATCGCCGGCGCGGTGTACACGCTGGCGTTCGAGAACCGCGGCAAGCGGCCCCTGCAGCTCGAGGTGGGGCTCGAGGGCACGCTGGGGCATCGGCAGTTGCGCGTGCGCACGCCGCGGGCGGCGGAAGACGCGCACCGCGTCCGTGAGGCCAGCGGCGGCGTGGTGATCCTGGATGGCGTCGCGGTGCCGGGCATCGCGGCGCTGGCCATCGCGGCGGACGGTGATGCGGCCGTGGAACTCCGCGACGGCGCGGCGCCTGGCTACACCGTGACCCGTGCACTCACGCTCGGCGCCGGCGAGCGCACGGAGCAGGCGTTCTACATCGCCGCGGGCCCGGAGCGCGATGGCGCCGAGGCGACCGTCGGCGTGATGCGCCGCCGCGGATGGCGTGCCCTGCTCACGATCACGCGCGACGCGCTGCGGCTCCTCGAGCAGAGCACCGGCATGGAGTCACTCGACGCGCTGATCAACCGCAATCTTTGCTTTGCGTACTTCTACGGCGTGGGTCGCGCACTCGACGACGCCCAGTTCTACCTCGTGCGCAGCCGCGCCCCCTGGTGCGCCTGGGGCGTGACCGTGCGCGACTGGGAGGCCTTGGCCTGGACCGTGCCGGCCGTGCAGCTGGCCGACGCGCCGCTGGCCCGCGAGCTGATCCTGCGCGCCTGTGAGTTGCATGGCTACGCGCCGGGCCGCGGCGTGCATTATCTCGACGGGACCCTGTTCGAGCCCGGCTTCACGCTGGAGGGCTGTGCGTCCTACGCGGTGGCCACCGAGCGATACATCCGCGAGACCGGCGATGACCAGATCGTCGAGGAGCCGATCCTCGCGGACACGCTCTACGCCACCAGCGACGACCTCGCGGCGCGCCGCGACGAGCACCATCCGCTCTACCACACGGAAGTCACGCTCGACCGACGGCCGGCGGCGCAGCCGTACACGCTGCACGGCAACGCGGTGGTCGCGTACGCGCTGGATGCGCTCTCGCGCACGCTCGACGAAGAGGCCGCGGCGGAGGTGCAGAATGCAGCGGCGGTCCGCGCCGCGCTGCGCCGGCACTTCGCCGTGGGTGGTGAGGCCAAGGCCACGCTCGCCGCGGCGGCCGACCTCGGCGGCAAGCATGACCTCGAGGACGATCCAGTCGGCTCGGCGCTCTGGCTCCCGATGTGGGAGGCCATCGAGCGCACGGACTCGCTCTACCGCCGCACCGCGAAGCGGCTGCCCGAGAGCGATCGGCTGACGCTGCGGATCGGGCGCCTGTTCGGGCCCGAGGCGGGCGAGACGCTGGAGTGGCTGCGCGTCGCGCCATTGTACCAAGGCTTGGCTGCGGAGTCCGTGGATGAACACGGGGCGGCACGCGGGTACGGCGGTGATGCCGCGCTGAGTGGGCTCCTGGCCTACGCGGTCTGGTACACCGTGCACGCGTACGGTCTGCGTCCGTAGACGCCGTACGCCGCGCTGCGTCGCGTCGGCTACCGCGCGCTGGCTACCGCGCGCTGCGGAGCACGTCGGAAAGCGCGTCGAGGCAGGGGGCGAGGTGTGACGGCTGCAGGTCGCCCATGTGGCCGATACGGATCGTCGAGTCCTGGAGCTGGCCGTAGCCACGGCCGATCGTGAAGCCGCGGGCTGCCATCGCGGCGACGATGTCCGCCGAGCGCATGTCGCCGGGGAGCGCGAGGCAACTCACGCTCGGGCTGCGCTCACCCGGCGCCGCCTGAAACGCCACGCCAATGCCCTCGCTGCGCATCGCCTCCACCCAGCGCTCGGTCATGGCGCGCATCTCCGCGTGCCGCGCCCAGCGCTCGGGGAGGCCTTCGCGCACGATCTGCTGCAGCTGGAGATCCGCCGCGTAGAACAGCGGAATCGCCGGCGTGCTCGGCGGGCCGCCGCGCAACGCGGCCTCCTCGTGTTCGAGCGGATCGAGATAGCGCCCGCGCCCTGGCACCACGGCGGCCTGCAGGATGTACGCCTCGCTGGCGACAGCGAAGCTGAGGCCAGGCGGGAGGGCGAGCGCCTTCTGCGATCCCGTGAGCACGAAGTCCACGCCCCAGGCGTCGGTCTCCACGGCACAGGCGCCCACGCTCGTGACTGCGTCGGCGAGGCACATGACCCCGTAGCGATGCGCGAGCTCGGTGACGGCCCGCAGGTCGCAGAGCGCGCCGCTGCTCGTTTCCGAGTGCACGACCGTCAGCGCCGCGAACGGCTCTCGCGCGAGTTGCTCTTCCACGAGTTCGAGGGCGGGCACCACGCCCCACGGCACGGTGACGCGCCGCACGCGGCGCCCACACTGCTGCGCCACCGCGGCGAAGCGTTCAGCGAACGCGCCATTCACGAGCGAGAGGACCGGACCCTCGGGCGCGCCACGGATGGCCATTTCCATGAGAGCGGTGGCGGAGGCGCTGACGCAGTACACGGGCCGCGCCGTGCGAAACACCACCTGCAGGTTCGCCACGAGCCGCGCGTGCAGCGCGGTGAATTCGGGGCCGCGGTGCGGGAGCATGGGCTGCGCCATGGCCGCAAGGATCTCGGGCCGCACGTCGGTGGGGCCGGGAAAGAAGAAGCGGCCGAACTCGCTCACGGGCGGGTGATGGAGAGTCCGAGTGCCGCCGCGCCCACGGCGGCCGTCATGCTGAGCAGTGCGTACGCCGCTGCGCGCGCCACCGACGCTTCCTGCGCGAGTGCGACGGTCTCCACGCTGAAGGTCGAGAACGTGGTGAACCCGCCCAAGAGCCCGACGCCCACGAAGGCCCGGAGCGCCGGCGACGCGTCAGGGCGCGCGAGCGATGTCCCCGCGAGCAGGCCAAGGGCGAACGACCCCAGCACATTGATGCCCAGCGTCGCCCAGGGCATCGCGCCCGGCGCGGTCGGCAGGGCGCGGCCGATCGCGAAGCGGAGCAGGGAGCCGAGGGCGCCGCCGCCGGCGACGCCGAGCAGGATGGGGACTGGTGGCATGCGCGCAATATGCCAGCGGGCGCCCGCGCTCGCAGGGGGCCTCCGTGTTGCGTACAAATCGCGTACGTTCCGCACATATGGCAGCGCGGCGAGAGGGAATCACTGGCGCTGGGTCCGGCTACGGCGGCCAGTTCACGGCGGCCATCTTCCGCTGGAGCGAGGGCAAGGGCGCGTGGTACTTCGTGCCCGTGCCCGCTCGCCTCGCGCCGCCGGTCACCCACGGCTGGGGCCGCACACCCGTCACGGCGACCGTCGATGGCGTCACGTGGGAGACGAGTGCGTGGCGCGGCAAGGATGGCCGCACCTTGCTCGCGCTACCCAAGCACATCCGTGGCGACAAAGACCACGGTGATCGCGTACGCGTGACCCTGCGGTTCCGCGCCCTGTAGCGCGGCCCCGCAGGGCCCACGGCTTCACTCCACGAACAGCTTGTAGTTGCCGGTCTCACCGCCGTCGAACGACGTCGCGGCGATGAAATAGCGCCCCGGCGGCAGCTTCACCGTTACCCACGCATCGGTACTGTCGCCGCTGTCATCGTCTTCCGCGATCAACTCGTCCCACTCGTCGAAGATCATCAGGTAGGCGTCGAAGTCGAACGACTCGAGGTAGAGGTCCACCCAGGTCGTCTCGTGCACGCGGAGCTCGTAGTAGTCCACGTAGCTCTGCGTCTCGTCGGCCGTGAGGCAGTCGTAGCCCGAGAGCGAGGCGCTGACGGTCGACGGGATGTAGACCACGCGCGCCGCGCAGCGATCGGGTTCGTCGATGATGACGGTGCCCGGCCCCGTGACCTCGACGCAGGCCGCGACGGGCATGGCGAAGAGGGCAGTGGCGACCAGCTGACGGAGATGGCGGACGGCGCGCATCGGAGGTTCCTCCACGGGGACGGGGCCTGCTCTTGGGCCCTCGTAACCCCGGGTGCGCCGAAAGGTGCCACGGGTTCCATCGGACGTGCCGTCGTGATGCCGGGGGTGGGGATCGAACCCACACGGAGGTTGCCCTCCAAGGGATTTTAAGTCCCTCGCGTATCGCCAATTTCGCCACCCCGGCCACGCCTCAACATGCCGAAAACACGACGGGAGCGCCTCGCTGAGGCGCTCCCGTCGGTCCTGCGTCGCTCCAATCAGAGCGGGAAACGGGACTCGAACCCGCGACCCCAACCTTGGCAAGGTTGTGCTCTACCAACTGAGCTATTCCCGCGTGCCCACAAGTCTATCCACGCTGAGGCGGAGCGACAAGCGGGGGCGCCGCGCGAGCGCCCGGATGCTGGTCGCGCCGGCAGCGGCGCGGACTGGCGCGCTCGCTCTGCAAGTCGCCATGCGCTGCGAGTAAGTTTCTCCAGCTATGAGCGCCCCCGCCGACGTCGTCGCCCTCGCGGCCGAACTCCTCGCCATTCCCTCCACTACGCGCGACGAAGGCGCGGCGGTGGACTTCGTTGCGCGCTGGCTCGTGGCCCGCGACTGGAACGTCACCGTCCAGGAGGTGACACCGGGCCGCGGCAACGTGTGGGCCTCGCGCAAGGGCGGCGGCGTGACGCTCTCGACGCACCTCGATACCGTGCCGCCCTACGTGCCACCGCGTCGCGAGAACGGCCGGCTCTACGGCCGCGGCGCCTGCGACGCCAAGGGCATCGCCGCCGCGATGATGGTCGCCGCCGACCGCCTCGTGCAGATGGGCGAGGAGCGCGTGGATCTCCTCTTCGTCGTCGGGGAGGAGCGTGGCTCTGACGGTGCGCGGCTCGCCAACCAGCTTCCAGCTACCTCGAAGTGGCTGATCAACGGCGAGCCCACGGAGTCGCTTCTCGCCTCGGGCTGCAAGGGCGCGCAGCGCGTCATCGTCCGTACCACCGGTCGCGAAGCCCACTCCGCCTACGCCCACCTCGGCCAGAGCGCCATCACGCCGATGCTGCAGATGCTGCAGGAGCTGCAGCAGCTGCCGCTGCCGGCGGACCCGATCCTCGGGCCGAGCACCGTGAACGTCGGGCTCATCCGAGGTGGCACCGAAGCGAACATCGTCCCCGGTGCCTGCGAAGCGGAGATGATGTTTCGCCTCGTGGGCGACGTGGCCGAGATCAAGAAGGTCCTCAAGCCGTGGGCGCAGGGCCGCGCCGAGTTGGAGTACGGTTCGCACATCCCCGCGCAGCATTTCCACACGGTGCCCGGCTTCCAGACGGCACCCATGGCCTACACGAGCGACATCCCGCTCCTCGGGAACTGGGGCAAACCGCTGCTCTTCGGCCCCGGCTCCATCCACGTGGCGCACACGCCCGATGAGTACATCGAGGAGGCGGAGCTCCGGGCAAGCGTGGACAGCTACGTTTCGTTGGTGAAGCACTTGATTGGGTAGCTGCTCAGACGGAAGACTGAAGGCGGAAGGAGTGCAGGGGATGGCTCCGGTTCGTGCCCAGTCTTCCGAGGGCACTCGCAGTGGCCGGTACCTTACGTCTTTCGTCTTCCGTCCCATCTCAAGTCTCAAGTCCCCCGTCTCAAGTCTCGTGTCAGATCCCCGTCTCCCCGTCGCCATCCTCGGCGCCACCGGCGCCGTCGGCCAAACCTTCGTCCGGCTGCTCGCCGGCCATCCGTGGTTCCGCCTCGCCGAAGTCGCGGCGTCGGACCGCTCGGCCGGCAAGCGCTACGAAGACGCGACGAAATGGATCGAAGGCACGATGCCCGACGAGGTGAAGGATTTGATCGTCACGACCTGCGACCCGTCGCAGGTCGCGTCGCGCATCGTGTTCTCGGCGATGGACGCCGATGCCGCCGCGACGGTGGAACCCGCCTTCGCGATGGCCGGCCGCTTCGTGCTCAGCAACACGAAGACCTTCCGCATGACGGAGGACGTCCCGCTCGTCATCCCGGAAGTGAACGCCAGCCATCTCGCGCTGCTCGATGCGCAGCGGGCCAAGGGCTGGACCGGCGGTGTGGTCACCAACGCCAACTGCGCCGCGATCGCCGCGACGATGGCGCTGGCGCCGCTGCACGAGCGCTTCGGACTGACCGAGCTGTTCATCGCGACGATGCAGGCCGTGAGCGGCGCGGGCTATCCCGGCGTGCCCTCGCTCGACATCCTCGGCAACGTCATCCCGTACATCGGCGGCGACGAAGAGGGCAAGATCGAGCGCGAGATGCAGAAGATGCTCGGCACCGTCGAGGGCGCGCGAATCGCGCATGCGCCGTTCGTGGTGAGCGCGCATGCCAACCGCGTGCCGGTGGAGCACGGCCACACCGTCGTGATGTCGGCCAAGTTCCGCACGAAGCCCACCGTGACCGAAGCAATCGCCGTGATCCGTGCCTGGAAGGGCGAGATCGCCGATCTCAACCTGCCGAGTGCCCCGCGCCAGCCGTTGGTGCTGGCCGAGCAGCAGGATCGTCCGCAGCCGCGCCGCGACGTGAACGCTGGCAACGGAATGACGGTCACCGTCGGCCGCGTGCGCGAGGACGCGATCTTCCACCTCAAGCTCGTCGCGATGGGACACAACACGATCCGCGGCGCAGCGGGCAGCGCCGTGCTGAACGCCGAGACCTTGGTCGCCACGGGGCGGTTGGGCTGGAGCCCGCCGGGTCGCCAATGATCGTCTGCAAGTTCGGCGGCACCTCCGTCGGGGATTCCGCGGCGATCGCGCGCACGGTGGGCATCGTGCGCAGCAAGCTCGAGCGCGAGCCGGTGGTCGTGGTGTCGGCGCTGGCAGGTACGACCAATCGGCTGATCGAACTCGCCGAGCAGGCCGCGAAGGGCGAGCTGATCGTCGCGCTGGCGATCTGCGAGGAGCTGCGCGCGCGGCATCTCGCGACGATCGCGGAGCTCATCGGTGGCCACGCCACGCACGATGAAGTCGCGGCCGAGACCGGCGCGATGTTCGACGAGCTCGCGCACCTCGCCGAGGCCTTGTCAGTGCTCGCGCACCTCACGCCACGCTCGCACGATGCCGTCGCGGCGATGGGCGAACGCCTCTCGGCGCCGATCGTCGCGGCGGCCATGGCGAAGGCAGGTTTACCTGCCGTGTATGTAGACGCGCGCCGCGTCATGGTCACCAGCGAGGACTTCGGACGCGCGGAGCCGCTCACGGACGACATCGCGATCGCCTGCCGCGCGGCGATTGCGCCCCTGCTGCGCGACGGCAAGGTGCCGGTGCTGGGCGGCTACATCGGCGCCACGCGCGGAGGCGTCACCACGACGCTCGGCCGCGGCGGCTCCGACTACTCGGCCTCGCTGTTCGGTGCCGCGATGGACGCGGACGCGATCGAGATCTGGACCGACGTGGACGGCATGCTGACGGCCGATCCCCGCGTGGTGCAGGGCGCCCAGCTCATCGGCCACATTCGCTTCGACGAGGCGGCAGAGCTCGCGAACTTCGGCGCGAAGGTGTTGCATCCGAGCACGATCGCGCCTGCGGTGCGGAAGGGCATCCCCGTGTTCGTGTTCAACTCACGGAAGCCAGAGGGCACGGGCACGCGCATCACCTTCGATGCGCCGCGCACGCCGGTGCGCGCGATCGCCGGCAAGACGCGCACCGTGGTCGTGAAGATCCGCTCGCCGCGCATGTTGGCCACGCCGGGCGCGCTGCGGAAGATCTTCGAGGTCTTCGAGAAGAACCGTACCTCGGTGGACGTCGTGGCGACCTCCGAGGTGAGCGTCAGCGTCACGCTCGACGACGACCAGCACCTCGACGCGGTCGTCGCGCAGCTCAGCGCTTTTGGTGACGTGGCCGTCGAGCGGCACCGGGGGATCGTCGCGCTCGTCGGCGCAGGGCTCGGCGAGCACACGAAGACCATGGCAACCGCGTTGCAGGCGCTCGGCGACCTGCGGTTGCACATGGTGTCGCTCTCGGCCACCGGCATCAACCTCACGCTCATCGTGGACGGGGACCAGGTGAACGAGGCCATGCAGCGCCTGCACGCGGCGTTCTTCGGGACGGCGGCGTGATGCGCCCTTCACGTGCACGCGGAGCGACGCGATGACCAAGCTTGCGATTCTTGGCGCCGGCAAGATGGGCACGCTGCTCGCGCAGCTCGCGCCCGAACGCGGGTTCACGGTCGTCGCGCATCTCGACAAGGCCGACACCGCGCAGGGCCTCGCGGCCGCCGCGCTCGGCGGTGCTGACGTGGTGATCGAGTTCACGGAGCCGCAGGCCGCGGCGGCGCTCGTCAGGCAATGCGCCACGTTGGGCGTGCCCGTCGTGAGCGGCACGACGGGTTGGGATGCCGAACGCGCGCTCGTGGAGACCTTCGTGCGCAACAGCAGCGGGGCGTTGCTATGGGCGCCGAACTTCGCGCTGGGTGTGCACCTCTTCGCGAAGGTCGTGGAGGAGGCGGCGCGGCGCTTCGCCCACGAACGCGCCGGCTTCGACGCGCACTTGGTGGAGACGCACCATGCCAAGAAGCTCGATGCGCCGAGCGGCACCGCGCGCATGCTCGCGATGGTTGCCGAGCGTGCCCGCGGCAAGGCCGTGCCCGTGACGAGCGTGCGCACGGGCCATGTGCCCGGCACGCACGAACTCGTGTTCGACGCGGCCTTCGAGCAGGTGCGGATCGTGCACGAAGCCCGCGACCGGCGCGTGTTCGCCGCCGGCGCGCTGTCCGCGGCGCAGTGGCTGGTGGGGAAGCGCGGGGTGTTCACGCTGGATGACTTCCTGGGGGATGTGATTCGATGACCGCTCCACTCCGCGGTGCCATCACCGCGCTCGTCACGCCGTTCACGGCGGACGGCAAGCTCGACGAATCGGCGCTGGCCGCTCTCGTGGATTGGCAGATCGCCGAGGGCATCCACGGTCTCGTGCCCGTGGGCTCCACTGGCGAGGCGGTGACCCTGTCGCTTGCCGAGCGCGAGCGCGTGGTGCGGGTGGTGGCCGAGGCGGCGAAGGGGCGGGTACCGGTGATCGCCGGCGCGGGCTCCAACGACACCGCCGCGGCGATCGAGGCCTCCAAGGTGCTCGGCAAGGCCGGCGCCACGCACCTGCTGCACGTGTCGCCGATGTACAACAAGCCGCCGCAGCGCGGGATCGTCGCGCATTTCCGCGCGGTGGCCGATGCCTCGCCGTTGCCGATCGTGCTCTACAACGTGCCGGGGCGCACGGGCAGCAACGTGACCGCCGAGACGACGCTGGCGTTGGCGGAGCATCCGAACATCTGCGCGGTGAAGGAAGCCAGCGGGAACACCGGGCAGATCGATGCCATCCTGCGCGGACGCCCCGAGGGCTTCGCCGTGCTCAGCGGGGACGACGGCCTCACGCTGGCGGTGATGGCCGCAGGCGGCGACGGCGTCATCTCGGTGATCTCCAACGCCGTGCCCAAGCTCTGTGCGCAGCTCACGGACGCGTTGGCCAAAAGCGATCTCGCGACGGCCTCGCTGATTCACCACCGGCTCGCGCCGCTGGTGGACGCGGCGTTCATCGAGAGCAATCCGATTCCCATCAAAGCCGGCCTCGCGATGATGGGCAAGCTCAAGAACGTGCTGCGCCTGCCGCTCGTGCCGATGGACGCGAAGCACGAGGCCCGCATGAGCGCCGCGTTGCGCATCGCGGGGGTGACGCTGTGACGCTCAAGCTCACGCCCGAGCAGCTCGAACAGCAGGTCGAGCGGCTGTTCCCGCTGGCCGTGGAGAAGCTGCCGCCTGAGACCGAGGCCGTCGTGCTCGCGCTGCTCGACGCGCTTGAGGCCGGTGAGGTGCGCTCCGCGCAGAAGGACAAGAAGGGCAATTGGAAGGCCGTGCCCTGGGTGAAGCGCGGCATCCTGCTCGGCTTCCGTGCGGGCAAGATCGTCGAGATGTCGGGGAAGGATTCGCCGTTCCAGTTCTTCGACAAGCACACGTATCCGCCGCAGCGGATGACGACGGCCCGCGGCGTGCGCATCGTGCCGGGCGGCTCGTCGGTGCGCCGCGGCGCGCACCTTGCGAGCGGCGTCGTCTGCATGCCGCCGATGTACATCAACGTCGGCGCCTACGTGGGCAGCGGCACCATGGTGGACTCGCACGCGCTGGTCGGCAGCTGCGCGCAGATCGGCGAGCGCGTGCACCTGAGCGCGGCCGCGCAGGTCGGCGGCGTGCTCGAGCCGGTGAACGCCTCGCCGGTGATCATCGAGGATGACGTGATCGTCGGCGGCAACTGCGGCGTGTACGAGGGCACCGTGGTGCGCGAGAAGGCCGTGCTGGCGGCGGGCGTGGTGCTCACGCGCGGCACGCCGGTGTTCGACCTTGTGAAGGAGAAGGTCTACCGCGGCTCCGCCGACGCGCCGCTGGAGATTCCCGCCGGCGCGGTGGTGGTGCCGGGCGCGCGCGCCGTGAAGGGTGGCTTCGCGGCGGAGCAGGGGCTCGCCCTGCAGACGCCGGTGATCGTGAAGTACCGCGACGAGAAGACCGACCTCGCGACGGCGCTCGAGTCGTGGCTGCGCTGAGCCTGCAGCAGCGGCTGCGACCGTCGTGACGCGCCTGCGCGTTCCCGGCGACAAGTCCATCTCGCATCGCGCGCTGATCCTCGCCGCGCTGGGGCGAGGCACGTCGCGCGTGCGTGGCATCCTCCAGAGCGCCGACGTGTACGCGACGGCGGGCGTGCTGCGCGCGATGGGCGTCGCGATTCCGGCCCTCGACGCACCGGAGCTCGTTATCGACGGAGTCGGCCTACGGGGCCTGCAGGCGCCCAGCGTGCCGCTCGATTGCGCGAACTCCGGGACGACCGCGCGGCTCATGGCCGGCGTCGTCGCTGGCGCCGGTGTGTCGGCGACGTTCGTCGGCGACGGCAGCCTCAGCCGCCGCCCGATGGGCCGCGTGGCCAAGCCGCTGCGCGCGATGGGTGCGCAGGTCGAGCTGCCGCCGCACGGCGGACTGCCGATGCAGATCGTCGGCGGGCCGCTGCAGGGCCTCACGTGGTACTCGGAGGTCGCCAGCGCGCAGGTGAAGAGCGCGATCCTGCTCGCTGGGCTGGTCGCCGACGTGCCGGTGGAAGTGCACGAGCCCGCGGCCACGCGCGATCACACGGAGCGCATGCTCCAGGCGCGCGGCGTGGAGCTGCACGTGGACGGACTCAGCGTGGCGCTCAACCCGCGGGCGCGGCTCGATGCCGGAGACGTGGACGTGCCCGGCGATCCCTCCTCCGCGGCATTCCTCGCGGGCCTCGTGGCGATCGGCGCCGCGAAGGGCGACGCGCTGCGCGTCGAGAACGTCGGCATCAATCCGGCCCGCCTCGGTGCCTTCCGCGCGCTGCGCCGCATGGGCGTGCAGATCGCCTTCGAGGACGAGGCGCTGCAGGGTGGGGAGCCGGTGGCCACGCTGCACATCACCAAGGGCGCGCTGGTCGGCACGACGATCACGCCGGACGAAGTGCCCAGCCTCATCGACGAACTGCCGCTCATCGCCGTGGTCGCCGCGCGCGCCGAGGGCGAGACGCGGGTGACCGGCGCCGAGGAGCTGCGCGTGAAGGAGAGCGACCGCATCCGCGCCATCGTGAGCGGCCTGCAGGCCCTCGGCGTGGACGCTGAAGAGCTGCCCGATGGCTTCGTGATCCGCGGCGGCCGCCAGCGGCTCATGGGGCAGATCACGACGCACGGCGACCATCGCATCGCGATGGCTTTCGGCGTGCTCGGCGCCCAGCAACCGAACGTGATCGCCGTAGACGACCCGTTCTGCTGCGCCGTCAGCTGGCCTAGTTTCTGGGACGACCTCGACACCGTGAAGACGCCGTGACTGACCGCCGCCGCCCGCTCGTCGTCGCCATTGATGGACCCGCCGCCTCTGGGAAGAGTTCGACCGCCAAGTGGGTCGCGCGGGAGCTTGGGCTGCGCCATGTGGACTCGGGCTCGCTGTACCGCGCCGCGACGGCCGCCACGCTCCGCGCCGAGCCGGACGCCATGCGATGGACCGAAGCGATGGTCCTCGCCGCCGCGGCGCCCATTCACCTCGAGCCGGGTGAGACGACGTTCCACCCCTACCTCGGCGACGAGGATCTCGAGGTCGAACTCCGCGGCAAGGCGGTGACGTCGAACGTGAGCCTGGTGGCGCAGATGCCGGGCGTGCGCGCCTGGGTGAACCGTCAGGTGCAGGCGGCGGCGGAGGGGCACCCGGTGGTGGTGGACGGCCGCGACATGGGTACGGCGGTGTTTCCGCAGGCGCGGGTCAAGATTTTTCTCGTCGCCGACTCCTGGGAGCGGGCCCGGCGCCGGCTGGTGCAGCGTCTGCAGCGGGCGCCCGAGGACGCGGAAATCGCCGCCGAGGTCGAGGCGCTGATTCAGCGCGACCTCAAGGACGAGGCCCAGACCAAGCAGGCGCCGGACGCCGTCCTGATCGACACCACGGCGCTCACGCAGGAGGAGCAGGTCGAGCGGATCGTGGCGATGGCGAAGCAGGCGATGAAGGGGCAACCGGCGGCCTGACAGCGGACGGAGGACGGAAGACGGAAGGGGCTTAAGGGTAAGTGCTTGCCCTTGTTGACCTTCCGTCTTCCGTCTTGTAGCTTGTGAGGCTGGTCGGAAGTTCCGGCCAGCCGCTCTTCCCCTAACCTCGTCCGCGGCGAGCCTAAACACCCCGCGTGTGGAGAAGTCATGACCGCAGTCGATACGCTGACCCCTGAGGAAATCGCGCGCCAGAAGCGCGATGCCCAGCGCGCGCAGCTCCGCCCCCTCGCCAACCGCCGCCCCGAGCTCTACGACGAAGACGAACTGTCGTCGGATGAGTTCGAAGCGATGATGGAGATGTACAACGGGACGCTCGCCTCCATCGAGGAAGGCGAG
The DNA here is from genome assembly GCA_964498895.1 of uncultured Gemmatimonas sp. Taxonomy (GTDB): domain Bacteria; phylum Gemmatimonadota; class Gemmatimonadetes; order Gemmatimonadales; family Gemmatimonadaceae; genus Pseudogemmatithrix. Next base: position 427 of record CAZCIM010000024.1, on the reverse strand, counting down.
ATCGTGAAGTCCCGTGTGCTCGAGATCCGCGAGAACCTGGTCGTGCTCGACATCGGCTTCAAGTCCGAAGGCACGATCCCGCTCGAAGAGTTCAAGGACATGCCGGAGCTCAAGGTCGGGGACGAAGTCGAAGTCCTCCTTGAGCACCTCGAAGATTCCGAGGGCTCGGTCGTCCTGTCGAAGAAGAAGGCCGACTTCATGCGCGTGTGGGAGCGGATCCGCGTCGCGTACGAGTCCGACCAGCCGGTCACCGGCACGCTCGTCAAGAAGATCAAGGGTGGCGTGGTCGTCGACCTCATGGGCGTCGACGCGTTCCTCCCGGGTTCGCAGATCGCGCTCCGTCGCGTCCCGAACATCGACGAGCTCCTCGGCCAGACCTACGAGTTCAAGATCATCAAGCTCAACAAGCGTCGCCGCAACATCGTCG
>CAZCIM010000023.1:0-29816 GCA_964498895.1 uncultured Gemmatimonas sp. | reverse complement strand
GCGTGATCGCGGCGAGCACGATGGCCGTGAGGCCCGCCGCGGGGCCGCTCACCATGAGCTGCGAGTCGGAGATCAGGCCGACGACGAGCCCGCCGACGATGCCGGCGATGATGCCGGAGAAGAGCGGGGCGCCGCTCGCCAGGGCGATGCCCAGGCACAGCGGCACCGCCACGAGGAAGACGACGAGGGACGCTGGCGCATCGTGGCGCCAGGAAATCGAAGGGCTCATCGGCGAAGGGGCTCGGGGGGAAACAGCATCGGGGGAAGCCCTACAATGCCAACGTTAGTTGCGTGCTCGGGTTCGCGCGAGGGACGGGGGGTGCGGTCGTGGCGACGTGCCGCGCCGTCAGGTGCACGAGCGCGTCGGGTCTGCGCCCAGCGGCGGGATGGGCACGCAGCGTCATGCCGGCTGCCGCCAGTCCTCGGCTCACCGCGTCGGCGGCGCAGGCCGGCGTGTTGTTGGTTTCGCTCAGGTGCAGCAGCGCCACCGCCTGCAGGCCGCGATGGGCCAACCGCTGCACCAATTGCGCGGTCTCCATGTTGTTGAGATGCCCGCGTCCGCCACGGATGCGCGCCTGCAGCGACGGCGGATATGGCCCATTCCGCAGCATGTCCACGTCGTGGTTGGCTTCGATCAGCAGCGCATCGCAGCGCGCGAAGAGCTGCTCGAGCGCCGGCGGCACGGCGCCGAGGTCATGGGCGATGCCGATGCGCGCGCCGCTCGCGTCGTCGGTGATTGCGAACGCCAGTGGGTCCGCCGCGTCGTGCGCGATGCGCAGCGCGTCCACGCGGAATCCGGCGATGACGGTCGGAGCGTCGGGCGTGAGCGTGTGCCGCTGCTTGCCCGGGATCTCCGCCACGCCGGCGTGCGTGCCGGCACTCGCGTACACGGGCCAGCGCCACTTGTGCTGCGCCCGGGCCGCCCCGTCGGCGTGATCCTGGTGCTCGTGCGTGAGCACGAGCGCGCTGACCATCTCGGGGGCGATGCCGATCGTCTTCAGCCGCAGCGCCAAGGCCCGCGGCCCGAAGCCGCAGTCCACGAGGATCGCACGGTCGCCGCTGGCGACGACGAGCCCATTGCCGCGGCTGCCGCTGCCGAGCGACCAGACCTTCACGCGTCGCCGTCCGCCGCCGCGATGCGCGCCCAGTGCGCGCCGGCGTCGGCCGGCAGCGCCACGCCGCGCCGCCCCATCACCCGCGCGGCCACCACCAAGAAGCGATCAAGCGCGAAGCGCTCCCAGGGCTCGCCGTCGCCCCAGGCGAACGCCGGGACGAGCTTGGGCGGCATCCGCGTGCCGAAGATGTTCGCCGCCGCACCGAGCACGCTGCCCGTGCTCAGACGCGTGCCGATGCCCGTCTTCACATGATCGCCGATCAAGCTGCCGAGGAACTGGAGCCCCGTGCGCTCAGTGCCGCGGGGCGTCCAGAGCGACACGTCGCCATACGAGTTCTTCAAGTTGCTCGTGATGGTGCCCGCGCCAAGGTTGGCCCAACGCCCGATCACGCTATGCCCGACGAATCCATCGTGCCCCTTGTTCGCGTGGCCGAGCATGATGGACATGCTGATCTCGCCGCTCACCTTCACCGCGGGGCCGATGCTGCAGCTCGCCACGCGACCACCCATCACCGTGCTGCCCGCGCCGATGATGCAGGGGCCCACGAGGCGCGTGAACGCCAGCACGTGGGCGCCAGCCTCGATGAGCACGGGCCCCGCGCTGGTGTCGGCGACGACGTACGGTTCGATCGTCGCATCATCGGCGACGTGCACGGTCCCGCCGCCCAGCACCGTCACCCCACGGGGATTCGGCGTTGCCGGGATGAGCGCCGTGATGTCGGCGCTGAGCATCGTCGGCAACAAGCCGATCAGGTCCCAGACCTGCTCGAGCCACCAGCCACCGACGTCCGCCGTCGCGCCCTGGGCCCAGGTGTCGAGGTGCGCGCTGCCGTCGGCGAGCTGCGCCACGTCGAGCGCCGCGTCGAGCCGAACTGCCGCCACGCGGCCGTCGCAGCGCAACACGCGCACATCGGCGCTAGGCGCCACGGCGTCGAGGCGAGGCGCACAGCGTGCGTTCACCAGCCAGCGGCCCGCGGGGATGGTCCGCGCAGCGGCCGGCGCTGCGTCAAACTCCGCGAACTGCGCGAGATGCGGCGCGGAGACGAATCCCTCGGCCGCCACACCGAGCAACTGCGCCCAGCGTTCGCGGATCAAGCGCGCGCCGGCGCGTAGTTCACCGGCGGGGCGCGTGCGCGCGAACGGCGCGAAGTCGCGGGCTGCCGCGTCGTCGTAGAGGTAGAAGCCGCTCATGGGAGATCGCGGACCTCGCGGGGCAATTGGTCGAGCATCTGCTTCAGTTGGTCGGCATGGGCGACGGTGGTGACCATCGTGAGGCCGTCGCGCACGACGACGACGAGGTCCTGCACGCCGTAGAGGACGACGCGCCCGGTCTCCGCATGCACGACGTTGTCGCGCGCCTGCACTGCGTGCACGCTGCCGTGCGTCGCGTTGCCGAAGGCATCGCGCGTGCGCACGCGCCGCAGCGCGCCCCAGGTGCCGACATCGTCCCAGCCGAACCCGCCGCGCACCACGGCGACCTTGTCGCTGCGCTCGAGGACGCCGACGTCCACGCTCACGGTGTCGTGGACGGCGGCGAAGAAGGCATCGCGCCCATGGTCGGCCGCCGCGAGCGCCGCCGCGAGCTCCGGCGTGTGGGCGCGGACTTCATCGAGGAACAGTTGGGCAGGCCACGCGAAGATGCCCGAGTTCCAGAGGCAGCCCTGCGCGACCAGTCGCTCGGCCGTCGCGCGGTCGGGCTTCTCGCGAAAGCGCGCCACGCGCGACACCTGGGCATCGAGGGCGGCACCGGGTTCGATGTAGCCGAGGCCCGGGTTCGCGTCGGTCGGGATGATGCCGACGGTCGTAAGCGAGCGCTGCGCGCGCGAGCCCTCGGCGGCCAGCGCCAGCACGCGCCGAAAGTCCGCGTCGTCGCCGATGGCGGCGTCGGCGTGGACGGAGAGCATCGTCGCATCCGCGCCGCCGCGGCGGCGCACCTCGAGTGCCGCCCAGGTGAGGGCAGCGGCAGTGCCGGCCGCGCGGGGCTCCTCGAGCACTTGGTCTGCCGCGAGCCAGGGCAAGGTGCGTCGGATGGCTGGCGCGAGCTGCGCGCTGGTCAGGATCAGCACGCGGTCGCGTGGCACGAGGCCTTCGAGCCGCGCGACGGTGTCCTCCAGCATGGTGTGCGCGGAAACAAGCGGCAGCAGCTGCTTTGGCCGTTCTGGCGTGGACAGCGGCCAGAACCGCGAGCCGATGCCCCCGGCCAGCACGACGGCAAAGAGCGGCGCGCTCACGAGCCGGCCTCGACGAGTTCGGTCACGCGGGCCAAGAGCCGCTTCGGGCTGAAGGGCTTGGTCATGAACTCGTCGGCCCCGCGGCGGCGCGCATCTTCTTCCTGGTGATCTTGCCCAGCCGCAGTGAGCACGAGGCAGGGCAGGCGGGAGAACCGGGCATCGGCGCGGACGCGCTCGAGCACTTCGAGCCCCCCGATGCGGGGCATCATGAGGTCGAGGATGAGCAACCCGACCGGCGGCTGCTGCTCGAGGGCCGCGAGGGCCTCGGCCCCGTCGTAGACGAGGTCCACGGCGAAGGGCCCCTGCTCGAGCTTCGTCTTGATGATGCGGCCGATGTGGGGTTCGTCGTCGGCGACGAGGATGCGCGTACGGGTGACAGCCGCGTCGGTCACGGGCAGCGGGTCAGACCAGCGCCGCGAGGCCCGCGCGGTGGCGCCGGATGTCGTAGACCAGCGCGCCGAGGTTGGCGTCCGGTCGCAGCATCACGAACAGGACCACGTCGGCGGACATGGCCGCCAACACCACGGTGGCCTCCTGCAGCTCAAGGACGGCCGTCTGCAGGGCCCCCGCTGCCGCCGCCGCGCCCAGTTCGTCCGCGAACTGCAGGATCGAAGGCACGTGCGCCGCCACCTGCTCGGCGTCCACCCCGGCGTTCGCGTCGTGGTCGATCAGCAGCCCGTCGCGGCCAAGCACGGCCGCGGCCGTGACGCCGTCGAAGCGGCGGAGGGTCGCAACAAGGTCGCGGATCGTGGCCAAGCTGGCGGCTCCAGTGAGGGGGACGCCGGAAGTGTACGTTGCACCACAGGCAAGTCAAGCGTGCGTCGCTTGATGGAAACGCGTGCAGCGGGGTAACTTACGGCGTGACTTCCACTCGCATCGGCGCCCTGCGCCGCCGTCTGCTCGCCCCGCTCGCGCTCGTCGCCGCGGCAGCCCTCGGGTGCGGCCCCGACCCCTTCGCGCCCATCGCGAACAACGAGGTCGTCCCCACGTTCTTCAACCTGTGGGCCGTCACGGGCTCGCCGACGCCGTATCCCACGGCGTTCGTCGTGGCGAGCAATGCGCCGGTGCGCCTCGAGCCCTCGGGCGCGTTCGACTTCGCCATCGACATCACGCCGGCCGGCAAGCTGCAGGTGCTGCCGATGTCGAAGGTCATCACGCCCATCAGCGGCGCGCGCACGCTGGGCCTGCAGGTCGCCGTGGACTCGTATCCGGCGGTCACCGAAGCCCCGCGCACGGGCTGGGTCGCGGACACCACCCTCGAGCTGGACGTCGGGCAGACCTTCCTCGTGCGCGTCGTCTCGCAGCTCTGCCAATTCCAGGGCCAGCCGGTCGTGTTCGCCAAGTTCCGCGTCGACTCGATCAACGTCGCCGAGCGTCGCGCGTTTTTCATCGGCCGCATCAATCCGAACTGCGGATTCCGCTCGTTCGCTGACGGCATCCCGGAGTTCTGACCGTGCTCGATCCGAAGCTCGTCCGCGAGGACGTAGCGGCGCTGCGCGACGCCATGCGCCGCCGCGAGAAGCTCGACATCTACGGCCCGCTCATCGACGAACTGGAGGCGCTCGACCGCACGCGCCGCGCCGCCATCGCGCGCACGGAAGAGCGCAAGGCCGAGCGCAACCGGGTCACGCAGGAAGTTGGCAAGCGCAAGAAGGCCGGTGAAGACGCCAGCGAACTGCAGGCCAGTGCCCGCGTGATCGGCGAGGAGATCGCCGCGCTCGAGGCGCAGCTGGAGGTGACGCAGACGCGCTTCGACGAGCTCCTGCTCGGCATCCCGAACCTCACCTTGGCCGATGTCCCCGCGGGCGATGAATCGCGCAACGTGATCCTGCGCAGCTGGGGCAGCCCACGGGCGGCGGAGAGCGTGAAGCCACACTGGGAGCTCGGCGAGTCGCTCGGGCTCTTCGACCTGCCGCGCGGCGCGAAGATCTCGGGCTCGGGCTTCATCGTGTATCGCGGCGCCGGCGCGCGCCTCGTGCGCTCGCTCATGAACCTCATGCTCGACCTCCACACCGCGGAGTTCGGCTACGAGGAGACCTGGGTGCCGGTCGTCGTGAATCGCGCGACCATGACCGGCACGGGCCAGCTGCCGAAGTTCGAAGACGACATGTACGCGCTGAAGGACGAGGACCTGTTCCTCATCCCCACTGCCGAGGTCCCGGTCACGAACCTCTTCCGCGATGAGATCCTCACCGCGGACGAGCTGCCCAAGGCCCTCTGCGCCTACTCGCCCTGCTTCCGTCGCGAGGCGGGGTCGGCCGGCAAGGACACGCGCGGACTCCTGCGCGTGCACGAGTTCGACAAGGTCGAGCTGGTGCGCTACTGCGCGCCGGAAGACGGCGAGGCGCAGCTGGAGCTGCTGCTCTCGCACGCCGAAGCCGTGCTGCAGCGCCTGGGGCTGCCGTACCGCGTCGTGCTCCTGGCCGCGGGCGACACGGGCTTCGCCAGCGCCAAGACCTACGACCTCGAGGTGTTCGCGCCGGGCGTGGGTAAGTGGCTCGAAGTCTCGAGCTGCTCGCTGTTCACGGATTTCCAGGGCCGTCGGGCGAACATCCGCTACCGGCCGGCGCCGAATGAGAAGCCGCGCTTCGTGTACACGCTCAATGCCTCGGGGCTCGCGTTCCCGCGCATCATCGCGGCCATCCTGGAGCATTATCAGCAGCCCGATGGCAGCGTGCATCTGCCGCCGGCGCTCGCGGCGATGTTCGGCAAGGAACGCCTCGGGTGAGCGGCGCTGCGCCGTTCCCCTCGCTCAACCCCGCCCAACGCGCCGCCGTCGAACACGAGGACGGTCCGCTGCTGGTGGTCGCGGGCGCGGGCTCGGGCAAGACCCGCGTGCTCACGGCGCGCATCGCGCGGCTGATCGCGGAGCGCGGCGTGCTGCCGCAGGAGATCCTCGCGGTCACGTTCACGAACAAGGCCGCCGGGGAGATGCGCGAGCGCGTGGGGCGCGCGCTGGGCGAGGATCCGCGCGGCATGTGGATCGGCACCTTCCACGGCATCGGCGCCCGCTTGCTGCGCGCACATGCCGCGTTGGTGGGCCGCACGCCGGAGTACACGATCTACGATCAGAGCGATCTCCTGGTCGTGATCAAGCGCCTCATGAAGAAGCACGGCATCTCGACGGACGAGTACGAGCCGAAGGGCATCGCCAGCGAGATCAGCTCGGCGATGAACGCGCTCGTCGGCGTCGCGGAGTTCGAGCAGTTGGCGCGCACGGGCAAGGCGCAGGCCGCGGCGAAGGTCTACCGCGACCTCGAAGAGACCCTGCGCGCGGCCAATGCCGTGTGCTTCGACGACCTGCTCGTGCTGCCCGTGCGCATCCTGCGTGAGCACGAGGACGTGCGCACGCGGTTGGCGCGACGCTTCCGGCACGTGCTGGTGGACGAGTACCAGGACACGAACCGGGCCCAGTACGAGTTCGTGCGGCTCGTCGCCAGTGAGCATCGCAACGTGGCGGTCGTCGGAGACGACGACCAGGCGATCTACGGCTGGCGCGGCGCAGACGTCCGCAACATCCTCGATTTCGAGCGCGACTATCCGAATGCCACGGTGGTGCGTCTCGAGGAGAACTACCGCTCGTCGGCGGCCATCCTCGAGCTGGCGAACACGGTGATCTCCGCGAACTTGGCGAGGCGCGGCAAGACGCTTCGGCCTACGCGCGCGGGCGGCGAGCAAGTCGTGCTGCTCGAGGCCGCCGACGACCGCGATGAGGCCGAGGCCATCGCCGAGGCGATGCTCGACTGGCGGCGCGGCGGGCGGCGGCTCTCGGATGCCGCCGTGCTCTACCGGACGAACGCGCAGAGCCGCGGCATGGAAGACGCGATGCGCCGCGCGGGCGTGCCGTACCGCCTGATCGGCGCCACACGGTTCTACGACCGTCAGGAGATTCGCGACATGGTCGCCTGGCTGCGCCTCGTCGCGAATCCGCAGGACGACGAGGCGTTCCGCCGCGCGGTCCAAGCTCCGAAGCGCGGCGTGGGCGACACCAGCATCGAACTGCTGGCGGCGGAGGCAGCGCAGGCCGGTGTGCCGTTGCTGGAGATGGCGCGCCGCGCGGCTGCTGGAGCGCTGCCCGGCCTGCGGCCAGCCCTCAAGGATGCGCTGGACATCTTCGTGCGCTTCGTCGATCGCCTGCGCGACGCCGCTGCCGATACCAGCGTAAACCGCCTCCTGCTCACGATCATTGAGGAGTCCGGCTACTCGGCGGCCCTGCGGAAGGACGGTCCCGAGGGTGAAGAGCGGCTCTTGAACGTGCAGGAGCTCGTGAACTCCGCTGCGGAAGTCGTCATCGAGGATGGCGGCGAGGTCGGCCTGCGCCCGCTCGATCATTTCCTGCAGAGTGTCACGCTGGTCACGGCGGCGGACCAGATCGGCCCCGACGGAGACGCCGTGACGATGATGACCGTGCACACCGCGAAAGGCCTGGAGTACGGATTCGTCTGCGTCACGGGTCTCGAGGACCGGCTGTTCCCGCTCATCCGCTACGCGGATGAATTCGATGGCGGCGACGGGAACGAGCAGATGGAAGAGGAACGACGCCTCCTGTACGTCGCGATCACGCGCGCCGGCGAGCGGCTCTACTTGAGCTGGGCCCGCCAGCGCCTGCGTGAAGGTCGCTTCGTGCAGTCGCAGCGCTCGCGGCTGCTGGATCATCTGGACGAGTCGCGCGTCGAGCTGCGCCGCACGATTCGCCTGCGCAGCACTACGCGCCTCGCCGCCCCCCCGCGCGACGGCGGGCCGCGAGCGTACGGCCGCCGCGACTACGGCGAGCGCGATCCCGGCGTGCGCCGACGCGCCCCGGAGGACGGCGCTGAGTTCGGTCGCCTGAAGCCGCCGAGCTGGTCGCCGCGAGAGGGGAGCGTGCCGAGCTTCGTGGCGGACGAAGAATCGTCACAGGACTTGCCGGCCTTCACCAAGGGCGAGCGCGTGTCGCACGCCAAGTTCGGCTCAGGCACCATCGCCGAGGTGAGCGGTGCGGGGAAGGACGCCAAGGTGACCGTGGACTTCGACGATGAGGCGATTGGGCGCAAGCGCCTCGTGATCGCCTTCGCCGGCCTCACGCGGGCGTTCGAATAGGCTCGTAGAGCGGGCGCGGCAGCTTCCGCACCCACGGCAGTTCGCTCGGCGGGAGGGCAAACCGATCGGCGGCATCTTTCCGCGCCGCGCGCTCGCCGCCGCGCTCCAGTGCGCCTTTGCGAATCCGCTTGGCTTCACGCAGCGCCTCCTCGCCGCTCGGGTCCGCCCGCCGCGCCGCCGCCGCGTCGCCGCGCACCAAGAGGTCCACCACGTGGTCGAAGGCCAGCTCCACGTGCGCCGTGACCGACGGCTGCCGTAGGGGCCAGCGACTGTTGGCGGCCATCAGGCTGAGCATGCGCTGGTACGCGCCGAGATCCGCCGCGTGCACCATGCCGCGGAAGATCCGACGGTTGGTCGTCGTGCTGAAGATCGTCGGCGAGAGGATGCGGTCGAGGTGCTCGTCGGCCTGGTTGTGTTCGAGCAGGATCACCTCGCGCGCGCGGCGCGACCACTGCTCGCCGAGCGCGGCCTCGAAGCGCGCCTCCCAGTACGCATGGCCCGCGCCGCTGGTGCTGCTGGTGATGGCGAGCTGGTGCGGCACAAAGTGGTTGTGCGCCACGACGTCGGCCGCGAGGTGCGCGAGGTACCCGTAGCCGAAGGCGCGCAGCGCGTCGTCCCGCGCGCGGTCAAGGATCTCGTCGCCGACGTGCCAGTAGTGGCAATGCCGTCCGACCTTCGCGTAGCGCTTGGCGAAGCTGGTGTCAGCGGCGATCGAGCCGTACAGGAACTCGAACGGATGCGCGCGCAGCAGTTGGGCCAGCGCGGCTGGCAACAGGAGATCAGCCGAGCGCAGCACGGCCTCGCCGATCAGGATGTGTGTGCCGGGCGTCCAGGCGTAGGCATCCGCCGGGAGCAACACGAGCAGCAGCAACGCGCCGCCAAGTGCGCCGATCCCACGTGCGCCGATCCCACGCGCGCCGATCCCACGTGCGCCGATCCCAGCGGCGCGCGGCGACCGCGGCCTGCGTGGCGGGCGCTGCGGTCGCAGCATGCGGATGCTCAGCGCTTCCGGCGCGGCCGGGCGCGCTGCGACTTGCGTAGCTGAGGGCGCTCGTCGTCGCGACCATCGCGCGGCTTGCGGCGGAAGCCCATCAAGCGCGCGCCGGCCTTGAGTCCCCCGATCGCCGTGCTGGCCACCGCGCCGATGCGCGTCGCCAGCCGCGTCACGCGACCGATGATAGCCGACAGTTCCGCCACCCGGTCCGAAAGATCCTCCACCGTCTCGCGCACGCGCGCGTTGGCCATCGCCACCGTCTCGCGGGACTCCGCGACCATTTCCTTGGCCATCGCCGTGGCCTCGCGCAGGTCCTGCGAGGCGGCATTCGCGTTCTGCGTGAGCGGGCGCAGCTCGGTCAGCACCTCCTCGAGCTTCGCGTGCAACGCCTTCGCCGCTTGGCGCATCCCCACGAGCATCAAGAGGATGACCAGCACGACCAGCAGCGTGAGGATGGACGTCAGCCCGGAGGCGACGAACACAAGCTGCTCGAACGCCGTCCGCACGGGCGGGACCTGGCGCACCAGCACCGTATCCGCGGTGGCGGCCGCCGTCGCGGCGAGTTGCAGGAAGAGCATACGGAACACTCTCCAGCCAACGGCGTGGCGTCAAGCATATATTGTGCGGCTATGTCCCAGCCCCAGTTCATCGTCGAAGGCGGTCGCCCGCTCTCCGGAGCGATCCGACCCACCGGCAACAAGAACGCCGCGCTGCCGATCGTCTGTGCCGCGCTGCTCACCGACGAGCCGGTCACGCTCGAGAACGTCCCGCGCATCCGCGACATCGAATCGCTGCTCGGGTTGGTGCGCGCGGCGGGGGCCAGCGCGGAGTGGACGGGTGCGAACACGCTCGTCATCCACGCCAAGGACGTGCGCGGCGACACGCTGCCGCCCGACCTCTGCGCGCGCATCCGCGCCTCCGTGCTGCTCGCCGGGCCGCTGCTGGCGCGCTGCGGCGAGGTGACGCTGGCGCCGCCGGGCGGCGACGTCATCGGCCGCCGCCGCCTCGACACGCACGTGCTCGCCCTCGAGGCCCTCGGCGCCACCCACGAGTTCGGCGAGCGCATCGTGTTCCGCGCCAAGCGCCTCGTCGGCGCGGACATCTTCCTCGACGAGCCCTCCGTCACGGGCACCGAGAACGCAATCATGGCCGCCGTGGCGGCGCAGGGTACAACCACGCTGCACAACGCGGCCTCCGAACCGCACGTGCAGGACCTCTGCCAGATGCTCGTCGCGCTCGGCGCGCAGATCGACGGCATCGGCTCGAACGTGCTCACCATCCACGGCGGCCGTCGCCTGCACGGCGGACGCTTCCGCATCGGGCCCGATCACATCGAGGTGGGCTCGTTCATCGGCCTCGCCGCCGTCACGCGCTCGCGCTTGGTGATCGAGGACGCCGGTGTGCAACACCTGCGGTCCATCCGCCTCGGCTTCGACCGGCTCGGCGTCAGCACCGAGGTCCATGGCGACAATCTCGTGGTCCCGGCTGAGCAGGACCTGCGCATCAAGTCGGATCTCGGGGGCGCGGTGCCGAAGCTGGAGGACCAGCCGTGGCCGGCCTTCCCAGCCGACGTGATGTCCATCGCCATCGTCACGGCCACGCAGTGCGAGGGCATCATCCTCATCCACGAGAAGATGTTCGAGTCGCGGATGTTCTTCGTGGACAAGCTCGTGGGCATGGGCGCGCGCATCGTGCTCTGCGACCCGCACCGCGCCCTCGTGAGCGGGCCCACGCAGCTGCGCGGCGCGCAGGTGGAGAGTCCGGACATTCGCGCCGGCATGGCGATGCTCATCGCCGCGCTCTGCGCGAAGGGCACGAGCGTGATCAACAACATCGGGCAGATCGAACGCGGCTACGAGCGCATCGACGAGCGCCTGAACGCGCTCGGCGCCAGCATCCAGCGCGTCGCGAACGGCTGACCGGCTGGCGTCGAGGATCCCGCCGTGAGCATGCCCGCGCTGCCGCCCCGCCTCGACGTCTCGACGTTCGAGCGCTTCGGCGTGCGGGCGTTCACCACCACGCGCGAAGCCGGCGACTTCAACCTCAGCGCGGCCGATGACGCGAGCCGCGAGCAGGCGCGCGCGCGCTGGATCGCGCTGCATCAGGCGTTGGCCGCCGTCGGCGCGCCGCGCCTCGCCTCGGCGCTGCAGGTGCACGGGACGAAGGTGCTGGTGCACGACGCCCCCTTCGAGGGATGGGTGCGCATCGAGGGCGCCGACGGCCACATCGTGATCGGCGCGGGCGCCGCGGCCGTGACCATCGCCGACTGCGTGCCCGCGTTCATCGCGCATCCCAGCGGCACGGTGGGCATCGTGCACGCCGGCTGGCGCGGCGTCGCAGGCGGCATCCTGCCGCAGGCATTGCGCCTCTTCGCGCAGTTGGGATTCCCGGTAGACGAGTGCCTCGTGCACCTGGGGCCGAGCATCTGCGGCCGCTGCTATGAGGTCGGGACGGATGTGTACGAGCAGCTCACGGGCTGGCAGACCAAGCGGCCGCGGCACGTGGACCTGCGAGCGTTGCTGGCGGAGCAGGCGACGCAGCTGGGGGTCGCGCGCTGGACGGCGAACGGCGAGTGCACCAAGTGCGACAACGGACTCCTGTTTTCGCATCGGGCTGGGGATGCGGGGCGGCAGATCGCCTGCATCTACAGCAATGCACCCGCCTTGACGGCTTAGGGCGCGGAGGGTATCCTCCTTCAGTCGGGAGACATTCCGGAAGTGTGAGCGGAGTGTGGGGGAAGGTCTCCCCGCACTTTTTTTGTTCTCTACGAGGCCGTCAGGACCGTGAAGGAAGCGCTGGAAGCCCTTGTCAATGAAGAACTTGCGCCATTAGGCCTCGAGCTCGTCGAGCTCAAGGTCGGGGGCTCGAAGGGCCGTCCGGTGCTCGACGTCCGCGTGGACCGGTTGGATCTCCAGAAGGTGCAGGTCGGCGACTGCGAGCGTGCCTCGCGGGCGATCGAGGCACGGCTGGATGCACAGCCCGACCTCATCACCTCGCGCTACGTGCTCGAGGTCTCGTCGCCGGGAATGGAACGACCGCTGCGCAACGAGCGGGAGTGGCGGCGCTTCGTGGGACGTCGGGCCAGCGTGAACAGTCTCGCGCTGCACGGACGGCAGGAAGTAGAAATCGTCGCGGTGGAAGGGGAGGCCCCTGCGGTCTCGCTCCGGCTCCGCGATGCGAAGGGCACCGAGCACGTGATCGCGCTCGCGGACGTCACCGACGCCCGCCTCGCGTTCCACTGGAAGCCATAGATCCTTTTTTCGAACGGAGTTGGGGATGGCGGGTTCAGCCGAGATCCTGATGGCGCTGCGCGAGCTGGCGGACAGCAAGCAGATCCAGCGCGGGGAACTGCACGATCTGCTCAAGGACGGCATCTTGGCCGCGCTGGCCAAGAAGCACGGGCCGAACGTGCAGGCCGAGGTCGAGATCGATGACGCCAAGGGCGACATCCGCATCGTGATCCTCAAGAAGGTCGTCGAGGACGTGCAGGACGACGTCATGGAGATCGACCTCGAGGAGGCGCGCTACGAGGACCCCGACTACCAGGTCGGGGACCTCATGGAGATCCCCGTCTCCTTCGAGGAATTCGGGCGCAGCGCCGTGCAGGCCGCCAAGCAGCGCATCGTGCAGCGCGTCCGCGAGGGCGAGCGCACGAAGATCCGCGACGAGTTCGCGGGCCGCGTCGGCGACCTGCTCTCCGGCGAGATCCAGCAGATCGAGCGCGGCAAGATCGTCGTGATGCTCAACAAGTTCCGCGAGGCGGAAGCGATCATTCCGTACCGCGAGCAGAACCACCGCGAGACCTACACGCAGGGCGAGCCGGTGCGTGCGGTGCTCAAGCGCATCGAGGAGACGCCGAAGGGCCCGCGCCTCATCCTCTCGCGCGCCGACGCGCTGTTCGTGCAGGCGCTGTTCCGCCTTGAGGTGCCGGAGATCCAGTCGGGCATCGTCGAGATCCGCGCGGCCTCGCGCGAGGTCGGCAGCCGCACGAAGATCGCCGTCGTCTCCAAGGACGATGCGATCGACCCGGTGGGCGCCTGCGTGGGCCTCAAGGGTGCGCGCGTGCAGGCCGTCGTGCAGGAACTCGGCGGCGAGCGCATCGACATCGTGCCGTGGTCCAACGACCCCGAGCGCTTCGCGAAGCTCGCGCTCGCGCCGGCCAAAGTCGCGCGCGTGTTCTCGGATCCGACCACCAAGACCATTCAGGCCGTCGTCGACGAAGACCAGCTCTCGCTGGCCATCGGCCGCAACGGCCAGAACGTGCGCCTCGCCTCGGAGCTCACGGGCTGGAAGATCGACCTGTACTCGAGCCGCGAGTGGCTCGAGCGCGGCGGCGACATCCCGCTCTTCGCGCCGCTCCCTGGCGAAGACGTGGCCGACGTGCCGCTCTCCGACATCGAAGGCCTCGCCACGGCGACGGTCGCGGTGCTGGAGGCCGGCGGCTACCGCACGCTCAACGACATCATCGACCTCGAGCGCGAGGACTTCCTCAAGCTCCCCGGCATCGCGCCGGAAGAGGCCGATCGCATCATGGCCATCCTCGACGAGCTCACCGAAGTCGGTGGCGAGTCGGCGGCCGAGTAAGGCAGGACGCGCGTGGACGAGGCCCAGCAGCGGAAGGTGCTCGGGCTCCTCGGCCTCGGCGTGCGGGGACGACTGGCGCTGGTTGGCGTCGATCGGGTCCGCGACGCGGTGAAGGGCGGCAAGGTGCGCGTGGCAGTCGTGGCGCGCGATGCGTCGCCCAACGGACGGCAGAAGGTGGACGGACTGTTGGCGGGTCGGCGGGTGCCGACGCTCGAGGTGGCATCGGCCGAGGCACTCGGACGCGCCACCGGCAAGCCGATCGCGGTGATCGTCGGGGTGGTGGACGACAAGTTGGCAGCGGGAATCCTGGCCATCGCCACAGCGGCGGCGGCGGGACGTGAGGCCTAACGGAGGCAGGGTTGAGCAAGCTTCGGGTAAGTGAGCTGGCGACGGAATTCGGAATCGGCGCCGATGAGGTGCTGGCGATGCTGCGCGCGATGGATATCGCCGCGCGGACGCCGGCGTCCCCGCTGACGGACGATCAGGTTGCCCGCGCGCGGGCGCGCTGGGAGCGCGAGAAGCGCACGCGCACCGAGAAGGCGGCGCCCGAGGCGGCTCCCGCCAAGAAGAAGGTCGCGGCCAAGAAGGCCGCAGCGACCGCGGAGCCTGCTGCTCCGGCGGCCAAGAAGAAGACCGCCGCGAAGAAGGTGGCCACCCCAGAGCCCGAGCCCGCGCCGGCCGCGGAAGAGCCGGCGAAGACCACGCGTCGTCGCCGTGCGGCTGATGTGCAGAAGGCCGAGGAAGAAGCGGCCGCCGCACAGGCGGCCGCCGAGGCCGCAGCCGCAGCGGCAGAAGCCGAGCGGGCGGCGCAGGCCGCGCGCGATGCCGAGGTCGCGGCCAAGGCGGCGCGCCTTGCCGAAGAGCAGGCGCAGGCTCGTGCACTCGCCGACGCTGAGCGTCAGCGGCAGGCCGAGGCGGCGCGTGATGCTGCCGCCGCGTCGGCTGCCGCCGAGCCGAGCGCACCGCAGGCTGCGGCACCGACGCGCCCGGCGGCTCCGGATGCCCCGCGTCCGCGCCCCGTCGCGCCCGCGCCGCCGCGTCCGCGGCCGGTCAGCGGCTTGGCGCTGCCGCCGCGTCCGATCGCCTCGGCCACGCCGGGCGGCGGTCTTGGTGGTGGGCGCCGCGACGAGCGCGGCGGCGGCTCCGGCCGCCCCGGCGCGCCCGCCGGCAACAACTTCGGCCCCAACGCCACGCCGTCTTCCGGGCCGCGCCGCGGCAAGAAGGGACGTCGCGTCGACCAGGAGCAGGTGACGGCCAATATCTCGCGCACGATGCGCCAGATGGGCGGCACCACCGGCAAGCGCCGTGGCGTGCGTGACGACTCGGCCGCCCGCGAGGAACTCGCCGCCATGCGCGCCGAGATCGCCGCGCGCGAGAAGGTCACGATCCGCGTCAACGAGTTCATCACCGTCAGCGAGCTCGCCGAGAGCCTCAAGGTTCCGGCCACGCAGATCGTCGCGTTCGCCTTCAAGCACCTCGGGTTGATGGTCACCATCAACCAGCGCATGGACTTCGACCAGATTGAGCTCATCGCGAGCGAGTTCGGCTACATCGCCGTGCGCGAAGAGGACTACGCCGCGTCCGTCGAGGAAGACGAGGTGAAGGACGCCGCCGAGGACCTCAAGCCGAGGCCGCCGGTGGTGACCATCATGGGTCACGTCGACCACGGCAAGACGTCCTTGCTCGACTACATCCGCAAGGCGACCGTCGTCGCCGGCGAAGCCGGCGGCATCACGCAGCACATCGGTGCGTATCACGTGTCGCTGCCGGACGGCCGGCACATCACCTTCCTCGACACGCCGGGTCACGAGGCCTTCACCGCCATGCGCGCCCGCGGCGCGCAGGTGACGGACATCGTCGTGCTCGTCGTCGCCGCGGACGACGCCGTCATGCCGCAGACCATCGAAGCGATCTCGCACGCCAAGAACGCCGGCGTGCCGATGATCGTCGCGATCAACAAGATCGACCTCCCGACCGCCAATGCGATGAAGGTCCGTCAGGACCTGCTCCAGCACGGCGTCGTGCTCGAAGACTTCGGCGGCACCACGCTGGCGTCGGAGATCAGCGCCAAGAAGGGCACGGGCGTGAAGGACCTCCTCGAGCAGATCCTGCTCCAGGCGGAAATCCTCGACCTCAAGGCGAATCCGGACCGTCGCGCGACGGGCTCGGTCGTGGAAGCCCAGCTCGACCAGGGCAAGGGCGCCGTGGCCACGATCCTCGTGCAGAACGGCACGCTGAAGGTCGGCGACGACTTCATCTGCGGCCTGCACTCGGGCCGTGTGCGTGCGCTGCTCGACGAGCGTGGCAAGCAAGTCAAGGAAGCGGGTCCGGCGGTGCCGGTGCAGGTGCTCGGCCTCACCGGCGTGCCGATGGCCGGCGATCAGTTCATCGTCGTGGCCGACGCGCAGGAAGCGCGTGAGATCGCGCAGCGGCGCGAGCGCCTCGACCGCGAGGCCAAGAGCCGTCGTACCGCGAAGGGTGCGGTGTCGCTCGAGGACTTCATGGCGAGCGCGGGCAGCGGCGAGAAGCGCCAGCTCAAGCTCCTCATCAAGGCCGACCAGGGCGGTCCGGCGGAAGCGCTCGCCGACGCCTTGCAGCAACTCAGCAACGAGGAAGTGCAGGTCGAGGTGGTGGCGCGTGCGGTCGGTGCCGTCACCGAGAGCGACATCCTGCTCGCGAAGGCATCGGGCGCGATCATCATCGGTTTCCACGTGCGCCCGGATACCAAGGCGCGCGCGGCGGCCGATCGCGAAGGCGTGGACATCAAGCTCTACCGCATCATCTACGAGGCGGTGGCGGACGTGAAGGCTGCGCTGGAAGGCCTGCTGCGCCCCGAAGAGAAGGAAGTCGTCGTCGGCGAGGCCGAGGTGCGCGAGACGTTCAAGGTGCCGAAGATCGGCGTCATCGCCGGCTGCATCGTGCGCTCGGGCGTCATCAACCGCCAGGGCCGCGCCCGCGTCATCCGCGACGGCATCGAGGTCTACGACGGCACGATCGGCTCGCTGCGTCGCTTCAAGGACGACGTGAAGGAAGTGAAGGAAGGGTACGAGTGCGGCATCGGGATCGAGAACTTCAACGACGTGAAGGTCGGCGACGTGATCGAGATCTACCGCACCGAGAACGTCGCGCGCACGCTCCAGCCGGCCACGGCCGGCTGAGCGCGCTCGCGTTGACGCTCGCGTCCACCGGAGGTCGCTGATGCCCCCACGGGATCCGCGTCGGGCCGATCGCGTCGGCGAAGCCGTCCGCGAGGAAGTGGCGGCGTTCCTCGCGCGGGACGCGAAGGACCCGCGCATCACCGGCCTCGTGACCGTCACGGCGGTGGAGATGGCCCGCGACCTCCGCCACGCCACGGTGTTCGTCAGCGTGATGGGGGACGAGGCCGCGAAGACCAGCACGGTCGAGGCGCTCGCCGGCATGGCGCCGCACCTGCGCGGCCGTGTCGGCCGCGCCCTGCGCCTGCAGTTCGCGCCGGAACTCACCTTCCGACTCGATCAATCGGTGCAGCGCGCGGCCCGCATCGAGACGCTGCTCGCGCAGATCAAGCGCGACGAGGGGGCGCAGGCCCCGGAGGCGGCGTCCGCGGATCCCGCGGACGCCGCGGACGATGACGGCGGTGACGGGTCCAGTGGCGGCGACGGCGACGCCTGACGGCCTCCTGCTGGTGGACAAGCCCGCCGGCGTCTCGTCGCACGACGTCGTGAGCGCCGCGCGGCGCAGCATCGGCGAGAAACGCATCGGCCACGCGGGCACGCTCGATCCCTTCGCGACCGGACTGCTCGTGCTCCTCGTCGGCCGCGCGACGCGCCTGCTGCCGCACATTCCCGACGAGCCCAAGGTTTACGAGGCGCGCATCGCCTTCGGCACCGAGACGGACACCGAGGACCTGCACGGGCAGGTCGTGCGCGCCGCGCCGCGGCCCGCGCGTGCCGCGCTGCTCGCCGCCCTGCCGCAGTTCGTGGGGACCATCGCGCAGGTGCCGCCGGCGTATTCCGCGAAGCGCGTCGATGGCCAGCGCGCCTACGCGCTCGCCCGCGCGGGCGAGGCCGTGGACCTCAAGCCGGTGACGATCAACGTGCAGCGCTGGGAGCTACTCGACCTGATCGAGGATGGCGACGGCGGCGTCGTGCAGGCGGATGTGCGCATCACCTGCGGCGGCGGCACGTACGTGCGCTCGCTGGCACGTGACCTGGCGCGCGCCGTCGGCTCTGCGGCGCACCTCACGGCGCTGCGACGCACGCGCACGGGGCCCTTCGACGTGGCCGATGCCGTGACGCTCGAGGATCTCCGCGAGCGACGTGCCGTGCTGCGCCCGGCGCTCGAGGCGCTGCCGGGATTTCCCGTGCAGCGACTCAGCGACGCCGACCTCGCGAAGATCGTGCGCGGCATCGACGTGGCGGCGACGGTCCCCGGGGCCTGGGGGGCGCTGGTGCGCGACGACGCCCCCGTGCTCGTGGCGCTGGCGGAGCGGCGCGGCAGCGCCGATGCGCCGGAGGGCGAACGCTGGCAGCCGCGGGTGGTGATGCGTGAGGCCTGATCCCGCCTTCGGCCTGCCGCCCGAGCTCCGCGGCACGGTGTGCACCATCGGCACCTTCGACGGCGTACATCGCGGGCACCAACTGGTGCTCACGCGCCTCGCCGAGCGCGCGAAGCTGCGCGGGCTGCCAGCGGTGCTCGTGACCTTCGAGCCGCATCCGCTCGAAGTCGTGAATCCCGCGGCTGCGCCGCCGCTGCTCACCTTGGGCGACGAGAAGAGCGAAGTGCTGGCGGAGTCGCCGCTCGACTACGTCGTGGTCCTGCCGTTCACGCCGACGCTGGCCCGCTACGAGGCGCCGGACTTCGTGGACCACGTGCTCATCGCGCGCCTCGGCGTGCGCGAGCTGCTCATCGGCTACGACCACGGCTTCGGCCGCGGACGCTCCGGCGATGCTGACGTGCTGCGCGCGCTCGGCGACGCCCGCGGCTTCGACGTGTCGGTCGTGGAGGCGGTGCAGGGGACGGACGGTCGGCCGATCTCCAGCACGACGATCCGGCGCGCCGTGGCCGGCGGCGACCTGCAGCGCGCCGCCGACGGCTTGGGGCGCGCGTACAGCATCGGCGGCATCGTGCGGCCCGGTGATCAGCGCGGACGCACGCTGGGATTTCCGACCCTCAACCTCGGCGCGCCCTCACCGCGCAAGTTGCTGCCGCCCGAGGGGGTGTACGCCGTGCGCGTGCAGGCGCCCAGCGGCACCTTCGGCGGCATGATGAACCTCGGCCCGCGTCCCACCTTCGGCGACGCGCAGACGGCGCTCGAGGTACACTGCTTCGAGATGACGGGCGATCTCTACGGGCAGCGCGTGCGCGTGGACGTGCTCGGCCGCCTGCGGGACACGCAGAAGTTCTCCGGTCCCGACGCCCTGCGGTCCCAGCTGGCCAAGGACGAAGCGGCGGCCCGCGCCATGCTCGCCGCCGCCGGCGCCACCGGCCTGCCGCGCTAGCGTTTAACCCGTTGTTTCTGATTGACTTGCCCTCTGTGCGCGGGTACTCTTCAAGGTTCTGGTTTCCCCCGGGTTTCACTCCCTTCACCTGCTGCAGATGAACTCCCTGAAGGCTCGCCTTTTCGCGATCGCCGCGATGGTGATTGCGTCGGCTTGGGCGCTCTTCCCGCGGACCGTCGAGGACCGCTTCCAACGCGATGGCGTGATGGTGGACACCACCTACACGCGTATCCCCCTCAAGTACGGGCTCGACCTGCGCGGTGGCATGCACCTCGCGCTCGAGATCGATGAATCGCAGCAGCAGGTGAGCGACGTGAACGACGCCTTGGAGCGTGCGCTCCGCGTCGTCCGCTCGCGCATCGACGAGTTCGGCGTGGCCGAGCCGATCGTGCAGCGCGTGGGTGAGCGCCGCATCGAGGTCGAGCTCCCGGGCATCGATGACCGCGAGCGCGCCATCGCCGTCGTGCAGCGCTCGGCCTTCCTGCGCTTCCAGATCACGGACCGCACGCAGGCGCTGGAGCGCGTCGCGCCGCGGCTTGATCAGATCGCGAAGGCGCGCGGGCTCGATCGCGGCGCCGCGGCCACCGCGGACACCACGCGCCCCTCGGCGCTCGGCGGCATCTTCCAGCAGCCCACGGATAGCGCCGCCGGCGACAGCGCCGCGGCGCCGGCGGATGGGCCGTTCCGCCGCCTTGTCGCCCCGGGCAGCCTGCCGGGCCAGTACTACGTCGCGCAGTCGGACGTGCGCACCATCGAGCGCCTGCTCGCCGACAGCGGCATCCGCAACGCGCTGCCCCCGGGCAAGGTCGTCCGCTGGGGCTCCGACTCGGTGAGCATCTCGACGCAGTGGTACCGCCCGCTCTACGTGCTCGAGAACCGGGACATCATCACCGGTGAGTACTTGGTGGACGCGAAGCCGGAGCAGGACCCGATGGAAGGCGCGAAGGTGACCTTCCAGCTCAACAACGAGGGCGGCCGCCGCTTCCGCAACGAGACGGGCCGCAACATCGGCAACAACATGGCCATCGTGCTCGACGACAAGGTCATGAGCGCGCCGGTCATCCAGGGCGCCATCGGGACGCGCGGCCAGATCACCATGGGCGGCCGCGACATCCAGCCCGCGCAGGACCTGGCGCTGGTGCTGCGCGCCGGCGCGCTGCCGGTTCCGCTCACCGTGGTGGAGACGCGCACGATCGGCGCCTCGCTCGGTGCCGATGCCATCCAGGCCGGCATCTACTCCGGCATCGCGGCGGTGCTGATCGTCATCGTCATCATGATCGGCTACTACCGCTTCTCGGGCATGCTCGCGGTCTTCGGCCTGTTCTTCTACACGATGATCACGCTGGCCATCCTCGCCGTGTTCGACGCCACGCTCACGCTGCCCGGCATCGCCGGCTTCGTGCTCTCGATCGGCATGGCCGTGGACGCGAACTTCCTCGTCTTCGAGCGCATCCGAGAGGAGCTCGACGGCGGGAAGTCGATCCGCATGGCCATCGACGAAGGCTTCGACCACGCCTGGAGCGCGATCGTCGACACGCACGTGACGACGGCGCTCACCGCGGCGATCCTCTACCAGTTCGGTGACGGCCCCGTCCGCGGCTTCGCCGTGACGTTGCTCGCCGGCATCTTCGCCTCGCTCGCGTCCGCGATCTTCTTCGTGCGCACGCTCTACTACGTCTGGCTCTCGCAGAAGAAGCAGGCGCCCACGACCCTGAGCATCTGATGTTCCGCATCCTCCACAACACCAAGTTCGACTTCGTGCGTCAGTGGAAGCTGGCGCTGATCACGGTCGTGCTGTTCGTCGTGCCGGCGATCATCCTCATCCCGATCTCCGGCTTCAACTACAGCATCGAGTTCACGGGCGGCACCGAGCTGCGGCTGAACTTCCCGCAGGCGCCGGACGTCGCCGAGGTGCGCGCCGCCATCGCGGGCGCCGGCCTCGGCGAGGCCGAGATCACGACCTTCGGCTCGCCCAACGAGATCCGCATCCGCGCGCAGGACAAGGCGCAGGTGGAGCAGCAGGCGAGCGGCGCGGCGAACGTGGCCGACCAGATCGAGGCGGCCCTCCGGGCGCGCTACGGCGCCGAGGGCTTCACGCGCGTCGGCTCCGAAGGCATCGGCCCGCGCGTCGGTGAGGAACTGCGGCGCAACGCCATCATCGCCACGCTCATCGCCTTCGCGCTGACGCTGGTCTACATCTCCTGGCGCTTCGAGTGGCGCTTCGCGGTGGCCGCCATCCTCGGCACGCTGCACGACACGCTGGCGACCATGGTGTTCATCAAGTACCTGAACATCGAGATCTCGCTCTTCGTGGTCGGCGGCATCCTCACCGTGATCGGCTACTCGATGAATGACACGGTCGTCGTGTTCGACCGCATCCGCGAGAACCTGCGCCTCAACCGCAAGAAGCCGCTGCGCGACACGATCAACGACTCGGTCAATGAGACGCTGCCGCGCACCGTGATGACGGGCACCACGACGCTCGGCGCCCTCATCGCCATGATCTTCCTCGGCGGCGACGTCATCCGTCCCTTTGCGCTGATCCTCACGTTCGGCATCGTCGTCGGCACCTTCAGCTCCATCTGGGTCGCCGCGCCGCTGGTGCTGTGGATCGAGAAGAAGTGGCCGCGCGAGACGGACGCCACGCCGCATTCGCGCGTGCCCGCCACCCGCGCCTGAGCAGGGCCATGCACGACCAGGAGCCCCGTCCGGCATCGCAGCCTGGCGGGGCTCCGTCCGTTCCGCCGCCGTTCATCGACGCGCACGTACACCTCGCAAACGAGCAGTTCGCCGAGGACCTGCCAGCGGTGCTCGATCGGCTCCGGGCGGCGGGCGGCGTGGGGGCGGTGTGCATCGGGGAGTCGCTGGAAGCGGCCGCCAAGGCGCGGGCGCTCGCGGCGGGGCATCCTGGCTTCGTCTGGTGGACCGCTGGCGTGCATCCGCACGACGCGGCAGGGTTCGACCCCATTCGTGACGCCGAGGCCCTCAGCGAGGCGCTGGGCGCCGGCGCGGTGGCAGTCGGCGAGTGCGGGCTCGATTACCACTACGACCACTCGCCGCGGGACCTGCAGCGCCGGGCCTTTGCGGCGCAGCTCGCCCTCGCGGCCCAGCACCGCAAGCCGGTGGTGCTGCATACCCGCGAGGCCGAGGCGGACACGATCGCCATGATCCGCGAGGCGGGCCAGGCCGGCATTCGTGGCGTGCTTCACTGCTTCACGGGCTCGCCGGCCCTCGCCGAGGCGGGGCTCGACGCCGGCTGGTACGTGTCGTACGCCGGCGTCCTCACGTTCAAGAAGTGGGACGGAGACGAGCTCGTTCGGCGCATCCCGGCTGATCGCCTCGTCATCGAGAGCGATAGTCCGTTCCTCGCCCCGGTACCGTTCCGCGGCAAGCGCAACGAGCCGGCGTGGTGCGCGTATACGCTGCAGCGCCTCGCCGCGGTCCGCGGCGACGATCCCACGACCCTCGGCGCACAGCTCGTGGCCAATACGCGGGCCCTCTTCGGGCTCGCCTGAGTAGCTTTCGCGGTTCCAACCCCCCACCTGAGGTGTACGACCCCCGATGAGCGTCCCCTCTGACATCGAGATCGCCCAAGCCGCCAAGCTCCGGCCCATCACGGATGTGGCCAAGGAAATCGGCCTCGGGCCTGACGATCTCGACCTCTACGGCAAGTACAAGGCCAAGGTCTCCCTCGACCTCGCCGAGCGGCCCGCCAAGGGCAAGCTCGTGCTCGTGACGGCGATCAACCCGACCGCGGCGGGGGAAGGCAAGACGACCACCTCGGTGGGCCTCGCGCAGGCCTTCCGGAAGCTTGGCAAGAACGCCGTGCTCTGCATCCGCGAGCCCTCGCTGGGGCCGGTGTTCGGCGTGAAGGGCGGCGCGGCAGGCGGCGGCTACTCGCAGGTGCTGCCGATGGACGACATCAACCTGCACTTCACGGGCGACTTCCACGCGATCAGTTCGGCCCACGCGCTGCTCGCCGCGATGCTCGACAACCACCTGCAGCAGGGCAACGCGCTCAACATCGACCCGCGCCGCATCACCTGGCCGCGCACGATCGACATGAACGATCGCGCGCTGCGCAAAGTCGTGATCGGCCTCGGCGGGCCCGCCGAAGGCGTCGTGCGTGAGGAACGTTTCGTCATCATCCCGGCGTCCGAGGTGATGGCGATCCTCGCGCTGGCGACGAGCTTCGAGGACCTCGAGCAGCGCCTGGGTAACATCATCGTCGGCTCCACGTATGGTGCCGATCGCAAGCCGATCTACGCGCGCGACCTCAATGCGCAGGGCGCGATGGCCATGCTGCTCAAGGACGCGATCCGTCCGAACCTCGTGCAGACGCTCGAGGGCGGCCCGGCCTTCGTGCACGCCGGGCCATTCGGCAACATCGCGCACGGCTGCAACTCGATCCTCGCCACGCGTGCGGGCCTCGCCGTCGGCGACATCGTCGTCACGGAGGCCGGCTTCGGCTCCGACCTCGGCGCCGAGAAGTTCTTCGACATCAAGTGCCGCTTCGGCGGGCTCAAGCCGGATGCCGCCGTGCTCGTTGCGACGATCCGCGCGCTCAAGATGAACGGCGGCGCCAAGAAGACCGAGCTGGCCAAGGAAGACCTCGACGCACTCAAGAAGGGCGTGGTCAACCTCGAGCACCATATCGCCAACGTGCGGCAGTTCGGCATGGAGTTGGTGGTCGCGCTCAACCGCTTCCACACCGACACCGACGCAGAGATCGCGCTGGTCACGGAAGCCGCTAAGAAGGCCGGCGCGCGCGTGGCGCTCAGCGAAGTCTTCGCCAAGGGTGGGGAAGGCGGCATCGCCGTCGCCAACGAGGTGCTCGACATCCTCGCAAAGGGCGGTAGCAAGTTCGCGCCCATCTACGATGCCAAGCTGCCGATCAAGCAGAAGATCGACACCGTCGTGAAGAAGGTCTACGGCGGCGACGGGGCCGAGTATTCCGCCAAGGCGGAGCGCGCGATCGCCTACCTCGAGAGCATCGGCCTGGGCGAGACGCCCGTCTGCATGGCGAAGACGCAGTACTCGCTCTCCGACGACGCCACGAAGCTCGGTCGCCCGACTGGCTTCAAGGTCACCGTGAATGACGTGTACCCCGTGGCTGGCGCCGGCTTCATCGTCGCGCAGTGCGGCGAGATCATGACCATGCCAGGCCTCCCGAAGGTGCCCGCCGCCGAAAAGATGCGCGTGCTGAAGGACGGCTCCATCACCGGACTCTTCTAACCCATGTCTCCTTCCGTGAAGCTCATCGCCACCGCCGACGCGCCCGCGGCGATCGGACCGTACTCGCAGGCCACCGTCGCCGGGGGCTTCCTGTTCACCGCGGGGCAGATCCCGCTCGATCCGTCGACGGGTGAGGTCGTGCCCGGCGACGTGGTCGCGCAGGCCACGCAGGTGCTGGCCAACCTCGCAGCGGTGCTCAAGGCCGCCGGCTGCTCGTGGAGCGACGTCGTGAAGACCACCGTGTTCCTGACCGACATGGCGGACTTCCCGCGCGTGAATGAGGTGTACGCGGCGACGCTCGGCGCGGCCCGTCCGGCGCGCTCGACGGTGCAGGTGAGTGCGCTGCCGCGCGGCGTGAATGTCGAGATCGAACTCGTCGCCAAGCTGCCGGGCTGATCTCGTGCGCTGGGTGCTCGCAGGCCTCGCGTTCAGCTGGGTCGTCGCCGTGCCGGCGGCGGCCCAGCGGGCCGATGGCGTCCAGGCCGGCGTCCGTCGGCCCGCAGCCGACACGGCGCGGTTGCCGGCCGCACCCGGAGTCCCGAGCGACAGCGTGGACCAACCGCGGCCGCCCATCTCGCCGCGCCGTGCGTTCTTCTCGAGCTTGTTGGTCCCCGGGGCAGGGCAGTCGGCGCTCGATCGGCCTTACGCGGGCGGCGTGTTCCTGCTGGTGGAGGCCGTGAGTCTCGCCATGATCCACCGCGGCGGCGAGGACCTGCGGCTCGCGCGACGCTTCGCCCGTGATTCGATGCCGCTCACGTACGAGACGGACCCGGTCACTGGCATCGTGGCGCGCGACTCGCTCAACAACCCGATCGTGCTCACCTGGGAGCGCTCGCGCTACGGGCGGAGCATCCTCCGTAGCCGCCGCCTCCAGGTCGAAGACTGGCTCGCGGTGCTGTTCTTCAACCACCTGTTCGCCGGCGCCGACGCGTACGTCGCGGCACAGCTCTGGGACCTTCCCGACAAGGTCGCGATTAAACAGACGCCGTTCGGTCCGGCCATCGCGGCGACGCTGCGCTTCGGTCGCGCGCCGCGCCGCTAACCCGGCGCGAGCGAGTCTTCGACGCGCAACGCACCACCCTCGTGCCGGCAGAGCGCGACCGCATCCGGCGTGATGCGCAGGAGTCGCGGGGCATCGAGCCACGCACCGGGGTTCGCGAACACACCGCGGCCCACGCGCTCCAGCGTGGCGACGTGTGAGTGGCCGAACACCAGCAGTTGCGGGGCATCGGTGGCCTGCAGCCGCGCGTGCGCCACACGGCGCAGCCCCTCGCCGCCGTCCCGCGGCCGCATGTTGCGGCTCGTGTGCGAGCTGCGCAGCGCCACGCGCGTCGCGAAGTCGGGATGCAGCCACCGGTACGCGCGAATCGCCCACGGATGCCGCAGCACGGTGCGCAGGCGCCGGTACGGCGCGTCCTCCTTGTCGCGCAGGCCGTCGCCGTGCTCGATCAGCGTATCCCAGCCCCCCAGCATGCCACGCCAGGGCCCCA
This sequence comes from uncultured Gemmatimonas sp., assembly GCA_964498895.1. Taxonomy (GTDB): domain Bacteria; phylum Gemmatimonadota; class Gemmatimonadetes; order Gemmatimonadales; family Gemmatimonadaceae; genus Pseudogemmatithrix. The sequence goes on along the minus strand of CAZCIM010000023.1, from coordinate 3,609 downwards.
CGTGGTACGTCAGCCCGACATCACGGCGGAGTACGTCGCCGCCCCAGCAGTCGTGATTGCCCGCGATCCACAGCACCGGGAGACCCGCGTCCACCAGCCGCGCCAACTCGCCGATGACGCGCAGCCCGGCGCGCGGCACCACGTGCTGCCACTCGAACCAGAAGTCGAAGAGATCGCCGTTGATCACCAGCGCGCCGGCGTCCCCAGGCAGCTGACGCAGGAGGTCCACCAGCGCGCGCTCGGCGTCCGCCGGTGCGGCGCCGATGTGTGCGTCCGAGAGCAGGTAGACCGGGGCGGGAAGCATCGCAGAATCCTATCCGGGGCCTCCGCCCTTTACAAACCGCGTCGGCTCCCGATAGACTCGCCCCGATGGAGAGCCGCTCCGAAATCCGCGTGCGCTACGCTGAATCCGACCAGATGGGAGTGGCCTATCACGCCAATTACCTCGTCTGGTGCGAAGTCGGCCGCACGGACCTCATCCGGCGGCTCGGGATGAGCTACGCCGAGATGGAGCGGCGCGGCGTCATGCTCGCGGTGGCCGATGCCCATCTGCGCTACCACGCCAGCGCCCGCTACGACGATCTCGTGCGGATCGTCACCCGCCTGAGCGGGGTACGCTCCCGCATGGTGACGTTCGAGTACACACTTTGGCGCGTCGGCGAGGACGGGCAGGAGGCGGAGCGGCTGGCCACGGCCTCCACGACGCTGGTCTCGCTGGACGCGGATGGCCGCCCCACCGCGCTGCCGACGGAAATGCGCGAGATGCTCGAGCGCGCGCTCGCGCCCGCGGTGCCGACACCGCCGCAGGTGACGGCATGAGCGGGCGCACGCCGGTCGCGCATCGTATGCGTGGTGCCGTCACCCAGCTGCGCCTCGTCGCAGCGCTGGGCGTCCTCCTCGCGACCGTGGGCTGCTACAGCTTCGCCGGCGGTGGCCTCCCGCCGCACGTCCGGACGGTGGCCGTGCTGCCGTTCGAGAACGAGACCGGCAGCGCGGAGCTTCCGCGCGAGCTGCAGGAAGCGCTGCGCGACGGTCTGCAGTCGCGCCTCGGCCTCCGCGATGCCTCCGAGGAACGTGCCAACGCCGTGGTCCGCGGGCGCATCACGCGCTACGAGTTCGACGAACCCGTCGCATTCAGCGCCGATCCGGCCCAGGCCACCTCGGCGCGGCGTCGGCTCAGTGTCCAAGTGAGCATCGAAATCGTCGATCAGGTGACGGGGCGCGTGCTCTGGTCCCGCACCGGCATGTCCGCGCAGGGTGAGTACGCCGAACGCAACGAGATCGCCGGCCGTCGGCAGGCCATCGATCGCATCGTGAACGACGTCATCGAGGGAGCGCAATCGCAATGGTGAGTGGCCTCAGGGCACGACGGGGCGCCGGCACGCTCGGCTGCCTATTCTCGATCTTTCTGGTCATCGCCATTGCGTACTTCGGCGTGAATGCCGGTCGCCCGTTCTGGCACAATTACAAGTTCCAGGACCGCATGACGCAGGAAGCGCGGTTCGCGGCCAACCGGAGTGACGCCACGATCCAGCGTCGCCTCCGCGACTACGCCGACTCCCTCGGCCTGCCGGAAACGGCGCAGCGCGTGCGCGTCCGCCGCCGCGCGGGGACCATCGAGGTCTGGGCCGAGTACTACGTGAACATCGAGTTCCCGGGCTTCGTGCGCGAGCAGCACTTCACGCCGCGCGCCGTGGGGACCTATTGAGCGTGCCGCCGTCGGCCGCGCAGAAACTGCTCAACTGGGCGGACGCACAACGATGGCGTGCCGCCTGTGCCGGCCCGGTCGTCTTCACCAACGGCGTCTTCGATCTGTTGCATCCCGGGCACATTGACGTGCTCGAGGGGGCGCGGCGCGAGGGTGCACACTTGGTCGTCGGCATCAACAGTGATGCGTCGGTGCGCCGGCTCGGGAAGGGGCCGGAGCGTCCCATCCGCAGCGAGTGGGAGCGAGGATACGTGCTCGCTGCCCTCGCCGCCGTGGACTGCGTCGTGATCTTCGAGCAGGACACGCCCGCGGAGCTCGTCGCCGCGTTGCAACCGGATGTGATCGTGAAGGGCGGCGACTATCGTCCTGAGGATGTCGCCGGCGCCGAGACCGTGCGCGCGCGCGGCGGGCGTGTCGTCATCATCCCGCTCACGCCCGGTCACTCCACCACCGCCACCGTGCGCAAACTGCAGACCAATGGCTGAATCCCGTCCCGGCGGACGCGCGCCCGACGCGCTGCGTCCCATCGCCCTCGAGCGCCATGCGGCGCCCAACGCCGAGGGGTCCTGCCTCGTCAGCTTCGGCAACACGCGCGTGCTCTGTGCGGTGTCGGTCGAGGATGGCGTCCCTGGCTGGAAGAAGGGCAAGGGCGAGGGCTGGCTCACGGCGGAGTACGCCATGCTGCCGCGCGCCACGCACACCCGCACCGCCCGCGAGCGCGGGCAGGTCGGCGGCCGCACGCAGGAGATCCAGCGCCTCATCGGCCGCAGCGTGCGCGCGATGCTCGATGGTTTCGCCTGGGGCGAGTACACGCTCAAGGTGGACTGCGATGTGCTGCAGGCGGATGGCGGGACGCGCACGGCCGCGATCACCGGTGCATCGGTGGCGGTCGTGGATGCCTTCGACTGGATGGTGCGCACCGGGCGGCTCAAGGCGTCGCCCGTGAAGCGACGCGTGGCCGCCGTGAGCGTGGGCATCGTGGACGCGGTGCCCGTGCTCGATCTCGAGTACGCGGAGGACGTGCGCGCAGAGGTTGATGCCAACGTCGTCATGGCGTCGGCGTCGCGCTTCGTCGAGGTGCAGGGCACAGGTGAGCACGGCACGTTCGCGCGCGAGGAACTCGACCGCCTGCTGGATCTCGCGCAGGCCGGCATCCGGGCCCTCGACGCGGCGCAGGCCCGCGCGCTCGGCTAGCGCGTGGCCGCGTCGGCAGACGCGCCGCTCGTGCTGGCCACGCGCAGCGCCGGCAAGATCCGCGAGCTCCGTGCGCTCTGCGCGGCGGCCGGTGTCACGGTCGAGACGCTCGCGGACCTTGGGATCGCCGAGTCACCCGACGAGGATGCGCTCGAGGTGTTCGACACCTTCGAGGCGAATGCCCGCGCGAAGGCCGCGTACTTCGCGGCGCTCTTGCCCGGGCGCATGGTGCTCGCCGAGGACTCTGGGCTGATGGTGGATGCGCTGCAGGGCGCGCCTGGCGTCCGCAGCAAGCGCTGGACGGGGAGCACGGCGACGGGTGCGGCACTCGACGCGGAGAACAATGCCGCGCTGCTGCGCGCGCTCGAGCGCGTGCCCGAGGCGGCGCGGACGGCGCGCTATGTGTGCGTGGCCGTGCTGCAGCGCGCTGCGGAGACCATCTGCGCGGAGGGCCGCTCGGAGGGCCGCATCACGACGACGCCACGTGGGCATGGTGGGTTTGGCTACGATCCGTACTTCGAGACTGTCGAGTTAGGCGTGACGTTCGCTGAGGCGAGCGCCGAGGCGAAGGCGGGCGTGAGTCATCGTGGGCGCGCGATCCGCGAGGTGCTGCGCGCGGCATTTGCATGACCCGTTGACCGAGCTGCGCGGCCTGTTTATCCTTGGTGTCTGTCTTGCGGGGCGTAGCGTAGCCCGGTATCGCGCCT
>CAZCIM010000022.1:0-30723 GCA_964498895.1 uncultured Gemmatimonas sp. | reverse complement strand
TCCGCGAGTTCTTCTCGATCGGCGACGTCTGCGAGCTGACCGACCTCAAGCCGCACGTGCTGCGGTACTGGGAGAGCCAGTTCCGGTTCTTGTCGCCGGCCAAGAACCGGTCGGGCAATCGCGTCTACACGCGGCGTGAGGTGGAGTTGGTGATGCTCGTGAAGCACCTGCTCTACACGGAGAAGTACACCATCGAGGGCGCCAAGCAGAAGGTGGACGAGTACCGCAAGAGCGGCGGCGTGAAGCCCGCCGCGCGTCAGGGGCTCGACACCGAGACGGTGCAACTCCTCGAGAAGGACCTGCAGGGCATCCTCGACATCCTGGAGCGGAAGGACTGATGCGGCTGTTGCTGAGCAATGACGATGGCATCCTCGCGCGCGGGCTTGAGACGCTCGAGAAGGCGGCGCGGCCCTTGGGCGATGTGTGGGTCGTGGCGCCAGACCGCGAGCAGAGCGCGACGAGCCACTCGCTGACGCTGCATCATCCCCTGCGCCCCGTGCAGCTTGGGCCCCAGCGCTGGCAGGTGGATGGTACCCCCACGGACTGCGTGATGCTCGCGATCGAGGCGTTGCTGCCCGAGCGGCCGGACTTCGTGTTCAGCGGCATCAACCACGGGCCGAACATGGGGGAGGACGTGCTGTACTCGGGCACGGTCGCCGCGGCCATGGAAGGCTTGGCCTTGGGCGTACCGTCCATTGCCGTGAGTTTCGCGGGGCGCGTGCTCCGGTCGGACGACTCGTTGCTCGAGGATCACGTGGAGGCCTTGTCGCAGCTGCTGCGGCACCTCACGACGCTGAAGCAGTTCCCGGCCGACACACTGCTCAACGTGAACATCCCGGCGATTCCCGCCAAGGACTTGAAGGGCGTGCGGCTCACGCGACTCGGGCGGCGCGTCTTCAGCGACTCGTTGACGCCCATGAAGGACCCCTGGGGCCGCGACATCTTCTGGATCGGCGGCGGCTCCGTGGCGTGGAGCGGCAGCGATGACTCCGACTTCCGCGCAGTGAAGGAGGGCTACATCTCCGTCACGCCGCTGCACCTCGATCTCACCGCAAAGGATCGTCTCGAGGACGCGGAGCGCTGGTGGCAGCAGCCCTGACCCCGCAGTTCGGCGGCGCGCGCCGGCGGCTGATCGAGGAGCTGCAACGCAAGGGCATCCGCAGTCTCGCGGTGCTCAAGGCGTTCGATGATGTGCCGCGCCACGAGTTCGTCCCCACGGGGCTTCGACACCGCGCCTACGAGGACGCGCCGCTGCCGATCGGGCAGGGTCAGACCATCTCGCAGCCGTGGGTGCACGCGAAGTACTTGGAGCTGCTCGGCCTCAAGGGCGGTGAACGCGTGCTGGAGATTGGCACGGGGAGCGGCTTCCAGACCGCGCTGCTGGTGAAGCTCGGGGCGACGGTGTTCAGCATTGAGCGCGTGGCTGCGCTGGCCGAGTCGGCGCGCGAGGCACTCCGCCGCTGTGGAATCGATCATGTGATTCAGCGGGTCGGCGATGGCACGCTGGGCTGGCCGGAGCATGGGCCGTACGACGCGATCCTGGTCGGGGCAGCAAGCCCTGATGTGCCGCAGCCGTTGCTGGACCAACTTGCGGTCGGAGGCCAGCTGCTGATCCCCGTGGGGGACCGTGACACGCAGCAGTTGCTGCGGATCCGACGCAGCGAAACAGGCTTCAGCCGCGAACCGCTCGACGCGATGCGCTTCGTGCCGCTGATCGGCCAGCACGGGTTCGAGTCGTAGTCCCCTCGTAGCGACGCACACGTCTCAAGTCTCAAGTCTCACGTCTCAAGTCTCAAGTCTCCCTCCCCATGCCGTCGCTCGCTGAGAAACTGTCCGCTACGATCCGCGACGTGCCCGACTTTCCGAAGCCGGGAATCGTCTTCAAGGACATCACGCCGGTGTTGCAGGACGCCACGTTGTTCGCCGAGGTGACGGCGGCGCTGGCGGCGCCGTGGCGCGGCAAGGGCATCACGCACGTCCTGGCGATCGAAAGCCGCGGCTTCTTGTTCGGGGCGCCCGTGGCACAGCACCTCGGGGCCTCGTTGGTCCCCGTCCGGAAGCCGGGCAAGCTTCCCGCGGCGCACGTCACGGAGCGCTATGCGCTGGAGTACGGCGAGGACGCCGTGGAAATCCACACGGATGCTATTGACGCCCGCTCACTCGTTCTTATCGTAGACGATGTGCTCGCCACGGGCGGGACGGCCGCGGCGACGCGGCGGCTGGCCCTGCGGCTCGGGGCAGGCGTCGTGGGGCTGGGCGTGGTGATCGAGCTCGGGTTCCTCCCTGGCCGGCAGACCATGGCTGGCACGGCGGTCGAGAGTCTGGTCCGGTTCTGAGTGGTGGGAACCCGCTGCCCGCGCGGGGGTAGGAAGGGGACAACGCCGAATCCGGGGAGGCCCGGGATGCGCACCACCGTCTGTGCTGTGCTGTTCGCGATTGCGCTGCCCGCCGAGGCACAGCAGCGCCCCGACTTCCTCTTCGGCGAGCCCCGCGTGGCGCTCACGTTCTACGGCGGCTACGCGCAGCCTGGCGGAGGCGGCGACCTCTGGGCCTTCACGTTCGACGAGCTTACCCTCGGGCGCAACGACCTGGGCTCCTTGGAGCGCGGTGGGGAGATCGCGGCGCGCGTATCGCCTCGCTTCGACGTGGTCGTGAGCTACAGCGTCTCCGACGCGCGACGTCGCAGCGAGATGCGCGACTGGCTCGACACCAACGGCGACCCGATCCGCCAGACCACGCGCTTCATCAGGCGCCCCATGGGCGTCTCGGCGCGCTATCACTTTCGCGATCGGGGCCGTTCGCTCGGCACCTACGCCTGGGTGCCGACGCCACTGGTGCCCTTCGCGAGCCTCGGCGTTGGACGGATGTGGTATCGGATGGACCAAGCCGGCGACTTCGTGGCCAGCGGGACGAATGAGATCTTCACGGACCGGTATCGCGCGCAGGGGCGCGCGTCGTTCGTGCAAGCCGGTCTGGGTGCCGCATGGGCGATCTCGCCGAGCTTCCAGCTGACAGCCGAGGCGCGATACCTGCACGCATCCGCCGACGGCGACCCCTCGTATGCCGGATTCAACAAGCTGGACCTCTCGGGGCTGAGCAGCAGCCTCGGGCTCACGATTCGAGCGAAGTAGGGGGCCCCGATGCGCATGCTTCTCGTCCTCGCCGTGGCCTTGGCGCTTCCGCAATCACTCGTTGCCCAGCAGGCGTCGCCGTGGGACGCGTTCTACGGCTGCTGGCGATCCACCGACGCCAACGGCCTCGCACCGCTGAGCTGCTACCTGCCCGTCGAGAACGATCCGATCGCCGTTGAGCAGGTCATGCTCGTGAATGGGCGAGTCTCGCAGCGGAGCACAGTGCGAGCCGACGGAGAGGAACACGCGCGCAACGAGACCACCTGCCGCACGGTGGCGCAAGCGCAGGCGTCCCCGAGTACTGCACGCATCTACACCACGGATCGCAGCGAATGCGGCAGCCGCACGCAGACGACGGATGGCCTGCTGGCGATTTCGCCGCGGCAAGAGCTGCTGCGCGTGTATGTGGTGGTGTATGGCGAGGCCCGAGCGCTGATCACGGAACGCCTGTATCGGGTGTCCTCGGCGACCTTGCCTCAAGACGTCCAGGCGAAGCTCGCTGCCGTGGACTTGCAGGCGGACGTCGCACTCCGCCGCGCTGCCCAGGCGCTCGACATCGCGGCGATCGAGGAGGTGGCCGCGATGGCGGATGTCGGCGTCGCCGAGGCGTGGATGGTCGAGGCGACGCGTGACGTCGAGGGCTTCTCTGTGCGACGCCGCGACCTGGAGCGCCTCGTGGCGCAGGGTGTGGATACACGATTGATCGACATGGCGGTCGTGGTCGCCAACCCGGACGAGTTCACGGCGGCCTTCGATCGCCGCGCCAACGCGTTTTTCGGCGGCGACGCCCTCGCGGGCTGGGGCGACGCGTCGTGCTTCCAGCGCCTGGTGAACAACTGGGGGCCCTTCGGGCTCGGCTACTGGCCGAGCATCTTCATGGGGCCCGTGTGGCTGAACGGCGCCTCCGACTGCGTGGTGGCCGCGTACATGCGGGGGCTTCCGTTCTGGGCGTATCAGCAGGGCTTCTGGCGCACCGGTGGCGTGGACATCTGGCGCTACGGGTATCTCGACCCGGCACTGCTGCCGACGCGCGTGGTCGTCCGTCCCGTCAATGACGGCGATGAGTTCGGCCGCGTGCAGAAGGGCTCGGGCTACACGAATCGCGGGTCTGGCGATGCGGGTTCTGCCATGCCGCGCGGCGGAAGCTCCAGCAGCGCGACGACGCGCAGTGGATCCAGCGCGGCATCGTCAGACGGTGGAAGCAGCGGTGGTCGCACGCCGTCTGCGACCGCGACGGGGACGGGGCGCACCGCACAGCCACGCAACCCGAATCCCTGACGTCGCAAGCGACGGCGCGCGAGCGACACGCGCCGCCGCCCGCGTCAGCGCGTTTCCAGCGGCGACTCCGCCACGGTGGAGTCGCCGCTCGCGCTTCCGAAGAGCAGGAGCTTCACGCGGTCGCCGATGGCGTGCAGGATGAGGTACGTGCAGGGCACCACGAACAGCGTGAGGAACGTGGACATCATCAGGCCGCCGACGACGGCGATCGCCAACGGGCGCATCAGCTCGCCGCCCTCACCGAGCCCCAGCGCCAAGGGCAGCGTGCCGACCAAGGACGTGAACGTCGTCATCATGATCGGCCGGAGGCGTGCCGAGCCCGCCTTCACGATGGACTCGACGCGGCCATGGCCCTCGGCCACGAAGCCCTCAGCGAACTCGACCAGGAGGATGGAGTTGTTCACCACGATGCCGGCGAGCATGATCATGCCCAGCGTGACCGGCGCCGAGAACGGCGTGCCGGTGGCCAGAAGGATGACGATGACGCCCATCATGGCCAGCGGCACGGCCGTGATGATGACGATCGGGTTGATGACGCTCTCGTACTGCACGGCGAGCACCACGAACACGAGGAAGATGGCAAGGGCGATCACCAGCCCGAGCTGGCGGTTACTCTCGTCGATGGCTTCCTGTTCGCCGCCGATGATGATGCCGTAGCCATCCGGCAACTCGATCTCGGCGAGCCGCGCGCGGATGGAATCGGTCACCGCGCCCACCGTGGCCACTTCGGTGATCACGTCACCGTTGATCTGGACCTGGCGGCTCTGGTTGACGCGCGTGATGCCGTTGGGGCCGAGCACGGTCCGCACGTCGGCGACGTCGCCGAGGCGGATGGCCGGTGCGCCGCGCGTGGTGACGAGCGGGATGTCCTGCAGGTCGGCCGTGCTCTGGAAGCGACCGCGCGGGAAGAACACGCGCACGTCGTACTCGAAGTTGCCCTCGGCGTAGCGCGTGGCGACGGTGCCGTCGAGCGCCGTGCGTACGGTGGCGCCCACTTGCTGCACGTTGAGGCCGCGCGCGCGGGCCCGCTCGCGGTCGAGCTCGATGCTCAGCAGGGGCGAGCCTTCGTCCTGCGGGTTCTGGAAGTTCTCCAGCCCTGGGATGCCCTGCACGCGGCGCGACACGGCGAGGGCGATCTCATTGAGCGTGTTGAGTTCGTCGCCGAGGATGGCCACCGACACCGCCTCGCCGGACGACGAGGTGCGGAGACCGCGGATGCGCGGCGGTCGCACGCCGATGCGCGCGCCCGCGAACCCGCGTGCGTTCACGGAGTCCTGGAGCGTCCGTACCCACTGGTCCGCGGACATCGGGCGCTCGGACACCGGCTTGAGCAGGATGTCCAGCGAACCACGCCCGGCGTTGGCTGACGACGCGCCGCCGAAGAGGAAGCCGCCCGCCGTCGCGAACACGGCGTCCACGTGGGGCATCCGCTGGACGATGTCCTCGACCTCGCGCGTGATGCGGTCGGTCTGCGCCGGTGTGGCGCCCGGCGCGAGGCGGATGAACGCTCCGACCGAGCCGTCATCGACCTGCGGGAGGAACTCGGTCGGGATCTTGGTGGCGCGGTAGAACAGCCCGCCCGCCACCAGCAGCACGCTGCCAAGCACCACCGCCTTGTGCGACACCACCCACCCGGCGGCGCGTTCATAACGCTCGCCCATGCGCGTGAACCAGGCGTCGAAGCCCAGCAAGGCGCGGTTCCGCTCGAGGCCGCTCTTGATCTTCACCTTGCCGAGCTGCGCGGCCAGCATCGGCACCAGCGTCAGCGCGAGGGGCAGGGAGGCGATGATCGCGAACGAGATGGTGATGATGAGTTCGCGGAAGATCAGCGCCGCGAGGCCGACGATGAGCAGGAACGGCGCCACGGACGCGATGTTCGTCGTCGTCGAGGCGATGACGGCGCTCGTCACCTCCGCGGCGCCGACGTGCGCGCCCTCCTCTGCGTCGAGGCCCTCGAGCTCGCGGCGGCGATAGATGTTCTCGAGCATCACGATCGCGTTGTCGAGCAGCAGGCCGGTGCCCAGGGCGAGGCCGCCCAGCGACATGATGTTCAGCGTGAGGCCGCCGGCGCCCATCATCACGAAGGTCGCCATGATCGCCAAGGGGATAGACACGGCGATGATGAACGTCTTGCGGATGCTGCGCAGGAAGATGAGCACCACGAGCGCGGCCAAGAACGCGCCGACCAGCGCCGAGTCCGTCACGGAGTTGAGCGCGTCGCGGATGAAGCCCGACTGGTCGTAGGTGACCTGATACTTGATGTCGCGCGGGATGAACAGCGAGGACTCGAGCCGTGCCATCTGCTCGCGCACGGCATCCACGACCGCTACGGTGTTAGCGTCGGGCTGCTTCTGGATGCCGATGCGGACGGCCGGCGTGCCGTTGAGGCGGGCCCAGAAGCGTTGGTCGGCGGACGTGTCGCGGACGATGGCGACTTCGCTGAGCGGCACGCGCGTGCCGCCGGCGCCCGTGAGGAGCACGCTGCGGATCTGGTCCACGGAGGTGAACCGACCGGTCGTGCGGCTGACGATCTCGCGGTCCGGTGCGATCACGCGGCCGCCGGCGATGTTCTGGTTCTCGCCCGCGAGCGACGTGAGCACGTCGTTCACGGCCAGCCCGTGGGCGCGCAGACGCTCGGGGTCGAGTTCCACCTGGATCTCGCGCACGAGTCCGCCCGAGAGGTCCACGGAGGCCACGCCCTCGATGCCCAGCAGCTGCGGGCGCAGGCGCTGGTCCACCCACTGGCGCAGCGACACCAAGTCGCGCTCGGTCGACGAGAACGCCACCTGGAAGATCTGCATCTGCGACGGGTCGGACTTGCTCACCGTCGGCGCGGAGGCCTCCTCGGGCAAGCGCGATCGCACGCGCTCCACGGCCGTGGCCGCGTTCTGCAGCGCGATGTCCACGTTGGTGCCGTACGAGAAGTTCAGCTCGATGCTGACGCTGCCCTCGTTCACGTTGGTCTGCAGGCGTTCGAGCCCCTCGACCGTCGCCAGCGCGGACTCGAGGGGCTTGGCCACCGTCTCCTCGAGCACCACGGGCTCCACACCCGGGTTGCTGATGTTCACGCGCACCTGCGGATACACGATGCGCGGGAGCAGGTCCACCGGAAGGCGACCAATGTAGACGGCTCCGAGCACCAACAGCGTGCTCGTGAGCATGAGCGTGCCGATCGGATGCGAGATCGCCCAGCTGGCGATGCCGCGACGCGGTGTCGAGCTCACGGGCGGCCTCCCGGCGTGGTGGCGGGTACCGCGCGCGTCGCCGTGGGCGCCTCAGGCGCCAACGGCTCGACGATCCGCACGGCGGCGCCGTCGCGGAGCAGGGCACTGCCCGTCGTGATGATCGTGTCGCCGGCCGCGAGCCCTTCCAGCACCTCGGAAGTGCCGTCGAGGTCCGTGCCCACGCGCACGCGGCGTCGCTCGGCGCGGCCGTCGCGGATCACGTACACGCTCTGGCTACCGGCCGCGCCGACGATGGCGCGCGTCGGAATCACGAGCGCATCGTCGCGCTCATCAAGCTTGAGCGTGACGCGCACGGAGTAGCCCGGCTTGAGGCCCGCCTGCTGCGCGCCGCTGATCGCGACTTCCACCGGCACGAGGCGGCTCGTCGAGTCTGCGGCGGGGAAGATGCGGCGGATGCGCCCAGGGACTTCGCGGCCGAGGGCGTCGACGAACACCGCGACCGCGGCCCCCTCGCGAAGGCGCGGCACTTCGAGCTCCGAGACCGGCAGCTGCGTGACCAACGTGTTCACGTCGGCCACCGTGAAGAGCCGAGCGTTGCCGCCCACCACATCACCGGCCTGCACGAAGCGCTGCGTCACGACGCCATCAATGGGGGCCCGAATCGTCGCGAAGCCCACGCGCGCCTCTAGCTGCGCGACCGACGCCTCGGCAGCGGCCAGCGCCGCCTGATCGCGCTCGTATTCGGCGGCCGTCACCACCTGGGTTTCCCGCAACTGCGCCGAGCGCTCGGCCGTGGCCTTGGCGAGCACGAGATTCGCGCGCGCGGCGCGGAGCTGCGCGCTGACCTCGCGGCTGTCCAGCTCAGCGAGCACGGTGCCGCTCGCGACGCGCGTGCCTTCCTCGACGTGCACCGCCATGAGCGCGCCCGCGAGTTGCGAGGTCACGCCCACCACGCGCAGCGGCGCGAGCTGGCCGGTGACCAGCGAGGTGCGGGCCAGCGTCGCCCGCGAGACCACGGCGATCTCGACGGGGCTGGGCTGACCGCCGTTGGGGCCACCACGGCCGGGACCTGCGCCCGGAGCGCCGGAGGCGCCGGGCGTAGCTGAGGCCGTGTCCGTTCCGCAGCCTGCCGCGGCGAAGAGGAGCAGGAGAACCGAGGCCCGCACTTGTGGGCCGATACATGTATGCAAGGAGAGGCGCATTGGCCGGGAAGACCGAGATGTCAGGAGTCGAGCGTCGTCCGTTCAGTAACGCACCGGCCCTCGCAATCGTTAGGTCGTCCGCGCGATATTATGGCGTTGGCGCCCCCGTAGCTCAGGTGGATAGAGCGACGGTTTCCTAAACCGCAGGTCGGCCGTTCGAATCGGCCCGGGGGCATGCAGTGCAGGGGCGGTGCCGATTAGTTTTCGGCGAGCCCTGCGCCTGCCGTCCGGGCCGGCGCATGACGGACCATTCCGACACTTCTTTATTTATGACGAAGACTGGCGAGGCCGCACGGCCGACCCTCGATCTCCCGGAGTCGGCTAGCGCGGCCGACCTCTTCCAGCGGTATCAGAAGCCCATCCTGATCGGCGCGATCGCGGTGGCCGTCGCGGGCGGTGGGCTCTGGTTGGCCAATCGCTCCGCAGCCATCAAGGAGACGCGCGGTGCCGAGGCGCTGGCCGCTGCCGAGGCGGCGTACAGCACGGGCGGCATCGCGGCGGCTCAGGGTGAGCTGCAGAAGGTCGTGACGCGGTATGCCGGGACGGCGGCCGGCACCCAGGCGGGTTTGCTCGGGGCGCAGTGGTACTTCGAGGCCGGCCAGGCCGACTCGGGCCTGACCATGGTGTCCGCGGCGCTGGCGAAGGCCAAGCCGCACGAGCGGGCCGGGCTCTTGGCGATGCAGGCGACCGGAAAGTCGATGAAGGGCGATCATGCCGCTGCCGCCAAGGACTACGAAGCCGCGGCCGCCGCGGCAGTTCTGGCGGCGGACAAGGACGGCTACCGTATGGATGCGGCCCGCGCGTACGTCGCGGCAGGCGACGTCGCGGCCGCCGAGCGGATCTACGTCGAAGTGATGGCCAAGGAGGACTCGCCGTACTCCGGTGAAGCGCGCGTAAGACTCAGTGAAATAAAGGCTAAGGCCTAGTCGCCTCAGGTACATTAACAGGTAAGCGCGGGTCCGGACTCTCCGGATCCGCGCTTTTCTCTTTGCGACAGGGCAACGACAGATGGCGCCGTACTGTCGCGAAAGCCCGATGGCCGCCGTCCCGTCCCGCTCTTAATCAAAGATACTAATAATATGTATTATGTATTGTAAGGCTGGGGATAACCCGGAGTTTTCACCAGCCGAGCCTAGAGCTCCCGCAGTTCGCCCTCGAACACGATCCGCCCTTCTCCGGCCAGGGTCGGCCACCAAAGCCCCGCCTCGTCACGGAAGCGCACCGACAGCACTTGGCCCGAACGGGTCCTGAGCGCGGTCTCGGGCCCGGATTCCCCCCAGGTCCTGAGCAGCGCCGCGCAGGCCACTGCCCCGGTTCCGCAGGCCAGCGTCTCGGCTTCCACGCCGCGTTCGTACGTCCGCATGGCCCAGCCCGAGGCGTCACGGGCCACCCAGTTCACATTGGCCCCGGCCGCCAAACTGGCGTGGTACCGGAGTTCCGGCCCACGCGACGCGAGCGGGACCTCCTCGAGCTTCGGGGTGCGGATCACCAGGTGCGGCACACCGGTGTTGGCGAAGCCCATGGCGTCTTCGTCGGGGCCTCGCTCGATACCGGCGTCGGCGGTCAGGGCCCGTACCGGCTGCAAATCCACTTCCGGTCGTCCATCGCGGATTCGCCCCTGGATCACGCCCGCATCCGTCACGAAGCGCAGGCCGGACTGCCGCGCCAAGCCGAGCGTCGTTGAGAGCCGCACGGCGCAGAGCGACGCATTGCCGCAGAGCTCTCCCAGGCTGCCGTCTCTATTGAAGTAGGTCAGCTGGAAATCGGCGTCGTCGGCCGGCAGGAACACGGCCACGCCGTCCGCCCCGACCCCGGTGTGCAGCGCCGTCACGCTCCGCACGAAGTCCGGATCGAGCGCCGCATCGCGAACGCCCGGGTACCCGACCCCATCAATGAAGACGAAGTCGTTCCCTGAGCCGGACATCTTCCAGAACTTCATACGCGCCCGGTCAACGCCCACCAGCGCAGACGCCAGACCATGAAGATGGCCTCGCGCACGATGTGCCCCGACATCTTGCTCTCGCCTTCGGTGCGGTCGGTGAAGACGATCGGGATCTCCACGGGCCGAAAGCCCTTCCGCATGGCGCGGAATGACATCTCGATCTGGAACGCATAGCCGTTGGAGCGCACGTCGCCGAGGTCGATCGCCTCCAGGACGCGCCGGTGAAAGCACTTGAAGCCGCCGGTGGCGTCCCAGAGCCGCATGCCCGTGATCAGGCGCGCATAGATGTTCGCGCCGTAGCTCAACAGCAGGCGGCTGATGGGCCAGTTCACCACCGTGACCTTTCCGTTGAGGTACCTCGAGCCCAACACGAAGTCCGCGGTCTCCGACGCCTTCAGAAACTCCGTGAGGTGGCTCGGGCTGTGGCTGAAGTCCGCATCCATCTCGAAGATCAGCTCGTAGTCGTGGGCCAACGCCCACCGGAAGCCGTCCCGGTACGCGGTGCCCAAACCCATCTTGCCCGGGCGCCGCAACAGGTGGATGCGGGGGTTCTCCGCCCCGATGCCCGCGACGATGTCGCCGGTCTTGTCGGGGGAGTTGTCGTCCACCACGAGCACGTCGAGTCGCGCGTCCTGCTCGAGGATGGCGCGCAGCAGCGTGCGGATGTTTTCGCTTTCGTTGTACGTGGGGACGATTACCAGTCCCCGGGGGGAAATCGCAGACATTCGAGAAAACTAGTCGGTCTTGGGTGCCGGTTGGCGGATGAGCCCGGCGCCCGCGAACACGGCGAGTCCGAGGAGGCCCGCGAACGACACCTGGCGTCCGCGACCATCTGCCGAATCAATCCGGAGCTCAACCACCTGACTCCCGGCCTTCACGGGAACCGCGATGAAGCTGCCGTTCGCCTTGGCCACCGGCGCCTCGGCGCCATCCACCGTGGCCTTCCATGTGGGCACGTAGTTCTCGCTGACCACGAGCACGCCATCGGCTTGGAGCCCGCTGATGCGCAGCGTGTAGTGCCCCGGCGCGCCTTCCTCCACGGCGATGCTCGGCGCCGGCGCAATCGCGGCCGGAAGCGCCGTCGGCGGCGTGGTGCTGCCAAAACTCGCCGCACTGTCCACCAACGCGATCCGCGCGGGATCGAACTGCGGATTCATCACAGTGCCCCGCACCTGCGCCGGGTCCGGCACCTTGAACGCCAGCGGGGCGACCACCGCCCACGGCGTCGGATCTGGCACGCGCAGTACCGTCACCCGCTCGCCCTCCCAGGTGCTGAGGTCGCGGCCAATCGCCGTGAAGCCCGGCGGCAGTTCCGCGGGGGCCTCGCTCAACAGCAGGTACCGCACCGCCAGCAGTCGCCACGATTGCGGGTTGCTGAGCTGCGTCCAGGCATTCTTGCCGCCCAGCGTCTCGTCGTAATCGTGGAGTTCGTTGCCGTGGTAGCCGAGCACGTTGCGGATCCGGTGCTCAATCAAATAGTTGCTCATGTACTCGCGCCCCAGCGGCAACACGCGCCACGGCTGCGTGCTGCCTTCGGCGTCGGCCAGGATGGCCTTCACGACGTCATCGGCGGCGAAGGCCTCGGCACCGCGCGCATCAATGACGATGAACCGGCGGATCTGCGATCCGAGGTCGGCCACGAGCAGGAGCGCGGCGGCGAGCCACATCCACCGCGGTGCCCGCCAGGCCACGACAGCAAAGCCAATCACGGTCACCGCACCCAGCACCAACCCGAGCCGCGCGTCGGAGACGGCGGCATACGCGGCGTCCGCGCGGGCCACATCGGCCAGCGACGTGATCAGGCCCTCGGCCGAAAGGAGAAACAGCCCTGCCCCGCCCGCCGTGATCATCATCCAGCGCTTGGCCCAGCGCTCACGCTCGGCGTCGGCCAGCGCGCGCCACTGCTCGAGTCCCATGGCCGTGAGCACGCCGAACGCCAGCGCCACGTGACCCCACATCATCGACGGCGCGCGGGTCTTGCTGATGCCGGGGAGCAGGTGGAACGGGATTTTATAGAATGGCGTCGCGCCACCGAGCGACCACAGCGCGCCGATGACGATCGCGATCGTCCAGAACCAGACGCGCTTGCGCTGTACACCGGCCGGCGTGAGGAGGATCGCGCTCAGCGCGAGGACCCCGACAAGCAACCCGAGGTAATCCGAGTGCAGCTTGAAGGCATTGCTGCCCCAATAGGTCTGCAGCCAGCCATTGAATCCACCCCAGAGCGTGCCGATCAGCTCCAGCGGCGGCATGGCCCAACTGGTGCCGTACTCCCAGCCGGACGAGGACGATCCCGCGGCGCTACGCGGGCTGAACGGCAGGTATTCGACGAAGGGCAGCAGCTGCGCGCCGGCACTCGCCAGCGCCAGCACGCTCGCGCCGGCGAAGCCCGCGAGGACGAGAATGCGCGGCTTCGTGCCTGCCGTCTCCGTGAACAGCGTGAAGAAGATGAACCCCGCCATAAGCAACGACGCGTAATACGTCATCTGGAAGTGCGGCGAGAGCAGCATCAGGCCGACGGTCAGGCCCCAGAGCGCGAACCACTGCGGGCGGCGCGTGCGCACGGCTTCGCCGATGGCCAACAGGGCCCAGGGGGTCAAGCCAAGCACGTACAGCTTGCCGTCGTGGCCCGGATAGAACAGCGAGAGCAGCGGACCGCTGATGCCGTATGCAGTGGCGCCGACGATCGCCGCGTGCCAGCTCAACGATTGCTTGCGCAGGAAGGCGAGCAGTCCGGTCGCGCCGAGCCAGGCATGGAGCACCATCCCGAGACCGATTGCCAGCGGCGGCGCGAACACCGCGCGCAGCGCGACGGTGATCGGATACACCTGGTCGCCGTAGGTGGCACCGAGCAGCGGCATGCCCCCGAAGATGTACGGGTTCCAGCGCGGCACCTCGCCCCATCGCGCGATGGCCTCGGCGGCGAAGTGGCGAATGACGTAGCCGTCCTTGCCGTCGCTCATCGGGTTCACGATCACGCCGCCCATGAACAGCGGCGCGAAGAGCACGCCGAGGACGGCGGCCCACACGAGGGCGAAGAGGAACCACGGACGCCACGAAGGCGAATCGGTCGAGGTCGCGTGCATAGCCGGAAGTTAACGCGAAGGAGGGGCCGCGTCCCGCAACGAACGCGCCCAGCCGAGGAGGAACAGCGCTGGCCCGAGCTCCGTGAGCGTCAGCCAGAGCCGTGAGGCGACGACGAGCAACGTCGCGTCCGCACCGTAGGCAAAGCCGCTGCGCTCGAGCGCGACGAACATGGCCACTTCGCGCGCGCCGATCCCGCCCGGCGCGATGAGCACCAGGTAGCCGACGAGATACGAGCCCGTGAAGATGCCGATCGCATCGCCGAGCGTACCGCCGACGGTCGGCAGCAGGCCCTTGGCGAGGAACCAAAAGGCGATGCCGTAGATGACCCACGCCAAGGCGCAGCCCACGAGCGTGCGCAAGACGGCGGAAAAAGGCAGCGCGGGGGCTTCGAAGCTGCGCCCCGTAACGCGCGCGGCAGCGGCGACACCCAACGGTAGCAACCACGGCGTCGCGAGTGCCACACCGAGCGCGAGCGCCAAGGGCCACCAGCCGATCTCGACGCCGCCGAGATTCCCCGCCCCGGCGGCCGCGGCGACGATCAACCCTGCGAGCACGTTCAACACCGCAATCGCAAGCGAGGCGCCGACCGCTGTGACCGACGAGACGCCGTGTTGCTTGGCCATCACACCCATCGCGCCGATCTGCCAGACCTTGCCGGGGATGTAGCGGCCAAGGTTGGAAAGCCCCCAGATGCGCGCCGCCGCACCGAACGGCAGCCGTGCCTTCCAGGTCCCGAGGAGTCGCCGCCACACCTCGACCAACAGCGCATACGTCGCCACCACCAACAGCGCGCTCAGCGCGAGTGGCCCCCAGTCGGGCTGCAGCGATCTCCCGAGCGCCGCGAGATCCGCGCGCTGTTCGCGCAGCGTCTGTATGATGAACCATCCGACCACGAGCAGCGCGATGCCCTGCACCGCGCGCCAGGCCCACGGTCGCTTGCGCTCAGCGGCCATGCGCGATCGCCCTCCGGTACGCGGCGTCGTACGCCGCCGCGATGCCCGAGGCGGAGAACCGCTGCTCGACGTCGGTCTGCGCGGCGTGGACGAATCGCGCGGCGCGCGGTGGGTCGCTCCGCAGCGCCTCGATCGCGGATGCCAGCGCCGCCGCATCGCGCTCCGGCACCAGCAGCCCTGTCTCGCCGTCTCGAATGATGTCGGCGATGCCACCGGACGCTGAGCCGACCACGGGAACGCCGGCCCGAATGGCCTCGATGAGCACGAGCCCGAAGCCCTCCTGCTCTCCCTTCCAGTCAGTGATCGCCGGCATCACGAACACCTCGGCTTCCGCGTACTCGCGGCGCACCTCCTGCGGGGCCACGGCGCCGGTGAACGTCACACGGTCGCGGAGGCCGAGCTGCTGGGCCTGCGCCTCGAGGGCCGCGCGCTCGGGTCCGTCTCCCACCACGCGGAGGTGCACGTCCGCGCCCTTGGCCACGAGGTGCTGCAACGCCGCGATCGCCACCTGCGCGCCCTTCCGCTCGATGAGCCGCCCGAGGAACAACAGTCGCCCGGGCACGGGGCGGCGTGGCAACGCCGCGGTCTCCGCGCTGGGCATCGGAGCCACGCTGATGCGATCCGGCGCCACGCCCAACGCCTCGACGCGCGCTCGCAGTGGCGCGGAGATCACCGTCACGCCGGCCGCGCGGCTGAACACGCGGCGCGCGAGCGTGCGGAGCGGCTTGGCCCGGTCCAGCAAGAACAGGTCCGTGCCGTGCGAGGTGATCACGCAGGGCGCCGCGAGACGGCCCGGCCAGAGCGCGAGCCCGCCCGGAAACCACCAGTGCACATGCACCACATCGGGCCGCCACTCCCGCACGGCCCTGCGCACGGCCGCGCGCATCGCCGCAATCAGCGCCAGCAGTCGCCAGCGCGCGGCCCAGGACCGCAGCACGGCGTCAGCCATGGTACCGCGGTAGGCGAGCGTCTCCTGCGCGTCGGATCCATAGCGGAAGCGGCGCACGAGCACGCCGTCCATCGTCTCGTCGAGCGGCAACCCGGCGTCATGCGGTGTCACGACCATCACCTCGTGCCCGCGTGCGCGCTGTCCTTGCGCCAAGTCGAGCAGGAAGCGTCCCGCGAAGTCTTCGGGGCCTCGCGGGAAGCCGTGCGTGACGAACAGCAGCTTCACCGGTCGCGCAGGGCGTCGAGGCGGCGGCGCAGTTCGCGCTGCTCGGCTCGTGTCACCGCGATCTGCTCGCCGAGGAGGCCCGTGGCGAAGAAGATCGAGCCGAGCAACAGGCAGGTCTGGATGAGCGTCCAGATCCACCGCAGGCCGATGCCGGCGAAGAGCAGCACGCCCACGGCGACGAGACCTGCGAGCACGCCGATGGCGAACAGCGCCGCGCCCAGCATGCCGAACGCGAGCAGCGGCTTCTGCCCGAAGCGCAGCTCGAACCAAACCGCCAGCATGTCCAGCACGCCGATCGGGATGCGGCTGAGCCCGAACTTCGAGCGTCCGGCGTGGCGGGGATACAACGGCACGGGAATCTCGCTCACGCTGTAGCCCTGCGCGTGGGCGAGCACGATCATGTAGCGATGCCAATCCGGACGGACCGGCTGGTCGTCCATGATCTCGCGGCGGTACGCCTTCACGTTGTTCAAGTCGCGCACGGGCACGTCGAACAGCGCGCGCGAGAGCCCGTTGTAAATCTTGCTCACGAAGGCCTTCTCGTAGACACCCTGCTTGTACCCGGTGACCATGTCCGACTGGCCATCGAGGATCGGCTGCACGAGCCGCGGGATGTCCTCGGGCTTGAACTGCAGGTCCGCCGGATAGAACACGAGGATCCCGCCCCGCGCCGCGAGGTAGCCCGTGCGCAGCGCGTCCGCGATGCCGCGCTGGGCGCGGTGCCGCTCGCTCCGCAGCCAAGGGTACTTGGTCTGCAGCTGCGCGAGCAGCGCCGGTGTACCGTCGCGCGAGCCGTCATCCACGACGATCACCTCGTACGGCACGGTGGCCGTGCGGATCATGGCGTCGCAGAGCTCGAGGAACATGGGCAGGTTCTCGGCTTCGTCCTTGGCTGGCACGAGCACGGAGACCTGGGGCGTGGTGGGAGCGGTCATGATCGGGGGGTCAGAGGCGCTTGCGCATCTGCGCCTTCAGGATGCCGAGTTCGTCGCGGTACTTCGCGACGGTGCGGCGGGCGATCGTCAGGCCATCCTTGGCGAGCAGCTGCACGATGGCATCGTCGGTCAGCGGGCGCTTGGGGTCTTCCCCATCCACGAGCTTCTGGATCGTGGCCTTGATGCCGCGGGCGGACACATCCTCGCCGTCGGCGCTCTTGAGCCCGGAGGAGAAGAAGAACTTGAGCGGCAGCACGCCGCGCGGCGTCTGCGCGAACTTCTCGTTGGTGACGCGCGAGATCGTGCTCTCGTGCATGCCGATTGCATCGGCGACTTCGCGCAGCGTCAGGGGCTTGAGCCCCTGCACACCCTTCTCGAAGAACTCGCGCTGCCGGTCCACGATGCAATGCATGACCTTGAGCATCGTCTGCCGGCGCTGCTCGATAGCCTGGATGAGCCACTGCGCCGCGCTCAAGCGGGAGTTGATGAACTCCTTGTGCTCTGCGTCGAAGCGCTTCTTGTCGCGGGCGATGTCCTGGTAGCTCTTCGAGAGGCGCAGCCGCGGCAGGTTGTGGTCGTTGGTGAACACCAAGTACTGGCCGTCGATCTTCTCGACGATCAGGTCGGGGACCACATAGTTGCCGTCGCCCGAGCTGAAGGCGCGCCCGGGCTTGGGGTTGAGCTTGGCGAGTTCATCCGCGGCGGCCTGTGCCTCGGCGGGCGTGCAGCCGAGCTTGCGCGCGGCGTCGGCCCACTTGTGGGCGATCAACTCGGCGAATCCCTCGTGCACCAGGCGCGCGGCCAGCGTGTCGGCCAGTCCGGCGGACGGCAACTGCAGGCGCAGGCATTCTTGGAGGTCGCGGGCCGCGATGCCGGCCGGGTCGAGGCCCTGCATTACGCCCAGCATGCGCTCGGCGTCCGCCATCGTGAACAGCGGCACCTCACGCTCTTCATCCTCGGCTTCCGCCGCCCGCACGATCACATCGTTGATGCCGCGGAGGATGTCGTCCAGCGACGCCGCGAGGTACCCGTCCTCGTTGATGTTCCCGATGAACTCTTCGGCGAGCAGGCGGTCACGCTCACTGAGGTCGAGCAACGCGACTTGGTCGCGGAGATGGTCGTCGAGGCCTCGGGCCTCGACCGTCACGGGCTCGAACGGCTCGCGATCGTCACGCGGCTCGGGCATCCCGCCGGACTCCATGCCGTCGAGGAGAATCTCCTCCCAGCGCGAGTCGTCCTCGCGCTCTTCCTTCGGAAGTCCCTCTTCCGGCTCCGCCTCGACAATCTGGGCCTCCGCGAGCTCCACGCTGGGGCTCTCGGCGATCTCCTCTTCCTCTTCCTCGACGAGCTCCAGGAAGGGATTCTGCATCAATTCCTGCTTGAGATGCTGCTGCAGGTCGAGCAGCGGCATGTACAGCATGTCCATGGCCTGGTACAGGCGCGGGTTGGCCCGCAGTTCCTGTCCGAGGCGCGCGGACTGCTGCATGCCGCCCTTCACGCGCCGGCCTCCATGCGGGCGCGCAGGCGCGCCGTCAGCGTTGGGCCGAAGTACACGCGCGAGACTTCGTCGTCGAAGATCAGGTCGCGCACGGGGCCGGCCACCTTCACCTGCCCCTCGAACATGATGTAGGCGCGGTCTACGATGTCAAGCGTCTGCTCTACGTTGTGGTCCGAGATCAGCACGCCGATGCCGCGGTCACGCAGCGAGGCGACGATGCCTTGGATGTCGTTCACGGCGATCGGATCCACGCCGGCGAACGGCTCGTCGAGCATGATGAACTTCGGCTGCGTGACTAGGGCGCGCGTGATCTCCAAGCGGCGGCGCTCGCCGCCTGACAGCGCGAAGGCCTTGCTCAGCCGCAGGTGCTTGATCTTGAGCTCGTCGAGCAGCGTCTCGAGGCGCTGCTCACGTTCCTGCCTGCTGATCGGCAGCGTCTCGAGGATCGCGAGGATGTTCTCCTCGACGGACAGCTTGCGGAAGATTGACGGCTCCTGCGAGAGGTAGCCGATGCCGCGTCGCGCACGCTGGAACATCGGCATGCGCGTGATGTCCTCGCCGTCGAGCAGGATCTGCCCCGCGGCGGGCGGAATCAGCCCTGCCACCATGTAGAACGTCGTCGTCTTGCCCGCGCCGTTCGGCCCCAGCAAGCCGACGATTTCGCCCTGGCGCAGCTCGAGCGAGACGTTGTTCACGACGTTGCGCTTCTTGTACGTCTTGACGAGGCCCACCGCGCCAAGCACGCTGCCGCCGGCCACGGGAGCGGCCGTCTTGCGGACGCGGGCGCTCGGATGTTCGCCGGTCTCCTGCAGCGCGCCTTGGAGCCCCAGGCGGTCCTCGCGGAACGCGGACAGGGCCGCATCCAAGAGTCGCACGCGACCCTCCGGGCCACCCTGCACCTCGAGCGCGCCTGCGGCGGCGAGGCGCGGGAGCACCACCGCCGTGAGGTGCGAGCGGACTTCATCCACGCTGAGCCGCCCCGCTTCCGCCGTCACATCGCGCCCCTCGGCCTCGAGCGTACGGAGGTAGTCGCTGCGGTACGTGACGACGACGTCATGCAATGCCGCCGCGCCATCGGCGTCGGCGCTCTGCGCAACCGCGAGCAGGCAGAGCGCATCGGAGCGGTCGCCGGCCGTGAGCCGCTGCACGAGATCCGGGAGACTCACGGGCGCCTCCCACGATTGGGACGCGCGGCCGTACTGTCCGTCGCGGCGGCGCCGGGCTGCACGACTGGCTCGAGGTACAGGCCGGAGGCCTGGTCGCTGACACGTACGTTCGCCATCTCTCCCTTGTCGAACTCGACGGTGATCTGCCGACCGCGGTTGTAGCTGAGGCTCGGAGCGCCGCGGCTGCCGTCCGGCGGCGGCAACTGGTAGTACGCGCGGGCCCCGCCGGTGGCGATGACCTGCTGCAACGCGGTCCGTGGTTCGGCGCCCGCCGAGTCGACGACCTGCTCGAAGTGCGCCACGATCGTGTCGCCGGTGATCCAGTCGCGCTCGCTGCTGACGATGCGTGCCGTGTCAGGATTGGAGAGCGCGACGGCCTTTCCGAGGGCGTGCATG
The DNA here is from genome assembly GCA_964498895.1 of uncultured Gemmatimonas sp. GTDB lineage: Bacteria > Gemmatimonadota > Gemmatimonadetes > Gemmatimonadales > Gemmatimonadaceae > Pseudogemmatithrix. The sequence goes on along the minus strand of CAZCIM010000022.1, from coordinate 10,776 downwards.
GTGCGCAGCCGCTGCTCTGGCATCAGCACGTCGAGGGAGTCGGCCTCGATGACCTGCGCGTTTGCGTCGGCGCGGGCCCGGCTACCCCACGCGAAGAGTCGCTGGATCTGCTGGTCGGCGAAGCGGAGGTCGATGGTATCGCTCGTGAGCGTGAGCGAGTCGCTCACGGCCTTGGCCTCGCCCGACGCCAGCACGCGGCGCAGCGCGCGATCCTCGGACCAGGCGTCGATGATGATGCCATCGAGCGTGAAGGGCCGCTCGCCGCGTCCCACGATCCTCGGATCGCGCAGGAAGCGCACGTGCTCGTCCCCGTTGTCCACGGCGGCGGAGTCGGAGGTGGCGCGCATGTCGCGCCGCTCCAGGACGACGCGGCCGCTGGCAAAGAGCAGCGAGTCGTTCCGCGACCGCACCACGTCGGCGGTGAGGTCCGTGCTATCGGCCTCGGCGCCTTCCGCCGCGCCTGTCTCCATGGGGCTCATGCGCACGAAGGGCCGTCCGGTGGCGATCCAGCTGTTCTCGTTGCGCAGCCCGGGCTTGGCGCGGAAGTACTCCATGCGAGGGCCGTTGAAGCGCGTGCCCTTCGCGGTACGGCCGCGCACGTTGCCCTCCGCGAGGAGGCGCTCCTCGGTCGTGTAGTAGATCATCCGGTCCGAGGTGATGGTCACCCGCGGCTCGGTGTAGCGCACGTTGTGGTACAGCACGAGCACGCCGCGATCGGCAAAATGCTCGGCGCTGTCGGCGAGCAAGCGATTACCCTGCCCCTCGCAGGTCGCGTCCACCGCGCCACCGACGTAGGTGTTGCGCGTGCCGTTGGCCGTCACCACGGATTGCATGCGCGTCGTGCGCGGACCGCTCTCGACGCCCGTGATGACGATGATGCAGGGGCGACTGTCCTGCGCCGCGACCGGCGCGGCGGATGCCGCCGCCGCGACCGCGAGTAGCGTCGCTACGCCGCGCCGCTTCACGGCGTAAGCCGCACCGCGCCGCCGCGACCGCGATCCACGCGCAGCACGGTGACCACCTGGAGGTTGGGGTCCGCACGGAACCCGACGCCGCGCATCTCCTTGCCGTCCGGCTCGGTGAGCGTGAAGGCCGAGTCGGACAGGATCTGGTTCTGCGCGTTCTCGAAGCGCAGCATCGGCGACTTCAGCACGCGCCCGTCCACCGCCGTGACCACGACGTTGCCGTAGGCCTCGAGCACCTGGGCCTTCGAATCGTACATCGCGCGCTCCGCCGTGACCGTCGCGTCACGAGAGCCCTGCGCGTTGAAGAACACGCCCTGCACCACCCGCATGGCGATGCGCGTGTTCTGGTTCAGGAACAGCGTGGTGTCGGCGAAGATCTCGGCCCGCAGCATGCCCGCATCCGTGAGCACGGTGCGCGAGTTGAACGCCACTTGGTCCGCGCTGTCCAACGCCGACGCCTCGGCGACGATGTTGCGCTGCTCATTGACGTCGGAGCAGGCCGCGCCGGTGAGCGCGACCACCGCCAGCACAGCGACGATCCGCGGCATCAGGCCGCCCCCGCGCGCATGAGGTCGTGCAGGTGCACCACGCCGGCCACGCGCCCATCGGCGTCGAGCGCCGGGAGCGCGATGACGCCGAACTGCTCCATGGTGTGCACCGCGGCACTCCCGAGTTCATCGGCGCCCACGGTCTTGGGGCTGCGCGTCATGACGTCCGCGACGCGGATCGCCATCACGTCCCCATCGCGCTGCATCAGCCGCGTGAGATCGCCCGTGGTGAGGACGCCGGCCAGCCGTCCCGCGCCGTCCCGCACGATGCCCAGCCCACGCTGCTTGGCGAGCACCACGATGGCCTCGCGCATCGTCGCGTCCATCGCCAACTCCGGCAGCGGGTCCGTGACCATCACGTCGCGCACGCGCAGCAGCAACTTGCGGCCCAGCGATCCGCCCGGATGGAACTTGGCGAAGTCCTCTCGGCGGAATCCCTTCTCCTCCAGCAGCGCGACCGCCAGCGCGTCGCCGATCGCGAGCGCCAACGTCGTGCTCGTCGTGGGCGCGAGGTCATGCGGGCAGGCCTCCTCGCGCACGTAGCCATCGAGCGCCACGCGGCTATTGCGGGCCAGCGTGCTCTCGCGATTGCTCGTGATGGAGATGCAGGGCACGCCGAGTCGCGTGAGCTGCTCGAGCAACGGCAGGAGCTCCTGCGTCTCGCCGCTCTTCGACAGCAGCAGCGCCACATCATCGTCGGTCACGATGCCGAGGTCGCCGTGCACGCTCTCGGTGGGGTGCAGGAAGTACGCTGGCGTGCCCGTGGAGGTCATGGTGGCGGCGATCTTGCGGGCAATCAGCCCGCTCTTGCCGATGCCGGCGACGATCACGCGGCCCTTCGCCTGCTTGATCAGCTGTACCGCCGCGGCGAAGGCGTCGTCGAGCCGCGCTGCGGCCTCGCCGACCGCATCGCGCTCCAGTTCCAGCACTCGCTTGCCCCGCGCGACAATCCGCGCCGTATCGCTCATCGCTCCTCCGAGCGGCTTGCCACGTAGCGTTCCACCTGTGCGTCCCAGTCCCCGCGGGCGCGCAGCAGCAGTTCCACGAACTCGCGCACCGCGCCGTGTCCGCCGGTGCGCGTGAGGTGCACGCGCGCGGCCTTCACCGCGTCGGGCGACGCGTTGCCCACCGCCACCGGCAGCCCGACCAGGCGCAGCACCCCGATATCGGGGATGTCATCGCCCACGAACGCCACCTGGCTCCAGTCCAACCCGCGGCGTTCGAGGATCTGCCGCAGGGCGGGCACCTTTCGCGCGTGCCGATCCTGCACCAGTTCATCCACGGCCAACTCGCGCGCGCGCAGGGCCACACTCTCGGACTCCCGCCCGGTGATGATCCCCGTCAGGATGCCCGCCTGCTGCAGCATCTTGATCGCGAAGCCGTCCTGGATGTCGTAGTGCTTGAGCTCTACCCGCGTCCCCCCGGCATCGCCGAGGATGATCCCGCCGTCCGTGAGTACCCCGTCCACGTCGAAACAGACGAGACGGATCCGGGCCGCCAGCGTGGGATCCAGCGGCGGCCCGGTGTGCCCGGCGGGAGTCGCGGCACCGGCCATCACTGGCGGGCCAGCTCCCAGAAGGCGACGGCCTTCCGCACCACGCCGTCGAGCTGGTCCAACGGCAGCATGTTGGGGCCGTCGCTCGGCGCGTTATCCGGATCGGGATGCGTCTCGAGGAAGAGACCGTCGGCGCCGGCCGCGCAGGCCGCATAGGTCAACGCCGGGATATGCTCGCGCAGGCCGCCGCTCGCGCCGCCCTGCCCCTTGCCCGGTTGCTGCACGGAGTGCGTGCCGTCGAAGATCACCGGCACCCCGGTGGCCTCACGCATGCGGGCGAATCCGCGCATGTCCACCACGAGATCGCCATAGCCGAAGAACGAGCCGCGCTCGGTGACGGCGACGTCACAGTGGCCTTCGCGACGCACCATGCCGGGCGGGTTGGCGCCCAAGACCTTCTTCACCGCGCCGGCCATGCCTTCCGGATGGAGGAACTGGCCCTTCTTGACGTTCACGGGCAGTCCCGTGGCGCCGGCGGCTTCAAGAAGGTCGGTCTGGCGGCAGAGGAATGCTGGGATCTGGAGCACGTCCACCGCCTGCGCCGCCGCCGCGCAATGCTCCGGCAGGTGCACATCGGTCAGCACCGGAAGTCCCGTGCGCTCGCGCACGCGCTGCAGCGCGCGCAGCCCCTCCTCCATGCCCGGGCCGCGGAACGCGCCGGCGTTGGAGCGGTTCGCCTTGTCGAAGCTCGCCTTGAAGATCACGCCGCCCGGCACATGATGCGCGAGCTTGGCCAGGTGATCCGCCACGCGGAACAAGATGTCGTCGTTCTCGATGACGCAGGGCCCCGCGATCAGGAACAGGCGGTCCTGCGGAAAGGACGCGCGCTGCGCCATCTCAGTTGGCCTCGACGAGCGCGCTCTGCGCCGCGACGCGCGCCGGCGAGACGGTGGCGTGCTTGGCGGACGCCGCCACGAAGGCCGAGAACAGCGGATGCGGGCGCGTGGGCCGCGACTTGAGCTCCGGGTGGAACTGGCAGGCCACGAAGTGCGGATGCTCGGCGAGCTCGATCATCTCGACCAGCGAGCCGTCGGGCGAGAGTCCCGAGAGGCGCATGCCCGCGGCCGTGAACTGGTCGCGGTACTGGTTGCTCACCTCGTAGCGATGGCGATGCCGCTCGCTGATTTCCGGCTGGCCATAGATCTCCGCCGCGCGCGAGCCCGGCTTCAGGCGGCAGGCGTAGGAGCCGAGGCGCATCGTGCCGCCCATGTCCTTCACGTTCTGCTGGCTCTCGAGCAACGAGATCACTGGATGCGAGCACTCCGGCGCGAACTCACTGGAGTTGGAATCATCGAGGTTGCACACGTTGCGCGCGAACTCGATGATCGCCACCTGCATCCCGAGGCAGATGCCGAAGAACGGCGTGCTCGTCTCGCGCGCCGCCTTGATCGCCTCGACCATGCCCTCAACGCCGCGCACACCGAACCCGCCCGGCACCAGCAGGCCGTCGAAGCCCTGCACGATCTCCTTCGCCCGCGCGGCGTCGGTGAAGAGGTCGCTGGAGGTCCACGCGATGTCCACGCCAACGTCGTTCGCGATGCCGCCGTGGATCAACGCCTCCTGCACGCTCTTGTACGAGTCCACGTAGTCCGTGTACTTGCCGACCACGCCGATGCGCACGCGACGCGCCGGCGCGATCACGCGCTGCACCATCGCCGTCCACTTGGCCATGTCCGGCGTCGGCGCGTCAATGCCGAGCTTGCGGCAGATGAGGTCGTCCAGCCCCTGCTCGCGGAACGACAGCGGGATCTGGTAGATCGTGCGCACGTCGCGGCTCTCGACCACGGCGCCGAACTCGACGTTGCAGAACAGCGCGATCTTGCGCTTTACGTCTTCGGCCAGCGGGCGCTCCGTGCGGCAGATCAGCACGTCGGGCTGAATACCGATTTCCATCAGGTCGCGGACGCTGTGCTGCGTCGGCTTCGTCTTCACTTCACCGGCGGCAGCGATGTACGGGACCAGCGTGAGGTGCACGAACAGCGTGTTCTCGCGGCCCACGTCATGGCGGAATTGGCGGATGGCCTCGAGGAACGGCAGCGACTCGATGTCGCCCACCGTGCCGCCGACCTCGACGAGCACCACGTCGTTCTCCGGCGCTACGCGGCGCACGGCACTCTTGATCTCGTCCGTGATGTGCGGAATCACCTGCACCGTCGAGCCCAAGTACTCGCCGCGGCGTTCCTTGGTGATCACGTTCGAGTAGATGCGGCCCGTGGTGATGTTGTTGGCCTGCGTCAGCGAGCGGTCGAGGAAGCGCTCGTAGTGCCCGAGGTCGAGGTCCGTCTCGGCCCCGTCGTCCGTGACGAAGACTTCCCCGTGCTGGAACGGCGACATCGTGCCGGGGTCGACGTTGAGGTACGGGTCGAGCTTCATCATCGTCACGCGCAATCCGCGCTCGACGAGCAGCCGCCCCAGCGAGGCGGCCGCGATGCCTTTGCCGAGCGACGACACGACGCCGCCGGTGACGAAGATGTACTTCGGAGAGGAATGGGCGGAGTTCGGCGTCATCGGGTGGTCCCGGTGGTCTGCAGTGAGTCCCAGTGGGCGTTGGCGCGCACCAGGTCGTCTTCGGTGTTCACTTCGCCCCACGAGGGGGCGTCTACGATCGCGACGCCCATCGCCAAGCCCGCGGCGAGGGCGCGCAGTTGTTCGAGCTTCTCCACGAGTTCCAGCGGATGCGGCGGCAGCGACACCCATTTCATGAGTGCGTCGCGACGCGCGGCGTAGATGCCCATGTGCTGGAAGACCAACGCGTCGCGCGTGGTGGCATCGGCGGCATCACGCAGGAACGGAATCGGCGCGCGGGAGAAATACATCGCGCGGCCGGAGTCGTCGCGGACGACCTTCACGCAGTTCGGATCGTCCATGATGGCCGCCGTGCGCTTCCCGGCCGCCGTGCCCAGGTCGAAGCCGTGGTCGCGCACCATCGCGATGGCGCCGGCCATGGCATCGCCGCGCATGAAGGGCTCGTCGCCCTGCACGTTCACGATGATGTCGTGCCGGAGGAAATCCGGGTGCCGTGCGACTTCCGCGACGCGATCCGTCCCGCTGGGATGCTCCGCGGACGTGATTAGTGCCTCGCCCCCCGCCTTGGCCACGACGTCGGCGACCTCCTCCGTCTCGGTCGCCACGACCACACGGTCGGCCAAGCCAAGCGACTGGACGCGCTCGAGCACCCGCACCACGAGCGGGGCGCCACCGAGGAGTCTGAGGGGTTTGCGGGGGAGCCGAGTGGCCCCGAGTCGAGCGGGGATAACGGCCAGGGTGCTCATATCAGCACCGTCCGGCAGGCGGTCGCCGATGCAAAATCCACGCCAGAGGAATCTATGGGCTGGCGTGGGAGCGACAAGAGGGAGTCACAAATCTTTCGGTGTCAACAAAATCCCCAGCCCTTCAGGGCTGCCGGGGCGCTGGGATTTGCCCCGGCCGCCCACCCCGCTACGGCGTGTCGCCGGAAAGCCCCGTAATCCGGAACCGCACGGCGTAATCCACGTCGTCGGCGTCGCGGAGGGTGCCCCAGACGTGGGTAGCGCCGAAGCGGAAGATCCGAGTTCGCGCCGGCACGGCGACGCGTCCGATGAGCGTGCCGTCGGGTTCGTACACGTCGAACAGTCCCGGCTCGCGGGTTGACAGGCGGACCGGTGGCGGACCGCCGCTGGCAGGCGGCGTCACTGGAGCGAGTTCCTCGGCGGGAATGGGCTCTCCGGTCGCGGGCACGACCACCCAGAGACGGCCATCCGTTGCGACGCGGAAGCCAGCGAAGGCCGGCTTCGTGGTGGGCAGATCCGGGCCGGTCCACGTCCAGGTGGGCACCATGCGCTTGAAGTTCTGCTCGATCAGCGCCCGTCGCTCTTGGCGCTCTGTCGCGGAGACGGCTGCCGGAGCCACCTCGCGGAGCACCACGCGCGGCTTCGCGTTCGGATGCTGAATGACGAAGCGGTACGAACCGCCGAAGCCGGTCGCGAGCCCACCGCTGCGCAGGAGCGAGGTGAAGCTTGAGGGCTGGAACGGCACGATGGTGCGCGACCGGGAGCCGCCGTCGAGCGACACGGCCTCAAGGGTCGCCGGCGCAGGGCCGTAGTCCCTGAACTCGATCGTATCCAGCACTGTGCCCAGCGTATCCACGCGCAGCAGCCCCGAGCGATGCTCCAGCGGGCGCTGTGGGTCCTCGCCGATCGGCGCCCAGTGGTAAATGCGGCCAGCGTCGTCGCTGTAGAGCGCGTTGCTCGTGAACCAGGTTGTCACGCCGAGGCGGAACTGGTTGATGAATGTACCGTCGGCGCGGTAGCGGTTGATGCGCCCCCCGGTGCCGTCCCAGACGAGGATCTCGCCGTCCGGCAGCAGCGTGATCCCGTTCACCTGCTCGTACTCGCCGGGCCCCTGCCCCTTCGCGCCCAGCGTGCGCACGTAGGTGCCGGTGGAGTCGTAGAACCGGATGAGCTGGGCTTGGTCATCGTGAACGAGCACGCCGCCGTCTGCCGTCGGCAGCACGTCCACAATCTGGCCGAACGTGTACTCCTCGGCGCCGTCCACGGCGCCGATCTTGAGCTCTGGCTCTACGCTGGCGTACATCGCCGCGGGCACCTCGCCGGTGACGCGGAGGAACACCGTATCGCCGAGCGAGTCGACCGCGGTGGACCACGGCCGCGAGGCCACGGCCTCGGGCTTCGCGCAGGCTGCCGCGACGCCGGCCGCGAGCGCGAACGTCGTGATGAGAACACGCATCAAGTCACCCCTGCAAGCGAGAGAAAGTTGCGGAGCATCTGCATGCCAGCGGTCGTCCCGATGGATTCGGGATGAAACTGCACCCCGTACACCGGATGCTCGCGATGTCGGAGCGCGTGGATCTCGGTCGGGTCGTCCGTGGCGGTCGCCGTGACGAGCAGCGCGTCGGGCAACGCATCGTGCTTCACGACCAGCGAGTGATAGCGCATGACTTCCACCGGCGACTCGATGCCGGCGAACAACCCCGTGCCGTCGTGCCGGATGCGCGAGGTCTTGCCGTGCATCACGCCGCGCGGTGCACGGATCACCTGCCCGCCATACGCCTCGCCGATGGCCTGATGCCCGAGGCAGACGCCGAGCATCGGAACCGTGGCGCCGAAGCGCTGGATCACCGGAATCGTGATGCCCGCGTCAGCCGGCGTGCCGGGGCCGGGGCCGAGCACGATCGCCTGCGGCTTGAGTGCGGCGATCGCGTCCAGCGTGATCTGGTCGTTGCGCACGACGCGCAGTTCAGCCCCAAGCTCGCCCAGGTACTGGACGAGGTTGTAGGTGAAGGAGTCGTAGTTGTCGAGTACGAGGAGCATGAATCGCGTGATGGACGATCGAATCGGGCGACGCGCCGTCAGCCGCGGGGATGGAACTGCCGATGCACCTGCCGCAAATGCTCCCGATCGACATGCGTGTAGAGCTGCGTCGTCGAGATATCCGCGTGTCCCAGCATCTCCTGTACGGCGCGCAGGTCCGCCCCGCCCTCCAGCAAATGCGTCGCGAACGAATGTCGTAACGTATGCGGCGTGACGGGCTTCGTCACGCCGGAGCGCTCGACGATCTTCTTCAGGATGGTCCACGCTGTCATGCGCTGCAATGGGCGGCCGCGACTATTCAGGAACAGCCGGTTCTGGCCTTGACCACGCTCCAGTCGAGGGCGCAGCTCGCGGAGGTACATGCCGACCGCCCCGGCGGCCTTGCGCCCGATCGGCACCAAGCGCTCCTTGCCGCCCTTGCCGAACACGCGTACCACGAGCTCATCGAGCAGCACGTCCTTCACCTCGAGCGAGCACCATTCGCTGACACGTAGCCCGGCGCCGTAGGCGAGTTCGAGGAGCGCGCGATCCCGGAAGGCCAAGTCGTCGTCGAGCGAGATCGCGTCTATCAGCTGCTCCACCTCGCGCACGCTCAGCACATCAGGCAGCCGTCGCCAGCCGCGCGGACTCTCCAGCTTCTCGCTGGGATCCGCCTTCACCACGCCTTCGGCCAGCAGGAAGCGATACCAAGTGCGCAGGGCCGAGATCCGGCGCTTGATCGTACTCGGCGCGCGCCCCTGGTCCTTCTGCTCGTAGACCCACTCGCGCAGATGCGCGGCTTCTAGGTCCGCCGCACGCTGCACGTTGTGCCGCGAGCTGGCCCACGTGGCGAGGAGACCGAGGTCTCGCAGGTAGGCGTCGCGGGTGCGGGCACTCGAGCCCAACTCCAGCTCCAGATACTCGGCGAAGCGCTCGAGCAGGAAGCGGCGGGAGATGTCGTCGGGAATCGGAGGGGCGCCGGCGCGGCTCACGTAGGAAATGTAGGCGGCGGGCCGCTCCTCGTGATGCCGCGGAAACGGACCGCGGCCTTCCCTCCGCGTGCTATGCGCCGACGTTACGCCTGCGCCGCCGCCACAGCACCCAGCCGACCACGCCGAACAGCGCCGCCACGGCGAGCGCCCCGAGCCCCGCGCCTTCGGCGAACTGCTGCATGCCGGCCTTCACGCCTTCCCAATCCTTGCCGAGCTTCATGGCGATCCAGATCAGCACGCCGTACCAGATGAAGCTCGAGAGGTACAGGATGCCGAGCGTCTCCCAGAGCGGCACGCGCATCGCGCCGGCAGCGATCGGCGTCATGGCCCGCACGCCAGGAATGAAGCGGCTGATGAAGAGCGCGATCCACCCGTACTGCTTGTACGCATCCTCGATGCGATGCTCCGCGCGCTCGGCCTTCAGCTCGCGCTTCGCGAATCCGAACCGCCCCAACTGGTGCGTCAACCATTCGGCGCCGAAGCGCCGGCCGATCCACCACGTCACGGAGTTGCCGCCCACGCTTCCGGTGGTGATCGCGAGCGTGGTGGCGAGCCATACCCCGCCCGCGCGGGCGGAGAGGAACGCGAGGAACGCAATGGTGATGTCGCCGGGTATCGGCGGCGCTGCGCCTTCCACGAAGGCCAGCACGGTCATCAGCGCGTAGAGGGATCCGGCGCCGAGTCCTTCGATCCAGGTGAGGGCCGGCTGGAGGAAACTCAGCTCAGCCGGCACGCACCAACGTGGCCACCGCGATCGTCGCGATGCCCTCCCCCCGGCCGATCCAGCCCATGCTCTCGTTGGTCTTGCCCTTCACCATCACGTCTGCGGGGGACAGACCGAGGGCGGCGGCGAGCTTCTCGCGAATGGCCGCACGGTGCGGCCCGATCTTGGGGAACTCCGCGATGACCGTGATGTCGGCCTGTGCGCAGGTCCAGCCGGCCTTCTGCACGCGGCCCAGCGCGAGCTTCAGCATCTCGATGCTGTCGCGCCCGGCGTTCTCGGCCTGCGTATCGGGGAACATCTCGCCGATGTCACCGAGCCCCGCGCCGCCGAGGATGGCGTCGGTGAGCGCGTGGCACACGGCGTCGGCATCGGAGTGGCCGGTGCAGCGCACCGTCGCCGGAATCAACACGCCGCCGAGGATGACGCCATGCCCCTCGACGAAGCGATGCGAGTCGTAGCCGATCCCGACGCGGACGGGCGCGCTGGGGCTCACGCGCCCACCAACTCGGGCGTCGCCTCGAGGAGCGTGTAGTCCTGCTTGCGGCGACGCGGCGTGAAGCCGGCCTCGCGGATGAGCGTCTCCATCTCCTCGATGGTCGTCCGGTGCGTCGTGTTCGCCGCCGAGACGACGTTCTCCTCGAGCATCAGGGAGCCGAAGTCGTTGCAGCCGTAGTGCAGCGCCGTCTGGCCGACCTTCATGCCCA
>CAZCIM010000021.1:0-31736 GCA_964498895.1 uncultured Gemmatimonas sp. | reverse complement strand
CGTCTTCACCGTCTCGGTGGTGTTGAGGCGCGGCGCCGCGCGGCCGGTGATCTGCGCCGTCGTGATCACGAGGTCCATGCCCTTGAGGTGATCGCGCAGCGCCTGTTGGATGGCTTCCTGCTGCTCCTTCGTCTGTTCCTTCGCGTAGCCGCCGGCGGTTTCGCTATCGGCCGCGATGAGATCCTGCGCGACCACCGTGGCGCCGAGGGAGCGGATCTGCTCGGCGGCGGCGGCGCGGATGTCGAAGCCGCTGACGACGGCCCCGAGGCGGCGCGCCGTGGCGATCGCCTGCAAGCCGGCGACGCCGGCGCCGAGCACGCAGCACTTGGAAGGGGCGATGGTGCCGGCCGCCGTGGTGAGCATCGGCAGGAACTTCGGGCTCGCGGAGGCGCCGATGAGCACCGCCTTGTAGCCGGCCACCGTGGCCTGGGACGAGAGCACGTCCATGGACTGCGCGCGCGTGATGCGCGGGACGAGCTCGAGGGCGAAGGCCGTCACGCCCTGTGCATCGAGTGCCGCGATCGACTCGGCGCTTGTGGACGGGGCCAGCAGGGAGATGAGATGCGCGCCCTTCGTCATCTGCTTGGCCTCGGCCGCGGTGGGCTTCTGGACCTTGCAGACGAGGTCGGCGCTCAGTGCAGCGGCCGCATCGCTGAGCGACGCGCCGGCGGCTTCGTAGGCGGAATCGGGAAATCCGGCGTTGAGGCCAGCACCGCGCTCCACCCGGACGGTGACGCCGGCTTTGACGAGCCGGGCCACGCTTTCGGGAATGAGGGCGACGCGACGCTCACCAGCGGCGGATTCCTTGGGAATGCCGAGGATCACGAGTGTTGGAGAGAGAGAGGTGGGACCGTGCGGGAGGCGCGCTTGGCGCCCCGAAAGGTTACACGGTCCCGGGGCGAACGCACAGCGGCGCTGCGCGGTGCCCAGCCGACGAGACGTCCAACGGCGGGGACTCCAGGCGCCGCGTCGCGTGGCAACTTGCGCGACCTAGGCCGATTTGCCGAGTGCTCAGCGCGCGCGATGCGATGGGGGCGCATCTTTGCGCTATCACCCCGTGATGCTATTCAAGTGATTTTGTAACAACAAGTTAAGCATAAATGACCGCGCGTGCGACGTAAATCCATACACTGCATACGTTTGGGTCACCTGTATACAAGTTTGACGTTCGGGATTGTGCTAACTCGTTGTAGAATATACGGATGCACTGGCTTATCGTTTGCACGCCAACGATATTGCACGGCGCTAGATCGCGGGCAGCTCGGCTCGTAGGACCAAGTTCCCGCTTCCGTTGCATCTATATGAGCAATCGCGTCAAGCGATGGCGAAGAATCGCCGATACACAGTGTGATAGCGGTAGCACCGTTCCGAAGTTGTGCAGTGTAGTGTTCTTGCAGTTCGTGTTTCCAACATCCTTCTCAGAGGAGTACCCGATGTCCCGTTCCATCCTTCGTTCGTTGGCTGCTGTGGCGCTCGTTGCCGCGACGGCCGTGGTTGCTGAGGCGCAGGTGAACTGCTCGATCCAGCCCGGGTCGCCGTCGCCGCAGGCCTGTAACTTCACGAGCTCGGTCACCGTGCCGACGCTGGCCCGTCTCTCGGTTACCGGCGACTCGCTGTCCGGCTCGACGCTCACGCTGACCTCGCCGAACTGGACGACGTATCTCGCCACGCCGGCCGCGACGCAGACGCTGAGCCAGGTGGCGCTCGCGGTGCGCTCGAACCGCGCGTACGCGGTGCAGATTAACTCGGCCGCCAGCTGGACCGTGCCGGTGGGTGGCTCGCGCGCGCTCAGCACGCTGACGTACACTCAGGTGCCGGGTGCCTGCCCGGCGGTGGGAACCATCACGACGGCCATCACGGCCTCGCCGGTGGCGCTGTTCAGCGGTGCGTCGGCGACGGCGTCCGACACCCGCAACCTGTGCTTCGCGCTGTCGTTCTCCGGCTCGCTGGCGGCCGGTGACCTCGTGCCGGGTTCCTACACCCTGCCGATCACGCTGACGCTGTCGGCGCCGTAATCTTGCGGTCCAACCGATACCTCTGAGAGTGACCATGCCCCGATCCGTCGCCCACCTGCTTTCCCGTGTCCTGCGCCCCGTGCGCAGCCTCGGGCTGGCCCTGGTGTGCGCCGCGGTCGGGGCTGGGGCACTCCCGGCGCAGTTCACGATCGAGAACCTCGAGCTGCACATCCCGCCGGGCACGCGTGGCTCGGTGACGCAGCTGATCCCACTGCGCAGCGAAATCAACGAAGTGCAGCAGGTTCGAATCTGGATGGGGGACTGGACGCGTGATTCGCTGGGCGGCAACCAGATCCTCGAGTTCGGGTCCACCCCGCGCTCGTGCAAGGGGCGGGTGAGCATCTTCCCGTCCACCCTGCAGCTGGGCCCCGGGGCCACGGAGTACGTGCGCGTCACATATGACGCCCCCCCCGCCGCCGTCGCCGATTCCGGGTGCTGGACGATCGTGCTCTCGGAGACGGTCCGCCCGCCGCGTCCGGTGGAAGCGGAGCGGTCGGCGAGCATCACCATCAACACCATCGTGGGCGTGAAGGTCTACGCGCATGCGGCCAACCCGCGGGCCGCCGCCGAGGTCGTCTCGGCGGATATCGAGACGTTCTGGAAGCCCCTGGATCCGCCGTCGCGCGACTCGACGCTGGAGCGGCAGGTCGCCGTGCGGCTCGCGAACACCGGGACGGCGCACCTGATCGTGAAGACGCAGGTGGAAATCCGCGACGAATCCAGCGCCGTCGTGCAGCGCATCACGGGGGACGACGCGTACATCACGCCGGATGCCTTCCGCGACATCCTCGTGCGCCTGCCGGCGCTCGCGCGCGGGCGGTACGCCGCCATCGTCCTCCTCGACTACGGCGCCGACGAGATCTCGGCCGCGCAAGTCGAATTCGAGATCCCATGAGCGCGGCCCGCATCGCGTGCCGATTCGCGGTGCGGCTGCTGCCGGCGCTCTGGCTCGCGGTGCTGGCCGCGCCCGCCGACGCGCAGGGCAACCGCCGCACGCAGCTCACCGTGACCGGCTTCGGCCTCACGGCCACTGGTACCAGCGTGCTGGATTTCGACGCCGGGTCCATCGCGCTGGGCTCCACCGGCTTCACGGTGGACCTCACCACGAACATGGGCGGCGGGGGCTTCTCGCCGCGCGTGACGACCGTGTCGGTGCGCTGCCTCACCCCCTGCCCGAACTCGGGCAGCCTAGCGTTGAGCGGGTTGCAGTGGCGACGCGCCGACCTCGCGACCTGGAACACGCTCACGACGTCGTTCGTGACGATCGAGACGCGCACCGCCACTTTCAACGGCGCCAACGATCCGTGGAACAACTCCATGTTCTGGCGCTACCTGTTGAGCTACACCGGCACGCCGCCCACCGCCGCGACGGCGTACCGCGTGCAGTTCCAGCTGCAGGTGACCGCCCCGTGATCGGCTCCCGCCGCCTGCGGGCCGCCCTGGCCGCGCTCCTGCTGCCGGCCGCCGTGGCGGCGGCATTGCCGCGCGCCGCCGGCGCGCAGTTCTATTTCACGCAGCTGACGCTCAACGGGTTTCCGCTCACCAACACCGGGCCGTCGATTCTCGACTTCGACGCCGGCTCCGTGGCGCTGGGGTCCACGACGTTCACCGTGAACCTCACGTTAAACCTGTTCGGGAGCTTCTCGCCGCGCGTGACCACGGTACGCGTGCGCTGCAACGTGGCCTGCCCGGCGTCCGGGACCTTGCCGCTGGCCGGCCTGCAGTGGCGGCGCTCCGACTTGGCGACCTGGAACACGCTCACGACGACGTTCGTGACCATCGAGACGCGCACGGCGACGTTCAACGGCACGAACGACCCGTGGAGCAACACGCTGTTCTGGCGTTACCTGCTGTCGTATGCGGGCACGCCGCCGACGGCGGCGACGCAGTTCAACGTGCAGTATGAACTGCAGGTGTCGGCACCGTGAGCGCGATGCGCGTCCTCGGCCGCCTGCGCCGTGCCCTGCGGAGCGCGGCGCTGGCGCTGCTCACGGGCCTCGCGATGCCGATGGCCGCGGCGGCACACACGCCGGCGCCGCGCATCGTCGGCGCGCCGGTGTCGGTGGCGGGCGCACCGCGCTCGCTGGTTTCGCTCGTCGTGCCGATTCCGACGCAGCTCGAGGACGCCGACCGGCTGTCGTTCGCGGTCGAGATCTCCGGCCACGTGGACGTGCTCGGCCGCCTGCAGGGTGAACTCACGCGGCTGCCCGGCGAACGTGCGCGCCCCGTGTTGCTCACGATCCGCGTGCCCAGCGATGCGCTCGTCGGGCTGCTTGACGTCGCCGACGTCGTCTTCAGCAGCGAGGACGGGCGCCAGGTCGTGGTGCCGATCATCCTGCGCGTGCCGGCGGTGCTGGCGATCCGCATCTCAGGCCAGCGTGAGCTCCTCAATGTGGCGGCCGGCGACCGCGTGGAGTTGCTGTATCGTGTGCAGAACCTCGGTAACGCCCCTGAGACGTTCCGCGTGGACCTCAAGGCCCCGGCCGACTGGCGCGTGAGCGTGCCGCGGACCGTGGCGGTGGCGCCCTACGGCAGCGTTGAAGTACCGGTGAGCCTGCGGGTGGCGCCGAGCGCAGCGGGCAACGATCAGATCGTGGATGTCCGGCTCTGGCGCCGCGAGGATTCGGTCGCGACGGCGAGCGTCTCCACCGTGCTGCGGGCGGCGCCGCAGGTGGTGCGGCCGAGCGGCCTGCGCCTCGATCCCTTCGTCGCCATCGCCACGACCGCCTCCGGCACCGGCGTGGCGTCGGGGTTGCGGCTCGAGGGGCCGGTGTCTGACAAGGTACGCGTGTTCGCGCAGGCCTCGCCGCTGCCGAGCTATGGCGCGCAGGACGCGGTGCTGGCGCAGTCGGGCGCGATCCAGATGCCGTTCATCGCCACGGTGAGCTCGGATGCATGGACCGTGCAGGCCGGCGCGACGCAATTGTCCGTGTCCGAGCTGGGCGGCGTGAATCTGGGCGGGCGTGGCGTGACCGCCAGCTACGACGACGGCGCACGCCATGCGCGCGTCATCGCGACGCGCCCGGGCTTCGACGGCCGCGACGGGGGCGCGTTCGTGGGGGCGGCGGCGGGTCGCCGCCTCGCGATCGGCACCGTGACCGGCTTCGCGTCGGTGCTGCAGCAGGAGTCGGCCGTGTTCGCCACGCGCGAACTGACCGCCGTGGGCGCCGACTATGTGTCGCCGCAGATCGGGTCGCTGGTCGTCTCCGGCGGCGCCGCCGTGCGTGCGCACCGCGACGGCACGGGGCTGGGCTTGCGGGCGCAGGTGGTGCATGAGCGGGAGCGGCAGCTGCTGCGGCTGCGGGTGCTGCACGCGCCTGGTGGCACGGACGCCTTCGCGCTGCAGAGCGACGAACTGATGCTCGAGGCGCGCCGGCAGCTCACGCCGCGCGTCGCGCTGAGCGGTGAGTACTTCCGCACGGCCGACAACGGCGGTTCGTTCGCCGACGTGGCCAGCTCTGGCGTCTCGGTGGGGCCGCGCGTCGCCGTCGGTGAGCGCAGCGGCGTCGGCCTGCGCGTCTCGCATCAGACCACCGACGTGACGCCGCGCGGGTCCGTCATCGGCCGCTTCGGCACGAGCAGCACGGGACTCGCCGCCGACGGCGTGACCTGGCTTGGCGCGTGGGGCCTGCGAGGCGAGCTCAGTGCCTTGCAGATGCTCCGCACCGCCGAGCTGCTGAGCGGTGCTACCGACGAGACGTCGGCGTTGCAGGCGACGGCCAACCTCACGGCCGACCGTGACGTGGCCTCGCTCGGGCAGATCGGCCTCGGCGCCTCGCTGCAGACGGCGGAGTCCGGCGTCGGGCTCCCGCAACGTGCGACCTCCGTCTTCGCCCGCTGGTCAGGGCTCCCAGTGTTCGTGTTCGGCCAGCTGGTGCTGGCCCAGTCGGAGCTGCGGGTGTTCTCGTCGGACATCGCTGGCAATCAGGTGGCCACGCGCCTCGCGGCCCAGACGCAGTTCCGGAGTGGGCTGATGCTCGAGGGCGCGGTGAGCCGCAGCCCGTTCGTGCGCGACATCAACGGCCGCATGGGCTGGGTGGCCTCGCTGCGCGTCGGCGTGACGACGGAAGTGCTGAGTGGCGATCGGCTGCGCACGCCGGGCGTGGTGTTCTATGATCGCGACGGCGACGGCGAGCGCGATCCCGGGGAGGACGGCGTCGCCGGCGTGAGCCTGCGCTACGGCAACACGCGCGTGACGAGCGGACGCGACGGACGCTTCCGCCTGCCGGCCAACCTGCGCGGGCGCCTGCAGGTGGACGCCAGCTCGCTGCCGCGCGGCTTCGTGGTGCTGCCGCGCGTGGCGCTGGACACCACCGAGCGTCGCAACATTCCGCTGGTCGCAACGGGCAGCCGCGAGGTCGTGCTGCAGCTCGAGGCGGATCCCGAGTTGCGCGTGCCGCAGGTGACGCTCGCCAAGGCCGACGTATGGCTGCGCGACGCTGACGGCTTCGAGTGGGTGGGCGAGCACGTGTCCGACGGCCGCTTCCGGTTCACGGAGGTCCCGGCCGGCCGCTACACGCTGAAGCTGGGCTTCACGCGGCTGGAGGAGCCGGTGCGCGCCGAGGAGCCGATGGTGGACATCCGCGCCGGCAGCGACGTGCCAGTGGTGATCCCGGTGCGTGGTCGCAACGTGCGCATCATCTCGCCGCCGCGTGGGAGCCGGAACGGGGCTGGTACCGGGAGCGGCACAGGCCCGCGCGGCGTGGCGCCACGCGGGGCGGGGCGCCAGGCCACCCCGCCGCCCGACGCGGGGGCACAGCAATGAGCCCGCAGGACGCGCCCGCTCGGGCGGGGCAGGTCACGGTGGCTCTCCTCGCACTGCTCGTGGTGTGGGCGGCTCTCGGCTGCGCGGAGAGCACCGCGCCAACCGGACCCACCGCCGACCTGCGCGGCACGTGGGTCTACTCGGGTACGCAGGCCTCACCGGCGCGTGAGCTCGTCGGCACGCTCGTCGTGACGGCGCAGTCCGGCGCGGAAATCACCGGCTCGCTGACCTGGGAAGAGCGTGACGGCTTGGGGGGCGTGGTGAACCGCGCCGCAGCCCTCGGCGGGCGAGCGATCGGTCTCGCCGACACGGACTTTGACGTGTTCGACGCCGAGGCGACCCGCCGGCATGTCGCGCGCGTCTCGGCGAACGCCGATACGGTGGACGGTGTGTGGGTGGCGTCGTCGGTGGGCCGCTCCGGGAGCTTCCGGGCCGTCCGGAGCGCTGTCCCATGATGCGTCGACTGCTCGTCGGCCTCGCGGCCGCCGCCGTGCTCGCCGCACCGCGGGCGGGGCAGGCCCAGGTCAACTGCACACTTAACAACATCGCCACGTGCACGGCCGGCGGCACGGCGGCGACCGCGATCACGATTACTATTTCGACGGTCGCGCGGCTCCAGGCCCCGTCCGGGAGTCTGATTCTCCCGACGCCGGACGCGAACCAGTTCGACGCGGGCTTCGGGTCTCCGCTGTCAGTGGCGCTGAACGTGAGGGCGAACACGAGCTGGACACTTGCTATCCGCGGGACTGCGGCCCTGTGGACGGCGGCGCCGGGGTCTGCCTGGCAGAACAAGCCCGTGGGTGACCTGCAGTGGGCGACCAACGTCGGTGGCCCGTACACCAACATGACCACCGTGCTTGCCCCGCTGGCCGCCGGGGCTGCGACCGCGTCCGCGGCTCCGCCCCTGTTCCTCCGCGGCCGCTTCGCCTGGGCGAGCGACGTGCCCGGCAACTACTCGCTGGGCGTGCAAGTCGTGCTGACCGCGCCGTAGGCGCTGCCCGTGTTTCCGTCACAATGGCGCGCGCATCAAGTGGCTGATGCGCGCGCCATTTGCCTTCGGGAGCCAAGAGGGTGGGGTGCCGCGTGACGAAAATGCCACTCCGGATCGGCCGCGAGGTACAGATGTGGAAAACACGCGGTGATCTGCAGCTTATTTATGAATATCGCTGAACGAACAAGCTACAAGTTGCTATTTAATGGGTATTTGAGGCCCGTATCTCAAGTCATTTCTCTACTTGATGAATATGCAACCGTATGCAAGAAGCACTGCATATCGCATTTCCTTGGCGGGGACCCGAGAGTTGCATCACAAGTATTTGTGTCCACAGCGCTGGCGGTTCCTCGTGAGCGGAGGACAGCCGAAGCATCAAGCAGGACCAGCCGCTGCCTTCTTGGCGGACTGAAACGCCATCGCCCGTAGCCGCGAAACGCGGATCGCCATCGGCGGATGGGTCGCGAAGAGGTCCGCGAGTCGCCCCTCGCGCTGGTTCGCCAAGCGCCCGGTCGGGTCCACGATACAGAGGTGCGCAACCCCTGACGAGACCGACGTCGTGGGCGCGTGGTGCGCTTCAATCTTGGCCAGGGCATCGGCAAGAGCTGCCGGGTTACGCGTGAACTGGGCAGCCATGGCATCGGCGAAATACTCGCGGCTACGGCTCACAGCCATCGCCATTAGCCGCACGATGATCGGAGCCAAAATCCAGGACAGAACCCAGACAACGAGGACAATCGCCGCCAGCGGGTTGCCGCCCTTACCGCTGTCCCGCCGGCCGGATGAGCGCCCGCCAGACCGGAACGTCACCCGCATCATGCCATCGCGGAGCAGCAGGATGGCCCCGCCAAGTCCCGCGATGATGGTCATCAGCTTGGTGTCTTCGTTCTTCACGTGCCCCATCTCGTGGGCCACCACCGCCTGCAGCTCGTCGCGGTTCAGGTGATCCAGCAGGCCTTGGGTCACGGCCAGGTGCGCCTCGCCCGGCTTGGTGCCCGTCACGAAGGCGTTCGGATCCGCGTCGGGGACCACGTACACCTTCGGCATAGGCAGGCCCGACGCGACCGCCATCTCCTCGACCACGTTGAGCAGCACCCGTTCCTGGTCGGTGGTCGGATGCGTGAGGGGCACCGCCCCCACCTGCTTCACGACGCGCTTCCCGCCGTTGCGGAGCACGTCCATGGTCAAGAAGAAGGCCAGTAGGCTCAGGATGAGGCCGCCCCAGGGGAACCGGTGCCGGTAGATCGCGGCCCCGCTGGGGTCCACCAGGTCCTTTGTATACAGGTACGCCGCGAGGTCCCCGCCAAGCCCGAGCCACAGGAAGAAGGCGAGAAACCCCGCCACCAGCAGCCATGACTTTCGGCGGTTGGCGGATTGCTGCTCGAACAGGTTCAGGGACGTCGGTGAGGACATACCGGTTCGGACGTGAGACTTGAGACGTGAGACGTGAGACGTGGGCCGTGAGACGTGAGACCTGTGAGCGGGATCGAAGCGCTGTCTCAGCTCCCCAGTCTCATGTCTCCCGTCTCATGTCTCCCGTCTGCTCACGCCCCCCGCCGGAACTCGACCTTCGGGACGTTCCGCTCCGCCGCGTCCTCGATTTCCCACAGCTCCGCCGGCGTCGCGTTGGCCATGCCGGCTACGAGATTCGTGGGGAACTGCTGCTGCTTGGTGTTGTACTGCGTGGCGGTGTCGTTGTAGAGCTGGCGCGCGAAGCTGACCTTGTTCTCGGTCGAGGCCAGTTCCTCCTGCAACGACTTCATGTTGGCGGTGGCCTTGAGGTCGGGATACGCCTCCACCACGGCCATGAGCTTGCCGAGGGCTCCGGTGAGCTGGCCTTCGGCGGCCGCTACCTGCTTGACGTGCTGGGGGTCGAGGCCGACCGCGGCCTGCACGGCGCTGTTGCGCGCGGCAATCACCGCCTGCAGCGTGTCCTTCTCGAAGTCCATCGCCGACTGCACGGCGCTCACCAGGTTCGGGATGAGGTCGTGGCGGCGCTTGAGCTGGACGTCGATCTGCTTCAGCGCGTTGGCCGTCTGGTTGCGCAGGGCGATGAGCCCATTGTACGCCGATATGCCCCAGAACACGACGATGACGGCAACGATCCCAAGGACGAGCACGATGGTCTCCGGAAGGGGTACGCCAAAAAGCTACGGGGGGCGACGCCACTTGGCATCGCCCCCCGGTCCCTACGCGCGCGCGGCGCGCGGGTGTCAGTTGCCCGACTGCGCCTGCTTCTTCTTGTTCATCGCGTCCATCACCCAAGTGGCCGGGATGAGGAACAGCGGGGTGAGGAAGAAGCCGAGCAGGATGTTGATCCAGGTGAGGCCCACGTAGTAGGCGCCCATGCCGAGACCGGCCCAGAGGGTGCCGAGGGGACCGCCGAACGCCTGTTCCACGCTGTCGCTCCGAAAGATCCGGTGTGAAGTCGCTGCCATCGCGCGCCGCCTGCGAGGCAGGCGCTTCGGCGAGTATGTTAGCGAGGTGCCGACGCAAAGTGAAGCGCTGGAATCCGTCCACGGTTCCCTCGCGGCCCTGCCGCCCGGGCGCTGGTTGCTGGCGGTCAGCGGCGGGCGGGATTCCATGGTCCTGTTGGACGCGTTTGCCTCCGCCCGAGGCCATGAGGTCGCGGGCGTTGCCTCGCTGGATCATGGGACGGGGCCCGCAGCGCGGCGCGCCGTGGCCTTGGTGGAGCGCACTGCCCTCGCGCGGGAGCTGCCGGTCATGACGGGCGTCCTCGCCGGCGGCGCCGCCACGGACGAGGCGGCGTGGCGAGCGGCGCGCTGGCGGTTCCTGCGCGGCTGGGCGGAGGAGCTGCAGGCGACGATCGTCACCGCGCACTCGCGCGACGATCAGATCGAGACGGTGCTGCTGCGGCTGCTGCGCGGCAGCGGCACGCGCGGGTTGGCCGGCATGCGCGCCGCGGAGCTGCGGGGACCCGAGGGGCCGCGGGCGGACCGCCCGCGGGTGCTGCGTCCGTTGCTCGAGGTGTCGCGCGCGACCATCGCGGCCTACGCGGAGGCGCGACGCCTCGCGTGGGTGGACGACCCGAGCAATGCATCGCTCGCGTTCGCGCGCAACCGGGTGCGCCACGAGATCCTGCCGGCGCTGGAGCGCGCCTCGCCCGGCTTCGCGGCCTGGTGTTGGGAGCTCTCGGGGCGCGCGGCGGCATGGCGCGCCGCGGTGGCCGCGTTGGTGGACGCGCAGTTGCGGCCCGAGTATCCGACGACGACGAGCGTGGTGGTGGCCGCGGCCCCGTTGCAGGCGCTGGACGCCGCCGGTGCCGGCGTGCTGTGGCCCGAGGTGGCCGCGCGCGTGGGGCTCGCGCTGGACCGTCGCGGCATCGCGCGCCTCGCCGTCTGGGCCCCGACGGCCCGCAGCGGCAGTCGGGTGCAACTCGCTGGGGGCGGCGAAGTTCGACGCACGGCGCGCACGTTCGTGGTACAAGCCGTATATTGATGTAGATGACCAGTACATCCGCCTCCGGCGATCCTCGGCTCCGCGGTCGCGCCGTCAAGCGCATCGCGTTCGACGAGCGGGCCATCGCCACGCGCGTCCGGGAACTGGGAGCCGAAATCACCGCTTCCTACCCAGACGGCGAGTTGCTCGTGCTCGGGCTGCTGAAGGGCAGCTTCGTGTTCCTGGCTGACCTTGTGCGGGAAATCCGCCGCCCCCTGCACGTGGACTTCCTCGTGGCCTCGTCCTACGGCGCGGGCACCGTGTCGTCCGGAAACGTGCAACTGGTGTATGACCCGAAGACGGAACTGGCAGGAAAGCACATCCTGTTGGTCGAGGACATCGTGGATTCCGGCCGCACGCTGCAGGTGCTGATGGGCCTGCTCGGCGAGCGGAAGCCTGCGTCCCTCGAGATCTGTGCGCTCCTGCACAAGCATATCGCGGAGCATCTCTCCCACCCGGTGAAGTTCGTCGGGTTCGATGCACCGCACGAATTCCTTGTCGGCTACGGACTGGACCATGCGGAGGATTTCCGCCACGTCCCGTACGTCGCGAGTCTGGAGTAACTGATGGCAAACGCCCCGCAGCAGAAGCCCGGTGGTTTCAGTAAGGCGTCCCGCACCCTCTCGCTCTGGGTGCTGGCGTTCCTCGTGCCGTTCGTCTTCTTCCAGATGACGACCGGGCGGAACGAGCAGTCGCCGCTGGTGGACTACTCCGTGTACGACACGCAACTCGGCGCGGACAACATCTCGCGCGTGACGATCGTCGGCGGCACGAAGATCAACGGCGAGTTCAAGAACCGCGTGCTGGTCGAAGGCCGCGAGGTGCGCCGCTTCTCGGTGCTGCTCCCGGTGCCGAACAGCGACGCCGAGCTGGAGCGCCTGCGCGCCAAGCAGGTGGCGATCAAGGCCGAGCCGCCGCGCGTGTCGATGGGCACGATCCTCCTGCAGATGCTGCCGTGGATCATCATCATCGGCATCTGGGTGTTCCTGCTGCGCCAGATGCAGGCGGGCGGCAACAAGGCGTTCTCGTTCGGCAAGTCGAAGGCCAAGCTGCTCTCGGGCGACACGCCGAAGGTGACCTTCGCCGACGTCGCCGGCGCGGACGAGGCCAAGGTCGAGCTGCGCGAGATCATCGAGTTCCTGAAGGATCCGGCCAAGTTCACGAAGCTCGGCGGTCGCCTGCCCAAGGGCGCGCTGCTCGTGGGCCCGCCGGGCACGGGCAAGACGCTGCTCGCCAAGGCCGTGGCCGGCGAGGCGGGCCGTCCGTTCTTCTCGATGTCGGGCTCTGACTTCGTGGAGATGTTCGTGGGCGTCGGCGCGAGCCGCGTGCGCGACCTCTTCGAGCAGGGCAAGGCGAATGCGCCCTGCATCATTTTCATCGACGAAATCGACGCGGTCGGTCGCCATCGCGGCGCCGGCCTGGGCGGCGGGCACGACGAGCGCGAGCAGACGCTGAACCAGCTGCTCGTCGAGATGGACGGCTTTGAATCCAACGACGGCGTCATCCTCATCGCCGCGACGAACCGTCCGGACGTGCTGGACCCGGCGCTGCTGCGCCCGGGCCGCTTCGACCGACAGATCGTCGTGGACGCGCCGGACCTCAAGGGCCGCATCGGCATCCTCAAGGTGCACGTGCGCAACAAGCCGCTCGCGGCGGACGTGGACATCGAGCGTCTCGCGCGCGGCACGCCGGGCATGGCGGGCGCCGACCTCGCGAATCTCGTGAACGAAGCGGCGCTTCTCGCGGCGCGCCGCAATCACGACAAGA
The DNA here is from genome assembly GCA_964498895.1 of uncultured Gemmatimonas sp. Taxonomy (GTDB): domain Bacteria; phylum Gemmatimonadota; class Gemmatimonadetes; order Gemmatimonadales; family Gemmatimonadaceae; genus Pseudogemmatithrix. The sequence continues at coordinate 18,739 of CAZCIM010000021.1, read as the reverse complement.
TCTACATGGTGGACTTCGAGGACGCGAAGGACCGCGTCATGCTCGGCGCCGAGCGGAAGTCGTTGGTGATGCGCGAGGAAGAGCGCCGCCTGACGGCCTTCCACGAGGCGGGGCATGCGGTCTGCGCGATCCGCGTGAAGGGCAACGACCCGCTGCACAAGGTGACGATCGTGCCGCGTGGCCGCGCGCTGGGCCTGGCGTTCACGTTGCCGGAAGACGACCGCGTGTCGGTGACGCGCGAGCAGCTCGAGGCACGCTTGGTGATGGCCTACGGCGGCCGCGTGGCGGAAGAACTGGTGTTCGGCCGCGACCGCGTGACGACGGGTGCCGCCAGCGACATCCAGCAGGCGACGGGCATCGCGCGGCGCTACGTGTCGCAGTGGGGCCTGTCGGATGCCATCGGGCCGATCCTCGTGGGCGACAACGAGCAGGAAGTCTTCCTGGGCCGCGAACTCACGAGCCGTCGCCAGGTGTCGGAGCGCACGGCGCAGCAGGTGGACGACGAAGTGTCGCGCGTGATCAACGAGGCGTACAACCGCGCCGTGGACACGCTGACGACGCATCGCGCGCTGCTTGACTCGATTGCCACCGCGTTGCTCGAGCGCGAGACGCTGACCCGCGAAGACATTGCGATCCTCGAGCGTGGCGAGACATTGCCGCCGCGGCAGGAGCCGCCGACCACGCCGGCGGTGCCAGCGTCGACGCCGGTGCGCGAGCCCGAGGCGCGGCGGGTGCCGCCGGTGATTGGCGGACCGGAGCCCTCGCCGGCGTAGGGCTGAGGACGCAAGACTGAAGGCGGAAGGGGCGGGCGCTTCGCGCCCGCCTTTTCGTTCTCGGGGGCGCTGCGCCCTGACGCCTCAACACGCACTACCACGCCCGCCTAACCCCCCGTATTTTCAATGGGTTATGGACTTTCCGGGCCTCAACGAGCGGGTGGCGCAAATCCGTGGGGACATCGCGGACGCTGTCCGGCGCGGAGGGCACGGGCAGTCGGTGCGGCTCATTGCAGTGACGAAGACGCATGGACCGGAGGCGGTCCTGGCGGCCGCTGCGGCGGGCATCACCGATGTGGGGGAGAACAAGGTGCAGGAGGCGCTGGCGAAGCAGGAGGCGCTGACCTCGGCGGGCACCATGCCGACGGGGCTCACCTGGCATCTCATCGGTCACCTGCAGACGAACAAGGTGAAGGCGTTGCCGCACTTCGGGCTGTTCCACGCGCTCGATCGCGCCAAGCTCGCCGATGAGGCCGCGGCGATGGCGAGCAAGCGTGGTACGACGCTCGACGTGTTGTTGCAGGTGAACGTCGTCGGCGAAGAGACCAAGGGTGGTTTCGCGCTCGATGACGTGGCCGCGGAGGCCGAGCGGTTGCGAGGCGTGGACGCGCTGCGGCTGCGCGGCGTGATGACGATGGCGCCGTTCGATGCGCCGGAGTCGGTGTTGCGACAGGTGTTTCGCGGGGCGCGTGATGCGCGGGAGATGCTGCGCGCCGCCGGGCATCCGGCGGAGGAGCTGTCGATGGGCATGAGCGGGGACTATCTGATCGCCGTCGAGGAAGGGGCCACGATGGTCCGCCTCGGCACGGTCCTGTTCGGGGCGAGGGGCGGATGAGCGAGCAACTCGAAGGTGGCGACGACATCTTCCACCTCACGCCGGTGGATGTGCGCCGATACGACTTCGGCTCGGCGATGCGCGGCTACGACCGTCAGCGCGTCGACCAGTTCCGCGAGCAGCTGGCCGAGGAGCTTGAGCGCCTGACGCGCGCCAACGGCGAGATGGAGGCGAAGCTCCGCAATTTCCATGAGCAGCTGAAGCACTATCGGGAGCGCGACAAGGCGATCAACGAGGCCTTGGTCTCGGCGCAGCAACTGCGCGAAGAGGTGAAGGAGCAGGCGGCGCGCGAGGCGGACCTGATGCGTCGCGAGGCCGAGTCGGCGGCGCAGCAGATCGTGGCGGATGCGCAGAAGCAGATTGCGCAACTGCAGGGCGAGATCGACCAGCTGGACCGCACGCGGCGCGCGTACCTGGCGCAACTGCGGGCGATCGCCGAGCGGCACATCGCCGAGGCGGACGCGTTGCTGCAGCATCCGCAGGGCTGACGATGACGTGGGTGTCGCCGGCCGATGTGACGCGCGCTGTGGACTCGATCCGCCAGCGCAGCGCCGTCGTGCCCGACATCGCGATCATCCTCGGCACCGGGCTCGGTGGGCTCGCGCAGGCGATCGCCGTCGAGGCGACGATCGCCTACGAAGACATCGCGGGCTTCCCGACGTCCACCGTGGAGTCGCACCGCGGTCGCCTGCTGCTTGGCACGCTCGGCGGCAAGCGCGTGGTGGCGATGCAGGGGCGCTTCCATCGCTACGAGGGCTACTCGCTGCAGCAGGTGACGTTGCCGGTGCGCGTGATGCACGCGTTGGGCGCCCGCACGCTGGTGGTGAGCAATGCCTGCGGCGGCATCCGCGCCGACTGGATGCCGGGCGACCTCATGGCGATCGCCGATCACATCAACCTGCTCGGGGACAATCCGTTGGTGGGGCCGCACCACGCGGAGTGGGGCGCGCGCTTTCCCGATATGTCGGCGCCGTATGACGCCGAGCTGCGTGCGCTGGCGGCGGACGTCGCCGCGGGGCAGGGCACGACGCTGCGCGGCGGCGTCTACGCGGCGGTGATGGGACCGAACCTGGAGACGCGCGCTGAGTACGTGATGCTGCGCACGATGGGCGCGGACGTGGTGGGGATGAGCACGGTGCCGGAAGTGATCGTGGCGCGGCAGCAGGGCATGCGCGTGATGGGGATGTCGATCATCACGGACGCCTGTGTGCCGGAGACATTGGAGGAGGCCTCGCTGGAGAAGATTCTCGCGGTGGCCGCGGTAGCCGAGCCCAAGCTGACCGCGCTGGTGCGCGGCGTGGTGGAGCGGCTGTGACGACGACTGGGAATGCGATGCGATTCCGCACTATTGCGTCCGAGCTGACGGCCGACGCGTTGGAACAGGAAGTGCTCCAGCGATGGACGCGCGACGGCGTGTTCGCCGCCGCGCAGGCGCAGCGCGCCGATGCGCCGGCGTGGGTGTTCTACGAGGGCCCGCCAACGGCGAATGGCAAGCCGGGCATTCACCACGTGTTCGCCCGCACTGTGAAGGACCTGTTCTGCCGGCATCGCGCGATGCACGGGTACCATGTGCCGCGCAAGGCTGGCTGGGACACGCATGGCCTGCCCGTGGAGATCGAGGTCGAGAAGCAGCTCGGCATCAGCGGCAAGCAGGACATCGAGCGCATCGGCGTGGCGGAGTTCAACCGGCGCTGCCGCGAGAGCGTGTGGACGTACAAGGGTGACTGGGAGCAGGTCTCGGAGCGGATGGGCTACTGGCTGGATTATGCCGATCCGTACGTCACGTACACGAACGAGTACGTGGAGAGCGTGTGGTGGGCGCTGAAGACGCTGCGCACGAAGGGGCTGCTGTACCAGGGGCACAAGATCCTGCCGTACTGTGCGCGCTGTGGAACGGCGCTGAGCTCGCACGAGCTGGCGCAGGGGTATGAGGATGTCGAGGATCCGAGCGTGTATGTGGCGCTGGATTTGACGGGAGACGTGGGACTTGAGACGGGAGCGAACGGCCTTCACGTCTCAAATGGCACGTCTCCAGTCCGTCGTCGTATCATTGTCTGGACGACCACACCGTGGACGCTCGTCTCCAACGTCGCGCTTGCCGTGCATCCCGAGCTGCACTACGTGGAGCTGCGGAAGAAGAACGTCAGCGACTGGACGATCATCCTGGCGGAGGCGCGTGCGGGGGCGGTGCTCGGCGCTGACTATACGGAGCGCTGGGATCGCGTGGCGCTGTTCCAGGGCGCCGATCTCGTGGGGCGTTCGTACAAGCGCCCGCTCGACTGGGTGTCGTATCCGGACGAGGGCCGCACGCAGGTGATCGTCGGCGAGGAGTTCGTGTCGGCCGAGGATGGTTCGGGCGTGGTGCACATGGCGCCGGCGTTCGGCGCGGACGACTACGCGGCCGGGCAGCGGCACAACCTCGCGTTCGTGAATCCGGTGAACGCGCGCGGCGAATTCCCGGCGGACATGCCGGTCGTCGGCGGGAAGTTCGTGAAGACGGCGGATCCGCTGATCATCGCGGAACTCGAGAAGCGCGACCAGCTGTGGAAGGCGCAGAAGTTCGTGCACTCGTATCCGCATTGCTGGCGCTGCGGCACGCCGCTGCTCTACTACGCGCGCGGCAGCTGGTTCGTGCGCACGACGGCGTACAAGGACCAGATGATGGCGCGCAACGCGGCCGTGAACTGGAATCCGCCGGAAGTCGGGGCGGGGCGCTTCGGATCGTGGCTCGAGAACAACATCGACTGGGCGATCTCGCGCGACCGCTACTGGGGCACGCCGCTGCCGGTGTGGGTCAACGACGCGGACCCCGCGGAGATCGAGGTCATCGGCTCGTACGCCGAGCTTGCCGAGAAGATCGGCCGGCCGTTGCCGAGCGATTTCGATCCGCACAAGCCGCATATCGATCAGTACGCGTGGCCGGCCCCGAGCGGGACGGGCACGATGCGTCGTGTGCCGGAAGTGATCGACACCTGGTTCGACTCGGGTTCGATGCCGTTCGCGCAGTGGGGGTATCCGCATCAGGCGGGCAGCGCGGAGAAGGTCGCGCGGTACTTCCCGGCGGATTTCATCGCCGAAGGCGTGGACCAGACGCGCGGGTGGTTCTACTCGCTGCTGGCGATTGCGACGGGGCTGGGGGAAGCGCTCCCGAACAATGACGGAAGACGGAAGACGGAAGGTACCGGCACCGGCACCGGCACCGGCACCGGCACCGGCAACGGCAACGACAACGGAAACGGGCGCGCGGGCGCCGGGTTTGGCGCGGATGCGCGCGGTGCATCGGCGCCGTCGGCGAGCACTCCTTCCGTCTCAAGTCTTCCGTCAGCGTTTGCTTCACCTTACCGCGCCGTCGTGGTGAACGACTTGGTTCTCGATGCGAATGGCCAGAAGATGTCCAAGTCGCGCGGCAACACGGTGAACCCGCGCGGTGTGATGGAGAAGCACGGCGCGGACGCGGTGCGACTCTTCTTGATGGCGAGCTCGCAGGTGTGGGTGCCGCGGCGTTTCGACGAGGCGGTGATCCGCGAGACCGCGGGGCGCTTCCTCGTGACGCTGCGCAACGTGTACTCGGGCATCTTCGCGCAGTATGCGAACTTCGGCTGGGCGCCGTCGGCGCAGGATCCGGCGCTGGCGGAGCGGCCGGTGCTGGATCGCTGGGTGCTTTCGCGCGTGGCGGCGGTGGAAGCCGAGGTGGATGCGGCGCTGCAGCGCTTTGACGCGACGGCGGCCGCGCGCACGCTCATGGACTTCGTCACGGAAGATGTGGCGAACTGGTACGTGCGGCTCTCGCGCAGCCGCTTCTACGAGGTGGACGGTCGCGACAACCGCGCGGCGTTCGCGACGCTGCACGAAGTGCTGGTGGTGACGACGCGGCTGCTCGCGCCGTTCGCGCCGTTCATCGCGGACTGGATGCATCACGAGCTCACGGGGCAGTCGGTGCACCTTGCCGACTTCCGGCGGGGCGCGACGCTCGCGGGCTCGCCGCGTGCTGCAGGGTCGGCGGCTGACGCGACGCTGCTCGTGCGCGACGAGCCACTCGAGGCGGCGATGGCGGCGGCGCGTACCCTGGCGACCCTCGGCCGCGCCGCGCGCGAGACCGCCGGCATCAAGGTGCGCCAGCCGCTCGCGACGATGACCTGCGTGACGCCGGGCATCGCGCCGGAGTGGCACGCGATGATCGCGCCCTTGGTCGCGGCCGAGTTGAACCTCAAGCAGGTGAGCTTCGCGGATTCCGCCGCCGACTGGGTGAGGCTCGAGGGCAAGGCGAACTTCCCCGTGCTCGGGAAGATCGTCGGCGCGGCGATGAAGACGACCAAGCCGATCGTCGAAGGGCTGGACCAGGCGCAGCTCCGCACGATCGAAGGCGGCGGCACCGTGACCGTCGACGTACCGGGGTATGGTGCGCTCGAGCTCGATGCGACGCGCGTGACGATCACGGCGAAGGCGTCGACCTCACTGGTCGTGCAGCAGGGTGAGGGACTGTCGGTGGCGCTCGATCCAACGGTCACGCCCGCGCTGCGCGCCGAAGGCATGGCGCGCGAGGTGGTGAGCCGCGTACAGCGGCTGCGGAAGGACAGTGGGCTCGCGGTGAGCGACCGGATTCGCTTGGCGGTCGCCGCGGACCCCGAGGTGCAGGAGGCGATTCGCGCGCACGCCGCGTGGATCGCGCAGGAAACGTTGGCCCGGGAGTGCGTCATCGCCGACGCGCTCCCGTCCCCCGCGTGGCCGGCAACCGCCGAGGTGGATCTCGACGGACCCGCGCTGCGCATCGCCCTTACCAAGGACAGCTGACATGGCGACCCCGACCCCCGGCGGAGAGAAAAAGTTCAAGCCATTCCCGAAGAAGCAGATCCAATACTTCGAGAAGCGCTTGCTCGAGGAGCGCCGCCGCGTGCTGAAGGAGCTGGGCCACTACGACGAGACCTTCGGCAACACGCCGCAGGGCGCCGACGGTGACCTCTCGGCCTACTCGTTCCACATGGCGGACCAAGGCACCGACGCCATGGAGCGCGAGAAGGCGTTCCTGTTCGCGTCCAAGGAAGGCCGCTTCCTCTGGCACGTGGACCAGGCGCTGCGCCGCTTGTACCGCACGCCCGACGAGTTCGGGAAGTGCCACAACTGCGGCGGCGAGGTGGGCTTCGATCGCCTGGACGCGCTGCCGCACGCGCGGTACTGCATCGACTGCAAGCAGCGTGAGGAAGATGGCAAGAAGTGAACCCGGGGGCCTCGGCCCCGTCGGCGTGCTGTCCATCACGGGTGGCATCGTGCTCGCGGACGCGTTCACGAAGCTGCTCGCGGTGGATCGGCTCGCGCCGGTGCACACGCCGCACCCGGTGCTCGGCGAGTGGCTGCGCTGGACGCTGGTCTACAACCCCGGTGCGGCGTTCGGCCTGCACCTGGGGCCGTGGTCACGGTGGATCTTCATTGCGCTGACCTTCGTGGCGCTGGGCGTGCTGTGGACGATGTATCGGCAGTCGGTGCCGGAAGCGCGCGTGAAGGTCGTGGCGCTGGCAACGATCGCGGGCGGGGCGATCGGCAACCTCGTGGACCGCGTGCGCTCGTCGCGCGGCGTCGTGGACTTCATCGACGTCGGTGTGGGGCAGTGGCGCTGGCCGACGTTCAACATCGCCGACATCGCGGTGAGCTGCGGGGCGATCTTGCTCGCGATCATCCTGTGGCAGGAGGATGCCGCGGCCGAGCGGGCGGCCGCGAGCGCCGCGCGTGATGCCGCGACGGACGACCGCGCCGGCGCACCGGACGCGCCCGGTCAGGCCTGAGATGAGCGAGCCGCTGGGGCCCGGGCGGCACACGTTCACGTTGGACGCCACGGACGTGGGCGAGCGGCTCGACCTCGTGGTGGCGCGGCGCACGGGTGCGTCGCGCACGCAGGCGGCCACGCACATTGCGACGGGCCGCGTGACGGTGAACGGCCGGCAGGAACGCGCAAGCTTCCGCGCCGAGGGCGGCGAGACGGTCGTCGTGGAGATCCCGACGCCGGCCGGCCGCGACGTGGTGCCGGAGCAGATCCCGATTCGCGTGGTGTTCGAGGACGCCGACGTGGTCGTGGTGGACAAGCCCGCAGGCATGGTGGTGCATCCGGCGCCGGGCAACTGGAGCGGCACCCTGGTCAATGCGCTGCTGGGGCGCGGGCAGGGCTTGGCCGCGGGCGGCGGGCCGGAGCGTGCGGGACTCGTCCACCGACTCGACAAGGAAACCAGCGGCCTGCTCATCGTGGCCAAGAGCGATCGCGCGCATGCCTCGCTCGCCAAGCAGATCGCGGCCCGCTCCGTGAAGCGCCGCTACGCGTGCTTGTCCTGGGGGCATCTCGACGACGACCGCGTCACGGTGGAGAAGCCGATTGCGCGCGATCCCAACGATCGCACGCGCATGGCGGTACGGGCGGATGGTCGCAGCGCGCGCACCGACTTCGTACGACTGGCGCGCTTCGACAGCGTGGACTTGCTGCGGGCGGAGCTGCACACCGGGCGCACGCATCAGATCCGCGTGCACCTCGCGAGCATCGGCCATCCGGTGGTGGGGGACGACACCTACGGCGGCGGGGGCGGCCGGAAGCTGCTGGACCTCCCTCCGAAGCGGCATTTCCTGCACGCCGCGTGGTTGGTGTTCGCGCATCCCGTGACGGGGGAGCGTGTGGACCTGCGGTCGCCGTTGCCGGACGAGCTGCGCGCGTCGCTTGCGCGGGCGGCCGGGGATCCGGCGCTGTTTGCCCGCTCCCATGCGCTGGAGTACTTTGGCTTCTATAGTGAATCTCGGTGACCTGAGCGACCCAGAGGGCGGGGAGTCGACGGCGGAGGTGGCGGAGGGCGCCGCTGAGGTCGAGCGATTCCTGGTCGGGCTGGCTGCCGGGCAGCGGATTGCGGTGCCGCTGCAGTCCGCCCGGGAGATTCTCACCGTTCGGGCCGTGACCAGACTGCCCGGTGCGCCGTCTTGGATTGCTGGGCTCGTGAACGTGCGCGGGGCGGTCCTGACGGTGGTGGACCTCTCGCGCCGGCTGGGGGCTACCCCGGCGGCGGGTCCGGTGCTGTTGGTGGAAGTCGGCGAGCGGCGGTTTGGGCTGCGGCTGGATGGGGTGGTCGGTGTGGCGCGTGCGTCGGCGGGCCTCATGCCCGTGGACGAAGCGCGTTCGGCGGGGGGCGCCGTGTCGGGCCTCGTGACCATCGACGATGCCGCGACCGTGGTGTTGGATCTTGCGGCCTTGCAGCGCGCGGCGATCGCCGAGGCGTGAGCGCAGGGCGGAACGGGTAGATGGAGGAGGGCGCGTGGCTCCGACGGTGCTGATCTGCGACGATGCGGTCTTCATGCGCACGATGGTGGGCGACATCCTGACGCAGGCGGGCTTCGAGATCGTCGGCGAGGCCGAGACGGGCACGCAGGCGGTGGAGCGCTACAAGGCGCTGCGCCCGGATCTCGTGACGATGGACATCGTGATGCCGGACATGGGCGGCATCGATGCCGTGCGGGAGATCACGAAGTTCGATCCGAACGCGAAAGTGCTCATGTGCAGCGCGATGGGCCAGCAGTCGCTCGTGGTGGAGGCGATCCAGGCCGGGGCGAAGGACTTCGTGGTGAAGCCCTTCCAGCCGAGCCGCGTCCTGGAGGCGGTGCAGCGAGTCCTGGGCTAATCGCCAGGCCGCGCCCGCGCCGCGCCGGAGCCTCGAGTGGACCCCGCCCGCTACGCCGAGTTGTTCCGCACCGAGAGCCGTGAGCAGCTCTCGGCGCTGAATCGCGCGTTGCTGCAGATCGAGCAGGGCGAGGATCCCGCCGAGCCGGTGGCCGCGATCTTCCGCGGCGTGCACACGATCAAGGGCATGAGCGCGACGATGGGCTACACGGCCGTCGCCGAGTTCTCGCACGAGCTGGAATCGCTGCTCGCCAAGGTGCGCGATGGCGAGCAGACCATCAGCGCAGACCTCATGGACGCGCTGTTCGCCGCGGCCGACGCGCTCGAAGACGGCGTCGAGCATTCGCGGGACGGCAGCACGCTCACGCCGGCGATGCAGCAGGCGTTGGAGCGCTTGCACGATATCGCGGGCGGTCGGTCCACGGCCGAGTTCCGTGTGGTGCGCGCCAGTGGCGCGATGCGCCTGCCGGCCGAGGCCCTGGATCCGCTGGACGGCCCGGGCACGCTCGTGCATGTGGTGCAGGATCCCGCGGTGGTGCTGCCCGGCGTGCGGGCGTTCATGGCGGTGCAGCGGCTGCGCGGCTTCGGCGAGCTGCTGGCCTGCGTGCCGTCGGTGGACGCGTTGCAGGCCGCGACGACGCCGCAGACGTTCAGTGTGCGGCTGCGCACCAGCGCCGGCGCCTCGGAACTCGAGCAGGCGGTGCGCGGGGCGGGCGACGTGCTCTCGGTGTCGGTGGAGGAGCGCGGCGAGGCCGCGGGCAGTGGCGAGTCGGCGGCCGCGGTGGTGGAAGCACCATCCGTGGTGCTGGAGCAGCCGTCGGCCATCGTCGAAGGCGCGAGTGCGACGGAAACGACTAGCGCCCCGCTGATTGGGTCGCGGCAGCCCACACCGGCCGCGTCACAGACGCCGGCGCGTGGCTCGCGGCGCGTGACGGTAGAGCTGGCGGGCGAGGCCGTGGCCGAGATGCCGCGTCGGCGCGCGTCGGACGTCCTGAACGCGGCCGATGCGCTGGGGCCGGCGGAGCGCGGCGTGGCCCCGCGGGCCCGGCACGTGCGCATCGAGCTGGCGCGTCTCGATGCCTTGTTGGACCTCGTCGGTGAGTTGGTGATCGTGCGTGGGCGCCTGCAGGCGCTCACGGCCCACAGCGCCGATGCCGCGTTGCGCGAGGCGATGGACGAGGCCACGCGCTTGATCGGCGACTTGCAGGCCGAGATCATGACGAGCCGCTTGGTGCCGGTTGGGCAGGTGTTCGATCGCTTTCCGCGCCTCGTGCGCGACGTGGCGCGCGCGCTCGGCAAGGATGTGCTGTTCAGCATCGAGGGCAAGGAGATCGAACTGGATCGCTCGGTGCTGGATGAGATCGGCGAGCCGGTGGTGCACCTTCTGCGCAACGCGGTGGACCACGGCCTGGAGACGCCGGCGGCGCGCGAGGCGGCGGGCAAGCCGCGCGCGGGGCGCCTGACGCTCGCCGCCCAGCGCGACCGGAACGCCGTCGTGATCATGGTTAAGGACGACGGCCGCGGCATTGACCGACGCCGCGTGCTTGCCCGCGCCCTGCAGCTCGGTCTCGTCCCGATCGGCACGGAGCGCCTCGACGACGATGCGCTGCTCAAGTGCGTGGCGCATCCGGGCTTCACGACCAGCGAGCGCGTCACGGAAGTGAGTGGACGCGGCGTGGGCGTGGATGCCGTGTTGAGCCGTGTGCGTGCCTTGGGCGGGTCCGTGGAGCTGCAGACCGTCGAGGGGCAGGGCACGACGATGACCCTGCGGTTGCCGGTGACGTTGGCGATCGTGCGCGCGCTGCTGGCCCGCGTCGGCGCGGAGCGCTATGCGTTGCCGCTGACGCACGTGCGCGAGACGCTGGAGCGCCGCGGCGCCGTGGTCCAGCCGATTCAAGGCCGCGACATGCTCGTGCTGCGCGACGAAGTGTTGCCGCTGCTGCGCCTGCGCGATGTCGTGCAGTTGTCCGAGGTGAGCGGCGGCGGGGACGAGGAGATTGTCGTCATCGAGCGCGGAGAGCGGCGGGCTGCGCTCGTTGTGGACGAGCTCACGGCACAGGAAGACATTGTGGTGAAGGCCTTCGACGGGGCGCGGGACGGCTTGGCGCTGTTCAGCGGTGCCACCATCCTCGCGGACGGAGCCCCGGCACTCATCGTGGACGTGGGGAGCCTGCTGTGACGCTACCGCCGGACGACGTACGGAATCTCTCGCGGGCGGCGCTCGATGCGCTGCGCGAAGTGGCGAACATCGGGGCGGGGCACGCGGCCACGGCGCTCTCGCAGATCACGGCGCAGCAGATCATGATCTCGGTGCCGCGCATCAACGTGACGGCGCTCGAGGACGTGCCGAACCAGATCGGCGAGTCGGAAGAGCCGGTGGCCGCGGTGGCGATGCGTATCGAGGGCGACCTCACGGGGCTGACGCTGCTGGTGTTCCCGCAGCCGACGGCGCTGCGGATCGCCTCGCTCATGATGGGCGGTCGTCCGGTGACGGAGCTGAACCCGCTGGAAGAAAGCGCGCTCAAGGAGGCCGGCAACATCCTCTCGGCCGCGTACCTGAACGCGCTGGCGGAGTTCCTCGGCATGCGCATCCTCAACTCGCCGCCGCAGTTGGCCGTGGACATGAGTGACGCCGTGCTCTCGACGACGTTCATCGAGACCGCGGCCGGCGCGTCTCACGTGTTCTGCGTCGAAAGCGAGTTCCAGCTGCAAGGTGATGCGCATCCGCTGCGCGGCTTCTTCCTGCTGCTGCCGGACCCGCCGTCGCTGCGCGCCATGCTCACCGCCATCCGGGTCGCGTGAACCGGCCGTCCACCGCCTCGATGAGCACGCGGGACCGCGAGGTCCTGCGCGGCTTCGCGCGTCGCATCGATCCGTCGGATGCCGGCGCGCACAACAACCTGGGCGTGCTGTACTACACCAAGGGGTTGTTCGAGGAGGCCGTCGACGCCTTCACGAAGGCGTTGGAGCTCGACCCGAAGATGCAGGTGGCGCAGCGCAACCTCGAGATCGCGTACTTCAACACGGGCTACTACGATCGCCGCGTGGCGGAGCTGCGCGAGCGCTTGCGCCACAAGCCCGACGACCGCGACGCCCGCTGGGAACTGGGCCGGGCCTTCGCGCTGCTGGGGCAGCCGGAAGACGCCATCCCGGAGTTCCAGGCGTTGCTCGCGCTGCGCCCCGGCGACGTGGGCACGATGATCCAGCTCGGCCTCGCCGAGAAGGCCGCGGGCCGCTTGGGTGTGGCGTTGAGCTGGTTCCGCACCGCGCTCGCGCGCGATCCCCAAAGCGCGCTGCTGCAGTTCTACGTGGGCGAAGTGCTCTACAACCAAGGCGTGTTCGAGGAAGCGCTGAACGCGCTGCAGCGCAGCATCCAGCTCAACCCGGACAATCCGGACGCGCACTTCCTGCTGTCGTTCGTCCTCGGCGACATGGGCCGGCAGGACGAGGCGCAGAAGGCGTCGAAGCGGGCCGTGCAGTTGAACCCCGCGCTCTCGCGCGCGCAGGCCAACCTCTCGCTGGACGAGTACGACCCCAAGAAGTACGAGCAGCTGGTGCCGGGCCGGCAGGCGCGGAAGTCGCAGCAGCAGATGCGGATCGCCGAGGGCGAGCCGCTGGCGCATTACACGCTCGGGAGCGCCTTCCGGCAGCAAGGGCTGCTGGCGGAGGCGATGCGCGAGTACCAGCTGGCGCTCGAGGTCGGCGAGGACCGCGCGCTGGTGGTGCAGGCGATGGCGGAGCTGCACCTGCTCCGCAAGGAGCCGCAACCGGCGATCGCGCTGTTCGATGAGTTGCTCGCGCAGCGCGCCGACTCGCCGAAGCTCTGGAACGAGCGTGGCGTGGCGCTGCACCAGACGGGCGACCACGCCGCCGCGGCCGAGAGCTACCGGCGCGCGTTGCAGGCGGACGCGAACTACGTGATCGCACGGAACAACCTCGCCGTAGCGCTCTTCCACGCCGGTGAGCCCGACGGCGCGGTGGACGAGTTCCGCGAGGCGCTGCACCGCACACCGGCGTTCGCCAAGGCGCGGCTCAACCTCGCGCTGCTGCTGGTGCGCGGCAAGCGCTTCCAGCTGGCGCTCGAGGCCTACCGCCAGGTCCTCGAGCATGACGCCGAGTCGGCGGTGGCGTGGAACGGCGTCGGACTGGTGCTGGCGGAGCTGCGGCGCTTCGACGAGGCGAAGACAGCGTACGCGCGAGCGATCCAGGCGAACCCGGACTACGCCGAAGCGCACTACAACCTCAGCTTCACGCTTAGCAACCTCGGCGACTACGCCGGCGCCCTGCGCGAGACCAAGCGCGCGCTGGAGATCGACCCGTACTACACGCCGCAGACGTTCCAGTTGGCGATCGACCTCGAGTTCGAGGACGCCGACCTGACGGTCGTGCCGGACTTGGGTGGCGAGAAGCGGCTCAGCGGCGGTGTCGAGACCTTCCAGTTCGACACGGGCCTGCTGGACTCGATCTTCAAGCAGCTCGAGCCGGCGCCTGCGGCTGAGGAGCCCTTGGCGAGCGAGGGTGATCCGTACGCCCTCGCCGAGGACTTCCTTTCGAAGGGGCTCGTGGACCGTGCAATGGCCGAGGTGCGACGCGCCATGCAGCGCGGCGCCGACGCGGCGCGAGGCGACACGCTGCTCGGCGAGGCCTTCGGGCGCCAAGGTGCCTGGGGTGACGCGCTCGAGCGCTTCGAGGCGGCGCGCCGCGTGGCGCCCGAGAGCCCCGAAGCGCTGCGCGGTGAAGTGCAGGCGCTGCTGATGCTCGGCCGCGGCGCCGATGCGGCCGAGCCGGCCTCGCGCCTGTTGGCTGTGCTGCCGGACGACGTCGACGCGTTGCTGCTCGTTTCGACGGCGCGCTACGAGAGCGGCGATGCCGAAGGCGCGCTCGCGGTGCTCGATCAGGCGCGGCGCGCCGACCCCGGCCGCGCCGAGGTGCTGCGCGGGATCGGCAACGTGCTCAAGTCCATGGGCAACGTGGACGCTGCGATCGCCGCGTACCGGCATGCGCTGGCCATCGATGCCGACTTCGCGGCCGTGCGCTACGACCTCGCACAGCTGCTGACGACGCGCGGGGACTTCGCCGAGGCGGAGCGCGAGTTGCTCGCGGCGCTCGACGCGGTGCCGACCTACGCCGATGCCACGCTCGCGCTGGCGGCGCTGCACCGCCGACGCGAACAGCCAGCCAAGGCGCTGACCCTGCTCGTGGAGTTCCTCGAGCGCGATCCGTACAGCTTCGACGGGTTGGTGGCGCTGGGCGAGCTCCTGCTCGAGCTCGATCGGCCGGACGATGCCGCCTTCGCGTTCCAGCGCGTGCTGCGTTTCGATCCTGCGCACGTGGGCGCCGTGTTCCACCAAGGCGTGCTGCTTTCGCGGCAGGAGCGGTACCGCGAGGCGTTGGCGTGCTTCCGTCGCGTGGCCGAGCTGGATCCGCAGGGCGAGTATGCGCGCCGCGCGTTCCGCGAAGCGCGGTCCATCTCCCAGCGGCTCGACGGGGAGGACGCCTGATGGCGATCGAGGGTCCCCTCCGCGAACTCGGCATCCACGACGTCTTCCAGTTGCTCGACCTGAGCCGGAAGACGGGCACGCTCACCGTGACCTCACAGCTGCGGGACAACGAAGGCGTGGTGCTGTTCGAGAACGGCAAGGTGATCTCGGCCAGCATCAAGTCGAATCCGCACCGTTTGGGCGACCTGCTCGTGCGCTCGGGTCGGTTGACGGATGCCGATCTCGCCAGCGTGCGCGAGGCGCAGGGGAAGGGCGACACGCGGCGCTTCGGCGAGATCCTCGTCGCCCTGGGGCTGGTGACCGCGCGCGAGATCGAGCGGCAGATGCGGCTGCAGATCGAGGCCGTGGTGTTCGAGCTGATGAGCTGGTCGGAGGGGCACTTCCGCTTCACGGAAGGCCTGACCGAGGAAGCCCTGCGCGACGCCTCGGCGCCGCTCGGCACGGAGTCGCTGCTGATGGAAGGGGCGCGGCGCATCGACGAGTGGTCGCGCATCGCGGATCGCGTGCCGAACCTCTCGGTGATCCCGGATTTCGCGCCCGGCGACGCGGATCATCCGGCGCTGCTCGACCTGCTGCCGCAGGAGTGGAAGGTCCTCGCGATGATCGATGGGCAGACGGACCTGCGCACGATCGCGGCGACGGTCTCCATGAGCGAGTTCGACGTGGCGCGCGTGGTCTACGGGTTGGTGAGTACGGGCGTGGTGCTGCTGCGGCAGCCGCGCGCGAGTTCGACGGTGGCCCTGCCGACGGAGCCGCGGCGTACGGCGCATCTCACGCCGCACGGCATGCTACCCAGCGCGCTGCGGCGCGGCGCGGAGCTATTCCGGTCGGGCAAGCTCGCCGATGGCATCGCGACGTGGAGCGCGTTCGTGGAGAGCGCGCCGCAGTACCCGTCGGCCCCGGCGCTGCGGGATGCAGTGGTCGGCGCCACGAAGCTGGTGGAAGTGCTCGACCGGGAGGTGCCCGTTGAGCGCTGACATCCGCACGATGAGCGAGCAGCTCGCGGCCGATCCGGCGAGCCTGATCTTCCTGCCCTTGGCCGAGCAGTTGCTCGCCCGCGGCGACTTGGCGCATGCCTCGCGCGTGGCGCGGAAGGGCGCGGACCGGCACTCGCATCGCGCCGACGTGCATGATCTGGTGGCGCGCATCGCGCTGGCGCAGGGCGACGAAGCGACGGCCGAGCGCGCCTGGGGGCAGTCGCTGGCGATCGCGCCGGAGTTTGGCGCGGCGCATCGCGGGCTGGGGTTCCTCTGTTATCGCCAGGGACGCTGGGCCGAGGCGGAGTCGCACTTGTCGGTGGCGCGCGCCGCGACGCCGGGCGACCCGGCGCTCGAGGCCGCCTGGGAAGCGCTGCACATCGCACGCGCCGAGGCCGCCGCGCCAATAGCTGTGGTGCACGACGATCACAACCCTGGGCAGATATTCGACGAGGCGCTGGGCGATTCGGGGCAGGTGGCGCTGGTGCTGGATCGCGACGGACTCGTCGTGGCGGGGCAGTATCTCACCGCGGAGGGTGAGGATCTGGGCGCCGTGATCGGCGCGCACCTGAGCGGCGTGAGCGATGAAGCCTCGCGGGCCATGCGGCACTTCGGGCTCGGCGCCTGGACGCGCCTGGCGTTGGAGACCGAAGCCGCCACCGTCGTGATGGCACCGGTCGCGGAAGGCGTGACGTTGGTGGCGGCGCCGCGCGAACTACCGCTGGGTTTGGTGCGGCGCACGCTGGATCAGTGTGCGGCCGTTGCGTCGCGATGGCTGGGAGGTGGCGCATGAGTGCGTTTGCGCCGATGCTCGCCGCCGTGACGCGGCATCGCGGCGTCATGGCCTGCCTCGTGGTGGCCGAGGAAGACGGCATCGTGGTGGACGGCAGCGCGCAGGTGGGCGTCGACACCGCGGCCTTCGCTGCGCTGACGGCCTCGCTGTACCGGAAGGCCGCGCGCGCCGCCGCGAGTGCCGGTTTCGGCGGCACCACCTTCTGCGACCTCGAGGCCGAACGTGGGCGCGTGCTCGCGGCGGGCCGCAACGGGCTGGTGCTCGTGGCGGTGGCCGAGGCGCGCGCGAATCTCGGCCTGCTGCGCGTGGAGCTGCTCAAGGCGGTGGCGACGCTATGATCCGCCACACGATGACCATCGGCTGGGCGGACGCGCCGCTCAAGCGCTTCGTGGACGATGCGCGGCTCGAGCTCGCGGTGCTGCTGCACACCAGCGGGCAGGTGCTCGCGCAGGTGGGCTTCCAGCGTAGCATCGACGTGCAGACGGCCTGCGCGCTCTCGGCGGCGATCAATGCCTCCGCGGAGCACTTGGGCAAGATGGTGGATGGCCAGCCCTTCACCGGTCTGCACTACGCCGGCAAGGTGCGGCAGATTTATCTGGGGCAGGTGCCGACGCCGGATGGTCGGCTCCTCGTGCTCGCCGTGTTCGACACGGAGAGCTCGTTGGGCATCGTGCAGCTCTACTTGAAGGAACTCTACGCGAACGTCGCGGCGGCGGCGCCGGCGACGGAGGACTCGGCGCCCGCGCTGGCCGAGAACTTCGAGGCCGACCTCAACCGCAACCTCGCCCAGCTCTTCGGGAGGGCCTGATGCGCCAGCCCATTCACTCTCGCGGACGCCTCCTGTGAGCCTCGTCAACTACGCCACGCGCGAGATCACGTGCAAGATCGTCTACTACGGCCCGGGGCGGTCGGGGAAGACGACGAACCTGCACTACATCCACGGCCAGGTGCCGACGGACCGCAAGGGCCAGATGGTGTCGTTGGCGACGCAGACGGACCGCACGCTGTTCTTCGACTTCCTGCCGATCGATCTCGGCACGATCTCCGGGTTCACGACGCGCTTCCAGCTCTACACGGTGCCGGGGCAGGTCTACTACCAGACCACGCGCAAGCTCGTGCTGCAGGGCGCCGACGGCGTGGTGTTCGTCGCGGACTCGCAGGCGCGGCAGCTGGCCGAGAACATCGAGAGCTTCCAGGACCTGCACGCGAACCTCGCCGAGCAGGGCGTGGACGCGCGCACGATGCCGATGGTGATCCAGTACAACAAGATCGACCTGCCCGACGAGCTGCGCACGCCGGTGCCGGAACTCGAGGAGCAGATCAACTTCCGCAACATCCCGTCCTTCACGGCCGATGCGCTGCACGGCCCCGGCGTGTTCGAGACGCTGCGCGGCATCTCGGAGCAGGTGCTGCGCAAGCTGAGCGCGGGACGGCAGGGCTAGGATGCGGCTCGATCCCCGGTTCACCTTCGACCGTTTGGTCGTCGGCGCGGCGAATCGCCTCGCGGCCGCGGCCGCGCGTGCGGTCGCGGAAGCCCCGGGCACGACGTACAACCCGCTGTTCATCTATGGCGGCTCCGGCCTCGGCAAGACGCACCTGCTCACGGCCACGGCACATCTGCTGCAGCAGTTGCAGCCGCAGGCCGAAGTGCTCGCGCTCACGCTCGACGAGTTCAGCGAGCAGTACCATGCCGCGGTCAGCGCCGGTGAGACCTCGGCGTTCGGGCATCGGCTCTCGCGCGTGGACTTGCTCCTGCTCGACGACCTGCAGTTCGTCACCGGCCGCCGCGAGATGCAGGCCGAGCTGCTGCGGCTGTTCACCGTGATGCAGGAGGCCAATCGTCAGATCGTCTGCGCGAGCGACCGTCCGCCCGCGGACATCGCCGATGTGGATGAGCGCCTCATCTCGCGCATGGCCGGCGGTCTCGTGGTGGACGTGGGCCTGCCGGAGTTCGAAGCGCGCGTGGCGATCCTGCGCGCGGCGATCGCCGAACGCGAGCTCGCGGTGCCGGACGTCGCGATCACGCGGTTGGCGGAACGCGGCATCACGAGCGTGCGAGAACTGCAGGGCCTGCTCAACCAGTGGATCGCGCAGGAGGCCATGGGCGGCAAGCGCATGACCACGCCGATGCCCGGCAACGTGGACGCGCTGCGTCCAAGCGGTGAGTTCCTGTCGTTCCTCTCCGACGTGGCGGCCGTGGTGCAGGAGCAGGTGGAGA
>CAZCIM010000020.1:0-33262 GCA_964498895.1 uncultured Gemmatimonas sp. | reverse complement strand
CTTGGCGACGTCCTTACGGCTCTGCCGGACCAACTGATTGATCGTCGGCATCGTAACCTAAGTTGTTCGGACTTCTGTAACTACGTGGATCGCCCGGTCGGGCGGCACGGAACAGAGCCTTAGAAGCTAGCCCCCCGAGCCCCGAGGGTCAACCAGCCGGGCATTTGGGCGGCCAACCGCCGCGGCTACCTTACTGAATCGCCGGACTGCGTCCAGCCGTACGGCCAACGGTTCGACTCCCGGCCCTCCCCACCCGTCCGGCCCCCTCCCCCATGTCTCCAGGCCTCTCCCACACTGCGCTTCGGGCCCTGTTCGCCGCCCAGCGTGTGGTGCAGCATTTCGCGACGCGAGGCGCCGTGTACACGGCCGCGACCGCGCTGGTCCTCGCAGCGTCCGCGGTTGACCTCGCCGCCCAAGCCACCGCGCGGGGCGACACGCTTCCCCGCCCTACGCTGCGGGTGCTGCGCATCGCCGAACCGATCACCATCGACGGACATCTCGACGAAGCGGCCTGGCAGCGCGCCGAGCCCGCGACCGACTGGATCCAGCTAGTGCCAAACGCGCTGCAGCCCTCGAGCCAGCGCTCGGACGCGCGCGTGCTGCTGGACGGCGACAACATCTATGTCGGGTTCCGGCTCTACGACACGCACCCGGATTCCATTGGCCTGCAACTCGCGCGGCGCGATGCGGGCGACGTCTACGCGGACCAGGTGTGGGTGGGCTTCGACTCCTACGGCGACCGCCGCACCGGATTCGCCTTCGGCGTGACGGCGCGCGGCGTGCAACGCGACGGCTACGCGTTCAATGACGCGGACTTCGACACGCAGTGGGACGCGGTGTGGCAGTCGGCGGCGCGCGTGGACTCGCTGGGGTGGACGGCCGAGTTCCGGATTCCGCTCTCGCAACTGCGCTACACGGCCGGCGACTCGACGCGCGTGTGGGGCCTGCAGTTCCTGCGCATCATCGCGCGACGCGGCGAGGAATCGTTCTGGAGCCCGCGCGATCCCACGCTGCCCGGCGACGTCTCGCGCTACGGCGTGCTCACGGGCCTCGGCGCGCTCGACGCGTCGTTGCCGGTGGATGCCCTGCCCTACGTGCGCTCGCAGCTCAACACGCAGCCGCGCGAACCCGGGAATCCGTTCGCCGACCCGCGCAGCGCGGAATCGGCGCTGGGCTTGGATCTGCGCCTGCGCCTGCCTAAGTCGCTCACCCTCAGCGTGACGGTGAATCCCGACTTCGGGCAGGTCGAGGCGGATCCCGCCGTGGTGAATCTCTCGGCGTTCGAGGTCTTCTTTCCCGAGCGGCGGCCGTTCTTCCTTGAGAACTTCGACACGTTCCGCTTCGGCGGCACGACGACGTTCAACGACAACGACGCGCCGAACTTCTTCTACACGCGGCGCATCGGGCGCGCGCCGCAGCGGCGGCTGCCGGGCGCGTTCTCCGATGTGCCGTCGCAGACGCCGATCCTCGGCGCGTTCAAGTTGAGCGGCACGACGCCCGGCGGCTGGGCGATCGGCGTGCTGAACGCGACGACGCCGCGCGAGACCGGGCGCTACCAGCTCCCCGACAGCTCCATCGCGCGCGATGTCGTGGAGCCGCTGACCAACTCGCAGGTCACGCGCGTGCGACGGCTGATGCGCGGCGGCTACACGTCGATCGGCGCGTTCAACAGCTGGGTCACGCGCGCCCTCGACGACAGCGTGCTGAGCGTGGCCCTGCCGAACCAGGCGCTGGTGAGCGGCGTGGACTTCGAGCACGCCTGGGGCGAGCGGGACTGGACCATCTCCGGCGTGGCCTCACGCAGTCAGGTGTGGGGTGACGCGCCGGCGATCCTCCGCCTGCAGCGTGCGAACTATCGCGCGTATCAGCGTCCGGATGCGAACCATCTCGCGGTGGATTCCAACGCGACGTCGCTCAGTGGCGGCTACTACGCGCTCTCCGCGGCGAAGACATCGGGGCGGCTCACGGCGTCCATCACCGCGGAGCAGCTGGACCCCGGGTTCGAAGCCAACGACGCGGGCTTCCAGACGCGCTCCGATACACGATCGGTGAGTACGGGCATGTTCTACCGCCAGCCGCAGCAGACGCGCTGGTTCCAGAGCTGGGGCGTGGGGGTGTTCAGCACCGTCGCCGCGACGACGGCCGGCGAGAACCTCGAAAGGCGCATCGCGACGTTCAGCGAGGCGCAGTTCCGCAACTTCTGGTCGGTGAACCTCGAGGCGAACCTCGAGACCGGCCGCTTCAACGATCGCCTGCTGCGCGGCGGTCCGTTGGCCGCACGCCCGACGTCGTCGCGCGTGGAGTTCGGCGTGGAGTCGGATGGCCGCAAGCCGCTGATCGTCGGCATGGGCATGGAGGTGGCGGTGGACCGCGCCGGACGTCGCGCGCGCGGCATCGGCGTGGGTGTGGACTGGCGCCCGCTCGCGGCGCTGCGCCTGCGCGTGGAACCCGAGTACGCGTGGAACGACCTCGTGGACCAGTACGTGACCGCGCGCGACGATGCGCTGGCGACGAGCACGTTCGGGCGTCGCTACGTGTTCGCCGATGTGCGGCAGCGCGAGGCGCGGCTCAACACGCGCCTCGACTGGACGTTCTCGCCGTATCTCTCGCTGCAGCTGTTCCTGCAGCCGTTTGCGTCGGCCGGCCGCTTCGAGCGCTACAAGGAGTTCACGACGCCGCGGCGCTTCGCGTTCGACGTGTACGGGGTGGACCGCGGCACGGTGACGCGCGACGGCACGGACGTGACGATCGATCCGGACGGCGCGGGCGCGGCCCCGCAGTTCACGTTCGGCGAGCAGGACTACACGGCCCGCGAGCTGCGGGGGAACGCCGTGCTGCGCTGGGAGCTGCGGCCGGGCTCGACGGTCTTCTTCGTGTGGCAGCAGCAGCGCGAGGGCTTCGTGGACGGCAGTGCCGACCTCGACGTGGGCGGGCAGCTGGGGTCGCTTCTCAACGCCCCGTCCCGGAACGTGTTCCTCGTGAAGCTGGCTTGGTGGCTGGGGCGCTGACTCCGGGGTATACTCGGACATGAGCCCCCGACTTCGCCTCCTGCCGCTCGCTGCGGCCCTCGCCCTCGGCGCCTGCCAAGAGGATCTCCCGACGCGGCCGCAGACGCGTACGCTGGTCGCCAACGAGGAGATCACGATCAACGGCGGGCAGGGCTCGTCGCGGACCTATACGCTCGAGGTGCCGGCGGGCACGCAGCGCCTGCGCGTCCTCCTGTACGGCGGCTTCGGCGACGCCGACCTGGCGATCCGCTTCGGCGAAGCGCCGTCCTCGACGGGCGCCGACTGCGTGTCGGAGACGGAGTTCGACCTCGAGGAATGCATCATCGAGGCGCCGACCGCCGGCACATGGTACGTGCTCGTGTTCGGGTACACGAACTACAGCAACGTGCAGCTGCTGCCGAACGTGTTCGCGGTGGCGACCACCACAGCGTTGAGCAGCGGTGTGGATGCCACGGGCCTGACCGGGGCGCCCGGCGACTTCCGCGTCTTCTCGATCACCGTGCCGGCGGGCGCCGACTCGCTGCTCGTGACGATGAACGCCACGGGGGATGTGGATCTCTACGTGGACCGCGAGCGCGTCCCGACGCTCAACAATTACGACTGCGCGAGCTTCACGGCCACGGGCAGCGAGCGCTGCGTGATCGCCGCGCCGCAGGCCGGGCTCTGGATGATCCGCAGCGAGGCCTTCGAGGCCTTCACCGCGGGGACGCTGCGCGCGACGGTGTATCCGATCCCGCCGCCGTGATGCGCGAGGCGCGCGGAGTCCGCCTCGGCGACGGTCGCGCGCGCGCCTAGGTCCCGATGAAGGTGTCGCTGGGCAAAGCATCGTGGGCGCGTACCCGGGCCTCGTAGGCGCCACAGAGGTGGGCGATGCCATTGGCGTAGTACGAGATGAGTTCGCGGCCGCGCGGCAGGATGACGAACTGCGCCCCCTCGCGGTGCAGCACGCGCCGCATGTTGAGCATGCGATACGCGCGCTCGAAGGTCTCGGCGGCCTCGCGTTGCGGCTCCACCACCTCGGCGCCCTGCGCCACCAGCACGTCGCGGAGCTCCTCGATGCGGGCCAAGAGTTGCTCCGCGTCGATGACTTCGCGATCGAAGGTCTGCAGCGCCGCGCACACGAGTGGGACCGCCGTCACCGGGATGATCGCCCCGATGCGCTGCATGAGCGTATCGCACAGACGCTGCACCTCGGCCAGGCGCTCGCTGCGGTCACGCGCGAACAACGGCCGACCTTCGGCGGCGACATCGGCGAGCCAGGGCGCCACGGGAATCGGCTCGCCGACGATCACCGCCGCGCGCCCGTAGCGCTTCCAACGACCCGTGCCCATGCGGCCGAAGCTGCCGACGGCGAAGTTCAGCACCTCCCGCAACTGCGCGAAGCGTGACGGCGCGCGCCCGCCCTCGCTCACGCGCAACTCGCGCAGCAGCGAGCGGTCCTCCAGCACGCGATCGTAGTTGAGACCCACCGGCACGATGTACATACGCTCGGCGAAGCCGGGCTCCCGCGCGGTGCTCAGCATATAGTCCAGCATGCCGATCTTGGCGGGGCGCAGCTTGCCGTCGCGCGTGAGGCCGCCTTCGGGGAACAATCCCTGCGTGACGCCATTGCGCGTGATGAGCTGCACGTAGCGCTCGAGCACGGTGTGGTAGAGCGGCTCGCGATAGCGACGGCGGATGAAGTAGGAGCCGAAGCTCTTGAACAGGTACTCGAGCGGAAACACGCGGGCCCATTCGCCCACGGCGTACGAGATGGCCACCTGCCCCGCGAGCCCATACGAGGCCAACACGTAGTCCGCGTTGGAGCGGTGGTTCATCAAATAGATGACGATGCTCTCGCGCGGCAGGCGTTCGAAGGCCTGCGGATCACGGATGCGCAATGACGTCTTGTAGAACAGGCCGAGCGCCGCCTTGGATATGGCGTACCCGAACTGGTAATACATGAAGAGGTTGAAGCTCGGGACGATCTCGTCGAGATAGGTCTCGACGCGCTTCCAGACTTGGGCGCGCGGCACAGCGTGCTCGTCGGCGTGTCGCGCGACCGCTGCCGCGATGGACTCGTCGGCGAGCAGCGACTGCACGATGTAGCGCTTGTCCGTCAGCTTGAAGCGGTCCACGCGGGCGCGAAAGCGCAGCAGCGCCTTCCGGGCGAGTCGCGCCGTCCAGCGCCGCCAGTACCAGAGGGCGGCGGCGGCCAGCGTGGCGATGAGGACCAGTGGCCAGAGCCACGGCGGCAAGGATGGGTCGGACATCAGCCCCAAACGTCCCGGCGTACGGGAGGGGCGTCAAGAGCGAGGCGAGAGATTCACGCCTCGCGCTTCGCCTTCAGCTCCGCGAGCAACTGCCGCGCGCCGTCGGCCTCGCGGGTGCCGGGGAACG
Organism: uncultured Gemmatimonas sp.; assembly: GCA_964498895.1. Classification (GTDB taxonomy): domain Bacteria; phylum Gemmatimonadota; class Gemmatimonadetes; order Gemmatimonadales; family Gemmatimonadaceae; genus Pseudogemmatithrix. The sequence goes on along the minus strand of CAZCIM010000020.1, from coordinate 27,875 downwards.
CGTCGATCAATCGGCGCAGTTCGACCATGGCGCGCCCCTCGTCCTGCAACGGCCCCAAGAAGAGGTCCACGATCTTCTGCTGCACGTAGCGTTGGGTGTCCGGACTGCCGGTGCCCAGCGCACGGGCCTGCTGGTAGCGCGCGAGTGCGGTGCTGGGCTCGTTGCGTAACCGCAGATAGAAGTCACCTGCGCGCACGATCGTGAGGACGTGCTCGGGATGCTCCGCCACCGCCACATCCCAGGCATCGGCCGCGCCCGCGAGATCACCCTTTACTTCGAGGGCCTCGATGTGCGAGTAGGTGGGCGTGTACTTCGTGCTCTCGCCACTCGGGGTGAACACGGTGGTGACGAGTGCGGCGCCCGCGCCGAACAGCGCGCGGGCGATTCCGCGACCGATGAAGAACGCGATGCCCGCGCCGAGGACGATGACGATCGGCCCCGATGGCACGAGGCCACGGACCTGCATGAGGATCGTGAAGAACGCGCCGAGCAGTCCCGTGACGGCGCCGTGGATGGTCCCGTCGGTCCAGCGGCGTTGGGCATCGCCGGCGCGAGCCTCGTGACTGAGCTGTGGCATGGCTCAATCCTGTGGCCACGACGCGGGCGCGGCAAGCGGGCACCACGCAGCCTCGACGGCGCTGCGTGATGCCCGCGTCCCAACGGGCTCCGCTGCGCAGCGCTCAGTGGCTGCGACGCGAGTCCACCGTCATGCGCATGCGGCCGTCGAGCGCGCGCTCGGCGTCATCGATGGCGCGGCGGAGCACCCAGGCCTTCTCGCTCGCGTCGCGCTCGTCGCTGGCCTCGCGGAGGCCGCGCTCCAGGGTGCGGCGCGAGGCGGTGGAGATGCCGCCGGTGTTGAGCACGCCACGGATCGCGACCTCGTAAATGGCCGCCGTGGCCTCGGGCTGGCCATCGTTGAACAGCGGCACGCCGCGGCGCAGGGCGAGCGAGAAGAGCTCACGCGCGGCCTCGGCGCCGCCGCTCGACATCGCGGCATCGGTGGAGCCGTTGCGCTGCGCGTACCCGTTGCCGGCACCGCTTCCGCCGGTCGGCGGCAGGAGCACTTCGTCAATCACGTGAATCACGCCGTTCGTTGCGCCGACGTCGGCCATGACCACCGTGGCCTCGTTGATGCGCAGGCTGCTGCCCTGCGTGCGGATACGGATGTTGCGGCCTTCGACCGTCTTGGCCGTGCTCAGCGTGCGCGCCGTCGCGGCGTTCACGCGGCCGGGCACCACGTGGTACAGCAGGATCGTGCGCAGCTGCTCGCGGTTCTCGGGCTTGAGCAGGTTCTCGACCGTGCCCGGCGGCAGCTTACGGAAGGCTTCGTCCGTGGGCGCGAACACGGTGAACGGGCCGTCTCCGCGCAAGGTCTGCGTGAGACCGGCGGCCTCGAGGGCGGTGACGAGCGTGGCGAACTGTCCTGCGCTGCGCGCCACGGTGGGAATGTCGCCGCGCTGGGCGTGGGCTTCGGCGAGCGGCGAGACGAGCAGGGTGCCCTGCAGGAGCAGGGCGGCGAGTGCGAGACGCACGGGAACCTCCGACGAACGGTGGATGATGACCAGCGGTGATGCCGAGGGGTTCGGCGTCGCGGCGGCATTCGGTTGCACTGCAACCATCGGCGGCGGCGCGGCGAATGCATGGGGAGCGGATCGCGTGATCCGCGTCTATACTCCCTGCCGTCATCCTGCGTGTCCCTCTCCACTCTCGCCCCCGTCGTGATGCCGACTGCGTCCCTGCGGCCACCTGACGAGCTCCCTCCGTTGCTGCCGCGCATCGCGGCCGGCGACGACTCTGCCGTGCGCGAGTGCGTGCAACGCTATGGTCCGATGCTGATGGCGGTGGCGACGCGCTGGTCGCCGGATGCGACCGAGGCCGAGGATGCCGTCCAGGAGATCTTCTTCGATCTGTGGCGGTTTGCGGCGCGCTACGACACGCGCAAGGCGACGGAACGCGGCTTCGTGGCGATGATCGCGCGGCGGCGGCTGATCGACCGGCACCGGCAGCGCCTGCGGCGCATCAGTGCTGACGCGATGCCTGAGGACTACGACCTCCCCGCCGACGAGACCGATGCCGGCGACCGCGTTTCCGATGCGATGACGGCGCAGGAGATCCTCGCCCTGCTCTCGCCCCCGCAGCGGAAGTTCATCGAGCGGCATCTGTTGGACGGCAAGACCCATGACGAGATCGCCCGCGAAGCGAATGTGCCGATCGGTACCGTGAAGTCGCACATCCATCGAGGCATCCAGAAAGCACGCGCGCTCCTCGCGGGGCGTGTGTCCCCCACGCAGGAGGCAGGCCAATGACCACGCCGGACCGTCAGCATCCATTCACGCCCGACACCGAGACCGAACGTGCGGCGGGCGAACTGCTCGCGGCGCTGAGCGAGTCGGCCGCGGCCGACACCGTGTTGCCGGCGAGCCTCGCGGCGCGCCTGGTGGCACAGGGCGAGGCCGCCGTACGTGCGCAGGCGACGGGCGCTGCCGCTGCCGCTGCCGATGCCGCCGATGCGTCGCGGCAGACGCCAGCGCCGCTCCGGGCGCTCCCCGCGGCGCCGGCCCCGCGCCGCGCGCTTGCGCCGTGGATGCTCGCCATTGCGGCGACGCTGGCGTGGCTCGTGCTCCCGTCGCCGTTGCGGCGCGAGGCGCAGGCACCGTCACCGCGCAGCGCCGTGGCGGCGTTGCATGATTCGCTGGCGGCGAGCGCTGGCGTGCAGCGCGTGGCCTGGGCAGCCTCGACGGATCCCGCAGGCCGCGCCGCGCGCGGCGAAGTGCTCTGGGATGCGGCCGCGCAACGTGGCGTGATGCGCTTCGAGGGGCTGGTGCCCAACGATCCGCGCGTGGCGCAGTATCAGCTGTGGATCGTGGACGCGGAACGCGACGCGCGGTACCCGGTGGACGGCGGCGTGTTCGACGTGACGTCGAGCGGCGAGGTGCTGGTGCCGATCAGCGCACGGCTGCCCGTGGGGCGCGCGACGCTGTTCGCGGTGACGCTCGAAGTGCCGGGTGGCGTGGTCGTGTCCAGCCGCGAGCGCCTGGTGCTCGCCGCGCCCGTCGAGGGTTAGCGCGGCGGCATCGGGTACTCACGCGCGCTGCGCCAGGGCAGCGTCGGCCACCAGCGATCGAGCACGGCGCCCTGCGTGGGCGCCCACTGCGCGCCGGGGCGCAGCGCGGCGATCGGCACGCCCTCCGCCGCAGCTGCGACGATGGCGCGCTCGATGGGCTCCGTCCATCCATGGAACGCTAGATCGAAGGTGCCCCAGTGCACGGGGAGGAACACAGCACCGCGCGCCTCACGAACGGCTCGTGCCGCAAGCTCCGGCCCGATGTGGACGTCGGGCCAGGCCTGCGCGTAGGCGCCGATCTCAATCAGCGTGACGTCAAACGGCCCGAGGGACGCGCCGATCTCGGCGAAACCGCCGAAGTACGAAGTGTCACCCGCGTAGTAGGCGCGACGGTTACGTCCCCGGAATGCGAACCCGCACCAGAGGGCACGGTCACGGTCCTGAAAGTGCCAGGCGCGCCCGCTGAAGTGGCGCGCCGGAGTCGCGACCAGCTCCACATCGCCGATCGAGAGCGACTGCCACCAGTCGAGCTCGGTGATGCGATCGCTGCGGACACCGAGCCTGCGCAGATGCGCGCCAACGCCCAATGGCGTGACGAAGCGATGCCCGCGTTGGCCGAGCAGACGCAGGGTGCGGGCATCGAAGTGATCGTAGTGATCGTGCGAGAGGAGCACCGCATCGAGTGGCGGGAGCTCGGCCAGCGGCAATGGCGGCGCGTGGAAGCGCCGCGGCCCGAGCGCGCCGAACGGCGACGCACGCTCGGCCCAGACCGGGTCCACAAGGAAGCGCCGACCTTCGATCTCGAGGATGAACGTCGAGTGCCCAAGCCAGGTGACACGCAGGTCGCTCGCCGCGGCGGCTGAGAAATCCGTCGCCCGGCGCGGCTCGAACGGCACCGGATCGCGCGGCCGCGTGACGAAACCTCGCTCGCGGATGAGCGCGCGGAATACCTCCAGCAGACTCGGCTGGCCACTTGGCGGCGTGTTGAGGTACCGGCCGCTGCGCGGATGTCGTCGGGAGGCGATGGTGGGCATATGGGCAGGAGGGTCTCGCGGATGAATCCTCGCTCCTTAGCTTTTGTTCGTGCCCTTCTCCCGCCGTTTCCTGTTGCGCTCGATGCTGCCGGCGCTTGTTGCCGGCGTCGCGAGCTGCCGGCTGTCCACTGCGCCGTCCTCTCCCATGCCTGCGCCCGACGCGATCGTGCCATATGCGATTGCCGGCGCGGATACGCTGCGACTGCATCACTTTGCGCCGCCGGATTCCCTGCGTTCGGCGCGGCCGGCGGTGCTATTGCTACACGGAGGCGGATGGTCCGCCGGCGATCCAAGTTGGGTGCACGGCGCGGCCGCGGCATTCGCCGCGGGGGGCTTCGAGGCCTTCGCGGTGCAGTATCGCCTGAGCGACAGCACGCGCACGCCGCTGGAAGCGATCGCCGACGTCTGCACGGCGCTGCGCTGGACCCGACTCCACGCGGATTCATTAGGCGTGGATTCCACGCGCGTGGCAGTGTACGGTGTCTCGGCCGGCGGGCACCTCGCCGCGAGCACCGTGACGGTGGGCTGTCCGGAGGCGGTGTGGGACCGCGGCGCGGACGCCCTGCTGCTGCTCTCGCCGGCGGTGGACGTGGAGCGCGACCCGCACTTCGGGCGCCTACTGCGTGGCCGCGCGGAACCGCGCGATGTGTCGCCGGCGGCGAATGGGCGCGCCGTGATGCCGCCCACGGTGCTGATCCAAGGCAGCGACGACTCGCTCACGCCATTGGGCGGCGCCCAGCGCTTTTGCCTGATGATCGCCGCCCTGCGGCAGACCTGCGACCTCCGCATCTACCAGGGCCTCGGGCACTTGCTGACGCGCAACCTGGCGGAACAAGAAGAGTCGTACGATCCCGACCCACTGGCGCGCGCGGATGCGCTGCAGCATCAGGTTCGGTTCCTCCAGCGGCTCTGGGGCGATAGCACGCGCGCCACGCGCGAGGGCAATCGCGCACCATAAGCGGGGCTCGCGGATTATTTTCTGCATATGACCACCGCCCCCGATATCCTCGTGGTCGCCGCGACGGCGCGGGAGTTGGCCGATGGGCTGCCCTGCGCGACGCTGCTCTGCGGCGTGGGCCCGGTGGAGGCGGCCGCGCGAGTGGCCGCGGTGCTGGCCGATCATCGGCCCGCGGCGCTGTTGCATGTGGGCATCGCGGGCGCACGGCGGCGCAGCGGACTCGGGCCAGCGCAGCTCGTCCTTGGGAATGCCGCGGTGTTCGAAGACCTGCGCGTGCCGGAGCAGTTTGCGCCGCGGGAGCTCAGGCCCGATGCGCGACTGCTGGCCGCGCTGCGCAGCGCGCTGCCCGATGCAGCGGTGGCGCCGATCGCGACTGTCGGACGCGTTGGCGCGAGCGTGGACTGCGACGTCGAGGCCATGGAGGGCTTCGCCGTGCTCCGCGCGGCTGAGCTCGTAGGGGTGCCGGCCATCGAGGTCCGCGTGATCTCCAATGAGATCGAAGAGCGCGATCGCAGCCGCTGGCACTTTGACCACGCGTTCGCGACGCTCAGCGCCGTCACGCCGAAGCTCGTGGAGGCCGTTGCGGCATGCGTACGCTGACGTTCGGCTACTCGCCCTGTCCCAACGACACCTTCGCGTTCCATGCCCTGACGCACGGGCTGGTGGACGCGCCATTTCGCATCGAGCCAGTGCTCCTCGACATCGAGGAGCTCAACCGGCGCGCGCATGACGGCGCCTTCGACCTCACGAAGCTCAGCGTGGGCGCCTTCGCCGCGGTCGGCGACCGCTACACGCTATTGCGCAGCGGTGCGGCGTTGGGGCACGGTGTGGGGCCGCTGGTGGTAGCGCGCAGCCCCATGACGCTCGCGGACGCGGCGCAGCGGCGCGTGGCGATTCCGGGGCGCGAGACCACGGCCTTCCGCCTGCTGCGGCTCGCCGCGCCGTCCCTGCGTGACCCCGTCGAACTGCGCTACGACAAGATCCTCCACGCCGTCGCCAGCGGCGACGTCGACGCTGGGTTGATCATCCACGAGAGTCGGTTCACGTACCAGAACCACGGCCTGCACAAGGTGCAGGACCTCGGCGAATGGTGGGAGCGCGAGACGGCGCTGCCGGTGCCGTTGGCCGGCATCTGCGCGCGCGCCGACCTCGACGCCGAGACGCGGGCGGCGGCCGAGCGGGCGATCCGCGAGAGCGTGCAGCATGCGTTCGATCATCCGCAGGCCAGTGCCGATTACGTGCGGCAGCATGCGCAGGAGATGAGCGCGGAGGTGTGTGCGCAGCATATCGCGCTGTACGTGAACCGGTGGTCGCTGGACGTCGGCGAGCAAGGCATGCAGGCGATTCGACGCTTGGTTGCGGCCGATGTCTGACGGCGGACGCCTCGACGCCATCTGGAGCAAGCGTGCCCATCGCGGTCCGATGGACGAGCTCATGCACGCCACGCTTGTCGAGGGCCAAGGTCTCGCGGGCAGCGTGGGGCGCAGCACGCGGCGGCAGGTGACGATCATCGAGCGCGAAGTCTGGGACCGCGCGCGGGAAGCGCTGCAGGCGGCGATTCCCTACAGCGCCAGGCGCGCCAACCTCATGATCAGCGGCATCCGGCTCGAGGAGACCCGCGGGCGCGTGCTGCAGATCGGCGAGACGCTCGTCAAGATCGGCGGACACACCACGCCCTGCGAGCGCATGGACGAGGCCTGTGAGGGCCTGCGCGCGTTCCTCGAACCGCACTGGGGTGGCGGTGCGTTCGGGCAGGTCATCCGTGGGGGCACGGTTCGCGTCGGTGACCCGGTGACGTGGCAGCCATGACGCTGCGCTTCGACAACCGCTTCGTGCGCGAGCTTCCCGGCGATCCCCTGCGCAGCAACGAGCGGCGCCAGGTGCTCGGCGCGGCGTGGAGCGGCGTGCAGCCGACCCCGGTGGCCAAGCCCACGCTGCTCGCGCACTCGCTTGAGGTGGCGGCGCTCGTCGGCTTCGGACCGGAGGATCATGCGTCGCCGCGCTTCGCGGAGATCTTCGGCGGGAATGCCCTGCTCGCCGGCATGGAGCCGATGGCGATGTGCTACGGTGGGCATCAGTTCGGTCACTGGGCCGGCCAACTCGGCGACGGCCGCGCCATCTCGCTCGGCGAGGCGATCAACGCCGGTGGTGAACGCTGGGAACTGCAGCTCAAGGGGGCGGGCCCCACGCCCTACTCGCGCAGCGCCGATGGCCGCGCGGTGCTGCGCTCGAGCATCCGCGAGTTTCTCTGCTCCGAGGCCATGCACCACCTCGGCGTGCCGACGACGCGCGCTCTCTCGGTCGTGACCACCGGCGAGGACGTCCTGCGCGACATGTTCTACGACGGCAATGCGCAGCTGGAGCCGGGCGCGGTGGTCTGCCGCGTGGCGCCGAGCTTCATCCGCTTCGGCAACTTCGAGATTGCCACGGCCCGCGGCGACGAGGCGCTGCTGCGGCAGCTCGCGGATTTCACCATCGCACGGGACTTTCCGCACATCGCCGGCGACGCGCCCGACCGCTACGCGCGCTGGTTCCACGACGTCTGCACACGTACCGCGACGATGATCGTCCACTGGATGCGCGTCGGCTTCGTGCACGGCGTGATGAACACTGACAACATGAGCATCCTCGGACTGACGATCGACTACGGTCCGTATGGCTTCCTCGACGACTTCGATCCGCACTGGACGCCGAACACGACGGATGCGATGGGGAGGCGGTACCGCTACTCGCAGCAGCCGGCCATCGCGCAGTGGAACCTTGAACGCTTGGCCGACGCGCTGCGTCCGTTGTTTGCGGACATCGAGCCCCTAAAGGCCGGCATCGAAGCGTACATCGCGCAGTTCAACGCCGAGTATCGCGCCATGCTGGCCGCGAAGTTCGGCTTCCCGGCGTTCGACGCCACGCATGAGGCGATCGCGCAGGAAGGACTCGGCATCCTCGCTGATGTCGAAGGCGACCATACGTTGTTCTTCCGTGCGCTCACGGACTGGCAGGGCGCGGTGCCGGAGGCGGACGCGGCGACCGTCGCGCAGCTCGGCGACTGCTTCTACGATGCGGCCAAGCGCGACGCGCAGCAGCAGGCGCTGGCGGCGTGGCTGCGCCGTTGGCATGCCGCGCGCTTCGCCGCCGGCGTCGATGTGCCGATGACCCAGCGCGCGATGGCGCAAGCGAATCCGCGGTTCATCCTGCGGAACTATCTCGCGCAGCAAGCCATCGATGCGGCTGCGGCCGGCGACGCCTCGGTGCTGCACGAACTGCTGGACACGCTGCGGCGGCCGTACGACGCGCAGCCGGACCGTGCGCCGTTCGCCGCGAAGCGTCCCGAGTGGGCGCGGCACAAGGCGGGCTGCTCCATGCTCTCCTGCAGCTCGTAACGGCGCCGTATGCTGGAGATCACCGGCATCCGCGTGCAGTACCCGCAGGGCCCCGTCGCGCTGGACGACGTCTCGCTGCGGCTGCGGGCCGGCGTATTCGGCCTGCTGGGCCCGAATGGCGCCGGCAAGAGCACGTTGCTGCGGGTACTCGCGACGCTGCAACGACCGGACGCCGGGCGCGTGACCTTCGAGGACGGCAGCGGATACTTCGACGTGCTCGGCGATCCCACGCGCATGCGGCGCACACTCGGCTACCTGCCGCAGGAGTTCGGGCTGTACCCCACACTCTCGGTGGAGCAGGTGCTGGCGCACTTCTGTGCGTTGAAGGGCGCCAGTGACCGCTCGTTGCGCGAGCAGTGGATCGAGCAACTGTTGGAGCGCACGAATCTCCAGGGCAAGCGCCGTGCGGCAGTCGGCAGCCTGAGCGGCGGCATGCGGCAGCGGCTCGGTCTCGCAATCGCGCTCGCCGGCGATCCGCGGCTCCTGCTGTTGGACGAGCCGACCGCCGGACTCGACCCCGGCGAGCGGCGACGCATCTACGACGTGCTGGCCGCCGTCGGCGACCGCGCCGTGGTGCTGCTCTCGACGCATCTCACGGAAGACGTGCGCGTCGCTTGCGGTCGCTTCGCGATCCTTGCGGGCGGGCGCATCCTCTGCGAGGAGGATCCGCGCGATGCGGTCGCGGCGCTGCGTGCGGCGGCAGGGCCCGACGCGACACTGGAAGATGTGTACTTCCGGTACGTGCCAGCCCATGGCGAGAGCTGACGCACGTCGTCCAATGATGGCGCCGCGCGCGGCGACCCTGCGCGCGACCGTGGCGGCCATAGTCGAGCTCGAGCTGCGGCTGCACGCCAAGGACTTCATGGCATGGCTGGGCGTGCTGATGTTCTTCTGGCTGGCGTTTGCGCACGCCAGCGGGGGACCGATTCAGCTCGTGAGCGGGCCGCTCTCCGACTTACCGCGCAATGCCCCACCGGTCATCGCGCAGGCCATGGCGGGACTCACGGCATTCGGCCAGGTCATCACGGCGATGACCGCCGCGACGGTGGCGCTCCGCGACGTGTCGCTGCGGAGCGAGGGTATAGTGCTCACCAGCGGCGTCTCGTGGCGCGGATACCTGTGCGGGCGGTTCGCCGCGACCGTCGCCGTGCTCATGCCGATCTACTCGGCGATCCCTGTAGGGTTCGCGGCCGGATCGGCCGTCGCGTCGTGGCGTGCAGTAAGCACAGCAGTAGAAGGCGTTGCGACACAAGCAGCGCGACTGGACGTCGCAACGCTGGCACTGCCAACGCTGACGCTCGTCCTACCGAACGTCTTGCTCGTGGCCGCGGTGTTCTTTGCGGCGGGAGTGCTGAGCGGCGGCTTCGTGGTGATCCTGTTCGTGGGACTCGGCTTCATCGGTCTGTGGCAGACGGGACTCGCGATGGTCACGCGCGGTCATGGACTGGGCAGCTTGGTGGATCCGTTCGGAAACGCCGCGCTCACACTTGGCGCCGGGCTCGGGGCGAATCGCCTCCTGTGGAGCGTCGTCGCCCTCGCGGTGCTGGTCATCACGCTCTGGCGCTGGCATCCCGCAGGCCGGTCTTCAGCCGATACTGCCGCCCGAGACGCAGGCCAGGCCACAGGGGGCCGCGCGGCGTGGCCAGCGCTCGGTGCAGCGACCGCGTGGCGTAGCGAGTTTCGCTTTGGCCTGCACTGGGTCCTGCGCGAGCGCGGGCTACGCGTGCTGCTCTTCCTCGCGTTGCTCAATGCCATCGCCAACGGGTGGCCGCTGGCCGCCGACGCCAGCGACGTGATTCGCGGCATCGAGTATCACGCGCGCTTGTTCGGCATTCTCATCGCGACGATCTACGCTGGTGAGTTGGTGTGGCGGGATCGTGAGGCAGGGGCGGCGGCGCTGCTCGACGCGCTGCCGATCAGCCGCGATCACCGGCTCGCCGCACGCGCTGCCGGCGTCCTCAGCGGCCTGTTGCTGCTGCCCGCGGCCCTCGCGATGGCCGGCGCGCTGCTCGTGCTGATTGGCGGACAACTCTCCGCCATGCCCTGCGCGATGCTGTGGCTGGCCGGTGTCGGCGGCATGCTCTTCACGCTCTTGTTCGTGGTTTCCTTGCTCCTGCATCGCGTGGTGCAGCACAAGACCGCCGCGCATCTGCTGCTCATCAGTGCGTGGGTGCTCGCGATCGCCCTCGGTGCCGATGCGCTCGCGACGCCGTGGCAGGTGTGGGGCTCCTGCGGCCCCTGAGCCCGCCACGGCGCGCATACTTCACTCAGGGCGAGCGAATCCCCCGCCCCGCACTCCATGCAGCACCCGCCGCCGACAGCTTCGCTTGCAGGCGCTCCATCCCCGCCTGCAGCAGTGACGCGGCATCGCGCTCGAGCGCCGCGAGCTCTGCCTCAGCGAGATCGGCCTCGCGCCGCTGCGTCGCCGTCGGCGGATACCGGTGCTCGTACTGCGCCGCAGCGCCGAGTCGGGCGCCGATGCTGTGCTCCTGCGACTCATCGAGGCGCGCACGCACGGGATCGCCGTTGAGTCGGCGCGCGAGTGCGGCGAGTGCCGCGTCGAGCGAGTCCACCTGCGCGTAGAGCGTGGGATCAGGGCGCGCGGCCGCCGCAATGGAGGCGCGTGCGTGGCGCAGCTGCTCACGCGCCGCGCCGATCTCGCGCGACACGGCATTCGCACGACGCTCAAGACCCGCCACGCGCTGCTGGAACGCCGCGATGGCCACGAAGTCCGGACTTCCGGGCACCGTGGGCAGCGGCTTCACCGTGAAGCGCTGCGGCTCGCCGAGCGCGCGCACCCCCGCCGCCGAGACGAGGTGCAGCGTGGCGGTATACGCGCCCGGTGCTGCGAGCGGACCGAGTGGCTCTCCCGCCCACGGCGGGCGGAACGCTGGCGGATTCAGGTTTACCGGTTCGGGACTCGCATGGCGGAGATCCCAGTTCACGCGCTGGAGCCCAGGACGTGAGGGAATCTCGAGCAGGCGGACCACCGCACCAGATGCCTCGGCGATCGCCAGCACCAAGCGCGGATTCGGCTCAGACTGCTCGGCGCGCAGTCGGTCGAAGCCCGGGAACGGGATCTCCGCATTGCGCTCGCGCAGCCGGCGCTCCTCGGCACGCCGCGCCTCCTGCGCGGTGCTCGGCAGCGCGCCGACGTAGTACGTGAAGACCGCGCCGAAGGGCGGATTGGCTGTGCCGTAGTCATCTGTGCCGAGCTCCGGGCGGCCCGGTGCCTGCCCGACTTCCGCCGGCACATACCACCACGCATCGCGCACGGGCATCAGCGTGGCCACGTCAACGCGTGCACCAGCGGCGATGCTACGCAACGCGGCGTAATCGTCCAACACGTAGATCCCACGGCCGAACGTAGCGGCGACGAGGTCACCATCGCGCGCATGCAGCTTGAGATCGCGCACCGGAATCGTCGGCAGCGTGCCGAGGCGATGCCAGTTGACGCCGGCGTTCGGCGACCAGAACACACCCTGCTCCGTGCCGGCGAAGAGCAGCTGCGGGAGCACGTGGTCTTGTTGGATGGCCCACACGATCGCGCCGCGCGGAAGGTCGCCCGCGATGCTGCGCCACGTCCGTCCGAGATCCGCACTGACGAACAGGTAGGGCGCGAAGTCGCCGGTCTTGTGATTGTCCGCCGCGACGAACAGCGTGCGCGCCTCGTGCGCCGAGAACTCGACGTCGTTCACGAACGAGAGCGCGGGAAGCCCCGGCAGCGCCGCGGCGCGCGTCCAGCTCCGCCCGCCATCGCTGGTGACCTGCACGAGGCCGTCGTCGGTGCCGACGGCCAGCGTGCCGTCTGCCTTCGGTGACTCGCTGATGGCCGTCGTCGTGCCGTACTTGGACATGGCCCCGTGGTCGTAGAGCGCATCGACGCTCTGCGTGCGGCCATAGTAGCGCTGCGCGTAGCGCTCGCTACCCAATGACAGGTCGCCGCTGACCGCGGTCCAGCTGTCGCCGCGGTCGTCGCTGCGCCAGACGCGTTGTGAGCCAAAGTAGATGCGCGCCGGCCGATGCGGACTCACGAGCAACGGCGAGTCCCAGTTCCAGCGCTCCGGCGCGTCGGTGGCCGCGGGCTGCGGCTTGATCATCACGGTTTCGTCGTTGCGGCGATCCTTTCGCGCGAGCATGCCCTCTTGCCACATGAGGTACATGAGATCCGGATTCCCCGGCTCGAACGCCACGCCGTATCCATCGGCGCCGAGCGGCACATACCAATCCTGGTTGCGCACGCCCTCGCGGTGCAGGCTGCGCGAGGGCCCGTGGAGCGTGCCGAGGTCCTGCGCGCCGGTGAGGACGTCGTAGAACGGTTGGCGATCGTTGAGCGCAACCTTGTACAGCTGCGAGATCGGGAGATTCGGGAAGTGCCGCCAGCGCTCGCCGTCGTCGAAGCTCTCGTAGAGCCCGCCGTCGGTCCCCACGATCAGGTGCCGCCCGTCCGCGGGATCGATCCACAGCGCATGGTTGTCGCTGTGCTTGTCGTGCCCCGACTCGAGGTTGGTGAACGTCCGGCCCCCGTCACGCGTGACGTTGATGAACACGTCCATCTGGTACACAAGGTTGGGATCCGTCGGTGAGGCCTCGATCTCCTGGTAGTAGTGCGGGCCTGTGCCGCCGGAGATGTAGCTGTTGCGCTTCTCCCAGCTTTCGCCGCGGTCCATGGACGCGTAGAACCCGCGGGCGTTGCCGGCCGCTTCGATGGTCGCGTACACCCGCGCCGGATCGGCCGGCGTCACGGCGAGCCCGATCTTGCCGAGCTCTCCGGACGGCAGACCTTCGCTCAGCTTGCGCCAGGTGCGGCCGTTGTCCGTGGACTTGTACAGCCCAGAGCCCGCGCCACCGGCAAGGAATCCCCAGACCTGCCGCCGACGCTGGTACGCTGCCGCGTAGATGACATCCGGATTCGATGGATCGAACTCGAGATCCGTGACCCCGGTGTGCTCGTCAATCTGCAGCGTGGCCGCCCAGGTGGCGCCGCCGTCCGTGGAGCGATACACGCCGCGCTCGCCGCCTGAGGCCCAGAGCGGGCCCTCGGCGGCGACCAGCACGGTGTTACCGTCGCGCGGGTCCACGAGAATGCGGCCGATGTGCTGCGTGGCGGCGAGGCCCATGCGCTGCCAACTGCGACCGCCGTCGCGCGAGCGATACACGCCATCGCCCCAGCCCACGTGGCGCCCGCTCACGTTCTCACCGGTGCCCACCCAAACGACCTCGGGGTTGCTCGGATCGAGCGTGATCTCGCCGATCGAGTAGGACGGCTGCCGCTCGAAGATCGGCGTGAAGGTGATGCCGCTGTTCGTCGTCTTCCACACGCCGCCGGAGCCCGCAGCGATGTACCAGGTGCGGACATCGCGGGGATTCACGGCGATGTCGGCGATGCGCCCGCCCATGAGCGCTGGGCCGATGGGACGCATCGGCAGATCGGCGGCGGCCGCAGCGGGGATGCTGCTCCCCTGCGCCGCCACCGGAGCCGTGGGCTGCGCCGGGGCTGCGCGGCCAGCGAGCGCCAGCAGCACAGCCGGCAGCACAGCCGGCCGCAGCAGCGTACGGCGCCGGCCGCATCGCCGAGCGGCGGCCGCGAACGAGGAACGCGCGATGATTCCCTGGATTCCGAACGAGCGTCGCATGGTCACGAGTGGTGGAGGTCGCGGCGAAGGTAGCCCACAGGAGGCGCACCCGCTACACGCCCGGCTTCCATGCCGCAGTAGCTTCCCTGCGTGCCCCTGCCGCCCGCCATCTCGTCGCTTCGCGATCGCGCCCGCGCGTCCGCCCCGCGGCTGCGTCGGGCGTTGGCTCGAGCGGTGGCGCTGCTGTTGCTGACGCCGATCCTGCTCTCGCTCAGTTTCAACTTCTACCAGCCGCCCACGACGGCGGTGATGCTGCGGCGCACGGCACAGCGCGCGCTCGACGGCAAGCGGCCGTGGTATCCGCGGCGCGACGTCGTGGCGCGCGCGTCGATCGCGCCCGCGTTGCGCCGCGCCGTCCTCGCCGCCGAGGATGATCGCTTCTACCTCCACTGGGGGCTCGATCTCGTGGAGATCGAGCGGGCCCTCGACCGTGCGGAGCGCGGCGGACGGCTGCGCGGTGCGTCCACGATCACGCAGCAGGTCGCGAAGAACATCTTCCTGTGGGAAGGCCGGTCGTTCGTCCGCAAGGGACTCGAGGCATACCTGACGCTCGTGCTCGAGCTGACGCTGCCCAAGGAGCGCATTCTCGATCTCTACCTGAACCTCGCCGAGTGGGGCGATGGCGTGTTCGGCGCGGAGATGGCGGCGCGTCGGCACTTTGGCGTGAGTGCCGCGCAACTCTCGCGCGAGCAGGCCGCGCGGCTCGCCGCGATCCTGCCCAGCCCGCGGCGTTGGTCGCCACAGGGCAGCGTGGCGACGCGACGGGCAACGATCATCCCGGACCGGATGCAATACGCGGCGCCGCGGTAGGCGCGGCCGACGCCTCGCCCTGCCGCGCGGCGCAGCTACCACCCGTGGGTCAGGGGCAAACCAAGCTGCCCACGATCGTGCCGCCGAGGTTCGAACAGGTCGTAGCCGTGATCGCCCCGTTCACGGTGGTGGTGGAGCCGCTGTAGAGGTTCAGCGTGCCGACCGTGAGCGTCCGGCTCGCGTCGACCATGAGCAGGCTGCGCTGCTGGAACACTGTCGTGTTCATCTGCACCGGCGCCGAGATGAAGACGCTCCCGAAGTTGTCAATTGTGCCAACATTGAGGATGCGGGTCGTCCCGGCGCCGAACGGCGTCTCGAGACTCGCACCGGCGGCGATCGTGAGCGTTTGGCCCGTCATCGTCAGCGTCGGATTGAAGCCAGCCGACGGCGAGGTCATGCGGAGGATACCGTTGACCGTGAATGACTGCGGCGCCGTGAGCGCATTGGCGCGCACGTCAATGAGCGAGCCTGCGCCGGTGGTGATCGGCGCGCTCACGGTCGCGGCGCTGGTCACCTGCAGGGCGCCGTTCACCGTCAGCCCAGGCCCGGCGAGGGTGCCGCCCGTGACGACCAGCGTATCGCCGGCGGGAATGGTGAGCGCGTTGGCGAGCGTGCTCCCCGTGCCGAAGTTGACCGGCACGTCGAGCGCCGGCATTGCCAAGTCAGCTGTGACCGTCCCGCCGAACGACAGCGAGCCCGTCCCCGTGAGCGAACCCGTGGTGTTCACGAACTGACCACCGGAGACCGACAGCTTGTTGCCGGTGCCCGCCAGCGTGATGAGACCAGTGTTCGCGAAGCTCGGCGTGGTGCCCGACTGCGACACAGTGAGCAACGCCGCCGCATCCACCGCGATGCTGCCGCTGTTCACGTGCACCGAGGAGCCGCGATTGATGGTGAGGCTCTGGAAGACGTCCACGTCACCGGCGTTCTGCAGCTGCGCCGTCAGGGTGCGGCCGCCGCCGGTCCCGACCGCGCTTCGGATGGTTGCACCCGACGCATTCACCAGCGAGCCGTTGGTGACCGCCACCGCCGACGTCCACGACGAACCACCCTCGCTCGTCAGCTCGATGGTGCCGGTGTTCGTCCAGCCGTTCGGCGTGGTGACCGTCACGGAGCCCGCGGTGTTGTTGGCGACGACACGCAGTGTGCCGAGGCTGTCAATCACCATACTCGGCGCGATCGTCGTGCTCCCGCGGACGTGCAGCACGCCAGCCACGTCGAGACTGCCCGTACCGCTCAACGAACCACCAGTCACGAGCAGGGAGTCGCCGGCAGGAATCGTGAGCGTGGAGCCCAACTGCGTACCCGTGGCCCCGAAGTTGATGCGCGCGCGGGCCTGCGCCGGCGCCGTCATCGTGAGTGCCGTCGCCGTGCCGCTGCCCAACTGCAGCGTTCCCTGGATGCCGGTGATCGTGCCGCCAGTGAGGTCCACGCTGCCGCCGGCCAGTGAGAGCGTGCGTCCGGTGGCGAGCGTGACGCTGCCGAGATTCGTGAAGCTGCCGCTCGCGCCCATGCTCACGTTGAGATCTTGCGTGGACAGCGCGATGCTGCTGCGGTTCACGTGCGCAACGTTCGTGCGGTCCATCGTCAGCGGATGCAGCAGGTCGAGCGTGCCGCTGTTGTCCAAGGCTGCGCGCAGGAAGCGTGAGCCCGCGGACCCGACGCTGCTGCGGATGACGCCCGACGGCGAGTTGACGAGCACACCACTCGTGACGGCAAAGATGGACGTGAAGCTGCTGCCCGTCGACACGATGTCGATGAGACCGTTGTTCGTGAACCCGTTGGCGACCGTGAACGTCACGCCGCCGACGGCGCTGTTGCTCCGGGACTCGAGTATGCCGGTGGTTTCGGTGACGACGGGGAGGCCCAGCGTCATGTTGCCCAGCGCCACCACGCGCCCAGCCACCGTGAGTGACGGGCCGTTGAGCGTGCCACCCACGATGCGCAGCGAGTCGCCATCCGGCACGCTGTAGGCCGACGCCAAGGTGGTGCTGGTGCCGAAATCGAAGCGCGTGCGCGCCGAGGCCGGCGTCATGGCCAGCGTCACGTTGTTGGTCGAGAGCGTGGCGCTGTCGCCCAGCAGGGCTCCGCCCCCGAGGTCCAGCGTGCCGTTCGTCACGGTCCACGTCCGCCCGGCGGCGAGCGTGATGCTGCCGGTGTTCGTGAAGCTTGGCGACGTGCCGCCCTGCGTGAGCGTGAGGTTCGCGCCTTGGATGGCGATGCTGCCGCTGTTCACATGCGCTGCGCCGCTGCGATTGATCGTCAGCGGATTGTTCACGAGCAGCGTGCCCTGGTTGTCGAGCTGGGCATTCAGTTGCCGCGCGCCGCCACCGCCACCGGGAAGCGCACGAATCGTGCCGGTCGACGCATTCACCAGCGTGCCGCTGGGCATGGCGAGAATCGTCGTGTACGACGAATTCTCCGACACGAGATCGATCGTGCCGGCATTGGTGAAGCTGCTGCTGATGGTCGTGGTCTGGCCGCCGAAGAGCGCGCTGCTGCGGACCACCAGCTCGCCGCCCCCGGCGATGGCGAACGGCGCGGCAACCGTCGTCGTGCCGAGCGTCACCATGCGGCCGAACAGCGTGAGCTCCGGTCCGCCGATCGTGCCGCCCAGCACGAGGAGCGAGTCGCCGGGCGGAACGACATACGCGCCCGCAAAGCTGGTGCCCGTGTTGAAGTCAAACCGGGTGCGCGCCGATGCCGGCGTCATGGACAGCGACACGTTCTGCATCGACAGCGTGGCGTCCATGCCCGTCAACGTGCCGTCCGCCAGGTTCAGGCTGCCGCCCGTCACCGACAGCGTGCGGCCCGTGCCCAACGTGATGCTGCCGAGGTTCGTGAAGCTCGGTGCCGTGCCGGTCTGCGTGACCGTCAGGTTCGCCGCGCTCAGGGCCAACGCCGAGCGATGCACGTGGGCCGCGCTCGCCTTCGCGATCGTGAGCGGTTGGAGGATGTCGAGCGTGCCGCTGTTGTCGAGCTGCGCCGCGAGCGTGCGCGCGCCGCCGGCCCCGACCAAAGTCCGGATCACACCACCCGCCGCGTTCACGAGCGTGCCGTTGGTGACGGCGAAGATCGTCGTGTAGCTCGTGTTCAACGACACGAGTTCGATCGTCCCGAGGTTCGTGAAGCCATTGGCCACGGTGAGCGTATGCCCACCCGCCAGGCTCGACGACCGCGCCTCGATCGTGCCGAGCGGATCCGTCGTGATCGGCGCCGCAATCGTCAGGTCGCCCAGCGAGACGAAGCGGCCGGCCACCGTGAGGCTGGGTCCGGCCACCGTACCGCTCAGGACGCGCATCGAATCGCCGGCGGGAATGGTATAGGGCGCCGTGAAGGCCGTGCTTCCGCTGAAGCGGAAGCGCGTGCGCGCCGACGCCGGCGTCATCGTCAGCGAGACGTTGCTCAAGGTGAGCGTCGCCGTATCGCCCACCAGCGTGCCGCCGCTCAAGTCGAGGGCGCCGCCGGTCACGGTCAGCTCCCGGCCCGCCGGCAGCACGAGACTGCCGAGATTCGTGAAGCTCGGGCTCGTGCCGGACTGCGAAACCGTGAGGTCACTGGTCAAGACGGCGCTCGACCGATGCACATGCGCCGAACTTCCGCGGGTCAACGTGAGCGGATGCTGCAGGTCGAGGGTGCCGCTGTTGTCGAGTTGGGCGCCGAGGTTCCGCTGGCCGCCCGCACCGGCGAGGGTTCGGATCGTACCGCCCGCCGCATTGACGAGCGTACCGTTCGTCACGTTGAAGCTCGTCGTGTAGCCGGTGTTGTACGAGACCAGCTCGATCGTGCCGGTATTCGTGAAGCCATCGGTGACCGTCAACGTCATCCCGCCCGCGACGATGGAGCTGCGCGCCTCCAGCACGCCGGACGTTTCCGTCGTCACCGGAGCCGCAATGGTCGTGCTGCCGAGCGCCACGAAGCGACCCGCCACCGTGAGCCCAGGCCCGCCGACCGTCCCACCCAACACCCGCAGCGAGTCGAGGGCGGGAATCGTATACGGCGCGGCGAAGGCCGACCCGACACCGAAGTTGAAGCGGGTGCGCGCCGAGGCCGGCGTCATGTCGAGCGTGACGCCGGACAGCGTGAGCGTACCGTCGTGGCCGACCAACGTGCCGCCTCCCAGCACGAGGGAGCCGCCGGAAACGCTCATCGTGCGACCGGCAGCCAGCGTAATGCTCCCTTCGTTCGTGAAGGAAGGCGTCGTGCCGGTCTGCGTGACAGTGAAGTTGGCGGTACTGAGCGGGATCGTGCCGCGATTGACATGCGCCGCGCCGGACTTGCTGAGCTCGAGCCCCTGACCGAGATCCAGGCTGCCCTCATTCAGCAACGCAGCCGCGAGAACACGGCTACCACCGGCCCCCGCAAGCGTCCGGATCACACCGGTCGCGGCGTTCGTCAGCGTGCCGTTGGTGACCGCAAACGTCGTGGTGTAGCCCGTGTTGTAGGACACAAGTTCAATCGTGCCGGTATTCGTGAAGCCATTGGTCACCGTGAGCGTATGCCCACCGGCGAACGTGGTGCTGCGCGCCTCGATCACGCCCGTCGTCTCGGTCGTCACCGGAAGCTGCAGCGTGCTATTGCCCTGTGAAATCACGCGACCCGCAACGGTGAGCCCTGGGCCCGCGAGCGTGCCGCCAAGGATGCGCAGCGAATCCAGCGCAGGCACCGTGTACGGCCCGCTCAGCGTGGTGACGGTCCCGAAGTTGAAGCGGGTCCGCGCGGAGGCCGGCGTCATCGTCAACGTGACGTTGTTAGTCGAGAGCGTGGCGCTGTCGCCTTGCACGGTGCCGCCAGACAAGTCGAGGGCACCGCCCGTCACGGTGAGCGTACGACCCGTGGGCAGCGTGATCGTCGAGAGGTTCGTAAAGCTTGGGCTCGTCCCCGTCTGCGCGACGGTCAGGTTGGCGCCCAGCGTGATGGGCGCGCGATTGACATGCACGGACGATGCGCGCTCGATCGTGAGGGGATGCAGGAGATCGAAGGCGCCGCTGTTGTCGAGGGCCGCGCGAAGGATCCGCGAACCCGACGCACCCACGCTGCTCCGGAGGACGCCGGTCGCGGCATTGGTCAGCGTCCCGCTGGTCACCTCGAGGATGACCGTGTAGCCCGTATTGAGGGTCGTGAGCTCGATGACGCCCGCGTTGGTGAAGCCGTTCGCCACGGTCGCGGTGAAGCCACCGAAATCATTCGTGGCACGGAGCAGCAGATGCCCGCCAGCGGCCACCGCGAATGGCAGGTTGAGGTTGGCCGTCCCGCCCAGGACCAAGAGCCCTTCCACGCTCAACCCGGGCCCGGCCAGCGTGCCCGAGCGGACGCGCAAGCTGTCGCCTGCCGGCACCGTATACGGGGCAGTCAGCGTCGTGAGCGTCCCGAACTGGTGGACCGTCTTCACGGTGGCCGGCGTCATGGCCAGTGTCACGTTCGACGTCGAGAGCGTACCGCCAGGGCCCGTCAGGAGGCCGTCGTCAAGATCAAGCGCGCCGTTGGTCACGGTCATCGCGCGCCCATTGCCGATCAGGATCTGCCCGAGGTTCGTGAAACTCGGCGCCGTGCCAGACTGCGTCACCACGAGATTGGCACTGTCGAGCGCGATGGTGCTCAAGTTCACATGCTGTGCGCTGCCGCCGGTGAGGCTGAGCGTATGCCGGATATCGAGCGTACCCCGGTTCTCGAGCTCCGCGGCAATCGCGCGCGAGCCGCCGCTGCCGAGGCGGCTGCGGATCACACCCGTTGTGTCATTGATCAGCGTCCCAGCGCTCACGCCAAAGACGGCGTTCCAGCTCGAGTTGAAGGACACCAAGTCGATGGTCCCACGGTTCGTGAAGCCGTTGGCGACCGTGACCTGCACCGACCCGCCGACGTTGCTGCTGCGCACATCCACGGCACCGCCGAGCGGCACCTCGAACGGCGTGTTGATGTTCACGCTCGCGAGCGCGACGAGCCGGCCTTCCACGCGCAGGGTCTGGCCACCGACCACGCCGCCGATGATTCGCAGCGAGTCGCCGGGGAGCACGGTCAGCGGCGACACGAGGGTCGTCGGCGTCGTCCCAAAGTTCACGCGGGTCTGCAGGTTGGCCGCGACCGCGTCGAGCGCGACGTTGCTCAGCTGCAACGTCCCGTCCTGGCCGACCACGGCACCGCCGGTCAGGTCGAGCGTCCCGTTCGTCATCGAGAACACACGGCCGGAATCCACCGTGATGGTGGACAGGTTCGTGAAGCGCGGGACGGCGCCGCTGGAGTTGACGCCGAGATTTCCACCGCTCACGCTGATGGGCGCGCGGTTGACATGCTGCGCGTTGGTGAAGCTCAGCCCGAGTCCGTACGACGTCAGGTCCAGCGTGCCGCTGTTGTCCAGTGACGCCGCAATCGTGCGACCACCGGCGGTACCCGGCAGCGGCCGAATGATACCCGTCGATTCATTGACCAGCGGCGCGTTGGTGACCGAGAGTACGACGTTGTACCCCGTGTTGAACGACTCCATCTCGATTAGCCCCGCGTTGTGCAGGCTAGTCGACGCGGTGTACTGCGTGGCACCCGCCAACGCCGACGACTCCACGCGCAGCGTGCCGACGGTATCGATGACAAGCGGCGGCGTCACGAACCCCGACGCCACCGCCACGAGGCGGCCGCGCACCTGCACCGTCCCGGTACCACCGATGGTACCGCCCTGATGCCGGTAGACGCCGTTGGGCCCGATGCGAAGCCCGAGCCCAGTGCTGAGGGTGCGCGAGGTCGCCGAGAGCGTCTGCGTCCCGCTCGCGCCGCCAAGCAGGATCAACGAGCCCGTGAAGTTCTGGTCCAGCGTGACCGTATAGGTGCCGGCGAGGTCGATCGCGACGGTGTCCGAGGGGATCGGCGCGCGACCTTGGCTCCAGTTCGCCGCGGTGCTCCAAGTGCCGCCAGCCGCGTTGATCCACGCGTTCGTCACGGCCGCGAGCACGATGTCGAACGCGGCGCTCGTCGCGCCGGTGAGTCCGCTCGCCGACGCCGTAAGGGTGTACCCAGTGGCAGCCGCGTTGACGGACAGGTCAGCGAAAGTGGCGACGCCGTTCACCGCATTGACTGTGAGGGTGCCGCCGAGCGTCGCCGATCCGGGATTCGCGCCCAACGCGATCGTGACCGGTCCATTGAAGCCGGTCGCGAGCGCGTTCGCCGCCGTGCGGACCTCGACGACCACCGGCGGTGTGAGCGCCGCGTTCACGCTGCCGCCGGTAGGCTGCTGCACGAAGGCCAGCTGCGTGGCGGCCGGCGCGGACATATCGATCTGCGTCGTGGTCTCGGGCGTGAGTCCCGGCGAGGTGTATTCGAGGACGTACTGGCCCGGCAGGTTCATCGTGAGATCGCTGAACGTCGCGATGCCGGCGACGGCAGCCACGGTCGTCGTGCCGACCAACACTCCGCCGGGCGGGCCGCTGACGATCGAGACGGTCACCTCGCCCGTGAAGTCGACGGCGAGATTCAAGGCTGCATCCCGCGCCGCCACCGCCTGGGGTGGCACGAACGGCTCACCGGCAACGCCACTGCCCGTGAACGAAACACTCATCAACTGGCTTGCAGGGCCGGCCACCACGTCGAAGCTGCCCGAAATCGCCGCCGTGGCGTTCGCCCCGCTCACGCGCAGCGAAATCCCGCTCCCGGCACCGCTGATGGAAAGATCGGCGAAGCAGGCTACGCCGGCGCTCGCCGGCACGGTGAGTGTGCCCGAGAGGATCGCGCCGCTGGCGTTGTTCACGAGATCGACCGTCAGCGGCGCCCCATAGACCGTACGCCGGCGTCCCACGAAGTCCTGTACCTCCGCGCACATCTCTGGGAACGCAGCGCCACTCGGCAACGTCGTCGGCGCGACGGTGGTGAACACGATGCGACTCGGCGGAGCCAGCTCCGGTCCGATCTCCCAGAACGTGGTGATGGTCTCCGTCGAGATCACGCCGCGGTAGATGCGCAGCTCATCGAGATCCCCGACGAACGACGCCGAGAGCCCCGGGACGCCCTGCCCGAGTCGCGTCGCCGCCCCCGCCAGCGCGATCTGCTGATACGCCAGCCCCGTGATCCACGGCGCGCCGTTGCGGTATACCGTGATCACGTTCGCTGCCGAGTCGGCGACGATCGCGATATGATGGAACAGGTTGTCATTCGTCGGCGCCGCCGCCGCGGTCGCGGCGGTGTCGATCAGCGTGAAGTTCCCCGTCGCATCGTGCCCGATGACTAGGGCCGGCGCGCCGGCCGTCCCTTGCCCGAGATATGCCACCCGCTGCGTCATCAACGAGCGGTTGCGGACGAAGAACATCATGGACCACGAGCCCGTGGTCGGGACCAACGGTGCCGAGAACTCCAGCGCGTCGCTGCCGCCGTTCAGGCGGAGCATCCCGCCGGAGACGACCGCGCCACCCTGCAGTGCACTCGGAGCGGCGCCCACGATGTCGACGGTGCCCGCCGTGAACGGGAGATGGTGTAGCAACACCGGCCCGACGACCACCGCGTTCGCCGTCGCAGCAAACGTCACCGGCGAACCCGTGAGGCCGTTCACGCTCGCGCTGAGCGACTGCGCGCCCGCGACCGTGCCCAGCGTCCACGTGGTGGTGGCGAGACCGTTCGCGTCGGTGAGCACCGCCGCCTGCCCGACGCTCCCGCCGTTGCCCGGGACGAAGGTCACGGCGACGCCCGCCATCGGCAGATTGTCCGTCGCGCGCACGCGCACCGACACCGGCGCGGAGAGCAGCGCGCCGGCGTTGCCCGTCTGGTTGTTGCCCGACGCGAGCTCGAGCACCGAAGCCTTCGGCAGCACCACGAGCGACACCGTGTCAGTCGCGCCGTTGGCGAGGAAAGCCTCGATCAACGCCGTGCCGCGGCCCGCGAGGGTGACGCCGTCCCCCGCGCCGAGCGCGGTGATGGTGGCCAGTGCGGGGGTGAGCGAGCGCCAGCCGATCGGCGCCGACGCGACGGGATTCATCTGCGCATCGAAAGCCGTCGCCGTGAAGGCGAAGGCGTCGCCGCTCACGACCGTATCGGCCTCGGGCGCGATCGCCAGCGTCGTCGCCACGGCACCGGGGCCGGTGTAGGTGGCGTCGAGCTCAATCGGCGGCGGAGGCGGCGCGCCGCGGCGCGAGGGCTCCAACAGCACCGAATCGGGCCCCGCGCGGAACACCGTATCCCCCGCGGCGTTCACGTAGGCCAACGCCAACGTCATCACTTCGGGGTTCGCCGTCGCCAGCGGCACCGTGAGCGACACCGGCACCTCGTTCACATCGCTGGGGAACGCGATCAGGCGATTCACCACCACGTCGCCCGCCAGGTTGCGCAGCACGATGCGCACCTGCGTGAACGGTACGAGCTCGCCGATCAGCGCGCTGGTCGCGCCGCCGCCCCCGAACTCCGTTACGAACGAGACGCCGCGCGCCAGATGGCGCCCGGCGTCTGGCGAGGTCACTTCACGGCCGCAGCTCAGGGCCGCGAGGGCCCCAAGCAGGAAGACGGCCGCGCGGGCAGTTTGGCGGGTCTGTTTCAGCACCCCCTAACGTGCGCCGCGTGGCCGTCTCCCGCAAGAAACCTAGGTCACAAACGCGCCCTAGAAGCGTAGGCCGAGCCCGAGCGTCACCCAGCTCCCCGCCCCGCTCTCGAACGGCTTGTTGTACGAGGCCGTCGCCTCGAGCATCAGGAAGCCCACCGAGATGTTCGGCGTGAACGCGAACTTCTCCGCATCCGTCAGGTACCCGAACTCGGCGCCGATGTCCAACAGCGGAATCGGCGAGAAGTGCGGACCGGCCTGCAGCGTCAGCTCCGAGTAGTCACCGCCGCCCGGCAGCGACGAGCTGAACTTCGTGTAGGTGACGCTGCCCATCACCTTGGCGATGCCTAGCGGCACACCGGCGCGGAAGTATGCGCCGATGCCGGTATCGAGGTTATCGCTTCCGGCGCCCTGCGGGAGGGCACCGTGCGCGCCGAGGCGCAGGTCAAGCAGCGGGATCTGGGCCTGTGCCGGCATCGCAGCGGCCACGAGGAGAGCGGAGACGGCGAGAAGACGACGAAGCATGTGGAGCCTCTCGGAAGGTGGAGTGACGCGAGCCTACGGAACCTGACGACGAAGCGCGTCGGAAGGTCAACGCGTGCGATCCGGGCAGGCGCTCAGGGCGCCTTGGGCTGATACGTACGGAGGCCATGCGAAAAGAGCAGCATGCCGATCAGCATCGCTGCGGCGAAGCCGCAGAGCAGCGCTGTCGGCGCGAGCCAGCTGCGCTGCGCGTCCCACCACGCAAACACGGCCGCGATGCGCGGCGCGATCTCGACGCCTAGCGCCGGCAACAGCTTCCCCACACCGACGTAGAGGCCCGCGGGCACACCGACCACGACGGCGAGGGCAATCAGCGCACGGCGCTTCGTCACCCAGATCCCGAACGCGGCCAGCAGCCAGCCGCTGGCACCCATCGCCGTCCACACCCGCAGCAGGCGCTCGACGTCCGGCGTCTGCCCCGCGATGGCCTGGGCCACGCACCAGATCACGACGGCCGGCAGCGAGAGCAAGAGCACCGTCAGCAGATGTCCAAGCGCGATGTCGCGCCGCGGGAACGGCAGCTGCTGCAGGCCTTCGATCGTCCCGAGTTGCCGCGCCGGCATCACGTGCAACCCGACGGCTCCCGGCATCATGAACGCGATCACGGGCAGGTACGTCTCGGCGAGGCCGGTCAAGGCGCTCAGCTGCGTGACGCCGAAGGCATCGGCGAGCAGCACCGCGACCAGCCCCGCCGCAATCATCAAGTCGCGGCGAATCTGCTGCGTCACGAGGCGCAACCGCAGGCGGACGACCGCCACGACCACGCCCCGGCGCGCGGGCGTGAGTTCCTCGCGCGGCACGTCCTCCACCACGCCCTGCAGGGCCAGCGGGTCAGGCTCGAAGCGCCGCAATCCACTCGTGAGGAACACGAGCCCGATGCCGAAGCTGAGGGCGGCGATCGCGAGCAACACCAGTCCGAGCGCGGGCAGCCGCGCCGGATCGGCCAGTGCCGCGGAAACCAGCGCGCTGAGGCGATCTCCGAGCCGCTGGAACAGCACCTCGGCCACTGCATCAGGTGTGAGCACCATCGCGAGCCACAGGAGACCCGGCAACCAGATCAGCTTCTTGACCGAGAACCGCGCCGCTAGGCCGTACCCGACCCACAGCGCCCCCCAGTAGAGCAGCTGGACGGCGGCCACCGCGAAGACCATCGTGCCGACGCTAAACGGCGCCCCCTCTCGCGATGCGACGATCGCGACGGTCGTCGAGAGCAGCAGCAGCGGCAGCGTGCGCACGGCAGCCGCAAGCAAGCGGGCCACGGCGAGCAGCCGCGTCGGCACCGGCAGCGTGCGGTCGAGTTCGAGGGTGCCCAGGAGCTTCTCGGTCAGCAGCGTGCCGAACGGCGCGAAGAGCACCATGCCGACCATCACGACGCCGACGATCACGCCTGACACCATGGCGGCCCAGCGGTCCAACCACAGCGCCGCAAGCAGGCCGAGCAGCGCGAACCCTCCTCCCCAGAGGAGGCTGCGTCGGGCGCGGATCAGCTCGACGCGGAGCACCGCCGCAATGACGCGACCGTTCACGGCTGATCGCGCAGCACGTCGGCGACGAGCGTCGTGAGCCGCCCCGTACTGCGCGCCTCCGTGAGCTCGGGCCCTCCGAGCTCGCCCACCAGTTGCCCACGCCGCAGGAGCAGGGCGCGGTCACAGAGCGTCTCGACATCCTCGAGCAGATGCGAGGAGAAGATCAACGCCCGCGTGGGCGACTCGGCGAAGCAATCGCGCAGGAGGCCCAACAGCTCGAGGCGCACGACCGGATCCAAACCGTTCGTCGGTTCATCGAGCACGAGCAAGTCGGGCCGATACGCCTCGGCCGAGATGTAGGCGGCCTTCACATTCGTGCCGCGCGAGAGCGCGCCGATGCGCTCCGTCACATCGAGGTCGAGCCGCGCCGCGAGATCCTTCGCGTACGCGGCATCCCAGGTGGGATAGCAGTCGTGCAGGAAGGCGAACCACTCGCGCACCCGCAGCGAGGGATCCGCTGGTGGCTTCTCGCCGGCGAAGCCGATCTTGGCGCGCCAGCTGTCCGGCGCCTCGCGCAAATCGCGCCCCGCGAGCTCGACTACGCCCTCGCGGTCGAGCAGTCGCCCCGTGATCGCCCGCAGCAGCGTGGTCTTGCCCGCGGCGTTCGCACCGAGCAGGGCGACGGTCTCCCCGCCAGCGATGGCGAAGGAGACCGGCCCCAGCGTGAACTTCGGATACACGACGCGCAGGCCGCGCGCGTCGAGAATCGGCGCGCTCACCGCCGCTGCCCCATCCGGTATTCGCGCGGCGGGACATTGCCCTGCAGGTGCGTCACGAAATAGTCCCAGCGCCGACGCATGATGTAGAGCCCGTCCGCGCCGAAGCCGTGGCGCGCGTTCGGCAACATGATCATGTCGAAGTCCTTGTTGGCCTTCATGAGCGCATCCGCCACGAGCAGGGTGTTCGACGGCGGCACGTTGTCGTCCATCATGCCGTGGATCAGGAACAGCTTGCCGCGCAGGTTGGCCGCGTGCGTCTGGTTGGCCTCGGCCGCGTAGTTGTCGCTGGCTCCGTTGCGCACGAGCAGGCCCTGGTAGCGCTCGCCCCAATCGTCTTCGTAGTTCCGGTTGTCGTGATTGCCGGACTCCGCGATGCCGACATCGAAGAACTCCGGCGCGCGGAACATCGCCGCCGCGGCGGCGAAGCCGCCTCCCGAGTGCCCCCAGATGCCGACCTTCTCGATGTCAATGAAGCGATGCCGGCGCGCGAGCTCCTGCATCCCCGCCACCTGGTCGGGGATCGTGTTGTCGTTCATGCGGCCGTAGTAGGCGTCGTGGAACGCCTTCGAGCGCTGCGGCGAGCTGCCCATGCCATCGATGAGCACGACGACGAAGCCGAGGTCCGCCAGCGCCTGGTGATCGCCGCGGGCCGGCGAGAACGAGCGCGAGCCGACGGAGCCGCCCTGCGGGCCCGGATAGATGT
>CAZCIM010000019.1:0-33693 GCA_964498895.1 uncultured Gemmatimonas sp. | reverse complement strand
CCGCCCTGTCGGGCATGGGACGGCCTAGCGGCCGCCCCACAACTGCTTCTTATTGAAGCGTTCACAGCAGAAGCAGACGTTAGCTTGACTCGCACACTTGCACGCCAATGCCGATCTTGATCAAGCAACGAAACTCGAGTGTTCTCGTTTCGCAGACGGACTTCTCGAATGAGGCAGAGCTTGAGGCGATACTCGCGGAGTCGCCTGCGCTGCTTGGCCTACCCGACGATGCCCCTATCGCGTACGTCGCGAGACAAGTCGACTTGCCCGATGCAGGCCTGCTTGACCTCCTGTTTGTCTCCGAAACGGGGCTTCCCGTTGCAGTTGAGGTCAAGCTCGCAAGAAATGGCGAGTCTCGAAGGGAGATTGTTGCTCAAGTCATCGACTACGTATCCGCACTGACGCAGCTTACCGTAGACGAGCTTGACGAGAGAGTTAAGGGAACACTTGAGAGCGCCCTCCAGAGACTTGTGCAGAAAGGCTCTGGCTTATCGTTTGAGCAGATTTGGCAGCAGTGCGGCGCGAACCTCCGCGCAGGGCTTGCCCGAGTGGTGCTCGTGCTCGACGAGGCTCCGCCGGAGCTTGAACGTATCGTCCGCTTCTTGGCCGAACGCTCTAGCCTCGATGTTCGCCTGGTTGTCGTCGCCAAGCACACCGAAGACACCCAAGGTACACTCTACGTTCCGCAAGTACTTGTCGACTCAGCTGAGTCCGGCGCTCAGTCGTCGCGGTCGTCGTCGCGGCAGCTTCGTCCGCTGCTTGCAGCGGTTGTAGAGCAATACGATGCCTCGGCTACTGGTGAACTCCGAACGAAGGGTCGAGCGTCGAACTATCGGCAGATTCGACCCACAGAGTGGCCTGGCGGGCTTCACTACGAGTTCCTCGAGCGTTCCAGCCAAATTGGCGCGGAGCTCCACTTGGAGGCTGATCGCGTCCTTTTCTTGGCGCAGCACCTAAGCGCGCTTGATGGGCGTAAGCTGAGCAGCGGATCCGTCATTCGCTGGGACCCAAAATGGGCCCGGCGTGGTCGGCTTACTGTCATTCACGATACTGACTCCGAGCCCGCCGCGGTCGCCGCTGACATGAGGGCGCTCATCGAAGCGACCTACGCGCTTGTCACGGAAGCGCTACGCTCCAATGCACTTGCTTCCGCGTCCGCAAGCTAACGACGCTTGCTGCCGACGAGGGATCTTGCTCCAGTTCGGTTGACACTTCCACCTAACGAGACGCGAGGATGTGCCCGATGCCGCAGAGCAGTCCGCGCCATCCGGGCCGTGGATCCGTACGCAAGCATCGAGTTCACGGACGAGGCCTACGCCGACGGAGATCCACATCGCGGCGTGAGGCCGAATCTCTCGCCGCCCGGCCATCAAGACCGCCTCGAGGCGCTGCGACGCGCATTCGCCACAGAGCCACCGGGCTCGCCCTAGCCACCCGCGCCAGGAACTGCTCTCTTTCCCAGACGCGCCGCACTCGCCGCCACATCCCCCTTCGTGGAGCCCTCCGATGCCAACAGTCGCCTCGCACAAGCCCAACCGCCCGATCTGGTTGGACCTCGCCACCACCGATGCGGCGGCCGCCCGGGACTTCTACGCGCGCGTCCTCGGGTGGGAGTACGACATCAGCGGCCCGGAGTTCGGCGGCTACGCCACGGCGCGTATCGGTGAGCACGCCACCGCGGGCCTCGCCGGCAAGATGGACGGCGACACGTCACCCCCGGCCTGGACCGTCTACTTCGGCGTCACCGACTGCGATGCGATGGCGGCGACGATCACTGCGAACGGCGGGCGCGTCCTCTTCGAGCCGACGACGATCGGTCCCTACGGCCGCATGGCGATCTGCGCGGACCCGACGGGCGCGGTCTTCGGGCTCTGGCAGCCCATGGCACACGTGGGCGTGGGGCTCATCAACGAGCCCGGCGCACTGGCGTGGTCTGAGGTGAACACGCGCGATGCCGTGGCCGCCGCCAGCTTCTACGGCAAGGTGTTCGGTCTCCGCGAGGAGCGCTTGGAGATGGGCGGCGCACCCTACCACATGCTGCACACCGCCGATGGGCCGGCCTGCGGCGCGCTGCAGATGACGGCCGAGTGGGGCGACATGCCGCCGCATTGGATGACGTACTTCG
Source organism: uncultured Gemmatimonas sp. (assembly GCA_964498895.1). Classification (GTDB taxonomy): domain Bacteria; phylum Gemmatimonadota; class Gemmatimonadetes; order Gemmatimonadales; family Gemmatimonadaceae; genus Pseudogemmatithrix. The sequence continues at coordinate 31,568 of CAZCIM010000019.1, read as the reverse complement.
CGGTCGCCGACGTGGACGCCGCCAAGCGCGCCGTGCTGGAGGCAGGCGGCGCGGTGCCCTTCGGTCCCTTCGACTCGCCCTACGGACGCATCATCGTCGTCACGGATCCGCAGGGCGCGGCGGTCTCGCTCATCGAGCTGTCGGCGGCGTAAAGCGATCGATCCAGCCGACCCAGCGCTGCATGCGGTCCACCGCGAAGCTGGGTCGGCGGATGCCGTGGTGCTCGCCGGGGTACACCACGAGCTGCGTCGGGATGTTGCGCGTGCGCAGCGCGAGGTACATCTGCTCGCTGCCGGCAATCGGCACATTGAAGTCCTCGGCGCCGCCCATGAACAGCGTGGGCGTGCTGATGCGCTCCGCACGCCAGAAGGCGTAGCTCACCTTCTCCCAGAGCCGCGGATTCTTCCACGGCGGCCCGAGCTCGGCGTCGTACTGCGACGGATACTGATCGCTGCCGTACATGGACGTGAACAGCGAGCTGCCCGCGCCGCTCACGGCCGCCTTGAAGCGTGTGCTACTGGCGATGAGGCAATCGGTGAGGATGCCGCCATAGCTCCACCCACCGACCGCGAGCCGCTCCGCATCCGCGATGCCACGGCGCACGGCTTCGTCCACGGACGCGAGCAAATCCTCGACTTCCTTGCCGCACCAATCGGCGTAGATGGCCCGCTGGAAAGCCTCGCCGCGTCCGCTGGAGCCGCGGTAGTTCACCTGCAGCACGTTCCATCCGGCGGCGGCGAACACCTCCTTCTCCAACCAGAACGAGTAGTCGTTCTGCGCCACGGGCCCGCCGTGGATCCACAGCACCGTGCGCTGCGGCTTGCTGGCGTCCGCATCGAGCGCACGCGTGAGCAGCGCGTTGACTGTCGTCCCGTCGCGACTGCGCGCGGAGAACTCCTCGACGGCGGCGATGCGCACCGCCGCGCGCCAGGCGTCGTTCTCGCGGGTGAGGCGGCGCAGGGTGTCGGCGTCGAACGCAAAGATCTCACTCGGCGTCTCCACGTCCGTGACGAGCAGGGCCACGCGCCCTGCCGCTTGCTGCGCACCCTCGACCACACGGCGGCCGTCCACGAGGCGCGTGACGGCTCCGTCGGCGACGGCGATGCGCACGAGCGGTCCGCGGCGATCATCCTCGAGAATCGTGAGCACGGCGTTACCATCCGCTGTCCAGATGGGCTTCGACTGCGAGCGGTCAAGCGCGGGCGCGAGCACGCGAATCGCGCCGCCGCCCGCGGGCATCACCGCGACGCGCGGCGTGCCGTACATGGGCACAGGCGTAAACGTGCCTTGGAGAAACGCAATCCAGCGGCCGTCGGGGCTGAAGCTGGCCGAGCGCTCGAAGGTGGCGCCGCTGGTGAGGCGCAGCGGCTCAGCTCCAGCGCGCGCGTCAATCACGTACAGGTCGGTCTCGTCCGTGCGATCTTCGTCCGTGTGCCGCGCGCTGGTGAACACGATGCGCTGGCCGTCGGGTGACCACGCGGGCTCGCGGTCATCCGCGTCGCCCATGGTGAGCTGCGTGACGGCCTTCGTGGCGACGTCGAGCAAGTAGAGATGCGTACGGCGGCGGTCGAGCCAGCCGTCACCATCGCGCTTGATGAGATAGCGGTCAATGACGATCGGACGCGGCCGTGTCGTGTCGGCCTTGGCGGCGGAGTCCACGTCCTGCGAGACCACCACGATGCGCGTGCCGTCGGGCGACCACACGTAGTCGTTGACGCCTTCGGCGAAGTCGGAGATACGCTGTGCCTCGCCGCCGGAGCGGTCGAGCAGCCAGAGCTGCGAGGTCTCGCTGCCCTGCCGTGCGGCCGTGAAGCTGATGTAGCGGCCGTCGGGGCTCCAGCGCGGATCCGACTCATCGTCGTCGCTGGAGGTCAGCCGCACGCTGCGCGTGCCATCCCAGCGCATCATATAGATGTCGCTGTCGCGGCTATCCTTGGTGGAGTCCACGCGGGTAACGGTGAACGCGACCCACTCGCCGTCGGGCGAGACCTGCGGATCGCTGACGGCACGCAGGCGGTAGAGATCCGCCGGCGTGACGGCGCGTGGGGCCTGCGCGTGGAGCGCGGCAACGGGCGTGGCAATGGGCGCGGCCAGAGCCGCAGCGAGGGCGAGCATGGAGAAGCGCATGGCGGGAGTATGCGCCAGCCGGCGCACGTCCGCTACCGCCGCGGTATCATTCAGCCGATGTCCGAGCCGGATCGTCCCCCACTGCAGGCGCCGCGCCGTGTCCTCCTCTTCGGCGCGAGCGGCAGCATCGGCCGCGCCACGCAGGCGGCGCTGGTCGCGGCGGGCTATGAAGCTGTGGCGGTAGTCCGCAGGCGCGCGAGTGAGCGCGCGAGTGCACACGCGAGTGGACACGCGCCCGGGGAAGCAGTGCCGGCGCCGAGCGCGGTCGCTCTCATGCAGACGCGCATCGCCGACGTCACGAACGCCGAGTCTCTGGCCCGCGATGCCTTCTGCGGTGAGCGCTTCGACGCGGTGATCAGCTGCCTCGCCTCTCGCAGCGGTGCTCCGGACGACGCCTGGGCCATCGACCATGCGGCGCATCAGATGATTCTCGCCGAGTCGCAGCGCAGCGGCGTGACGCACTTCGTACTGCTCTCGGCGATCTGCGTGCAGAAGCCGCGGCTGGCGTTCCAGTTCGCGAAGCTGGCCTTCGAGGACGCGCTGCGTGCGAGCGGCGTGCGCTACTCGATCGTACGCCCCACGGCGTACTTCAAGTCGCTTTCGGGCCAAGTGGAGCGCGTGCGTCGCGGCAAGCCGTTCCTCGTGTTTGGCGACGGCGCGCTGACCCGCTGTACACCGATCAGCGACCGCGACATCGCGCAGTATCTGGTGGACTGCCTGCGCGACGAGTCCCGTTGGGATCGCGTGTTGCCGATTGGTGGCCCGGGCCCCGCGTTGACGCCGCGTGAGCAGGGGGCACTGCTGTTTGCGCTCACGGGACGCACACCGAGCTACCGCAGCGTGCCGCCGGGCTTTCTGCTCGCGGTCGCGCGCCTGCTCGACGTCTGCGGCATCGTGGTTCCACCCCTCAAGGCGAAGGCCGAGTTCGCGCGCATCGGGCATTACTACGCGACCGAGAGCATGCTGCACTGGGATGCAGCCGCCGGCCGCTACGACGAAGCCGCGACGCCGCAGTACGGCCGCGACACGCTGCGCGAGCACTACGCACAAATGCTGCGCGGCGAGGTGGCGGACGACCGCGGTGCGCACGCCGTCTTCTGAGCTGATCAGTCGCGCCGCGGGCCGCATCCGAGACCGCACGCTTCTGGCCCCATGTAGCTTTCGGCGATGCACGCCGACATCGCCCTCATCTCCGAGCGCCGCTTCGTGGGTCGCGAGCCCGCGCCGGATGACTGGTATCTCCGCAACATCCTCCACGACGATCGCCTGCTCACCGAGGCGCTGGCCGCCCGCGGGCTCACGGCGCAGCGGGTGGATTGGTCCGATCCGCAGGTGGACTGGAGCGCCTATAAGCTCGCCGTGTTCCGCACCACCTGGGACTACTTCGAGCGCTATTCGGAGTTCACCGCCTGGCTCGCGCGTGTCGAGCGGCAGCTGCGCCTGATCAACGATGCGCGCACGGTGTGGTGGAACCTCGACAAGCATTACCTGGGCGACCTCGAAGCCCGCGGCGTGGCGATCGTGCCGTCGGTGTACCACGAGGCCGGCGCGCCCGAGACGCTGCCTGCGCTCATCGCGCGCACGGGCTGGACGGAAGGCGTGCTCAAGCCCTGCGTGAGCGGCGCTGCCCGGCATACCTATCGCGTGAACACCGCGAACGCCGCCGCGCTGCAGGCGCAGATCGCCGACGTGCTGGCGACCGAGGCGTTCATCTATCAGCCCTTCGTCCGCGATATCCAAGTCGGCGGTGAGCGCTCGCTCATGGTCCTCGGCGGCGTGGCCACGCATGCGGTGCAGAAGGTGCCGAAGGCCGGCGACTTCCGCGTGCAGGACGACCACGGCGGCACCTGGTCGCCCTATGAGCCGACGGCTGAGGAGATTGCGTTCGCGCAGCGGGCCGTCGCGGCGGTGGAGCCGCGCCCGCAGTATGCACGCGTGGACATCGTGCGCGGCAACGACGGTGCGCTACAGATCATGGAGCTCGAGTTGATCGAGCCGGAGTTGTGGTTGCGGTCGGAGCCCGCGGCCGCGGAGCGCTTCGCCGCGGCGATCGCGGCGGCGCTCCGCTGAAAGCACCGCTCAGGGCAGCTCGGTCACCGAACTGATGATCTTCCCCGCGATGCCGTACTCGATGGCCGTCTCGGCATCGAGCCAGAAGTTGCGGTTGGTGTCGTCCTCGATGCGCGAGAGCGGCTGGCCCGTGGCCGCCGCGAAGATCTTGTTCAGGCGCTCGCGCATCTTGAGGATCTCGCGCGCCTCGATGGCGATGTCCGAGGCCGTGCCCCCGGTACCGCCCGCCGGCTGATGCAGCAGGAAGCGCGTGTTCGGCAGGCAGAAGCGACGCTCGCGGGGCACCGACACATAGATGAGCGCGCCGGCGCTGGCCACCCAACCCGTGCCGACGATGCGCACCGGCGCGTCCACGAACTTGATCATGTCGTGGATCGTGTCGCCGGCCTCGACGTGCCCGCCCTGCGAGTTGAGGTACACCGTAATCGGCGCCTTCGACTCCGTGCTCATGGCGAGCAGCTGCGCGGTGACGCGTTCGGCGAGCTCCTGGTCGATGCCGCCGGAGATAATGATCGCGCGGGCCTTGAACAGGCGCTCGGCGTAGGGATCGTGGGGGGTCTGCGTGCTGCTGGACATTCGAGCTCCGCGGCCGAAAGGGCCGAGTGGGTGCTGACGTGTGGTCCTTCGCTCGGCTGGAATCTAGCTGACGGACAGGGCCGCACGGAGGGGGCCGTGACGGCCCCCGGTACCCTGGGGTATGCTCTTTGATGCGACGCCTCCGACTCCTCGCCGCCTGCGCGGCCCTCGTCCTCGCCAGCGGCGCCTGTGTGGACTTCCTGATGGGCGACGTCACCGAGCGCATCCACGGACGCGTGCTGTGGATCAATGCCGACGCGGCGGCTCTCGGCAGCAGCCCGGACAACGACGTACTGCTTCGGCGCGAAATGGACCACGTGCTCCGCATGGTGCTCAAGGACACGACCTTCGACATCACGATCGAGCGGCAGCTGGACTTCAACGATCTCGTCCTCGGTGACTCCGTGCAGGTCGTGGTGGGGGAAGGAGTCCGGTTGACCTCGAACCCGCCGATCGTCCCCATCCGGCGGGTGCTCGTGTACCGCTTCCGATAGTCCTTGGGGGCGCAATCCGCTATTCTCCGGCATGCGCCTTCTCGCCCTTCTCCTGCTCCTCCCCGCCCTCCTCACCGCCCAGCCCGGCGGCCAGCAAGGCGGCGTGACCATCCAGCCCGGCGAAGAATGCCCGCCGGGCATGACCGAGATCCGCCCGCGGAACTGCCGCGCGCCGACGATGCCGGCGCCGAGCATCCTCGACTACCGGCCGCGCAACACGGTCGTGAGCGCCGACCGCCCCGTGCCGCGGGCCAAGTACCCCGCCGTGGACTTCCACGGACATCCCGCGCCGATCACCTCGGCCGCGCAGCTCGACGCCCTCCAGCGCGAGTTCGACGCCATGGGACTCGGCGTGATGCTCGCGGCCAACAACGTGAGCGGCGACGCCCTCAAGAATCAGGTGGCGGTGGTGAACGCGCACCCGACGATGCGCGGCCGCATCCGCTTCCTCACCGGCATTGACTTCCGCAACGTGGGGCCCGGGTGGGCCGAGCGCGCGGTGGCGCAGCTGGAAGCCGACGTCGCGGCGGGCGCGGTGGGCATCGGCGAGATCGGCAAGGGCCTGGGACTGAGCACGCGCAAGGCCGATGGCACGAGACTGGCCATAGATGACCCCGCGCTCGACCCGGTGTGGCAGGCGGCGGCGCGGCTGAAGATCCCGGTGTTCATTCACACGGCCGACCCCGCCGAGTTCTGGCAGCCCATCGATTACAAGAACGAGCGCTGGCTGGAGCTCGCGCTGTTCCCGAACAGGCGCTATGGCGAGGAGTTCCCGAGCTTCGAACAGCTCGCGCAGGAGCGCGACCGCATGATCAAGCGCAATCCGAACACCACGTTCGTGGTGGCGCACATGGCCTGGTACGCCAACGACCTGCCGCGACTCTCGCGCATGATGGACGAGATGCCGAACATGCTCGTCGAGGTCGGCGCCGTGCTGTATGACATCGGCCGCCAACCGCGGGCCATGCACGACTTCTTCGTGAAGTACCAGGACCGCATCCTCTTCGGCAAGGACTCGTACCAGCCGGAGGAGTATCCGTACTACTGGCGCGTGTTCGAGACGCGGGACGATTACTTCGACTACTACCGCGATTACCACGCGTTCTGGAAGCTCTATGGCATTGACCTGCCGGACGCCGTGCTGCGGAAGGTGTACTCGCAGAACGCACTGCGCATCGTGCCGGGACTGGCGTTGCCGGGAGCGGCGCGATGAAGGCGCTCCTCCTCTCTGCCGCGCTGGCCGTCGGCTGCTGGACGGTCCCGCTCGAGGCGCAAGCCGCTCGCGAATCGTTCACCAACGGCCAGTTCGGGGCCGTGATCTGGAACCGGAGCGCGTGCACGCTCTCCATCCAGCGTGCCACGTCGAACATGCCGCCGAACACGAGCGGATTCGTGACGCTCAACCACAGCCTGCTCGATTACGTGGAGTCTGACGGCAGCATGTCGCAGACAGCCTCCCGCAACCTGCTCGTGGACGGTCGCGTAACGGCCCGCGTCAACGCTGCGTCGCACCTCGAGGTGCGCGTGGCCGGCGACTGCAGCCTGTCCTACGAGCAGCTCAGCAAGGCGCAGCTGTTGGAGAACGCCGAGACGCGCGTGCGCTACGCCGAATACATGCAGCGGGAGGACCGCCGCAGCACGATCCTCGGCGTGGCCATCGCTGGCCTCGCGTTCGGTGCCGCGGCCTACTTCGCCGGATCGGACTCCGAGGACGCCGAGACGTACTCGCTGGTCGGCGTCGGTGCCGGCGTCGGGATGCTCTTCGGCACCCTCTCGATGCGCACCTTCACGGCGGACGACCGCGCGGACCTCGAGCGCGACCGCCGCGTGCGAGACAAGATCAAGGAGCTCTACTAGTTCCGAGCCGCCCGCACGGCCGTCACCTCGATCTCCACGTTGGCCGGCGCGGCCAGCAATCGCGTGATCTGCACCCAGGTGGCGGCCGGCGTATGGCCGGCGTAGAAGCGCAGCCGGGCGGGGTTCACCCCGGCGAAGGCTTCGATGTCCTTGGCGTAGACCGTTTCCTTCACCACATCCTGCATGGTGAAGCCGTGCGCGCGCAGCGTACGCTCGATGCGGCGGTAGATGTTGGTCACCTCCTCCTCGAGCGTGCGGCCGCCGCTCACCGTACCTGACACATAGATCGTGTTCCCGACCACGATCGCCTGCGCGTAGCCCCACTCCGTCTCGCTGGGCGCGTGCTGGTGGTAGATCGTGCGATCGCCGCGCTGGTAGGAGGAGTCTCGGGCTTGGACGGCCTGGGCGGAGACAGCCGCGGGAAGCAGCAGGAGAGCAGCGGCAAGAGTCGGACGCATGGGCAACGGGGTTGAGGTGAGTGCCATTGGCTGGCGGTACGGCCCGCCGCGCGGCATTGTTTCGCTGTGGGTTCGACACCTCCCCTTCGCCCTCGGTTGCCCGTGCCCCGAATGTTTCGCCGCGTCCTGACCACACTGCTCGTTCCGTGCGCACTCACGGCCCAATCCGCCCCCAGCCGTCCAGCCTCGCTGGGCCTCCAGGCCAACATCACGTTCCTCTACTACCGCGACATCCCGCGCGCGCAACGCTTCTACGAAGACGTACTCGGCCTCACGCTCACCGTAGACCAGGGCTACTCGAAGATCTACCGGGTGTCAGCCACATCGTACGTGGGCCTCGTGGACCAAGCGCAGGGCCTGCATCGCGCATCGCCGCAGAAGCCCGTCACGCTGAGCTTCGTGACGGCCGAGGTGGATCAGTGGTACGCCTACCTCCGCGGCCGCGGCGTCGAGATGGTGCACGAGCTTGCCAACGGCACGCGACAGCCCACGCGAGGCTTCGTGGCGAAGGACCCCGAGGGGTACTTCCTCGAGTTCGAGACCTTCCGCGACGACGCGCAGAACGCGACGATCCGCCCGCAACTCGCGCGCGCCAACGGCACGGGCGCCCAGCGCGCGGCCATGACGTACGTCGAGGGATTCCTGCGCCGCTACCTCGGCCAGTTCGACGAGAGCCGCGAGCATCCGGATGGCTGGAATCCGCTGACGGCGATCCGCGATGACCTGTCCGCGGAGCTGATGGCTGCCCTGCAGGCCGACCGCGAGGCGTCCGTAGCGAACGACGAAGAGATCGTCGGCCTGGACTTCGACCCGTTCATCAACGCGCAGGACGTCTGCGAAGGATTCGAGGCGCGCGCGGCCGCCGCGCGTGACACCACCATGGACGTCGCGGTGTACAACACCTGTGACTGGGGCCATCCGCTGGTGCCAGACGTGATCTACGTGCTGCAGCGCCGCGGCGATCGCTGGGTGATCGCCGACCTGCGCTACGGCGGTGGCCAGTCGCTGCTCGAGATCCTCGCCTACTACGCCGAACAACGGAAGCAACCGTAATGTCGCTCGATCGCAACAGTTCGATCATCCTCGCCGCAGGGCTCGCGCTCGCCGGCCTCCTCGCGGGTCAGGGCGTGGTGCGTGCCAAGGGCGCAGACCGCTACGTCACGGTGAAGGGGGTCGCCGAGCGCGAGGCCGTGGCCGACCTCGCCATCTGGCCTCTGCGCATCGTCGCCGCCAGCGAGGACCTCGCGCGCGCCAACAACGAACTGCAGACCAGCGTGGGACGCATCAAGCGCTTCCTTGGCCGCCACGGCGTGGACACCACCCAGATCACGCTGCAGGACTTCGCCGTGCGCGACAAGCAGGCGCTGGAGTACGGCGGTCAGATGGGCGGTCCGCGCTACCTCATCACGCAGACGGTGCTCGTGCGCAGCACGCAGCCCGAGGTGGTGGCCGCGGCGAGCCAGAAGGTGGCCGAGCTCGTGAATGAGGGCGTGGTGCTCTCGAGCGGCGAGCAGTACGGCAACGGCGGTCCGACCTTCGTGTTCACGGGGCTCAACGCGCTCAAGCCGGAGATGATCGCGCAGGCCACGGCCCGGGCGCGCGAAGCCGCCCAGCAGTTCGCCGAAGACGCCGGCTCGTCGCTGGGCGGCATCCGCCAGGCCAACCAGGGCTACTTCGAGATCCTCCCGCGCGACCAGGCGCAGGGCATCAGCGAGGCGAGCCAGGTGAAGAAGACCATCCGTGTGGTGGCGACGGTCGAGTACCTGCTGAAGTAGCGCTACGGCCGCGGAATCACGGCTCCCTGCGCTTCGATGGGCGGGGCGGCCGCGGCCGGTCCCATACCGATGCCGGTGATGAGGCCCTGCGCATCCAGATTGAAGCGCAGCAGGAAGTCCCCCGGGAACTGCGACATCTTCGACGTGCGCCAGTACTGGCGCTGTCCGTTGCGGAGATTCCACCGCTCCTCGACAACGCTCACTTCTTCGCCGGCCCGCAGGCTGACCTGCGAGATGCCGCCTACCAGGCCCTCACGCCCACCGATGTCGCTGAGGGTCTGGGGCGACAGCATGGCGACGAGACTGTCCACCGCGCCGGAGTAGAAGAACTGCGCGGCGCGACGCGCGATCTGCAGCGAGTCGCGATGCAGCGGCTGCTGGGCCGCGAGCGGCGCGGCGACACTCGTGAAGGCGAGCACGAACAGGGCACGGCGAAGCGACGGGAACATGGAGCACTCCGGAAGACGTGAGGGGCTGCGTACCAGTGCGTACGCAGCCCCTCGCTCGTCGGATTCGGCGACGCTTACGCGCCCTTGCCCGGCAGTTGTGCCGCCCCGCCCCCCGGCGCGCCCTTGAGCAACCCGCTCTTGGTGTAGACCTCGAGCTTCTCGCGCGTGTCCACGATGTCGAGGTTGCGCATCGTCAGCTGGCCGATGCGATCGGCCGGCGTGAAGAACGCCTCGCCCTTCTCCATCGTGAGGCGCTCGGGCTTGTACGTCAGATTCGGGCTCGACGTGTCCATGATGGAGTAGTCGTTGCCGCGGCGCAGCTCGAGCGTAACCTCACCCGTGATGGCGCGCGCCACCCAGCGCTGCGCGCTCTCGCGCAGCATCAGCGCCTGCGGGTCGAGCCAGCGGCCCTGATACAGCAGGCGGCCGAGCAAGCGACCATTCTGACGGTACTGCTCGATCGTGTCCTCGTTGTGGATGCCCGTCACGAGGCGCTCATAGGCCGTGAACAGCAGCGCCATGCCAGGGGCCTCGTAGATGCCGCGGCTCTTGGCTTCGATGATGCGGTTCTCGATCTGGTCCGTCATGCCGAGCCCGTGCCGCCCGCCAATGGCGTTGGCCTCGTAGAAGAGGTCGAGCAGCGTCGGGAAGGTCTTGCCGTTGAGCGCCACCGGCACGCCCTCCTCGAAGCGCACGGTCACGGTCTCGCGCTTCACCACCACCTCATCCTTCCAGAACGCGACGCCCATGATGGGCTGCACGATGTGCATGCCCTTGTCCAGGAACTCGAGATCCTTGGCCTCGTGCGTCGCACCGAGGATGTTGGAGTCCGTCGAGTACGCCTTCTCGGTGCTCATCTTGTACTCGAAGCCGCTGGCGACGAGATACTCACTCATCTCCTTGCGGCCGCCGAGCTGGTCGATGAACGCCTGGTCGAGCCAGGGCTTGTAGACCTTGAGGTTCGGGTTGGTGAGCAGGCCGTAGCGATAGAACCGTTCAATGTCGTTGCCCTTGAACGTCGAGCCATCGCCCCAGATGTTCACGTCGTCCTGCTTCATGGCGGCGACGAGCATGGTGCCCGTGACCGCACGGCCCAGTGGCGTGGTGTTGAAATACGTTTGGCCGCCGGTGCTGATATGGAACGCGCCGCTCTGGATGGCCGCGATGCCCTCGGCCACCAGCTCATGCCGGCACTCGATCAGCCGCGCCTTCTCGGCCCCGTAGGCCATGGCCTTGCGCGGGATCTCCTCGTAGTCGGATTCATCCGGCTGGCCGAGGTTGGCGGTGTAGGCGTACGGAATGGCGCCGTGGGCGCGCATCCAGTGGAGCGCAGCGGAGGTATCGAGGCCGCCGGAAAAGGCGATGCCGACGCGCTCGCCCTTGGGGAGCGCCTGGAGGATCGTGGCCATTGCGGGTTCTGCGGGAGATTCGGTCTGGGGCGAACCCGTGAAAGATAGCGGATTCGGCAGGGCCAGACAGCGCGACGCGACGTAGCTTTCCGGCGATGCCACGCCCCGCCGCCGACGCAGGCACCGCCGCAGACGCCAGCGCCGCCGCTGCCCCCCGCAGCTTCGGCCTCGCCTCCGCCACCGCCGTGCTGATCTCCAACATGGTCGGCACGGGCGTGTTCACCTCGCTGGGCTTCCAGGTGGTGGACCTCACGAGCGGCTTCGCGCTCTTGGCACTCTGGGCCGTGGGCGGCCTGTTGGCGTTGAGCGGCGCGCTCTGCTACGCCGAGCTCGGGGCCATGCATCCGCGCTCGGGCGGCGAGTACGTGTACCTCACCGAGGCCTGGTCGCCGCGGCTGGGCTTCATCGGCGGATTCGTGTCCATGACGGCTGGGTTCGCCGCGCCGATCGCGATCGCGGCGATGGCGTTCGGGCGCTACGCCGCGCAGGTGCTGCCCGTGGCGCCGATGCTGGCGACGGCCGCGGTGCTGGCGCTCGTGGCGGTCGTGCAGTGGAGCGGCGTGTCGCTGGCGCGGCAGTTCCAGGTGGCGACCACGGCGACGACGCTGCTGATCATCGTGGCGTTCATCGGCACGGGGCTGATGGTCGGTCCGGTGGAGCCGCTGTCGTTCGCGCCGGACGCCCAAGCGTTCCGGCAGATGGCGACGGCACCGTTCGCGATCTCGCTCATCTATGTGGTGTACGCGTACACCGGATGGAACGCCATCGGCTACGTCGCAGGTGAAGTGTCCACGCCGCAGCGCACGATTCCGCGCGCGGTGGTGGGCGCGGTGCTGCTCGTGGCGCTGCTCTACTTGCTGCTCCACGTGGTGTTCCTGCGTACGGTGCCGTTGGACGCGCTGCGCGGTACCGTGGAAGTCGGCGCACTCTCGGGCACGCGCATACTCGGCCCACTCGGCGGGCGCGTGATGAGCGCCCTGATTGCGCTCGTGCTCGTGGCGACGATCAGCGGCTTCCTGCTCGCTGGCTCACGCGTCACGCAGGCGGTGGGAGCCGGCACGGCGCGCCTCGCGTGGCTCGGCGCGCGCGGAGCCGACGGCGTGCCGCGCCGCGCGCTGGCGCTGCAGCTCGCGCTCATCATCACGTTGATCGTGACCGCCAGCTTCGAGACTGTGCTCGCCTATGCCGGCATCGTGCTGAACCTCATGAACCTGCTGGCCGTCGCGGGGCTCATGAAGCTGCGCCGCACACAGCCGCAGTTGGAGCGGCCGTTTCGCACGCCGCTCTACCCGCTGGTGCCGCTCACCTTTGCCGCACTGTCTTGCTGGATGATCGCGTTCGTGATCTGGCAGCGGCCGAGCGTTATCCTCGCGGCGCTGGGGACGCTCGTGGCGGGCTCGCTGCTCTACTCGCACGTCGAGCGGCGCTGACGATCAGCCGTCGTTCGTCCCCACGAACACCCAGCCGGCCCAGTGGATGGGGTTCCGGAACCGCGGATCCTTGAGCACGTCCGCCTGCGCGCCGCGCAGCGCGGTGGCTGCGGAGTAGCCGTCGAAGTAGTAGAAGTAGAAGCGCTCCATCAGCAGCGCCGTGCTCTCGTCGGGCACCTTCCACAACGACATCAGCATGCCGCGCGAGCCCGCGGCAAGCAGCGAGGCCTGCAGGCCGAGCACGCCCTGCCCCGTGACCTCCGCACCGCGGCCCGTCTCGCAGGCCGAGAGCACCACAAGCTCGAGGCCACGAAGATCCAACCCGAGGATCTGCTCCGCGGTGAGATTGCCCGCGGCATCCACATTCGCGCCAGCGAGCGCGAGGCCCGACTCCGCCAATGGATTCCGCGAAGCCACCGCCGGCGCGATGCTCACCGGCGACGCGCCGACCACGCCACGGCTGTTTGCCACGGCCTCGCTCTCGCCAAAGAAAAAGCCGTGCGTGGCGAGGTGCACCACGCGCGCGCTGTCGAGTGCAGCTGTGACCGCGCGCGGCGTGGCCTCGGCGCCGGTGACGCGGCGCGTGCTCACCTTCATGCTGTCGGCCAACCGCGCGATGGCGCCAATCTCGACGGCCGTGCCCGGCAGCGCCTGCCAACGCGTGCTGGGGCGCTGCGCCGCGCGCGTCCCGGCCTCGAAGTCCACGCCGCCCACGAGCACCACGCCGCGACGCTCCGACGCTGCCGGGCGCTCGAGCAACTGCACCAAGGCACGCGCCGAGGGCACCTGCGCCGCATCGGCGTTCGCCAACCGCTTGTTGTACGCCGAGAGCGTCGCCCAAGGCAGGCGCGAGAGCTGCGCATCGGGGCTGTACCAGACGAACTTCAGCGAATCCGGCAGGATCTTGGCCAGCTCATCCACCGTGGAACCGACCACGCGCCAAAACTGATCGATGCCGAACTGGTCGCCGGTGACCGCCCCACGCCACTCGGACACGAACCCGTCAATGCGCGCCGCCGGCCCGAGGTCGGCGTACTGCGGCACGTCGGAATCGGCGAGGATCGCGACGGCCGCGTAGCGCGCCTGCGTCCCGCTGCCGTGGCGGAAGATGTCCACGAAGGCCGTGCGCGCCGGCATGCGCTCCCGCAGCGCCGCCCAGCCACGCCATGGGTCCGGTGCCTCGGGTACCAGCGCGGCGAGCCGGCGCTCCAGCGTCTCCTTCTCGGTCGTGAGCCGCTCGCGCTCGCGCCGCAGCTGTGCGGCATCCATCAGCGCCGCGCGCTGCGTGAGCTCGGCCAGTTCGCTGCGGATGGTCGCGAGCCGACGCACGTCCGCGCTGGCGTTGCGATCGCTGGCCTGCCGCGCCACCGCCGCCTGCCGGTCAATGCCACGCAGCAACAGTCCCTTCCAGCCCCCGAGCCGATCGTAGAGCTCCGGCAGATCCCCACGCTGGATGTGGATGGTCATCAGCACGAAGGTCGTGGCCAGCGGCAGCTGCTGCTCAAGGAACGCCTGCTGCTCCGCCACGGCCAACGTCGGCAGCACCTCGCGCGCATAGCGATCCACATCGCGCGAGGCCTCGAGCACCACGCGGGCGGCTTCTGGACGCTTGCGCTGCGTCATGAGCATGTCGGCGAGGTCGAAGCGGCGCACGAAGCCCTGCGGATGCGCGGGCCCCAGCGCGCGCGCGTTGATCGCGATGATCCGGCGCAACGTCGCCTCGGCGGCCGCGTACTCCCCCATGGCCTCCTCGAGATCGCTCTGCATCGAGAGCGCCGCCGCATACTCCGCTGATGAATCGCCGAAGGTGCGGCCCGTCGCGGCGATGCCCTCCTGGATCAACGTCCCAGCCGCGGCGTAGTCCTGCGTCGCGATCAAGTTCTTCGCCAAACCGAACCGAGCGACGGCCACGACGATGTGGCCGTCGCCGAAGGTGCGAAGCAACGTGGCAAGTGAGCGCTCGCGCAGCGCCCGCGCCTCGGCCATCTTGCCCTCGGCTTCGAGATCGCTGGCGCGCAGCAGGGCCTGCATGGCGCCGGTGGGCGAGTCGCTGTCGCCCGCGGCCTGCGCGTCGAGGCGGTTGGCACGCGCGGTCAGGCGCTGCGCCTGCTGGGAATCGCCGAGCGTGCGCAGCAACTCGGCCAATGCATTGAGATACGGCACGAGCAGCGGCGACTCCGCGCCGACCGCGCGCTCCGCCGTGGCAAGCGCGCGCTCGAACTGCGCGCGGGCCTCGGGGAGCCGCTGCTCGGCGCGCAGCAACTCGGCGCCGATGCGCTGCACCGCGGCCACGGGCTCGCTGGTCTCGCCTGAGAGCGTGGTACGGATGCGCAGCGCGCGGTCCAGCGTGCGGCGCGCGGCGGCAAAATCGCGGAGGTCAATCTCCGCGCGGGCCAGGCGCAGGAGGGCGTCGGCGACGGGCGCGGACTCCGCGCCGTGCGCCGCCTCGGCGGATGCCACCGAGCGCTGGGCGGCGTCGTGAATGGCCCGTGGGTTGAGCGTGGTGCTGGTCGCGCCAAGGCGGAACACGTCGAGCGAGGCACGCACCGCCGCGAGTTGCGGATGATTCGCGCCGAACTCCGCTTCCAGCATGGCGACGGCGCGTTCGCCGAGCGCGAGCACCCGCTCCGTGCCGATCGTGAGCATCTCGTCGCCGGCAGACTGCCCCAGCGGGCCGAAGAGCTGCACCATCCCGAGCACCGCCTGCGCGGACGCCTCACTGCGCGGGCCGTCGGCGTCGTCCGAGAGCTGGAGGGCGCGCTCGTAGTCGTTCCACGCGGGAACGAGTCGCTGGGCCTGCACCTGTGCGGCGGCGCGACTGCGCAACGACGTCGCCAATGCGCGTTGGGTAGACAGCGTCAGCGGATCGCGCGGCGGCAGCAGCCGCTTGCGCAGCTCGAGCGCGCGCTCCGCGGCGGCCACTGCTCCATCAAACTGCCGGTTGGCGTTCCGGAGGAAGGCGAGATTGTGCCATTCCTGCGCAGCTGCCGGCGACTCGGGACCCGCCAGCGAGTCCGTGATCGGCACGAGCCGCTCCTGGTACTGCAGGGCCCGTGCGTAGTCGCGGCGCTGGTAGCTCAGGATGCTCAACCCGCGCAGCGTCTCCTCGGCGGCGCGGCTGCGACCGGCCCCGGCGGCATCGATGCGAGCCAGCAGCTCGGTGTGCGCGGCCAGCAAGCCCAGCGTGTCGCCCTGCGAGCGGCGCGCGTTGAGGGCACGGATCTCGCGAAGCAGCGAATCGTCAGCCGCGGTGCCTTGGGCGCGCAGTGACGGAAGCGCGCTGAGCAGCAGCGCGGCGAGCACAGCCACCGTGCGGCGCATCACTTGCCGCGCAGGCGCTTGGCGAGTGCGAGCAGCCCAACCACGAGGCCGCCAGCCACGATGCCTACCAGCGCATCTGCGAGGAGCTTGACCAGCCAGCCCAGCCCGCCAGCGCCATGCTCGAGCGTCGCGACCGCGTGCTCGATCACCGGCACGCCGTGAGCCACGATGCTTCCACCAACGAGGAACATCGCGGCCGTGCCCACCACCGACAGCGTGCGCATCAGCCATGGCGCGGCACGCAGGATGAACGCCCCGAAGGCGCGGCTTGACGCGGCCGCGGGGTTGTCGCCCGCGGCCCGCAACAGCTGCACGCCAAGGTCGTCGAGCTTCACGATGCCGGCCACCAAGCCGTACACCAGCACCGTGATGCCAATGCCGATCACGCTCAGCGCCGCGATTTGCTGTCCGATCGGCGCGGTGGCCATCGTGCCCAGCGCGATCACGACGATCTCCGCTGACAGGATGAAGTCGGTGCGGATCGCGCCCTTGATGCGGGTCTGCTCCAGCGCAACCAGATCCACCTCGGGATTCGCCAGCGCCGCGACGCGCGTCTCGCGCGCGGCCTGGTCGTCAGGGCTCGGCGCGCGATGGGCCAGCTTGTGCCAGACCTTCTCGAAGCCCTCGTAGCAGAGGAACACGCCGCCGATCATCAGCAGCGGCACGATCAGCCGCGGCGCGAACGCGCTGATGAGCAACGCCGCCGGCACGAGGATCAGCTTGTTGACGAACGAACCCTTGGCGACGGCCCAGACCACGGGGATCTCGCGGTCGGCCTTGAAGCCGGTCACTTGCTCGGCGTTGAGCGCAAGGTCGTCACCGACCACGCCGGAGGTCTTCTTGACCGCCACCTTGCTCAGGACGGCGACGTCGTCGAGCAGCGTGGTGATGTCGTCGAGGAGGGCGAGGAGACTGGAGGCCATGCCTGAAAGCAACGCCGCGGCTGACACGCGGCAAGCCCCCGCGCCGTACTTTTCTGCATGCCGCCAGCGGCGGCGTCCACTTCTTCCGGAGCGCAGATCCATGCTCGTCGTCACCACCGACACCATCGAAGGCCGTCCCGTCAAGAAGACCCTCGGACTCGTCTCCGGCGAGGCGATCCTCGGCGCCAACATCTTCCGCGACTTCTTCGCCGGCATCCGCGACATCGTCGGCGGTCGCTCGGCGGCGTACGAGGAGGAACTGCGCAAGGCCAAGGAGATCGCGATCGCCGAGATGCGGCAACAGGCGGCGGAGATGGGGGCGAACGCCGTGGTCGGCGTGGACCTCGACTACGAGAACATCACCGTCGGGCAGACCGGCGGCATGCTGATGGTCAGCGCGAGCGGGACGGCAGTGGTGGTCTAAGCAGTTCCGCGCGGCAGCCGTCCGGCAGCAGCACGCGCAGGCGCAGGGAGTCCTGCAGGGCGCCGGGCGGCAGCTCTACCTCGAACTGTTCGCCAAGGAATCGCGCGCGGCGCCCGTTCACGAACAGCCGCGCGCCCGCCGGCAGCCCAGCGGCCGACCCAACCAGGGTGATCGTGTTGCGCACGTCCTGCAGCGGAAGGACGGGTAGCGGGCCGCCGCAGTTCGACGTCCATGGCAGTGAATCCCGCAGCGCGTTGGCATTCGCGCGGGCCAGCGGCTGACGCGAGGCGCCCAAGACGAGATCCGCACCGGCCTCGTAGATCATCACGGGGTCGTCGAGCGACTCGAGCAAGCGCGTGGCGAGGGCGGAGCCGAGTCGAATTGGCGCCTGGCGCCGTTCCGCGCTCAAGGCACGCAGCAGCCCGAGCCCCAGCGCCGTGTGCGGCGAGCCCTGCGCGTCCACCGCCGGCACCGGCCAGCTCGGCGAGGCGATCGCGAGGATGTCTCGCGAGGCACGACGCGCGCCTGCCGGCGTGGTGAGTCGCGCTTGCACGCCTTGGAAGAACGCAGCGCCCTGCGGCGCATCAATAATCACCAGCTGTTGCCGCGTCGGCAGCGCCGCCAACCAGCGGCCTAGCGAATCCGCGCGCAACACGCGCGCCTCGAGTTCGGGCGGCGCCGACGCACCCGCTGCGCTCGGTGCGGCGGGCAGCCGAGCGGTATCCGCCAGCACCAAGAAGCGCGGACTCGAGAGTCCGCGGAAGTACAGCACGAACAGATCCCCGGGGCGCATGCCTGCCGCAGTGGCCTGCATCGCGGCGCGCAGCGCCGGCGCGGTAGCGGCGGGGCCGAGCAGCAGGCGGCTGCGTTCGAGGTAGAAGCCGTCGTTGACGGCGATCAGCGAGTCTAGCACG
Source organism: uncultured Gemmatimonas sp. (assembly GCA_964498895.1). Classification (GTDB taxonomy): domain Bacteria; phylum Gemmatimonadota; class Gemmatimonadetes; order Gemmatimonadales; family Gemmatimonadaceae; genus Pseudogemmatithrix. Next base: position 13,341 of record CAZCIM010000019.1, on the reverse strand, counting down.
GCCTGCGCGTTCGCCAGCGCACCGTGCTGTCGCAGCTCGGCGTCGTGGTAGTCCTCGATGCCGATGCTCAGCACGTGCAGGCGGGGCCGCGGGCTGGCAGCGTCAGGTCGCTGCGCCGCGAGCGGCGCAGCGATTCCTCCCCAAGCGATGGCGAGCGTCGCGAGCCCTCGGCGCCAGCAGTCTGCCCCGACGAGGCGCAACGTCACCGCAAGCGCTGCGCGAGCGGCGACCAGTCGAAGATGGACAGCGTGACGTACGTGCGCGGCTTGCCGTAGGTATCGCTCACGCGCAGCTCCGAGGGATCGGCGAGCACGGTGCCTTCGGTCATGCCATCGAGGGCCCGGTGCCGCATCCACGCGGCGCCCACGCCGAGTCGCAGGTAGCCCCAGCTGAGAGCCGTGCCGACGCCGAAAGTCGGCGTGTTACCCGTGCCGACCACCAACTCCGGCAACCAGATCGCCATCCCGTTGCGGCTGCGCATGTCGAGCGCGCCCCAGGTGACGCCGAGCGTGCCGGCGACGGAGAAGCGGGCATCCGAGGTGCCCGTCTGCGCCACGGTCGTGCCGCCGGGGCCGGAGGCAGTGCCGTAGATCGGGAACCGCCCCTGCGGTGCCGCCAGCCCGCCGATGCTGAGCGAGGGCGACACCATCACGCGCGGCTGCACCGTGACCGTCCACGACATCGCATCATGCGCCGCGACACGCGCGAACTCGGGCTCGCCTCGCGGCACGATCTCGATGGTCATGGTCTGCCCGCTGCCCGCCTGCAGCCGCAGCGTGCCGACGGTCTGCCGCGAACAAGCACCCGCCACGACGCCGACCAAGCGCTCGAGCTGGTACGCCGCGGTGGCGAGTTCCTCGTAGTCGTCGAGGACACTCTTCGCCCGCTCGTCCACGGCGAGCGCGGAGTCGTACGCCGTGCGCCACGGGGCGAACTCGAAGTAGGCAGGCCCGGCGATGGCCTCCGAGAGATCCGCCTGCGCCCGCGCCACATCGAAGGCACCTGCGAGCAGTTCCTGCGTGGCTGCGAGGTTGACCGGCGCATCGGCGCCGCAGCGCACCGGCTGCGGCAAGAGCGCGTTCAGCGGCGCGGCGGCGTCTTCCGGGCGATCGCCGGCGCGCATGCGCCCCAGCGAGTACAGCATGGCGCTCTGCACCTGCCGCATGCCGGCGCGCCCCTGCACCGCGCGATCCACCTTGCCGATCGCGAAGTTCACGCGGCCGCTTGCTTCCTGCATCGCGCTGCGATCGGCCTCGGCCAGGGCCATCATCGCGTCCTTCGCGCCTTCCCCACCGCGACCGTCAATCGCCGCCGCGACGGCACGCAGCTCCGGCATGTACGGCGCCGACCGGATGATCAGCGACTTCACCGACTCCAAGTCCGGCACCGGGACCTTCTCCTGCGCACTCCGGTAGCGATACAGCGCCGTGTTGGTCCCCACGACGCGCACTTCCACCGGCGTGCCGCGCGGCACCCGCACGGTCGGGTTGCGCCCGATCTGCGTGGTGTCGCTGCGGCCGCCAGCGGTGAGGATGAACCGCGCCTCACCGCTGGCGTGATCGACCTCCACGACAGCGCGGCGCTCCTGCGCCGCCAGCGGTGCCGCCACTGCCAGGCAGAAGCCCGCGATGCCGAGGAGTCGCATGGTCAGTTCCGCGCCGCGCCGATCGCGAAGACGTTGCCCTCCCTCACGATGACCGCCAGAAACCACGCCCCGCGATTCCACTTGTATGTCGTGCCCTGCACGGTGCGCTGTTCGAGGTCCGGCTTGCCTGCCGCTTGCTGCACCGCCGACCACGCGTCACCCACCGTGATGCCGCCGACCGCACCGACGTCGCGGCTCTCGACGACGAACATCTTCACCGTCCCCTCCTCGTCGAAGGCGATGGTGAGGCCGCGCGCCGGGTAGCGCCACACTGCGCCAGCCGTCTCGCGCCCACCCTCCGGCTCGCCCAGCGTGCCGGCGACGCGCGAGCGCGACGCCCCGAAGTCCACGCCCGCCACCGTCGGCGCCGGCGCGGTGTTTGCGCTGGTCGTCGGCTGCGTCGCCGGCGTGTTGGCCGGCGTCCCGCCTGCCGCGACGAGGATCTGCTGCGCCTCGCGCGCCCAGTTTGAGCGGCTGTCCGCCGAGAGGTAGCGCTGCGCCGCGCGCTGCGCCGCGGGACGATCGCCCATCGCCAGCGCCACGCGCGCCTGGTTGAACACGATCTGCAGCGGAATGCGATCGCCTGCCGCACGCTCCGCCGCGACGAACGCCGCGCGGGCCTCGGCGTTGCGGTTCGCCAGCGCCAGCACCAGGCCCTGGTTGTTCAGCACGTACGGATCCCGCGGCGCGCGCTGCGCGGCGAGGTTCGCCTTCTCGATCGCCGATGCCGTCTCGCCGTCATAGGCCTCGAGTACCGCGAGGTTCGCCAGCGTGTACGGATGCGCATCGCGCGTGAACAGCGCGGTAAACGCCTCGCGCGCCGGACGCCGCGCCGCCGCGCCCTGCGTGGGGCTGCTGCCGCGGATCGACCCGATGAAGCGCGAGTCATACGCCGGCAGCGCCGGCCGGAAGCGCAGGTCCGAGGGATCCGAGCCGTTCAGCCACTGCTGCGCGAGGATCACCGCCTTCGCGTGCTGGGCCGGCGCGAAGGCCGGGAAGGCCTCGAGCACGCGGTTGACCATCGCCAGCGCGGAGTCGGGGAGCTGATTCGCTTCGATCAACGCGATCGCGTCGTCGTAGTCGCGCTGCAGCAGCTTGAGCTGGCCGCGGGCGATCTCCAGCATCGCCATGCGCTCCGACCAGCGCGGGTGTCCGTAGATCCACGTGATCCGGCCGCGGAAGTTCGGGTCAGACCGCTCGTCGCGCTCCAAGGCATCGAAGGTGTCGATCGCGTCCTGGATCTCGAACCCCGAGCGCAGGATGTACAGCGCGCCCGCGCGGTCTGCCGCGAGCTCCTGATCGCGCTCGAAGCGCTGCGCGCCCATGATCACCGAATCGGCCGCGACGGCCGTGAGCGAGCCGGCCTGGCGCATGCGGCGCTGCGTCTCCGTGCGCCGCGCCATCGTCTCGCGGAAGTTCTCCGTGTGGCCGAGCTCGAGGTGGCCGAACTCGTGGCCGACGACCGCTGCGATGCAGGCCAGATAGTTGCGGCGGCGGGCGGTCTGGTCGGCCGGCGACTTCTTCTCCGCGTAGCTCTCGCAGAAGATCGGCAGGCCCACGTGGATGAGCATGCCGCCGCCCGGGATGGCCGCCGCGTTCATGGACGAGTCCATGACGATCTCCCACTTGAGTGGGTGCGTGTCGTAGCCGACGGTGCGGTTGATCGCGTTGATGATGTTGCCGATGTCCTGGCGGCGCTGCGTCACGGTGTCGCGGCCGAAGCGGCGCACGCGGTCGGCGATCACCGCATCGGCGATCGCCCGCACCTCCGCGAGGTTGTTCATCGCGGCGGCGTTGTTGTTGGCAACGTTGCGCTGGCCACCGGCCTGCGCTGCGGCTTGCGCGGGGAGCAGCATGGCCAGCGCGAGGGGCGCAGCCATCCAGGAATGACGGAATCGGAACATGGGAAGCGGGGCTGAGTGGAAAGGGATGAGTGGATGATTGCGGTCAGGGCGCCGTGCTGCGGATGACCACGCGGTCCAGCGACCAGTTGAGCGGCGCCTGCGTGCTCGTGCCACGCGTGCGGTTGCCGGTGCCTTCGAGCAGGGACGACAACCCGCCCGCCCCCGCACCGCGAGTGGCGCTGCGTACGCCGCGCCACTCGAAGGCCCAGGGCTCGATCACTTCGTCGCTGGCGAGCATCAGGAAGGAATCCACGCCGTAGGGCTCGCCCACGCCGAAGCGGCTCTGCGGGCCCAGGGGAATAGACGTCGGCCACTTACCGTTGGGGCCGCGCTCGAACGGCACGCGGTTCTCCACGTTGCCGCCCTGCGGATACAGCAGGGCCGCGTTGCCATACGAGTCGATCGCGAACACATAGATGCGGCGACGCTCGATCATCTCGCTGATCGCGGCGCTGTCGGCCACGAGTTCGATCTCATACGTCTCGCCACCGCGGAAGGTGCTGTCGCGGACGAGACGGTTGTCGGACGTGCGGCGGAAGGCCAGGCGGTAGGGGAAACTGCGCCCACCCGGCGGCGCCTCCAGCAGGAACCACGAGCGGACGCGCGCGAGCGTGAAGGCCCGCTCGCTCAGCGCTTGGACCACCCGCGCGTCACCGTCCGCCAGCGGCATCCAGTCGGTGCGCAGCGGCAGCGGCGAGGTGTTGGCGATGGCCTGCGAGGCCGTGGGCTGCACCAGCGCGTACTCGAGCCCCGTGGCCGTGACACGCCCCACCAGCGCGTAGTTGGCGCTGGCGATGTCCGCCGTCGTCGCCACCGAACTGCCCGCCGGGAACGCTGCCTTGAGCGCATCCACGGTGGCCTTCGTCGGCGGCACGTTCACGAAGAGTCGCACGTTCGGCGCCGTGCCGCGCAGCCGCGCGAGCTGATCGCGCAGGACCTTCGCGGTGAGGCGCCGCGGCAGCGCCACCGGCTCGCCGCCGCTGGGCTTGAGCTCCCAGCCCGCGCCGCTCCACTGCATCACCACGAACGGCACCAATGCGTTCACGGAATCCGTGGGCAGGCGCGAGAGATCGTCCAGCCAGAGGATGCCGTCTTCGCCGCGCAGCTCGCTGGCCGTATCCGCCACGGCCCGCAGCATCGCCGTGTCCGGCACACCCGCGGGCACGAACAACGTCACACCGGCACTTGGCGCCGCCACCCAGCGCTCGAGCACGAACAGATCGCCCGGCTGCACGCGCATCGCCGAGCCGCTCGTCACGCGCCCGCGAGTGCGGCTGATGCTCAGCACGGTGTCAATCGTGATCCGAATCGACGAATCCGCGTCGCTGGCGAGCTTGCGCAGCACCGCACCACCCCGGATGCCCAGCGCCGGCCCACCCTGCAGCTCGACGCCGGCCGAGTTCACGCGGAGCACGGCCACGGACGTCGTGCCCTCGGCTGCCGCAGCGCCACCGAAGATTGGCTTCTGCTGCCGCTCCAGCGTCGCATCCAGCACCGGCTCCTGCGGCAGCCCGTCCATCTGCATGCGCGCGCGCATGCGCCGGAACACGTTCACGGCCGACTCGCCCGGGGCCACGCTGTTCAGCGTCTCGAGCAACGACACCGTGAACACGCCGCGCGGTTCGCCGCCGGGGCCCTGGCGCTCGAGCGCGCTCTGGTAGTCCTGCGCGGCGGAGATGACCAACGCCCCGCGCTTGTCCGGCGACGCGTCCTGGCCCACGCCTGGATCCGCCGCATCGCGCTCATCGATGGCCGCCCAGCGCTCCACCGCCTGCGAGAGCGCGCCGCGGGTGATCGACCCCGAATGGCAGCTATCGAAGATCAGCACCAGCTCTACGCCCTTGTCGAGGAAGGGATTGAAGAGCCGCGCCAGCTCCTTGTCGCGGATGTCGTAGGCGCCGACGTTCGCGTCGGCGACGACGATGGTCTGGTCGAGCTTGTTCGGCGACGGCGAGAGCGAGTTGCGACGCTGCGAGCCGTGCCCCGCGTAGTAGAACACCACGACGTCGCCCGGCTGCGCCTGCGCCAGCATCGCGTTGACGGCGCCGACGATCCCATCGCGGGTCGCGGCGCCGTCGGTGAGCAGCGTGGTGTTGGCGGCGGGGAAGCCGAAGCGCGATACGAGGACATCGCGCATGGCCGTCGCGTCGTTGACGGCGCCGTTGAGGTTCGTGATGCGCCGCGTCGCGGTGAACTGCTTGCCGGCGGCATCCGTCACCACGTCGTAGCGGTTGATGCCGACGAGCACCGCGCGGCGCGTCTGCGCCTCGAGCAACGACGGGAGCGCGAGGGCCAGCATGGCCAGCAGCGCCATGCGCGGCGCACGCGGCAGGCGGAGCGTGCGAACAATCGAACGGAACGCGTGAGGCATAGATCGCAGGGTGACAAGGTGAACGTTGCCGCAGTGCTACACCGCCAGTTCCGCGAAGGTCATCGCGTGACACGTGTCACGCGAAGTGTGTGCGGCTGCACCACTCGGCGTGAACCATGACGCATTGCGGCGGAACTGGTGGAACACCTAGAAGAAGCGACGATTACAAGGATCGCGCAACCGAGGCTGTCACATTTTTTTCCCATTGCGCCTCGCTGTCACGTATCGCAACATCCACTCGTCCGCGGCCACCCAGGCCACGCTCACCCCAGTTGGAGTCCCGATGCAGATCCCTGCCCCGATGCTTCGCGCGCTGGCCCTTCCGGCGCTGCTCGCGCTGGTCACCCTGCCGCAGCGGCTCGACGCGCAGGCGAGGTCCGTGGAGCGTGCCAATGTCTCGCGCGGCGGCAGCGCGGCCGAGGACGAGAACATTCGCGTGCCGGCCGGCGTGAACGTCCGTGACGGTGCCAAGGAGCAGGCGCCGAGCCAGAAGGCTGAGGCCGGCACGATGGGGCGCGGCTCGTCGAACTGTCAGGTGCACTTCGACAACCGCTCGTCCCTGTTTGTCGCCACCTACGCCGACGGCACCTACCGCGGCGAACTGGCGCCCTGGGGCGATGTCTACGCATATGTGATCGCCGGCGCCACGCGGCTCTACGCACGGGCCGGCTTCACGGACGGCTCCGTGTCCACTTGGGGCCCGCGGATGATTGAATGCCCCGCGGGCGGCAGCTACCAGTGGATGCTATATCAATAGAAGTCGCCGACTCGCCCACGCCCTCGCACAGACTGCCATGCGCCCCGCCGTCCGCCTCGTCGCGCTGCTCGCCATCGCGTTCACCCTCGACGCCATTCCCGCCGCGGCGCAGCAGCCCGGCACACGGGGCGTCATCCCGCAGCGCGGCGCGGCCCAACGCGTCGTCGGCAAGCGCCGTGCGCTGATCGTCGGCATCGACGAGTACCAGGATCGGCGCATTCCACAGCTGCGCTTCGCGACCGTGGATGCGATGGCCTTCGTCGGCTGGCTGCGCTCCCCGGCCGCCGCCGCGAACGTGGACACGATGGTCATCCTCCTCAACCGCGATGCCACACGCGAGCGCATCCTCGACACCTATCGTGAGATGGTCGAGGCTACGCAGGAGAACGACGAGCTCATCTTCTACTATGCCGGCCACGGCGGCGTGCGCGAAGTCCACAACGCGCTCGAGGGCTACCTCATGCCGCACGATGCCGATTCGTCGAACATCGCGCGCCGCGGCATCTCGCTCGACGACATCAATAAGGAAGTCAGCTACCTGCCCGGCCAGAGCCCGGTGCTGCTGATCCTCGACGCCTGCCGCTCGGGCAATCTGTTCGGCTCGAACCAGATGAGCCGCGCCGCCCAGTCACTGGGCCCCAACATCCGCCGGCTCGTCTCGAGCTCTGGCGCGCAGGACTCGCAGGAAGGCGATCAGTGGGAGGGGCACGGTGCCTTCACGTACTTCCTGCTCAATGGCCTCTACGGCATGGCCGACGCCGACCGCAGCGGCAACGTGACGCTCGCGGAGCTCGGGCTCTGGGTCGTCGGCCAGGTGTCCATGGAGACCAACCAGGCGCAGATCCCCGAAGTGCAGCCCTTCGACCACAAGTGGGGCATCACGGACGTGGTGCCGTCGCTGCGCGATTCCGTTGCGCAGCGCAACGCCGCGCGCGCTGGCTCGGTGGCCTCGGGGCCCACGCGTGGCACGGGCGCCGGCAGCCCGGCCGCTGCGCCGGGCGGCGCAGTCTCCCAGCCCGCCGCGGGCGACGCGCGCAATCGGCCCGCGCCGAGCGCACCGGCACCCGCCGTCTCGCGCCCAGCGCCGTCGGCACCTGCGCCGGCCTCGCGTCCGGTGGCCCGCCGCGGCGGCGCCATCCGTGTGGGCGAGACCGTCGCGGGAGAGTTCAGCCAAGGGACGCCCACGCTCACGGACTCCACGCGCTTCGACGCGTGGACGTTCACGGGCCGCCGCGGCGATCGGGTGCAGATCACGATGCGCTCCTCGGCCTTCGATCCCTACCTGATTCTCGCGCGCAACGTGAACGGCAGCGAGCAGAACGTTCGCCAGGACGATGACGGCGGCGGCGGCACGGATTCGCGCATCGCGATCGAGCTCCCGGCCGACGGCGAGTACACGATCGTGGCCAATGCCGTCCGCAAGGAGGCCCTCGGCGCCTACACGCTCACGCTCGAGACCGTGCAGCGCGTGCAGGTCGCCTTCCGCGAGGTGGTTGCGCAGGGGGCGCAGTATCCGACCACGCAAATCGGTGCCACGGTCACGGGTCGCCTCACCGAGAACTCCGCGCTGCTCACCGACGGATCGTCCTTCGACGCGTACACCTTCGAAGGTCGGGCTGGGGAGTCGATCGAGATTTCGATGGAATCGACCGACTTCGATGCCTTCCTCGCGCTGGGCTTCATCGGCAGCGATTCCGTCGTGGCGCGTGACGACGACAGCGGCAACAACAGCGATGCGTTGATCGTCGCGCGGTTGCCGCGCACCGGCCGCTATGTGGTGCTCGCTAACTCGTATGGGCGCGACGCCGCGGGGGCGTACACGCTCGGCATCCGGCGCGGTCTCCCGACCGTCGCGACCAACAGCATCCTCGCCCGTCCGGCGGGCACGCAGCGCCTGCAACTCGGCCAGGCGGTGAACGGCGACCTGCTGCGCGCCACCGAGGCCATGGATGACGCCTCGCCGTTCCAGACCTGGTACTTCCAGGGCCGGCAGGGCCAGCGCGTGACGCTCGTCATGCGCGCGCCGGACTTCGACAGCTTCCTGCACCTTGGGCTCGTCGGCGGCAACGGCACGATCGCCACCGACGACGACGGGGCGGGCGGCACCAACTCGCGGATCACCGCCACGCTCCCGCAGACCGGCACCTATGCCGTGATCGCGAACTCGCTGCGCCCGAATGGCCGCGGCCCGTACACGCTGGCCCTGCGCGACGGCAACACCGTGGACTGGACCAGCATGACCAACAGCGATGTGTTGGCCGTGGCGGACTCGTTCCCGCGCGTGCAGATGCAGCAGACCGTCCGTGGCCGCCTCAGCGACCAGAGCCCCGTGCGCAGCGATGGCACGCCGTTCCAGGGCTATGTGTTCGACGCGCGGCGCGGACAGACCATCCAGATCGACATGGAAGCGGGCTTCGATGCCTTCCTCACGGTCGGCCGCGCGGGCACGGATTCCATCCTCGGCAACGACGACGATGGCGGCGAGGGTACCCACAGCCAGCTCACCGTGTCGATTCCGTCCGATGGACGCTACGTGATCATGGCCAACAGCGTCCCGAAGGACGCGCGCGGCGAGTTCACGCTGCGCCTCTCGCCGGGGCGCGAGGCGATGACGTTCGAGCAGGTCTTCGCGGCGGCCCCGGTGGCGGCACGCATGCTGCGCGCTGGCGCCACCGTGCAAGGAGGGCTCAGTGCCGAAGACGCGCTATTGCCCAACCGTGCGCCATTCCAAGCTTGGTATTACGAAGGGCGCGCCGGCGAGCGCATCACGGTCACCATGCGCTCCTCGGACTTCGACGCCTACCTGCACCTCGGCCGGCCGGGCAGCACCGAGAGCCTGCGCAGCGACGACGACGGCGCCGGCGGCACCGACTCGAAGATCGAGTTCACGCTCGACCGCACCGGCACCTACGTGATCGCGGCCAGCATGCTCGCTGCGGGTAGCTCCGGTGCGTACACGCTCGAGCTGGCCAGCAGTGGGTCTGGCGCCGCCCCCGGAGGCAACACGACGCCGAGCGGCAAGGTGAGCATGATGCCCGCGGGGACGCGCACGCCGATGAACGCGGCCGGCGTACTCGCGCTGCCCGCGAACAACAACGTGATCCGGCCGGGGCAGCCCGTGTCCGGCACGCTCGGCAACAGCAGCCCGCTGCTCTGGGACAATTCGCCGTTCACGGCTTGGTACATCGAAGGCCGCGCTGGCGAGCGCGTCACGATCACCATGCGCTCCAGCGACTTCGATTCCTACCTGCACATCGGCCGCGTCGGCGACCGCACGTTGCTGGCCAATGACGACGACTCGGGCGGCAACTCGGACGCGCAACTCTCGTTCACGTTCCCCAGCACGGGCACCTACGTGATCCTCGCGAACGCCTTCTCCCCCACCGCCAGCGGCTCGTACCGGCTCGAGGTACAGTGGGCCCGCGGCGGTGAGGACATCCAGCAGTTCAATAAGTGTCGGTAAGCAGTACCAGCGGACCCGCAGTTCACTTCACCCCAATCCCCAATCCAATGTCCAGCTCGACCCGCACCACCCTCCTCGCCCTCGCCCTGCTCGCCACCGCGCCGCTGGCCCTCGAAGCCCAGGCCAAGGCCCGCCGCCCGATCGACATGCGCGGGGCCCGTGCGATGGGCGCCACCAACGGCTTCGGCACCAGCAACCGCGACAACGATGTCCGCCCTGTCACGATCGGCATGAGCCACAGCTCGTCGCTCGATAACTCCGACGAGTCCATGGAGAGCGGGCACCGCGTGGAGCTCTGGGCGATGGAGCTGCGCGCCGGCGATATCGTGATCGTCACGGCCCGCTCGGCGGCCTTCGACACGCAGTTGGCCGTGTTCGACCCGAACGACGAGTCCAGCGCCACCGCCAATGACGACATGGCCGAGGGCAACACCAACTCCCAGGTCGTGTACCGCGCGGCCCGCGCCGGCGTGGTCGGCATTCTCGTGACCTCGTACGACGCCTCGGAGCGCGGCGCCTACACGCTCGAAGTGACGCGCGCGGGCGGCGGTGATGAGACGCTCGCCGCGGCGACGCGCACGACCAAGGTCAGCACGCGCACGAAGGTCGCGCGCTAACGCCCGCAGTGCTTTCGGGCCCAGCGTCGCGCCATGCGGTCCCGTGGCCGGCGCTGGGCCTCACTACATCCCCCGCGGCGGAGCCCGATCACGCCGCGCAGGCACGACCCCTCGGCTTCAGCCCGATGACCAACATCACGCGCGTCACGCTCCTCACGCTGTCACTCCTCGCCTCCGCGTCGGCCTGCGCCAGCTCGACGCAAGTGCGCCCGGGCGCAGGCGCCCCCGTTGCCGCCACCGAGGCGACGCAGGCCCCGAAGGCCGGCAACCCCGTCACCATCGGCGTCGCCAAGTCGGCGACGGACGTGTCGAGCAGCTTCGGAGCGAACGCGACCGGGGACATCCGCCCCATCACGGTCGGGAGCACGCAACGATCGACGCTCGACGACGGCGACCGGGAGACACCGGAGGGCCTCAAGCACGAACTCTGGACGGTGGAGCTTCGGGCCGGCGAGACGGTCATCGTCACGGCGCGCTCGCGCGAGTTCGACACGCGGCTGGGAATCATCTATCAGGACGACGACGATAGCTTCGCCGAGAACGATGACATGGAGGCTGGTACCACGGACTCACAGATCCGCTACACGGCCCGCCACGCGGGCCAGCACCGGATCGTCGTGGCGTCCTACAGTGCCGAGGGGCGCGGCGCCTACACGCTCGAGCTGACGGCTCCGGGCCAGATGCAGCGCCTGCTCGGCGCCTCGGGGGCGAACGCCACGCTCTCCGTGCCGACAACCGTCAACGGCCGGTTGCGGCAGACCGAGCTCAGGCATCAGGGATCGTACGTGGATCGCTACGTGCTGCAAATGCGCGCCGGTCAGGTCCTCCGGGTCTCCGTGCTGTCGTCGGAGTTCACCCCAGTGCTCTCGGCAGGCGAGCTGGGCGGCGAGGAGATCAAGGTTGATGTCGAGGCCGGCAGCCGCGGATACTCGCAGCTCACGCTCAACGGGTCCGAGGCGACGACGGTCATCCTGCTCGTGCACGCCATGACGCCGGGCGAAACCGGCGCGTATCGCCTGAGCGTGGCCCAGCCGACGAGACTTGAGCCCACCGAACGCAGCGGCGGCCTGCTCACGCGCAGCGACCTGAGTCTCAACGATGGCACGTTCGCCGATGTGTTCTACGTGGACTGGCGCGAAGGCGACGAGATCCGCGTGACGCTGGAGAGCCTGGACTTCCATCCGCACCTGATGATCTTCGGGCCGGACAACGAACTCGTGGCCGAGAGCGATGGGCCCAGCGCGAACGGCAACAGCGCGGAAGTCGAGCGCACGGTGCGACGGGCCGGCCAGTACACCATCCTCGTGACCGCGTTCGACCGGGACCGCGGCGACGGACTCGGCGGCTATCACCTACGCACTTGGCGCAACGACGTGCCGCGGCCGCCAGCCGGCACGCGCGTGCTCACCGTCGGCGAACGGGTCAGCGGCGAGATCACGGCCTCCGATCCGCAGAACTGCGGCACCAACACCGAGTGCGACCTGTACGCGATGGATCTCCGCGCGGGCGAACGCATCACGGTGATCGTCACGAGCGAGTCAAGCAACCTCAAGGCGGACCTCAGCTTCCGCGACGCCAGACTGATGTGGGTGTGGGGCCCGGACGCCGACGACCGATTCGAACGGTTCGAGCGCACGATCGCCATCCAGCAGTCCGGCCGGTACTGGCTCGGCGTCATCGGCACCACGGGATTCAATCTCGGGCGGTACCAGCTTGAGGTGCGACGCGCGCCCTGAAACCCCAACGCCCGCCGGCTTGTAGATTACGGGAGCCAACCCCGGCGGCCTGCCGGGTGTCTTATCTCGGACCCCCTCCGATGCGCACCACCCCCGCCCTGCTCCTCCTCGCCGCAGCCGCCCTCGGCGCCTGCGCCCCGCGCGGCGGCGTCGCCACCGGCCCTACGCCGGCCTCCGACGCCGACCGCGTCCGTGCGGATTCCCTGCGGCTGCCGTACACCGATGCCGACGTCCGCTTCATGACGGACATGATCGGCCATCACGCACAGGCCATCCTGATCTCGCGCTGGGTGCCCACGCACACCAGCGACCCCGAGATGGCCACGCTCGCCGGTCGCATCATCAACGCCCAAACCGACGACATCGCGCTCATGCGCCGCTGGCTCACCGAGCGCGGCAAGCCCGTGCCCTCCGTGACGCCAGAAGGTGTGCTCGTCCCGCCGCCCGCCAACCCGAACGACGAGCACGCGGGTCACGACATGGGCGGCATGGACCACGACCACGCGATGATGGCCGGCATGCTCACGGCGGCGCAGCTCACCGAGCTCGACGCCGCCCGCGGGGACGCGTTCAACGTCCTGTTCCTGCAGCGCATGATCAACCATCACCGCGGCGCGGTCACGATGGTGCAAACGCTCATCCGCGATGGCGGCGCCATCGACGAGACGGTGTTCCGCTTCGCCGCCGACGTCGAGGTGGATCAGTCCACCGAGATCCGCCGGATGCTCCAGATGTTGCTCGAACGCGGCGGCTCCCCGCCGCAGTGATGTTCGTGGTATCGCCGTTCCCCCGTAGGATCACCAACAGCAGAGGGTTCCGATGAAGCAGATGTTGCATCGGGCCGCGCT
>CAZCIM010000018.1:0-33908 GCA_964498895.1 uncultured Gemmatimonas sp. | reverse complement strand
CGACGATCATCTCGCGCATCGCGTGGATGCGGTCGCCGTCGAAGAACATGTGCTCCGTGCGGCAGAGCCCGATGCCCTCGGCGCCGAAGGCACGCGCCACCTGCGCGTCGTGCGGCGTGTCCGCATTGGCGCGCACCTTGAGCCGGCGCTGGCCGTCCGCCCACGCGAGCAACTCGGCAAAGCCCTGGTAGACCGGCGAGTCCTCGGCGTCGCGCGTGCCAGCGTTGACCTGCATCACTTCGCTGGGCACCGTCGGGAGGTCGCCAAGGAAGACGTCGCCGGTGGCGCCGTCCAGCGTGATCCAGTCGCCTTCCACCACTTCCGTCTCGCCGACGGTGAATCGGCGATTGCTTGCATTGACCCGGATCGCGTCGCAGCCGACCACGGCGCACTTGCCCATGCCGCGCGCCACGACGGCAGCGTGCGAAGTCATGCCGCCGCGGGCCGTGAGGATTGCGCGGGCGGCGACCATGCCGTGGAAATCCTCCGGCGTGGTCTCGTCGCACACGAGAATCACGCTCTCGCCGCGTGCGCCGCGGGATTCCGCAACGTCGGCGTCGAACACCACCATGCCGCTCGCGGCGCCGGGACTGGCGGGCAGGCCCTTCGCGATGGCCTGCGGCTTGCCGCGTCGGTCAATAATCGGATGCAGCAACTGATCGAGCTGCTTCGCGGGGATGCGCTGCAGCGCCTCCTGCTGCGAGATGAGCCCTTCGTGCACCAGTTCGCGCGCGATGCGCACGGCGGCGGCCGCCGTGCGCTTGCCCGTGCGCGTCTGCAGCAAGTACAGCTTGCCGCGCTCGACGGTGAACTCGAGGTCCTGCATGTCGCGGAAATGGCGCTCCAGCAGGGCCTGCGTGCGCAGCAGGTCCTCGTAGGCCTGCGGGAGGCGATCCGCCATGCGGTCGATCGGCTCCGGTGTCCGGATGCCCGCGACCACGTCCTCGCCCTGGGCGTTCACCAAGAACTCGCCGTAGAAACGCTTCTCGCCGGTGCTCGGGTCGCGCGTGAAGGCCACGCCGGTGCCCGAGTCGTCGCCAAGGTTGCCGAATACCATCGCCACGATGTTCACGGCCGTGCCCGGCGTCTCGGCGATGTGATTCACGCGCCGGTAGTCCACGGCCTTCTTGAGCGTCCATGAGCGCCACACGGCCTCGATGGCGCCCCAGAGCTGCTCGCGCGGGTCGTGCGGGAAGGGCTTGCCGGTGGCCGTCTTGATCAGCGCCTGATACTCCTGCACGAGCACCATGAGCGACTCGGCCGGCAGGTCGGCGTCGGTCTTGGCGCCCGTCGTCAAGCGCTTGGCGGCGAGCAGATGCTCGAAGTCCGCAAAGGGGACGCCGAGGACGACGTCGCCATACATCTGGAGCAGGCGACGGTAGGAATCATACGCGAAGCGCGGGCTGCCGCTCTGCGCCGCGAGGCCCTTCACGGTATCGTCGTTGAGCCCGAGGTTGAGGATTGTCTCCATCATGCCGGGCATGGAGACGCGCGCGCCAGAGCGCACGGACACCAGCAGGGGATTCGCCACATCGCCGAACCGACGGCCGGCGGCCTCTTCCAGCCGTGCGATGGCGCGTTCGACGTCTCCGTGAAGGCCGTCCGGCACCTTGCCGGTGGCGAGGTAGAGGTCGCAGAGGTTGCAGGCGATGGTGAACCCCGGCGGCACGGGCACGCCGAGGTTCGTCATCTCCATCAAGTTCGCGCCCTTGCCGCCAAGCAGGTCGCGGTCCTCGCGACCCGCCTCGGCCTTGCCATTCCCGAAGAAAAAGACTGCCTTGTCCACTGCTCGCACTCCCGCCCGTCGGGCGGTGGTGCCGCTACGCGCGCTTGAGCCGAACGGGCCCGACGCTTGGCGGCTGGGTGGGGTATTGGCCCGAGAAACACGCGTGGCAGAAGCCATCGGGCCCACCTGGCACTGCGCCGAGCATCCCCTCCAACGAGAGGTACCCGAGCGAGTCCACCCCGATCAGCCGCGCGATGTCGTCAAGGCTGTGATTGGCCGCGATCAAGTGATCGCGATCCGGTGTGTCGATGCCATACCAGCAGGGTCCCGTGATCGGGGGGGACGAGACCCGCATATGGACTTCCTTCGCCCCGGCGGCGCGGATGAGCGCCACCAGGCCCTTCGTGGTCGTGCCACGGACGATCGAGTCGTCCACCATCACGACCTTCTTGCCATCCAAGATTTCGCGGACCGGATTGTACTTCACCTTCACCTTCGCGTCGCGTCCGGACTGCGTCGGCTGGATGAACGTGCGGCCCACGTAGTGGTTCCGGATGAGCGCCAGCTCGAGCGGGATGCCGCTGGCTTCGCTGAAGCCGAGGGCCGCCGAATTCGAGGAGTCCGGCACGGCGAACACGAGGTCGGCGCCGGGAGCCGGATGCTCCTTGGCGAGCCGATGTCCCAGCGCGCGACGCGCGCGGTCCACGTTCCCGCCGAACACGCTGGAGTCGGGGCGCGCGAAATAGACGTACTCGAACACACAGCGGTGCAGCTTGCTGGCCGCAGCGCGCTCGAGCGTGCGGAGCGTGCCGTCGGGGCCGATGGCGATGATTTCGCCCGGCTTCACCTCACGCTCCACCGTCGCACCGACGATGTCGAGCGCACAGGTCTCCGAGGCGAAGACGTAGGCCCCGTTCAAGCGGCCCATCACCAGCGGACGCCAGCCAAGCGGATCGCGCGCCGCGACGAGCGTGTCGCCGATGACCACGAGCAGCGAGTAGGCGCCTTCGATGCCCACGAGCGCCTCGGCGAGCTTCTCCTCCGGCTTCTCCGCCTTGGCCTTCGCCAAGCGGTGCACGATGACTTCCGAGTCCGCCGACGTCGAGAAGATCGAGCCGGCGTCCTCGAGCTGCCCGCGGATGTCGAGCGCGTTCGTGAGATTGCCGTTGTGCGCCAGCGCGATATGGCCGCCCTTGAAGTGCACCAGCGCGGGCTGCGCGTTCTCGATCGTGGACGAACCGGCCGTCGAATAGCGCGTGTGGCCGAGGGCGACGGGACCGACGAGGCCCCGCATGCGCTCGGCGGAGAACTGATCGGAGACGAGGCCCATGGCGCGGATGGAGCTGACCTCGCCGTCCTTCACGGCGACGATGCCCGCCGATTCCTGCCCGCGATGCTGCAGCGAGTACAGCCCGAGATGCGTGAGCGCCGCTGCGTCCTGATGACCGCTAATGCCGAAGATGCCGCACATCTCAGTGACCTCCCGCCGTGGCGGGTTGAGCGGTGACGGCCTCGGCGGCAGCCCGTGCCATCGCCTTGGGCAGGGCTTCGTGATACGCCTCGACCATCCGGGCCGTGGTCAACGTCAGGGGCGTCGCCGTACCGCGGATCTGCAGGCCGGCGTCGGCGACGGCGACCTTGCCGATCACGCGCGCCGGCACGCCGTGCTTCTGCGCCGTGGCGAGCACGGCCGCGCTGTTCGCCGTGGAGACGATGACGCGGCCCTGCGCCTCACCGAACAGCAGCGCACGCTGGGGCAGGGCGCTCCAGGCCGAGAGGTCCACCATCGCGCCCATCGGCCGCGTGCGGTCGGCCATGCAGCACTCGGCGAGTGCGACGGCGAGGCCGCCCTCGGAGCAGTCGTGCGCGCTGCGCACGGTGCCCGCGCGGATGGACTCCAACAGGGCGTCAATGAGCTTCTTCTCACCCTCGAGGTTCACCTGCGGCGGGGCACCAGCCACGACGCCGTGAACCCAGGCGAGATACTCCGAGCCGCCGATCTCGTCGGTGTTCTCGCCGAGGAGGACGATGTCGTCACCGGCCTGCTGGAAGCGCATGGAGGTGGCGTGCGAAGCATCCTCGAGCACGCCCACCATGCCGATCGTCGGCGTGGGGTAGACGGCGCCCTGCGGATTCTCATTGTAGAGCGACACGTTGCCGCCGGTGACCGGCGTCTCCAGCGCGCGGCAGGCGTCGCCCATGCCGTACACGGCTTCGCGGAACTGGAAGAAGATCTCCGGCTTCTTGGGATTGCCGAAGTTGAGGCAGTTCGTGATGGCCCGCGGTGTGGCACCGACGCAGGCCACGTTGCGCGCCGCTTCGGCGACGGCGATGCGGCCGCCGACGCGCGGGTCGAGGAATACGTAGCGGCCGTTGCAGTCCGTCTTCACGGCAAGCGCCTTCTTGCTCCCGCGAATGCGCAGGACGGCGGCGTCGCCGTGGCCGGGGCCCATCACCGTGCTCGTGCGCACGGTGGAATCGTACTGGCGGTGGATCCAGTGCTTGCTGGCGATGGTCGGCGCCTGCAGCAGGCGCTCGAGCGTCCACGCGGGGTCCTTCTCGCTCGGCAACTCGGCGATGGCATGCACGTCGCGCGTGCGGCGGGCGACGGCCTGCTCGCTCTCCTTCGCCTCCGGGTGGTACTGCGGGCAATCGGTGACGAGGCGCGTGCCAGGGAACTCGGCGACCACGCGGTCGCCTTCGGTCACGCGGTACACCGGCTCGGCGATGACTTCGCCGATGACTTCCGCGGCGAGGTCCCACTTGGTGAGGATCTTCTTCACCTCATCCTCGTGGCCCTTCTTGGCGACGACGAGCATGCGCTCCTGCGACTCCGAGAGCAGGATCTCATACGGCGTCATGCCTTCTTCGCGCACCGGCACCTTGGTGGTGTCGATCGTCACGCCGACATCGCCGCGCTCGGCCATCTCGGCGCTAGAGCTCGTGAGGCCGGCCGCGCCCATGTCTTGGATGGCGACGATGTGGCCGCTGCGGATGAGTTCGAGCGAGGCCTCGAGCAGCAGCTTCTCGGTGAACGGATCGCCGACCTGCACGCGCGGGCGCTTGGCTTCGTTCTCTTCTGAGAGATCTTCAGACGCAAAGGACGCGCCGTGGATGCCGTCGCGGCCCGTGCGCGCGCCGACGGCGATGATCGGATTGCCGATGCCCTGCGCCTTGGCCGTGATGAGCTCCTCTTCCTTCATCAGGCCGACGCACATGGCGTTGACCAGCGGGTTGCCTTCGTAGGCCGGGTCGAACATCACGTCACCGGCCACGGTCGGGATCCCGACGCAGTTGCCGTAGTCGCCGATGCCCTTCACGACGCCGCCCACGAGGTACCGCACGCGCGGATTCTCGAGCGAGCCGAAGCGCAGCGAGTTGAGCATCGCGATCGGCCGTGCGCCCATCGTGAACACGTCGCGGAGGATGCCGCCCACGCCCGTGGCGGCGCCCTGGTAGGGCTCGACGGCCGACGGGTGGTTGTGCGACTCGATCTTGAACGCCACGGCGAGGCCATCGCCGATGGAGATCACGCCGGCGTTCTCGCCCGGACCCTGCAGCACCCAAGGCGCCTGCGTGGGCAGGGTTTTGAGCACGGGCCGCGAGTGCTTGTAGGAGCAGTGTTCGCTCCAGAGCGCGGAGATGACGCCGAGCTCGGTGAGCGTCGGCGTGCGCTCCAGCATGGCGACGAGCTTCTCGTACTCGAACGGCGTGAGCCCGTGCTCGGCGACGAGCGCAGGCGTGACGACCGGATCGCCGGGGCGGGGAGTGGCGCTCACGAGCCGGGGAGTCCCTTCAGGAGGTCACGGAGGAAGCCGCCCATCGCGGATTCCTTCACCTTGCCGATGAGCTCGAGTTCGCCGGCATCCAGCCAGAGGCCCTTGCAGTCGGGGCAGACGTCCACCTTCACCTGCCGGAGCTCCTGCTCCTTGAGGTCGGCGCCGCACTTGGGGCACTTCATGAAGTGCTGGCGGCGCTCCGCGGCCTGGCGCTCCGCGTCGAGGCGCGCGCGGTGGGCCTTGATGAGCTCCTGGTCCTGGAGGAGGAAGTACTCGTCTTCGTTCTTGCTCGGATTGAATTCTGACATGTGACGGAAGACTGGAGACGGAAGGAGTGTGTGATTACGCGTGGACGGCGGCGAGGAGGCTTTCGAAGAGCACCATGCCGTCGCTGGAGCCGAGCAGCGGTTCGAGCGCGCGCTCGGGGTGGGGCATCATGCCCACGACGGTGCCGGTGGCATTCGTGACGCCGGCGATGTTGTTGGTGGCCCCGTTAGGGTTGGCGTCGGCCGTCGCGTCGCCCTTGGCGTTCACGTAGCGGAACGCCACGCGGCCTTCACCTTCGAGGCGGGCGATGGTCTCGGCGTCGGCGGTGTAGCGGCCGTCGCCGTGCGCGATCGGCATGGTCAGCAGTTGGCCCTTGGTGGCCTTGCCCGTGAACACCGTCTGCGTGTTCTCGACGCGCAGCGTGACGTTCATCGAGCGGAACTGCAGGCTCTCGTTGCGCATCAGCGCACCGGGCAGCAGGCCGGCCTCGCAGGCGATCTGGAAGCCGTTGCAGATGCCGATTACCGGGCCACCCTTCTTGGCGTGGGCGACGACTTCCTGCATAATCGGCGAGAAGCGCGCGATGGCCCCCGAGCGCAGGTAGTCGCCATAGGAAAAGCCGCCGGGCAGGATGATGACGTCCGCGCCCTGCAGGTCGTGGTCCTTGTGCCAAAGCATCACGGCCTGCTCGTGCAGGCGCTCGACGACGGCGAGGAGCGCATCCTCGTCGCAGTTGGACCCCGGGAAGCTGACGACGCCGACCTTCATGCGGCCGTCACCGAGGCAATCTCGTAGTCTTCCGTCACCGGGTTGGCGAGCAGACGGGTGCACATCTCCTTGACCGCGGCCTCCGCGGCCTTGGCATCCGCGGCTTTGGTCTCGATCACGAGATGGCGCCCGACATGCACGTCGCCGACGGCGGCGTAGCCGAGGGTGTGGAGGGCGCCGGCCACGGCCTTACCCTGGGGATCGAGCAGGCCCTTGCGGGGCACGATATGCACGGCAACGCGGTACATCGTCACGACTGGGGTTCCTCGGCGAGGGAGTCGCCGTTCTCGTCGAGTTCATCGGGCTCGTCGAACGGCGAGGGGAGCTCAAGGACGCCGCGCGCGACCGCGAGCACGACGCCGGTGAGTACGTACAGGATGCCGAAGGGGAAGAAGAACTGCTTCGGCAGGAAGAAGAGCGCGAAGATGCTCGAGATGAACACGACGATCGCCGCGGCGCCGTGCACCGTGCGGAACGTGAACTTCGGCCAGCCCGGGAAGGGCACGTTGGAGATCATCAGGAACGCGAGGCCCGCCATGAGGAAGCGGACGATCGTCTCCCAGGGCCAGCCGCTGATGAACGTCTCGTTGTAGAGCGGCGTCTGGCTGAACCAGTAGTAGGTGGCCAGCGTGCCGCCGGCGGCCGGCGAGGGCAGGCCCTTGAAGTACGACTTCGCCTTGCCCGCCGACTCCACGTTGAAGCGCGCGAGGCGCATCACCGCGCAGGCGGCGTAGAGGAACACGAGGATCCAGTCCCAGCCACCGTGCCGCAGCACGGCGAAGTACATCATCAGCGCCGGCGCGAGGCCGAACGAGATGGCGTCCACCAGCGAGTCGAGTTCTTCGCCGAAGGGGCTGCCGGTGTTCGTCGCGCGGGCGATGCGGCCATCGAGCATGTCGCAGAAGCCGCCGAACACGATGTACCAGCCGGCCTGCTCATGGTCGCCGCGCGAGGCGGCGACGATCGCGAAGATGCCGAAGAACAGGTTCGCCAGCGTGAAGCCGTTGGGCAGCATCACGAGCGAGGGGCGGGGAAAACGGCGGCGACGGGCCATTCGACGGTCCTCTACGGCAGGCGGGTGAGGTCGAGCGGCGCGCCGGTGATGCGCTCGTACGCGTCGAGATAGCGGCGGCTCGTGGCGGCGACGACCTCGTCGGGCAGGGTCGGGGGCGGCGCCTCGCCGTTCCACCGGCCTGCGGCCTTCTCGGCCGCGAGCCAGTCCCGCAGCGGTTGCTTGTCGAAGCTCGGCGGCGCGCTGCCCGGCTGCCACTGATCGGCAGGCCAGAAGCGCGAGCTGTCGGGCGTCATGACTTCGTCAATGAGCAGGGTGCGACCATCGGCGTCGCGGCCGAACTCGAACTTGGTGTCGGCGATGATGATGCCGCGCGCGGCGGCGAGATCGCGCCCGCGCGAGTACACGAGCCGTGCGAGCCGTTCTAGCTCCGCGGCGGCTTCCGGTCCGACCACGCGCGCCATCTGCGCGATGGTGATGTTCTCGTCGTGACCCGTCTCCGCCTTGGTCGCCGGTGAAAACACCGGCGGCTCGAAGCGCGAGCTCTCCTGCAGCCCGGCCGGCAAGCGTTCGCCGGCCAAAGTACCAGTCGCTCGGTACTCCTTGAACGCGGAGCCAGCGAGATAGCCGCGCACCACGCACTCCACGGGGAAGACTTCCGTGCGCACGCAGAGCATCGCGCGTCCGGCGAGCTCGTCGCGGTGCAGGGCGATGCCCGGCACGCGGGCGATGATCTCGTCCACGTCGCAGGTCAGCATGTGATTGGCCACGTCGCCGGCGAACTGCGACAGCCACCAGGCCGTCAGCTGCGTGAGCACCGCGCCCTTGTACGGCACCAGTTCGCGCATGACGACGTCGAAGGCGCTCACCCGGTCGCTGGCCACGAGCAGCACCTGCGCGTCGCCGACGGCGTACACGTCGCGCACCTTGCCGCGGCGCAGGAGCGGGAGCGGCAGCGTCGTCTGGCCGACGAGCAACGACGTCATACGCGCACCTCTTCCTTGGGCGGCGCGGCTTCGCCCGCGGCCACGAGAATCGGTTGCACGACTTCCGCGAGGAACTCCTCGACCTGCTGCGGCGCGCGCCCGACGAACCGCATCGGGTCCGTCACCGCCGCGAGATCTTCGCTGGGCACCGGGAAGGCCGGGTCCTTCGCCAAGCGCGCCAGCATGTCGTTCGGCTTGCCCTCGTCCTTCATGGCCCGTGCCGCGGCGATCGAGTGCACGCGGATCACCTCGTGCACGGCCTGCCGGTCGCCGCCGGCGTTGACGGCGCGCACGATCAGCGCCTCCGTAGCCATGAACGGCAGTTCCTCGTTGAGGCGGGCCCGGATTCGCGCGGGATGCACTTCGAGGCCCGTCACGATGTTCTCGAGCAGGATCACGATCGCGTCGGTCGCGAGGAACGCTTCCGGGATGGTGATGCGGCGCACCGCCGAGTCGTCGAGCGTGCGCTCGAAGTACTGCACGCTGTGCGTCTCGTTGGCCGTGCCGGCAATGCTCAGCACGAAGCGCGCCAGCGAGTTGATGCGCTCGGAGCGCATCGGGTTGCGCTTGTAGGCCATAGCCGACGAGCCGATCTGCTCCTTGCCGAACGGCTCCTCGATCTCGCCGAAGCTCTGCAGCATGCGCAGGTCGCTGGCGAACTTCGCGGCGCTGGCGGCGATGCCGGCGAGCACGTCGAGGATCTGCTGGTCGAGCTTGCGCGAGTAGGTCTGGCCGCTGACGGGGATCGAGCCCGGGAAGCCCATCGCGTGGCAGACGCGGCGATCCAGCTCGCGCACCTTGGCGTGGTCGCCCCCGAAGATCTCCAGGAAGCTCGCCTGCGTGCCGGTGGTGCCCTTCACGCCGCGCATGGGGATGTTCGCGAGGCGATGATCGAGGTCGGCGAGGTCGAGCACCAAGTCCTGCAGCCAAAGCGTCGCGCGCTTGCCGACCGTCGTGAGCTGCGCCGGCTGCAGGTGGGTGTACCCGAGCGTCGGTTCGTCCTTCCACTGCTTGGCGAACGCCGCCAACGCGCGAATCACCGAGACCAAACGGGCGCGCAGCAGCTCGAGGCCGCGCCGCATCTGGATCAGGTCGCCGTTGTCGGTGACGAAGCAGCTGGTGGCGCCGAGGTGGATGACACCCTTCGCCGCGGGGGCAACGTCACCGAAGGCGTGGATGTGCGCCATCACGTCGTGCCGGAAGCGCTTCTCGTACTCGGCCACCGCCGCGAAGTCGATATCGTCGAGGTGCGCGCGCATCTGCGCGATGGCCTCGGCGGGAATCGCGACGCCGAGGTCGCGCTCCGCTTCGGCCAGCGCCAGCCAGAGGCGACGCCAGAGCCCGTGGCGGGTCTGGAGACTCCAGAGCTCAAGCATCGCCGGTGAGGCGTAGCGGTCAGCGAGCGGCGAACGGTAGCTGCTATGGCTCATCGGATGCGGAAATCAGTGGAGTAGACCGTGCCGTCGCGCTCGAAGAACATGCGGATCGGGCCTCGGCCGATGTAGTACTCGAGCACGCGCGCCGCTTGTTGGGCGTCCGTGACCGGGGTGCGGTTCACCTGGATGATCAGGTCGCCGGCGCGGATGCCGAGATCCTGCGAGACCCGATCGGTGACCTTGGCGACCAGCGCGCCACGCTCGCTCCGCAGGCCGCGCTCAGCACGGATGGCCGGCGTCAGCGCGATCAGTTCGAGCTCACGTAGCACGGCCACGCGCTCCGCGCCGACCTCCGGCAGGTCGCGGACGCGCACCACCACGCGCTGCTCGCGCCCCGCGCGACGCACCATGAGATCGACGGTCTCGCCGACGCGCAGTTCGAGCAATTCGGCTTCCCAGTCGTACGGATTGCGGATCTGCCGGTCTCGGGAGCGCACGATCACGTCGCCGACGCGCAGGCTCGCGTCCTCGGCGGGCGAGCCCGGGACGATCGTCTCGATGGTCGCGCCGGAGTTCAGCGAGCCGCGCGCAGCGGTCGCGCCAGACTGCTGCACCTTCACGCCGATCCAAGGCCGACGCACCGCGCCATGCGCCAACAGGTCTTCTGCCACACGGCGCGCGCGGTCGATCGGAATGGCGAAGCCCAGTCCGATGCTCCCGCCGGTGGGCGTGTAGATCGAGCTGTTCACGCCGACGACTTCACCGTTGGCGTTGATCAGCGGGCCGCCTGAGTTTCCGGGATTGATCGACGCGTCCGTTTGGATCATGTCCACGTACACGCCGGGGCCATCACCGCGGCCCGTCAAGTTGCGGCCCACGCCGCTCACCACACCGGCGGTGACGCTGGGCTCGGAGTTGCCGAGCAAGAATCCGTAGGGATTGCCGATCGCCACCACCCACTCGCCGATCAACATGCCGCGCGAGGTGCCGAGCGGTGCGGTGGGGAGGTCCGTCGCATCGATCTTGAGGACTGCGAGGTCGTTGAGCTCGTCTTCGCCCACCACGCGGGCCGGGTAGATCGTCCCATCGCGCATGGCCACGCGGACGTTGCTCGCGCCGGACACCACGTGGGCGTTGGTGACGATCACGCCGTCGTTGCGCACGATGAACCCAGAGCCGAGCCCCGGCACGACCTGGCTGCCGGAGCGCACGCCGAAGAACGCATCGAAGGGCGAGACCGCCGTGCGTTCGACACGCTCGGTCTGCACGGTGACCACCGCGGGGGCCACGCGGGCCACCGCTTCGGTGATCGCGGTGCGGCGCGAGGTGTTGATCGCGTCCGGCCGCGGATCGGGCGCCGGCAGCAGTTGTTGCTGGGCCGTTGCGGGAGTGCCCTGCGCATCGGAGATGCTCGGCGAGGCGCCCTCGCAGGCGAGGGCCGCGAGGGCGAGGCCGCTGACGGTGAGGAGGCGCATGAGGCGAATCACTTGGTGCGGCGCGGGCGGGCGCGACGGCTCACGTCGACCAAAAAGCGATCGATGCCGCGGTCCGTGAGCGGATGCTGCAGGAAGGAGCGAAGCACCTCGGGCTGTACGACCGCGGCGTCGGCGCCCGCCGTCGCGAGTTCGGCGAAGCGCGCGGCGTTGGGCGGACCCGCGACGACGACATCGCACTCGACGGCGGCGCGCACGAAGGCCTCATGCAGGGCTCGGACCGTCGTGTCCGCGCGCTCACCGACGGCCTCGAGGGCGTCCACCGGCACGACGACCATCGAGGCGCCAGCCTTCGCCGCGAGCAGGCCCTGCGCCACGGTGTGCACGAGTGTCGCGGCGACGCGCAGGCCGTCGGCCGCGAGCCGGCGAATGGCCGGCAATGCGTCTTCCACGAACGGCACCGCGACAATCACGTGCTCATTGAGTCGCCGCAGATCCTTGCCGCCCCGGACGATCTCCTCCGTCTCGAGGGAGCTGACGCTCGCGAACACGGGGCGCAGCGAGGCGCTGCCAAGTTCCTGCAGGATCTCCCGCGGGTCGGCCTGCGGCACCTCGGCGGCCAACACCGACGGCGTCGCGACGATGCCGTCGAGCAGCCCGGCCTGTTCGGCCCAGGCGATCTCCTTCGGGTTCACGGTCGCGAGGTAGAGGCGCATCTACGCGTGGGGCGGGGTGGGCGGCGGGTCGAGATACAGGTCCGGCGGGTAGCTCACGTGCTCGAGGCAGAGCCCCGCCGCGGGGGCAGGCGGGGAGACCTCGTCGTTCGCCGCGGCGGCGAGCAGGGCCGCAAAGTCGTCCTTGGGCCGTGCGCCGCTCGCCACGGCGAGCATCGTCCCCACGAGGAACCGCACCATGTGGTGCAGGAAGCGGTTTGCGGCGACGTCGAACACCAGCTGTTGCACGTCGTCGTGCGTCACCGCACGCCAGCGCGCCAACTGGACCTCGCAGACGTGGTCGTCGGTCTCCGGTGCCGTGCCGCGCACCGCAAAGCCGTAGAACGCATGCCGTCCCATCAGCCGCTCTGCACACCAGCCAAGCAGCTCACGGTCGAGGTCCCGATCCCACGGGAGCTCCCAACGTCGCCGGAATGGCGACGCGGCTCCCGCATCGAGTCCCACCGTGTAGCTGTACCGCCGACCCGTCGCGCTGAAGCGAGCGTGAAACTGGGGCTGCATCTCGAACGCCGCGGCGACCCACACGTCGCCGCCAAGCTGGTCGTTCAGCACGCGGCGGAGCCGATCCGCCGTCCAGTGCGTCGGCACCGTGATGCTCGCCGCCTGGCCACGCGCATGCACTCCCGCATCGGTCCGCCCAGCGCCCGTCACGCGCACGGGCTCCGCACACAGCCGCCCCAGCACCCGCTCCAACTCGCCCTGCACCGTGCGCTGCCCCGGTTGGACCTGCCACCCGGCAAACGCCGAGCCATCGTAGTGCAGGACCAGCTGCAGGGTGCGCGTCGCCATCGGACGAAAGCTAATCCGGCGCAGGGTCCTCATTCAAGGAACGCGCACGCGCGATTGACACTCCGCGCCCCCGCGGTGATGCTTCGCTCTCCACGCCCATGCTCGCCCGCTCCCTTCCGTCCCTCGCGCACGCGCTCGGTGCCGCGTCCAGCACCGACGACGCCTTCGTTCGGCTCGCCGAGGCGCTCGCCGAGTCGGATCGGGACACCGGGCTGGCGCTGCTCAAGGTGGACGCGCGGAGCGGTCTGATTCGGGAGCGCGCCCGCGCGGAGGGTGGCCGCGTGGACCGCGCCCCCATGGAAACGAACGTCGAGCAGCTCCCGGCCGCGGTGCATCGGGTGGTGATGGAGGGCGGCAGCTTCGTCGAGATCGCCGAAGACCAGGCGGCGTACGCGCGCCTGCTACGCCTCCCGGAACCGGAATCGGGCGGCCAGTTGCTGCTGCGCGGCATTCGCCACGAGCGGCAGTTGGTCGCCATCCTCGCGGCCGTCGAGCCGAAGCGCGTGTTCGGCACTCGGGTGACCGAGCGCCTCGGGCCGCTCACCGCCCTCTTCGAACTCGCCATCGCCAGATTCGCGGAGAAGGACGCCCGCGCTGAGGCGGTGCGCACGCTCGAGGACGTGACGCAACGGGTGCATCAGGACTACCTGCAGCGGCTCGCCGACCTGGAGGCCCAACTCGCGCGGCAGACCAGCGAGTTCGAGGCCGAAAGCGCGTCGTCACGGCTGGCGCGCGAGCGCGATGAGGCGAAGCGCATCGAAGAGCTCCGGCGCAATGCGCGGCAGCTGACGGTGCTCGAGCAGCAGCTGACGGCCAGCATCGGGCAGCTGGAGCAGGCCCACGTGGAGCTGCATCGTCGCTCCGAGGCGCTCCGGCAGCGTACGCGCACGCTCTACCTGTTGGACCGGGTGCTCTCCCTCGCTGCGTCCACGTCGGCGCCGCGGCCATTGATCGACGGACTGCTCTCCCTGCTGGGTGACGACATGCAGGCCCTGCGCTGCTCGATCTTCCTCCGCGAGCCCGGGGCCGATGCGCTGTTCCTCGCCGCGGCGCGCGGGCTCGCGCCGCACGTGCAGCTCGGGCATCGCGTGCGGCTGGGCGACGGCATCGTCGGCCGTGTCGCGCAGTCGCGCGAGCCGATGCTCGTGGTGGACGTGCAGGACGCCGCGAGCCACCCACTGCTCAAGGACGAGTACCTCACCACGGGGTCGTTCATCTCGTTCCCGCTCGTGCAGCACGATGAGCTCCTCGGCGTCGTGAATCTCACCAACCGCGCCCAGCGCGGGCTCTTCGTGGAAGAGGATGTCGAACGCGTGCGGTTGCTGGGGCTCGTCATCTCGCTCGTCGCCACCGAGGCGCAGTTGCCGCAGCGCCTCGCCCGGAGCATCCGTGAGCAGTAGCGTGCTGCAGCAGGCGCTCAAGCGCATCGTCGCGGGCGAGACGCTGCCAGCCGACGACGCCGCGGAGGCCTTCGACGCGGTGATGCGCGGCGAGGGGACCGCGGCGCAAATGGCCGCGCTCCTCATGGGCCTGCGCGTGCGCGGCGAGCGCGCCAGTGAGGTGGCCGGTGCCGCGCGTGCCCTGCGCGCGGCGATGACGCGGCTCGACGCCGCGCGCCCGGACGAACTCGTGGACACCTGCGGCACCGGTGGCGGCTCGGTCACCACGTTCAACATCTCCACCGCCGCCGCGATTCTCGCTGCCGGCGCCGGCGCGCGCGTCGCCAAGCACGGCAATCGCTCCTTCACCTCGAAGTCAGGATCGGCGGACGTCCTCGAGGCACTGGGCGTTCCCATCGATCTGCCGGTCGCGCGCATGGGCGAGGTGCTCGATGAAGCCGGCATCGTGTTCATGTACGCGCCGACCATGCACCCGGCGATGCGCCATGTGGGTCCGGTGCGCCGCGAGATGGGGATCCAGACCGTCATGAACCTCATCGGTCCGCTCGCCAATCCGGCGATGGCCGGCCGGCAGGTCATCGGCGTGGCCGACGCCGCGCGGCTCGAACTGATCGCGGGGGCCTTGCAGGAACTGGGGACCGTGCACTCGTTGGTCGTCCACGGCGCGCCCGGCATGGACGAGATCTCGCCGCTCGGCATGACCACCATCCTCGAGGTGCGCGGCGCTGCGTTGACGCGCAGCGAGTTCCGGCCCGAGGACGTGGGGCTCGCGCCGGCGAAGCCAGAGGACCTGGGCGGCGGCGAGCCGCAGGAGAACGCCCGCCTCGTGGAGACGGTGTTGGTGGGGAAGGCCTCACGGGGAGCCGAGGCTGCCGTCGTGTTGAATGCCGGCGCTGCCCTCTTCGTGGCGGGCAAAGCGAAGGACCTCCCCGCCGGCGTTCGCCTAGCGCAGGAGGCCCTCGATGGTGGTGCGGGTTGGGATGCGCTCGGCCGACTGCGGCGCGCCACGATCGCACGGCGCGCCTGAGCGCTGCGACGCCGCTAGTAGCGCCGCATCACGCCCACGACGATGCCCTTGACTTGCACGTCCTCCTGCCGGACGTAGATCGGCTCCATCGTCGCGTTCGCGGGCTGCAGCCGGATGCGCCCGTCGCGCTCGCGGTAGAACCGCTTCACGGTGGCGCCGGCGTTGTCGAGCATCGCAATCACCATCTCGCCGTTGTCGGCGGTCGGGCGATCGTGCACGACCACATAGTCGCCATCGCTGATCTGGTCTTCGATCATCGAGTCGCCGCGCACCCGCAGCACATAGTGCTCACCCGCGCGGCGCACGAAGGCATCTGGGACCGCAATGGTCTCGGAGGACTCGAAGGCCTCG
The DNA here is from genome assembly GCA_964498895.1 of uncultured Gemmatimonas sp. Taxonomy (GTDB): domain Bacteria; phylum Gemmatimonadota; class Gemmatimonadetes; order Gemmatimonadales; family Gemmatimonadaceae; genus Pseudogemmatithrix. Next base: position 18,260 of record CAZCIM010000018.1, on the reverse strand, counting down.
AGCGGCAGACCCGCCGCCACCGAGCCGCGAATCGGGAGTTCGATGGCCTTGGGGAAGACCTCGCTCGGCAGGATCTCGATCGCGCGAGATTCGTTGAATGACTTCCGGATGTAGCCCTTGCGATCAAGGTTGGACAGGTGCTCGTGCACCGTGGCCAGCGAGTTATAGTTGAAGGCCTCGGCGATCTCCTCGAAACTCGGCGCGTAGCCGTGTTCCGACTGGTAGCTCTGGAGATAGTCGAGGATCTTGCGCTGGACCTTGGTGAGCGGCATCGCGATCGCCCCTAAAAGGGTGGTGGAGGTCGTGGACTCGGGGTCCGACACCCGCTAGACGCCCGAACACGACCCGAAGTAACGGTATCCGAACATTGCCCGAAGCACAAGCCACCCGTTGGACCCCGCCCAGTGGCCCGCTCGGCGAGCTGACGGCGCAGTCCCGACAGCGCGCGAGGGAGAGCGAGCTCGCCCGGGCGGAGCTCGCCATGCTGGCGGCGGCCGCAGCGCCGCCGCCGGACTTCGCGGCGGCCCTTCGTGGCAGCTGCGTGGCGGTCGTTGCGGAGCTCAAGAGGAGTTCGCCGTCGAAGGGCAGTCTGAACCCCGGACTTGACGCCGCCGCGCGCACGCGCGCGTACGCGTCTGCGGGGGCGGCGGCGCTCTCGATCCTTACCGAGCCGTCCCGGTTCGGGGGTAGCCTCGCCGACCTGCGCGATGCGCGCGCGAGCGTCGCCGTGCCGCTGCTCCGCAAGGACTTCATCACGGCGGAGATCCAGGTGCTCGAGGCGAAGGCCTACGGAGCCGCTGCGGTGCTCCTCATCGCGCGGGCGCTTCCCCCGGCGGAACTGGCCGAGCTCGGGGCGGCGGTGCGTGCGCATGGCCTGACGCCTCTGGTGGAGGTGCGCAGTGAGGACGAACTCGTCCGTGCGGTCGCCGTGCCGGGCGCCGTGATTGGGGTGAACAACCGCGATCTCGAGACGCTCGTTATCGAGCCGGCGGTGGGGGCACGGATGATCCCGCTCGTGCCGCCCGAGCGCATCGCCATCTATGAAAGCGGCATCTCCGACGTGTCGGGCGTGGAGCGCGCCGCGGCCCTCGGCGCGGACGCCGTGCTGATCGGCTCGTCGCTGTCGCTGGCCGCCGATCCTGAGGCGGCGCTCCGCGCGTTCGCTGCCGTGCCACGCCGCAGCCGTGGCTGACATCAAGTTCTGCGGGCTCACACGGCCCGAGGACGCCGCGACGGCGGTGGCGCTTCAGGCGGCGTATGTCGGCGTGATCTTCGCGGGCGGTCCGCGCCACTTGAGTGCGTCGCGGGCGGCCGAGGTGCTGGCGGTGGTGCCGCCGGGCAGCGCGAAGCGGGTGGGCGTGCTGGCCGCGCAGTCGTCGTCGGAGGCCCTCGAACTCGCGGCGATTGCCGGACTCGATGTCCTGCAGTTGACCTATGGCGCCGAGCGAGAGCGGCGGATAGGATTGCGAGGGCGGTTCCGCGGCGAGCTGTGGGCGGTGTCTCATGTGGACGCCGCACGCGGCGTGCCGGTGGACGAGGTGCTGCGCTGGTACGACGATGGTATAGATGCGGTGGTGCTCGATGCGGCGGTGGCGGGACAGCTCGGCGGGACCGGCGTGCGGCTCGACTGGCCTGCGGTGGCAGATGCCGTGTCGCGGCTGCGGGCGCGCGGCCGTGTGGTGCTCGCCGGCGGTCTCCGTCCGGAGAACGTCGCGGACGCGCTGCGCGCCGTCGGTGTCGACGTAGTGGATGTGTCCTCGGGTGTGGAGTCGGCGCCCGGGATCAAGAACCCTGATCGCATGCGCGCCTTCGCGGACGCCGTGCGCGCACACGAGGTGAGATGACGCAGGTCGCGACGGATCGGTTCGGGGCGTTCGGTGGGCGCTATGTGCCCGAGACGCTCGTGCCGGCATTGGATCAGTTGGAAGTCGCGCTCGCCGAGGCGCTGGCGGACCCGGCGTTCACGCGCGAGCTGACGCATCTCCTCGAGACGTACGTCGGGCGTCCGTCCATCTTGACGGAAGCGCCGAACTTCAGCGCCAAGGTTGGCGCGGCGGTGTGGCTGAAGCGCGAAGACCTCAATCACACGGGCGCGCACAAGATCAACAATGCGCTGGCGCAGGCGTTGCTGGCCAAGCGCATGGGTAAGCGGCGCATCATCGCCGAGACCGGTGCAGGGCAGCATGGCGTCGCGACCGCCACGGTCTGCGCGCGGCTGGGCCTCGACTGCGTCGTCTACATGGGTGAAGAGGACATGCGGCGGCAGCAGCTCAACGTCTTCCGCATGCGCCTCATGGGGGCGACGGTCGTGCCGGTTACGGCCGGGACCCGCACGCTGAAGGACGCCACGAGCGAGGCGATCCGCGATTGGGTCGCCACCTGCGAGGACTCGCACTACATCATCGGGTCGGTGGTCGGGCCTGCGCCGTATCCGCGCATGGTGCGCGATTTCCAGGCGATCATCGGCCGCGAGGCGCGTGCCCAGATGCTGGAGCGCGCCGGGCGTTTGCCGAGCCATGTGGTGGCCTGTGTCGGCGGCGGCTCCAACGCCATGGGCATCTTCCATGCCTTTGTGGGCGATCCCTCCGTGAAGCTCATCGGCATTGAGGCCGCGGGTGAAGGTCTCGACAGCGGGCGTCACTCCGCCTCGCTCTCCAAGGGCGTGCCCGGCGTGTTGCACGGCACCTTGAGTTACCTGCTGCAGGATGAGGACGGCCAGGTGCATCCTGCGCATTCGATTTCCGCGGGCTTGGATTATCCGGGCGTGGGTCCGGAGCACTCCTACCTCCGCGACAGCGGACGGGCCGAGTACCACTCGGTGACGGACGGCGCAGCGCTCTGCGGGTTCGAGATGCTTGGCCGGCTCGAGGGCATCATCCCCGCGCTCGAGACGTCGCATGCGGTGGCGTGGATCGCCGAGCACGCGGGGCGCTTCGCCAAGGACGACGCGATCCTGCTTTGCGTGAGCGGCCGCGGCGACAAGGACGTGGCGCAGGTCGCGGCCATCCTCGAGAGCGGGGACCTCCACGCGTGACGGACACGGGCGCGACGGAAGCGGTCGAGGCACCGCCGGTCCCACCGGCGGTCGTCGAGGACGTCTTCCGCGTGTTCGACAAGGCCATCAAGGCCTTCCAGCTCTACATGCCGAACAACGCCGCCCATCAGAAGGCGATGGCGGCGGCGAAGGCGGCCTTCGCGCCGCTCTGGGACTCCATGGGGAGTCTCGTGTTGCAGGTGACGGACACCGATCTCAAGTGGTACGGCGTCACGGTCAACGCGCACCCGGAAAAGGGTGGCGATTCATTGCCATGGCTCCTCTTCAAGGACGGCCTGCGCGAGCTGGTGCTCTTCCCTGGGTTCGAAGACGAGGAGATGGAGCGTTTCCTCGCGATTATCCCGAAGGTGCGGCACGCGCAGCCGCATGAGGACGACCTGCTGACGCTGCTCTGGGAGCAGGACTTCCAGTGCCTCAAGTATCGGTACGTCGAGATCAACGATCCGGCCGCGCCGCTCGACCCCGACGCCAACGCCGGCCGCTGGCCGGCACCGCTCGGGAAGTCCTTCGATCCGCCGACGCAGGCGATCGAGGAGGCCAAGCAGGCGATCAACGACGGACAGGAAGAGGACACGTCCGAGCCGGGCAAGGCCGGCGATGGCGCCAAGCCGCCGCGGCCGCCCGGCATCGTGTCCATGGACGACTTCGACGCCTCGCTGTACTTCCTGGATCCGAACGAAATCGAGTATCTGCGCCAAGAGACCGAGCGCGAGTACGCGCTGGACCTTCGGCGTCTGGTGCTCCAAGCCCTGCTGGACATCTTCGAACTGCAGGTGGATCCCCTCGTGCGTGAAGAGGTCACGGGCGACCTCGAGGCCTTGGTGATCCACATGCTCGCGGCCGGCCAGTTCAGTAACGTCGCGTATCTGCTCAAGGAAATCGACGGTACCCTGCAGCGTGCCCGTGAAGTGCGCGCGCAGGAACGCGAACGGCTCGGCAAGCTCGCCGACCGCCTCTCGCATCCCGATGCGCTGAGCCAGATGATCCAGGCGCTCGAGGAGTCCACGCGCCTCCCGGCCAAGGACGACCTCACGCAGCTCTTCGCGCAGTTGAAGCCGAGCGCGCTGGGCACCTTGCTCGATTTCATCGACCGCAGCCAGAACACGCAGCTCAAGCCGCTGCTCGAGGCCTCGGCGGAACGGCTGGCCCAGTCGAACACCTCGGAGTTGGTGCGCCTGGTGAAGGACGCCAAGACGTCGGTGGCCCGCGAAGCCATCCGGCGCGCGGGTGCCATGCGTACGGCCTCCGCCGTGCCCTCGCTCGGCGACGTGCTCGCCAGCGGCGTGGAGCGCCCGGTGCGCGCGGCGGCCGTCACGGCGCTGATGGACATCGGCACGCCGGGTGCGCTCTCGGCACTGGAAGCCGCGCTCACCGATGCGGATCGCGACATCCGCCTGACGGTGTTGCGCGCGCTCACGGCCCGCACGCATCGGCCGGCGCTGCAGAGGATCCAAGCCATCGTCACCGGCGGCGCGACCAAGGACATGGACCGCACCGAGCGCATCGCGCTGTTCGAGTACTACGGGACCATCTGCGGCGACGCCGGCCTCCCGACGTTGGACGCCATCCTCACCGCGAAGGGCGGCCTCTTCGCCAAGAAGGAAGATCCCGAGCTCCGCGCCTGCGCGGCGATCGCGCTCGGCCGCATCAATACCGACGCGTCGCGGGCCGTGCTGCAGAAGTCCGCAAACGATAAGGACGTCATCGTGCGCAACGCCGTCAGCCGCGCCATGCGCGGTCCGACCGCCGGAGGCAATGCATGACCGGGACCCCGCCGGAAGGCCGCCAGAGCGTCGTCGCGCGCAACACGCAGGCCCTCACCGCCGTCGGGTTGGGCGAGGGTACGGTGCGTCGTATCGGACGCACCTGGGTCACCGCGTTCTACGTGGCCCTGCGCAACCTCAAGATGTATCCGCTCGAGAACGCCGTGGTGCAGAAGGGGCTCGAGGACCTCACCAAGCTGTCGGCCGAGCTGATTGACGGTGACGGCGAGTGTGAGTTCCGCCTCGCGGGCGAGTTCCTGTTCCTGAACGCCACGCGCATGAAGCTCGACCTCGACAACTACACGAGCTTCTCGTTCCTGCTGAATCGCTGCCGCGATGCCGGCGTGGGGCAGATTCGCTTCGTGGACCGTCCCACGGTGCGCGACTGGACCGTGTTGCTGTCGTTCCTGATCAATCCGCAGGGCAAGACGGGCAGCGAGCGCTTCGAGGGACTGAACAAGCGGCTCTCGGAGACGAACGTCAGCGTGTTCGACCTCGCGCCGCCGCCGGAGAGCGACGACAACCCCGAGGACGAAGGCGAGGCCAAGGAACGCGCCAAGCGCACCTACCAGCAGTCAGTGACGACGACGAAGGAAGTGCTGAACTCGGTGCGCATGGGCCAGAGCCCGAACGTCAAGAAGATCAAGCGCGTGGTGCAGGGCATCGTCGACCAGATCCTGAGCGATGAGACCTCGCTGGTGGGTCTGACGACGATCCGCGACTATGACGACTACACGTTCACGCACTGCGTGAACGTGGCGATCTTCTCCATCGCGCTCGGCCGGCGCCTCGGCCTCACGCGCCTGCAGCTGTACGACCTCGGGTTCACGGCGCTCTTCCATGACATCGGCAAGTCCCGCGTGCCGATCGACGTGATCCAGAAGCCGGACGCGTTGGACGAGGATGAGTGGCGCCTCGTGATGGCGCATCCCTGGCTCGGCGTGCTGGCGCTGTTCCAGCTGCGCGAGCACTCGGAGTTCCCGTATCGCTCGATGATGGTGGCCTACCAGCATCACCAGAAGCGCGACCTCACAGGCTACCCGCGCTCGCTGCGCATCGCCGAGATGACGTTCTATTCGAAGATCGTCGCGGTCGCCGACGGATTCGATGCCGCCACCTCGCGGCGCGTCTACACCACCACGCCGCTCTCGCCGGCGCAGGTGCTGCAGGAGATGCGCGACAATCCGCGCCGCGGCATGGATCCGGTGGTCGTGAAGGCCTTCGTCGCGCTCCTCGGCATCTATCCGGTGGGGTCGCTGGTCGTGCTCGACTCCTTCGAGCTCGCGATCGTGCATGCCGTGAATCCGATTCCCGAGATGCTCTCGCGGCCCATCGTCCGCCTCATCAGCGACGACCTCGGCAACATCGAGCATCCCGGGCGCCTGTTCGACCTCGCCGAGAAGGACGAGGCGGGGAACTTCAAGAAGTCCATCATCAAGACGGCTGATCCTGAGCGCTACGGCATCAAGGTCGGCGACTACTTCGTTTGACATCGTGCTGACTGAACGGTTGCGGGCGCTGCGCGCCGAAGGGCGCCCTGCGCTCGTGTGCTATGTGACGGCTGGTCATCCCTCGCCGGCCGATTCGCTCCGTCTCATCCGGGAGCTGCCGGCGGCGGGTGCCGATGTGATCGAGGTCGGCGTCCCGTTCTCGGATCCGCTGGCCGACGGTCCCATCATCCAGGGCAGTTCGCAGAAGGCGCTGGCCCAAGGCGTCACGTTGGAGCGCGCGCTGGGGATCGTGGCGGAGGCCAAGCCCACGGCGCCCGTGGTGCTGTTCTCGTACCTGAACCCGCTCATGAAGGCCGGGCCTGACGTGCTCGCCCGTGCGAAGGCGCAGGGCGTGAGCGGTGTGTTGGTGACGGACCTGCCGGTTGGAGCTGACCCGGAGCGCGAGGCATGGTTGGGGGCGGGGCCGCTGGAGTTCGTGCGCCTCGTGGCGCCGACCACGCCTGCGGCGCGCATGGCCGAGATCGCCAAGCACGGGCGCGGCTTCGTGTATCTCATCAGCCGGCTCGGTGTGACGGGCGTGCATCAAGGCGTGTCCGCGGGCCTTGGGGCGTCGGTGGCGCAGCTGCGCACGGTGTGCGATCTGCCGATCTGCGTCGGGTTCGGCATCTCCACGCCGGCCGACGCACGCGCCGTTGCGCAGGTGGCCGACGGCGTGGTGGTTGGCTCGGCCTTGGTGCGCATCGCGGACACGCAGGGTGTCGATGCCGCGCTGCAGTTCGTGCGGGAGTTGCGGGCAGCACTCGACGGGAAATGAACCGGACGATCGTCGTCTATCGCACGACGACCCCGCCGCTGGGAACGGCGGCGGTGCTCGCCGCGTGCTTGCTCGACGCCCGCTGGTGGCAGCATCCGACGGTGACGCTGGGGCTCGTGGTGGCGGCGGCCCTCGCGCGGCGGTTCCACCTGCCAGTCACGAAGTTCACGTTCGTCGGCGTGTTGGGCATGGTGGCGGTGGGGGGCGCGCTCTTTGCGGGCCCCGCTGCGGCCGCGCTCGGCGTCGCGCTCGGCGTGGCGATCGCCGACGGCATCTGGATGGGCCGCGGCGCGTTGCCGGCGTGGATCAATGCCTCGCGCGAGGCGTTGGCGTTGGTGGCGGCGTACGGCTGGTACGCATGGGCGCGCGGCCCGATGTCCACCGGCGGCGAGGGCCTGCTCGCCGAAGCGCCGGCCATCGCGGTGTTCGTCATCGTGCATTTCGCACTGGCCCGTGCGCTACAGTACCTCTCGTTGATCATCCGCAGCAAGCTCTCGCCGGAAGAGCGTTCGCTGATCCTCCGCTACGAGGTGATCGGGCTCGGCGCGAGCTCGATCTTCCTGGCGGCGATGCTGGCCGCCCTCGCGGCGCTGGAGCCGCCCGGTGTGCTGCTCGTGGCCGTGATGCTCGGGTTCGCCGGGTTGCTGCTCAAGCGGATCCTCGAGGAGAGCATCGCCGCGGAGGAACTCAACACGGTCTTGGCGATGGAGGCCGCCGTGGCCGCGGACGCCAGTGCGGCTACGGCGATTGCGCGGCTCGAACGCATGGCGCATCGCCTGCTCGAGTGGAAGGAGATGCGGGTGCTGCGCTGGGATGGCCGCGAGGCACGGCTCGTGTACCGCACGGGCACGGGCGCCGTGGAACCGCCGGAACCTGCGCCGAGGGACGGGACGACGCTGCGCGCGCTGGCCCTCGAGACGGGGCAGGTGCTCCTGCTCCCCGATGCGAATCGCGATCCGCGCGTGGAGCGCGCGCGTCCCGACGCGGCCTCCCGCGCCGTCGCGCCGCTCACGTTCGGGGATCGCTTGATCGGCGTGCTGGAGATCGACACGCCGAAGCGCGGGGCCTACGGCAGCAAGGAAGGCGTCCTGCTCAAGCGCGTGGCCCAGCAGCTTGCGACATCGCTGCACCTGATCGATCTCCGCGCGCCGCTCGTTGCCACGGTGGAGCGACTCACGCAGGAAGTGGCCACGCTCACGGAATCGGCGCGTGCGCTGCGTGGGGGCGGCGACGGTGTGGTGCGCGCCGTGGCTGAGATCGAACGTGGCTTGCAGGAGGCCAACGAGCAGCTCGCGTTGGGGCTCGAGAGCATGCAGGCCCTCGCGGAGCGCACGCGGGCGGTGTCGAGCGACGCCGTGGCGGCCCAAGGCGGCACTCGCAGCGCATCGGCAGCCGCGGCCGAGAACCGCGCCGCCGTCGAGGGCGCGCTGCAGCAACTGCTCGATGCCAAGGGCTTCACCGCCGAGAGTGCCGCGCGCGTGACCTCACTCGGCGCCACGATGCGCGACGTGACGGGATTCATCACCGTCATCCGCGAGCTGGCGGTGCAGACGAATCTGCTGGCGCTCAATGCCGCCATCGAAGCGGCGCGCGCCGGCCATGAGGGCCGTGGCTTCGCCGTGGTGGCGGAGGAAGTCCGTGCGCTGGCCGACGAGAGCGGTCGCGCGGCCGACGACGCGCAGCGGGCGCTCGCCGGGTTCGAGGAGCAGATGCGTGCGACCGCGCAGTTGATGGCGCGCGGCGAGACCCTCGTCGGCGATGCCGAGGCGCGCAGCGCGGGTTCGCGCGAGGCGCTCGGCCGCATCGTGGATGGGACGGCCGAGGCGGCGCTCAACGCCGCGCGCATCGCCGGGAGCGCGGAGGAGCAGCGCCGCGAGGTGGAGCGCATGCGCGAACGGCTCGCACGGTTGGAGAGCATCGTCGCGCGCAATCGCGAGGGCCTCGTGAGCGTGAGCGGCTCCGTGGCCGAGCAGGCGGATGCGCTGCGGAACCTCGAGCGCGCCACCACCGAACTCCGTGAAGTCGTCTCCGGGCTCGCCGTCCTGACGCAGCGCGTCACGAGGTCCGCGTGAGCGCGCCGCAACTGCCGGCGTGGGCGGTGGTCACCGACAAGCGCCTCGCGCACATCGCGCGGGTCACCGCGCTGCTGGATCGCTGGGCGGTAGAGTTGCGGCTCGACGCCGACGAGGCGCAGGCCTGGCACGATGCGGGCCGCTGGCACGACGCCCTCCGGGATGCCTCGGCCGAGACGCTGCGCGCACTGGCGCCCGATCCGGATCGACCGGTCGAGACCTTGCACGGACCCGCCGCCGCACAGCGGCTCCACGCCGAGGGAGAGTCTCGCACGGACGTGCTCGATGCGATTCGCTGGCACACCGTGGGCTACGCGGGGTGGGCGCGCGTCGGCCGCGCCCTCTACATGGCGGACTTCCTCGAGCCGGGACGGCAGTTCGCGCGCGCTGATCGCGCCTTCCTCGCCGATCACTTGGTGCACGACTTCGACGGTGTGTTCCGCCAAGTGGTGCGCATGCGGATCGAGTGGACGGTGCGCGAGGGGAAGGCGCTGTTTCCCGAGACCGTCGCGCTGTGGAACCACGTCCGGTGAGGCGCATCAAGGGACGCTGGGTCCTGCTCGGCGTCGCATTGCTCGCGCTCGCGTACGGCGGCTGGTCGATGGCGCGATCGCCCGGGGAGGACGATGCGGGTCCGCGCTTCGGCGACGGCGACACGAGGATCGCGCGCATCGTGCCCGACTCCCTGCGCATCAAGGTCGAGGTGCTCAATGCGACGGATGTCCGCGGGCTCGCGCGGCGCGGCACGTTCGTGCTTCGGGATCTCGGCTTCGACGTCGTGAGCAGCGGCAACAGCCCGGAGAAGTCCGACTCTACCGTGATCTACGTGCGCAGCGGTCGCATGGACTGGGCGGAGCTCGCGGCCAAAGGCCTTGGCGGGGCGCGCATCATCGCGCGCCCGGATACCTCACGCTACCTCGACCTCACGATCCTGCTCGGCGCTGCCTGGCGGCCGCCGCCGGAGACGTTCCACCCGTAGCTGGCCGCAGGCGGCGGCGATGTCCATGCCGCGGCTCTTGCGGATCGCCACCTCCACGCCGCGATCGCGGATGCGACGGGCGAACTTGCCGATCTCGTTCGGCGGTGTGGGCGTGAAGCCCATCGACCCGCCGGGATGCAGCGGGATGAGGTTCACGAACGCGCCGCAGTCGCGCGCGAGCTTGGCCAGCTGGTCCGCGTACTCGGGCTTGTCGTTCACGCCGCCGAGCATCACGTACTCGAAGGTCACGCGGCGGTCGAACTCCGCAGCGGCCTTGATCACGTCGGCCAGCGGATACTTGATGTTCACCGGCATCAGCTCGCCGCGCAGCGCGTCACTGGGCGCGTGGATGCTGAGCGCAAGCCGGAACTGTTCCTTGCGCTGACCCAGCGCGACGATGCCGGGCAACACGCCCACCGTGGACACCGTGATGTGCCGCGCGCCGATCCCGAAGCCCTTGGGGTCGTTGAGGATCGTGAGCACGTGCTCCACGGCCTTCCAGTTCATGAGCGGCTCGCCCATGCCCATGAACACGATGTTCGTCGCGCGCACGGGCGGGTCGAGCAGGGCGAGTTCACGCACCTGCCCGGCGATCTCGCTGACGCTCAGGTTGCGCGCGAATCCCATGACGCCCGTGGCGCAGAACGCGCACTTGAGCGCGCAGCCGACCTGCGAGGAGATGCAGAAGGTCATGCGGTCGCCATCCGGGATGGCGACGGTCTCGATGCTCTGGCCGTCCGCGAGATTGAACAGGAACTTGCGGGTGCCGTCCACGGACTGCTGTTCGGTCAGCAACTCGAGGCGGGGCAGGGCGAAGTGCTGGCTGAGCAGGTCGCGGAAGGCCTTCGGGAGGTCCGTCATCTGCTCGAAGCTGGCCACGGGCTTCTGCCACAGGTGCGGAATCACTTGGCTGCCGCGGAACGGCTTCTCGCCGTGGGCAACGGCAAACTCGCGGAGCGTGCGCTCCGCGTCGGCAGGGGCCAAGTCCAGCAAATTCAGCATGTTGCAGAGTACCCGGTTTGGGGGACGGGCGCAATGCGCGATGACTACCACCAAGTGGCTGTGGCCGTTAGATTTACGCCTTCAATGCCCGATGCGAGTCCCCCCGCCGCGGCGCCGTCCGCCGCGGCCCGCTGGACCCCTCCGATCCTTTGGGTCGCGATCATCCTCGTTGGCACGTCGTGGCCCAAGCTGAAGCTCGGGCCCGACGACCTTGCCCTCGACAAGGTCGCGCACTTCACGGCCTATGCCATTCTCGCGGCGCTCACCCTGCGCGCCACGCTGACGCCGCGTCGCTGGGCCACCTGTGCCGCCGTGCTCGTGGGCATCGCCTGTCTCGGTGCCGTGGATGAGTGGCATCAGTCGTTCATTCCGGGGCGGTCGATGAGCGCCGCCGACTGGGTCGCCGATGTCAGCGGCGGTCTGCTCGGCATTGCCCTCGTCCGCTTCGTTCCGTTCCTCACGCCTCGCCGCCTGCTGCCCTCGTGACTGCTGCTCCCGATCTCTTCGCTACTACGCTCCGTACCCACCTCGGCGGGGCCCTGCGCCTCGCGCATGCCGGCCAGCGCGTGACGTTGGGGGGCTGGGTCCACAAGTCGCGCGACCTCGGCGGCCAGCTGTTCATCGACCTGCGAGACCGTGAGGGGCTGGTGCAGCTTGCATTCAACCCGCATTGGACCGCCGCGGAGGTTATCGCCAAGGGCACCGGCATCGGCTTGGAGTGTGCCGTGCTCGTGGACGGCGTGGTCGCGGCGCGGCCAGACGGCCTGAAGAATCCGGAGATGGCCACCGGCGAGATCGAGGTCCGCGTGACGGACATCCGCGTTGTGGGCCCGGCGGCGACGCCGGCCATTCCCGTGGCGCTCGACAAGGAAGCCAAGCGCCCCGCCGAGGATCTGCGCCTGCGGCATCGCGTGCTGGACCTCCGCCGGCCGGAGCTGCAGCGCAACCTCATCCTGCGGCACCGCTTGCTGCAGGCGACGCGCAACTTCCTCAGCGACGCGGGCTATCTCGAGCTCGAGACGCCGATCCTCACGAAGCCGACGCCCGAGGGCGCGCGCGACTTCTTGGTGCCGAGCCGCATGCACGCGGGCGAGTTCTTCGCGCTGCCGCAGTCTCCGCAGATCTACAAGCAGCTGTTCATGTGCGCGGGCTTCGACCGCTACTTCCAGATCGCGCGCTGCTTCCGCGACGAGGACCTGCGCGCCGATCGCCAGCTTGAGTTCACGCAGATCGACATTGAGGCCTCGTTCATCACGCGCGAGGACATCATCACGCTGGCCGAGGGCTTGGTGAAGGCGCTGTGGGCGGAAGCGGGCATCGCGATCACGACTCCGTTCCCGCGCATGAGCTATGCCGATGCGATGGAGCGTTACGGCTGCGATCGCCCCGATCTTCGGTATGGCCTCGAGATCCGCGACCTGACCGCGGCGTTCCGCGCCAGCGAGTCGGGCATCATCCAGTCGGCGATCAGCGCCGGCGGCCGTGTGCGCGGCATCGTCGTGCCCGGCGCCGCCACGTGGAGCCGGAAGCAGGTGGACGAACTCGAAGCCATCGCCAAGGGCGCGGGGGCTGGTGGACTGGTGCGACTGAAGCTCGCCGAGGGCAAGCTCGAGGGCCCGCTTGCCAAGTTCCTGCCCGCGGATGCCGCCTCGGCGCTGGGTCTTGCCGAGGGCGACTTGTTGCTCGCGGTGGCGGGCCTCGATCGCATCTCGAGCCCTGCGCTCGACCGCGTGCGCCAGGAATGCGCGGCGCGTCTGGGCCTCGCCGATCCGAACCGCCGCGAGTTCCTCTGGGTGCTCGACTTCCCCATGTTCGACCAGGATCCCGAGACCGGTGCGCTGGCCGCGGTGCATCATCCGTTCACGTCGCCCAACACGGACGACATGGCGGCGCGTCCTGAGGCGCCGGAGACCTGGCGTGCCTTCGCCTACGACTGCGTGCTCAATGGCACGGAGTTGGGCGGGGGATCGATCCGTACCGCGGACCCCGCTGTGCAGGCGCGCATGTTCCAGCTCCTCGGCATCGGCGATGCGGCCGACCAGGAGCGGCGGTTCGGATTCCTGCTCGAGGGGCTGCGCGCCGGCGCGCCACCGCACGGCGGGATTGCCTTCGGCTTCGACCGCATCTCGATGATTCTTGCCGGCGCCGACTCGCTGCGCGACGTCATCGCGTTCCCCAAGACCACCGCGGCGCGCGCGCTCTTCGAGGGCGCGCCCTCGCCGGTGCCGGCGCAGGACCTCACCGAGTTGCACATTCGCGTGGAGGGCGAGGCATGACCGACTCCACGATGGGCGGCGACAGCATCACGACGAAGCTGCCGACCGAGGGGGCCGATCTCCTGACGCTCGCCGGCGTCGCGGACGGCAATCTCTCGGAGCTGCAGCGCCTGTTTCCCGTGCGTGCCACGCTCCGCGGTGAGCAGATGACGATCACGGGCACGCCGGACGCGGTCGAGAAGGCCGCTGCGGTCGCGCAGCGCATGATCGATCACGCGAAGCAGCGGCAGCCGCTGGATCCCGACGATGTGCTGCGATTCTCGATGGAAGGCCCGGCCCGCGACAGCGGGACGCCGGGGAAGATCGTGCTGCCGGGCGTGCGCAAGATCATCCAGCCCAAGACCAACGGGCAGGCGGAGTACATGCAGAAGATGCTCGACAACGAGATTGTCGTCGGCATCGGACCGGCAGGTACCGGCAAGACGTACCTCGCGGTGGCCGCCGCCGTGGATGCCCTCGCGCGCAAGCGCGTGCGGCGCATCGTGCTCGCGCGACCGGCGGTCGAGGCCGGTGAGTCGCTGGGCTTCCTGCCGGGTGACATGCAGGCCAAGGTGGACCCGTATCTGCGCCCGCTCTACGATGCGCTCGACGATCTCATGCCGCCGGAGCGCGTGGTCCGCGCGCTTGAGACGCGCGTGATCGAGATCGCGCCGCTGGCCTACATGCGCGGCCGCACGCTGGCCGACGCCTTCGTGATCCTCGACGAGGCGCAGAACGCGACCAACGCCCAGATGAAGATGTTCCTGACGCGCCTGGGCCTCAATTCGCGCGCGGTCATCACCGGTGACAAGACGCAGATCGACCTGCCGAAGCGCGAGGAGAGCGGCCTGCTGCAGGTGGAGCGCATCCTGCAGGGCATCGAAGGCATCAGCTTCCACTACTTCAGCGAGACGGACGTCGTGCGGCACCGCCTCGTGCGCGAGATCGTGAAGGCCTACGCGCAGGACGCGGGCACGTGAGCGCAGCGCCCCGTCGTCGCGGTGCAGCGGCCGCCAAGCGGAATGCCGTGCGCGTCGTGGTCAGCCGTGAGGGCCAGCGCATCCCGGTCTCGTCGGCGCGCCTCGAGGCGGCGGTCGCGCGCGTGATGCAGGCCGAGCGGGTGAAGCATGCGCTGGTGAGCCTCACGTTGCTCGATGCCAAGGCCATGGCCGCGCTGAACCAGCGGCACCTGAAGCATCGCGGGCCGACGGACATCATCACGTTCGGCTTCCGCGATCCCAGCGGCGCCGTGGTCGGCGACATCTACGTGTGTCCCGCCGTCGCGAAGCAGAACGCGGCGGCCTTCGGCGTGTCGCAGCGCGAGGAACTGCTGCGCTTGGCCATCCACGGCGCACTGCATGTGCTGGGCCATGAGCATCCCGAAGGTGACGCACGCACGCGGTCGCCGATGTGGCGCAAGCAGGAGCGGCTGCTGCGCGAGGCGCTCTCCGAGTGATCCTGCTCGCCCTCGTGGTGGCAGCGGTGGCGGCGGCGGTGGCGGCGGTCTGCGCCTTCGCCGACGGCGCGCTGCTGAGTCTCGACCCCGACGAACCCCCGAGCGACCTTCGCACGCGTGCCCTGCTGGAGCGGCGTGAGCGGGCGCATCGCGCGCTGGCGTTCGGACGCATCGTGGCGCAGCTGCTCAGCGGCGCGGCGACCACAGTCGCGCTGCTCGCCACGCAGTGGCTGCCGGCCGCATGGGCCACACCCGGCGTCGTCGTGGCGGGCATCGCGCTCCTCGGCATCACCGAGGTGGGTGCGCGCGCCGCGGGTGATGCCGTTGGGGCGCGCGGCCTGCGCGCCGTTGGGCCGGTGATTGACGCCGTCGAATGGATCTGCGCCCCCGTGGTGACCTTCGGGCAGTGGGCCGACGACGCGCTGCTGGCCCTGCTGCCGCCGCCGGCACCACATGCCGACGATCACGACGATGCCGTGGAGCGCTTCCGGCAAGTCGTCGCCGCCGAGGCCGACGTCACGCCGCAGGAAGAAGTGCTCATCCACGGCGTGTTCTCGCTGGGTGACACCAAGGTCTCGAGCATCATGGTGCCCCGCGTGGACATCATCGGCATCGAGAAGGACACGCCCTGGAGTGAAGTCGTCGATCGCGTGCGCAGCGCGCAGCACGCGCGCTTGGTCGTGTACGACGGCACCCTCGACGAGGTGGTCGGCATTCTCTACGCCAAGGATCTGTTGCCGGCGTTGCTCGCCGACGAAGAGCCGGCGGCGGGCTGGCAGTCGCTCGTGAAGCCGGCGCCGTTCGTGCCCGAGTCGAAGACGGTGGAGGCCCAGCTGCGGGAGTTCCGGCATTCGCGCCGCCACTTGGCCATCGTGGCCGATGAGTTCGGCGGCACCGCCGGCCTCGTGACGCTCGAGGACGTGCTCGAACTCATCATCGGCGACATCCAGGACGAAGGCGATGCCGAGCTCCCGGACGTCGAGCGCGGCGAGGGCGGGCGACTGTGGGTGGCCGCGACGGTCTCGCTGGAGCAGCTCTCAGAACTCACGGACCGCGATTGGACGCGGGGCGACGTGAGCACGGTCGGCGGTCTCGTGATGGAGATTCTCGGGCGCGTGCCGAAGCCGGGTGAGGTGCTCGTGGTCGATGGCTATCGGTTGGTGGTGGAACGCGTGGTGCGCCGGCGCGTGCATCGGGTGTACCTCGAACCCACGGCCACCGCGCAGCCGGCGGAGCAACCATGACGGCGCTCTGGCCGCTGCTCGCGTTCGTCGGCGTCGTCGCCGTGCTGACCACCGCAGCCACGGCGCTGCGGACGGTGAGCCGCATCTGGCTGCGGCATTGGGCGGAGCAGCGCCTGGCGGGTGCGGGCACTGCGGCGTTGTACCTCGACCGACCGCAGCGCTTGCTCATCGCGGCCGGCGCGGGCATCGCCGGCACCGTCTACACCCTTGGCGCGGTGCTCGGCCTGCAGCACGGCGACAACGCGCTGGCGCTGCTGCGATGGTTGCTGGTGGCCATCGGATTGCTCCTGCTGCTCGGCCAGCTGGTGCCCCGAGCTATCGCGCGACGCTGGCCGGCCGAGTCGCTGCCGCTCGTGCTGCCGGTGCTGCGGGTGGTCGAAGGCCTCACGCAGCCGCTTGCCGGCGTCGCGATGCGACTGGTGCGTCGCCTGTTCGGAGGAGCCGCCGCGGTGCCGGAACATCCGGGCGACGTGCTCGACGACCTGCTGCGCGAGGGGGAGATCGAGGGCGTGGGCGTCGCGGAGGAGCGCGAGATCATCAGCGGAGTCGTCGAGTTCGGCGATCGCCGCGTGGGCGAGGTGATGACGCCGCGCGCGGACATCGTGGCGGTGGAGCGCAGCGCCCGTGCCGACCAAGTGGCGCAGCTGGTGGCGCAGTCGAAGTTCACGCGTGTGCCCGTGTACGACGGCACCTTGGATCGCGTCGTGGGCATCGTCACCAGCTGGGATGTGATCGCCCGGCCGGAGGCACCGCTGCGCACGCCGCGGCCCGTCGCCTTCGCCGACCCTGAGGAACCCTGCCACACGCTCATGACCCGCATGCTGCGCGAGAAGCGCCATCTGGCCGTGGTGCGCGGCGCGAGCGGTGAGACGCTCGGCCTCGTGACCTTGGAAGATCTCGTCGAGGAGTTCGTCGGCGAGATCCAGGATGAACACGACGATCCGGTGAGTGACCGATGACCGGGGTCGTGATGTCGCAGTTGTTCGAGGGCCGCAAGGTGGCAATCGCGCGCGCGGTCAGCATCATCGAGGACCGCCGTCGGGGCTGGGAAGAGCTGCTCGCCACCTGCCATCCGCGCGTCGGCGGGGCGCGGCGCATCGGCATCACGGGACCGCCGGGCGCCGGCAAGAGCACGCTCACCACGCTGCTGGCCGAGCAATACCTCGCGCAGGGTTACCGCGTCGGCGTCGTCGCCGTGGATCCGACATCGCCCTTTACCGGGGGCGCGTTGCTCGGTGACCGCGTGCGCATGGAGCGCGTGGCCCTTCACGAGAACGTCTACATCCGCTCGATGGCGACCCGCGGCTCGCTCGGCGGCCTCGCGGCCGCGACCCGCGAGGTCTGCGACGTGCTCGACGCCGCGGGCATGCAGCGCATCTTGGTCGAGACCGTCGGTGTGGGGCAGAGCGAGCTGGACATCGCGCGGCTCGCGGACACCAGCGCGGTGGTGCTGGTGCCGGAGAGCGGCGATTCGATCCAGACACTGAAGGCCGGCGTGATGGAGATCGCCGACCTGTTCGTGGTGAACAAGGCCGACCGCCCAGGTGCGGATCGCCTGCGCAACGACATCGAGCTGATGCTCGGCCTGCGGAGCGGCGCGACCCTGCGGGATGTACCTGCGCACCACGGCGTGGACCTGAAGCGCGTGAATCCGGCGAAGGTTGCGCGCGCGGCAGCGGCGGCCAACGATGCGGAGTCGTGGACACCACCGGTGCTGCGCACCGTGGGCGCCACTGGCGAGGGGGTGCCGGAGTTCGTGGAGGCCCTCGAGCGGCACTTCGCGTATCTTGAAGCCAGTGGGACCCTGCAGCGGCGCCGCCGCGCGCGGCTGCGGGAGCGGGTGGTGGATGCCGTGGAACAGCGGCTGCGCGCTCGACTCTGGCGCGACGCCGCGGTCAATGAGTGGCTGGACGGCCGGATTCCCGCATTGGAGCGCGGGGAGACGACGCCGCTGGCCGAGGCCCAGGCGCTGATTGCGCGTGCGGTCGCCGCTGGAACCCTGACCGGGAAGGACTGATGACCTCGATCCCCGACCTCGATCCGACGCTCGCCGCGATGCAGGCCGAGCTCGACACGCTGCGGAAGGAAGTGGCGCAGTGGCGCGCCAAGTACGACAAGGGCGAGAAGCGCGACATCGCGTACACGAACTCCGAGAAGGAAGTCGCGCCG
>CAZCIM010000017.1:0-34721 GCA_964498895.1 uncultured Gemmatimonas sp. | reverse complement strand
AGCGCAGGAACTGGTAGCGCTCGCCGTTGCGCTCGTACTCGAGCTTGGTGTTGATGAGCTCCGCCGCGTCCACGCCGTACTCGTCCACCTGCACCGAGTGGTCGATGACGAGGTCCACGGGCTGCAGCGGATTGATCTTGGCCGGATCGCCGCCGAGCTTGGCGATCGCGTCGCGCATCGCGGCGAGGTCCACGACGCAGGGCACGCCAGTGAAGTCCTGCAGCAGCACGCGCGCGGTGCGGAAGGCGATCTCCTTGTCCACCGGCTGCTTCACGTTCCAGGTGGCCATCACCTCGACGTCGGCCTTCTTCACGAAGCCGCCGTCCTCATTGCGGAGCAGGTTCTCGAGCAACACGCGCAGCGAGAACGGCAGCGTTGCCAGCGTGGAGCCCTTGAGCCCCGCGACGGCATCGAGCTTGTAATAGATGTAGGTCTGACCGTCGACGGTCAGGGTGGAACGGCTGTTGAAGCTGTTCTGGGAGGACATGGGAAGTCCCTGGGGGGTTCGAACGGAGCCACTGAGTCGGAGCCACGCTCGACTCAGGCTACAGGGAAATCTAAGGCTCGGTGCGCCCCGATGCAGGACTTGAGACTTGAGACGTGAGACTTGAGTGGGCCCTCGAGCCCGCAGACCTCAAGTCTCCCGTCTCAAGTCTCAAGTCTCATCAAGGATCGGCATCTCCATCGTCATATGCCGCTCCTCCCCGTTCACCGCCTCCACCTCGATGGCCGCCGTGGGGCATTGGTGCACGAAGTCCCCTTCCGCGCGGCTCCACTCCACGGGGCTGTGCAGCACCTGCGCCTTGCCGTCCTGGTCCATGGCCATCATGTGCGGGGCGAGCGTCACGCAGAGGGTGCAACCCGTGCACTTGGCGCGGTCCACGCGCACCTCGACCATGCGCCGCGGCCAGACGCCGCCGAGCAGCAGCGAGGTGCCCACGCGGTCGAGGGCCTCGATGGCGGCCTCGTAGCCGAGTTGGATGATCCGGTCCACGTGGCCGAAGCTGAACCAGTTGTAGTGCCAGACGGCCGGCCGCACGAGCAGCAGCGGCGGGCCGCTCCAGTTGGCCAGCTGCTGGGCCTGCAGGGCCTTCATCATGATCTGCGCGCTGCGCACGTAGATGGCCGCGAAGCCCTTCTCGCCGATGCGCCGCGCCCGCGCGATGTTGGTGCTGCCCACGTCCACGGCGATCACCGCATCCATGCCATGCGAGGCCGCCAGCGCCGGCACGTTGTCGGCGATGCCGCCGTCGGCGCAGGTGCGGCCCTCGATCTTGGCCGGCGGGAAGAAGCCGGGCAGCGCACACGAGGCGTACACGGCCTCGCGCACGTTCACGTGGTCCAAGCCGGGCAGCCCGAAGAGCACCTGCGAGGCGTTCTCGAGGTCCACGGTGTTCACCAGTAATCGCCGCGGCTGGTCGCGGAAGCTGCCGGGCGGGCAGATCTCCTCGATCAACTTCTGCAGCGGGCGCGCGAGGTACAGCGACGGCGACAGCATCCGCTTGGTGACCATCCCCACGTGATTGATCTTGAACAGGTGATCTTTGCGCAGGGCCTTCGCGTGCTTCACCATGTCGGCCACCGGCATGCCGCCCGCGTACGCCGCGGCGATCAAGCTGCCGATGCTCGTGCCCGCCACCACGCTGGGCGCGATGCCGCGCTCCTCGAAGGCCTTCAGCAGGCCGATGTGCGCGAATCCCTTGAGCCCGCCGCCGCCAAGGACGAGGGCGAACTTCGGGGGCAGGGCCGCGGTCTGGGGGGCGTGGTCGTGGTGCACCGCCGCTGAAGTTGTGCGCTGGGCGGCCATCCGCCAAGCCTCGGTGACGTAGATTGCACGCACGATGCGCATCCTCCTCGTGGAAGACGATGCCCGCATGGCGGACTCCGCCGAGCGCTACCTGCGCAACACCGGCTTCGCGGTGGACCTCGCGCCCAGCGGCGCGCAGGCGCTGGAACTCGCCGCCATCAATGCGTACGACGCCGTCGTCCTCGACCTCGGCTTGCCCGATATGGACGGACTCGCCGTGTGCCGGCGCCTGCGCAGCGGCCATCCCGCGCCGCGCATCCTCATGGCCACGGCGCGTGACGCCGTCGAGGCGCGCATCGCGGGGCTCGACACCGGCGCCGACGATTACCTCGTGAAGCCCTACGCGCTCGGCGAGCTGGTCGCGCGGCTGCGCGCGCTCCTGCGTCGGCCGGCCGACGCCCTGCCGCCCGTGCTCCGGCTCGGCGAGCTCACGCTCGACACCGGCACGCGCAGCGCCCGGCGTGGACCGCGGGAGATCGCACTGACGGCCAAGGAGTACGCGGTCCTCGAGGCGCTCATGCGGCATCCCGGACAAGTGCTCTCGCGCGAGCACATCTCGCAGCACGCCTGGGACGACAACTATGATCCGTTCAGCAACGTGATCGACGTCTACATCGGGCGCCTGCGCAAGAAGATCGACCTGCCCGGCGAGCCGCCGATGCTGGAGACGATGCGCGGGGCTGGGTATCGGCTCACGGCGGGTGATCGCGCATGAGGGGCTCGCGATGACCCGCTCGATCCGCGTGCGCCTCACCGCATGGTATGCGGGCTCCATCTTGCTGCTGCTGCTCGGCGGCACCTGGGCGGCGCGCAGCTACGTGCGCAGTTCGCTGGAAGGCGAGTACGTGCGCTCGCAGAATGCCGCGGCGGTGCTGGTCAGCGGATTCTTCCGCGCGGAGGTGCTCGAGTACCGCGCCGTTGAGGGCACGATCGGCCATATCGTCGCGGAACTGGCGATTCCTGACCGCCACATCCACTTCGTGCGTCCTGATGGCGCGGACTATGTGCCGCCGCCGGAGATCCGCGTGATGCCGCCGCCCCCGCTCGAGGCCCCGGTGCGCGAGATCACGCGGCCGCTCGATCCGCAGCTCGCGCCGGGCTGGCAGATTCGGCTGTCGAGTTCGGCCGCGCCACTGGTGCGGCAGCTTGCGGCAGTGGATCGCGCGGCGCTGCTGGCGGTTCCGCTGGCGTTCCTGGTGGCCTTGGTGGCCGGCTGGGTGCTCACGGGCCGCACGCTGCGTCCCGTGGCGGCGATGGCCGATGCGGCGGATCGCATCACCGCCGATGCGCATGGCCGCCTCCCCGTGGCGGTGCCGGACGACGAGCTCGGGCGGCTCGGCATTCGCTTCAACGCGCTGCTGGATCGGCTCGACGCCGCACTCGTGGCACAGCGCCGATTCCTCGCCGATGCCGCGCATGAGCTGCGCACGCCGATTGCGCGGGCCCGCGGGGCAGGGGAGCTCGCGCTCTCGCTGCCCGCCGGCGCCGATGACCGCGACGCGCTCGAACGCACGCAGCGCGAGCTGGAAGTGATGTCGCGCCTCGTGGATGAGCTGCTCGAGCTCGCGCGCAGTGATGCGGGCCGCAGCAGCGAGTCGCTGCGGCCTGGCTTCCTCGACGACGTCGTCGCCGACGCCGTGCGCGGCTTCGATCCGGTCGCGAAGCGGCACGGCATCACGCTCGAGGTTGAGGTGCCGGAAGAGGCACCGCTGCGCATGGATGCGCCCGCACTGGCGCGCCTCGTCGGCATCCTCGTGGACAACGCCATCCGCTACTCGCCGCCCGGTGGCCGCGTCCGCATCGCCGTGCAGGCCACGCCCGCTGGCGCGGCGCTCGTCGTGGAGGATGGCGGCATCGGCATCCCCGAGGACGAGCGCCAACGGCTCTTCGAGCGCTTCTTCCGCGGTCGCGAGGCGCGGCAGCGCGCCCCCGACGGCTCGGGGCTCGGGCTCGCCATCGCCCGCGCCATCGCGGATCGCCACGGCGCCGCGATCGCCGTCGAGGCCAACGTGCCGGCCGGCACGCGCTTCACGGTCACCTTTCCGCGCGCCTGACCTTCCGCGCTAGCTTCTACGCATGACCACGCCCTCGCTCCGCCTCCTCGTCACCGGCGGCACCTTCGACAAGCAGTACGACGAGATCAACGGCTCGCTCGCGTTCGGCACCTCGCATGTGGAAGACGTGTTGCGCCGCGGGCGCTGCCTCGTGCCGCTCGTCACCGAGGTGCTGATGCTCAAGGATTCGCTGGATCTCACCGACGCGGACCGCGCGCGCATCGTCGCGGCGGCGAAGGCCAGCGCAGAGCCGCGCATCGTCATCACGCATGGTACCGACACGATGGTCGAGTCCGCGCGGGCGCTGGCGGCGGCGGGCCTCGGCAAGACCATCGTGCTCACTGGCGCGATGATCCCCTACGCCTTCGGGTCGTCGGACGGACTGTTCAACCTCGGGTCGGCGCTGAGCTTCGCGCAGGTGCTGCCGGCGGGCGTGTACGTGGCGATGAACGGCCGCGTGTTTCCCTGGGACAACGTGCGCAAGAACAAGGAACGCGGGGTGTTTGAACCGGCGCGGTAGGGCGGCAGTCATGTGCGGCGACTGAGCGGGCTCGTCGCCGTTTATCGTGGATTCATCTGCGCGGTCTAGACTGGGGGGTGATGAGACACTCCCCGATTGGCGCCATCGGCGCCCTCATGCTCGTCGGCCGGCTCCTCGCGGCGCAGGACGCCCCGCTCACGCTCGAGCAGGCCGTGACCCGCGCAATGACCGCCGGCCCGGCCGCGCAGGCCTCCTCGGCCACGCGGCAGATCGTCGTCGGCCGTGCACGCAACGATGCCCAGTGGGCGAACCCCACCTTCGAGCTGCGCCGCGAGAACCTGGGCTCGTCGCTCCCCTACGACGACTTCGCGACGTTCACGCTGCCGGTCTCCGTGACGGGACGTCGCATGGCGCTGCGCAGTGCGCTCGGCGCCGCGCGCGAGCGTGGCGTCGCCGACTCGCTCTTCGTGCAGCGCGAGGCGGGCTACGGCGCCGCGCAGGACTGGTGGACGCTCTGGGCCGCGGCGTCCACGGCGGAGTTCGCTGCGGCACAGGCCGCGCGCTTCGCCGAACTCGCGCGCTTCGATTCGCTACGCGCCGCCGAGGGGGCGATCGCCGAGGCCGCCGCGCTGCGCACGCGGCTCGAAGCCGAGCGCGCCAGTTATCACGCGGTGCAGGCCATCGCCGCGGCGGGGCGTGCGCGGGCCGCGCTGGCCGCGCGCATCGGGCTCGACGACCCGCGGCACCTGCGGCTCGCCGCGGCGCCGACGCTGGACGCTCCTGAACTCCGCATCACCGCAGAGGAGGCGATCGCCGAGGCCTTGGCGCGCCGTCCCGACGTGCTCGCCGCGCAGGCCGCAGTGCGCGAAGCGGAGCGCCGGCGCGCGGCGGAGTCGAGGGGAAGCGTGGCCGATGTCGGGGTGACGGCCGGCTACAAGGGCACGAGCGGCATCGCAACGTCGGTGGTCGGGCTCTTCGTCACGCCACCGCTGCTCAATGCGAACGGCGGCAATCGCGAGCGCGCCACGGGCGAGTGGTTGCTCGCCGACGCCGAACGCCGCGCCTTGGAGATCCGCGTGCGCGGCGAAGTGCAGGCGGCCTACGACGCGGTGCGTGCCATGGATGCGATGGCCGTGCGCGCGGACGCCGCGAGTGCGGCCCGCGCGGATGAGATCGCGGCGGCGGCCGAGGCCGCGTACCGCGAAGGCCATGCGACGCTCACCGAAACGCTCGAAGCGCTGCGCGCCGTCGCGGATGTGCGCGCGGCTGCGCTGCAGGCCACTGCCGACCGCCAACTGATCCGACTCGAACTGCGGCGCGCCATGGGCGCGCCGGTCCTGGAGACTCCGTGATGCGTCCTGTGATCGCCCTTGCCATCGTTGCCTTGGCCGCCTGTGGCGGTGAGCAAGCCGCTGCCACGGCAGATGCCGGCACCGTAGCCGATACGGCACTGATCGATGCGGCGGCGTTGCGCATCGGCGGCTTCACGCTCGGCGTCGCGGAGGCAGCTGCGTGGCGAGAGGCCTGGCAACTGCCGGCGCACGTCTCGTACGACCCCAACGACGCGCAGCCCATGGGCTCGATCGTCGAGGGCCGCGTGCTCGAAGTGCGCGTGTACCCCGGCGACCGCGTGCGCGAAGGCGACGTGCTCGTCGTGGTCCATTCGCACGAGATGATGGACGCGCGCCAGCGACTCGTGGCGGCTCGCGCGGCGGCGACCAGCGCCGACTCCAACCTCGCGGTGGCCGAGCAAGCGGCGGCGCGCGGGGAACGCCTGCTTGCGGCCAAGGCCATCGCGCTGGCGGAGATGGAGCGCCTGCGTGCCGCGCGCACCGCGGCGGTGGCGAATCGCGATGCCGCGCACGCTGAGCTCGAGCGCGCGGAGGGCTACGTGAAGCACCTCGTCGGTGAGGGGCCGACGGGGAACGCCGATGAGCACGCCGCGCTGGTGCGCGCGCCGTTCGACGGCGTGATCACCGGTCGCGCGGTGATGCCGGGCCAAGTCGTGCTCGTCGGGCAGGAGTTGGTGACCGTGGCGCGCGGCGCGGGACTCGGCGTCGTCCTGCGGTTGCCCGAGGAGGCCATTGCGGGCGTCGCGCTGGGTGAGGCGCTGCGGTTCTCGGTGCCGGCGTATCCCGGTCGCGTGTTCGACGCGCGCGTCACGCGCATCGCGCCGGTCGTGGATTCCACGAGCCGGGCCATCGAGGTCTGGGCCCGTGCGGCCGCTGATGCGCAGGCGCTGCTCCGCGCCGAGATGACCGCCGACGCCGAGCTCCTCGGCGCCAACGGCGCGGCGGCGCTGTCCGTGCCGGCGGAGGCCGTGCAGCTGTTCGAGGGCGACACCGTCGTGGTGAAGGGCACGCGCTTGGGCGAGGGCATGCTGCTCGAGGTCCTGCGCGTGCGCGTCGGTCGGCGGACGTCGCAGCGCGCCGAGATCCTCGCGGGGCTCGCCGCCGGCGACTCCGTGGTGACGCGCGGCGCCGCGGTGGCGAAGGCCGAGATCCTCAAGCGCCGTAGCGGCGGTGGGGCTGACCATTGATCCGCCGCCTCGTCGACTTCGCGCTGCACCAGCGCTTCTTCGTCATCGGCGGCGTCCTCACGATCGTCGCCTTCGGCCTCTACGCGCTGACGCATATCCCGTTCGACGCGTATCCGGACCTCACCGGCACGCGCGTCGAAGTGATCACCGCCGCACCGGGCATGCCGCCGGAGGACGTCGAGCGACTGGTGACGTATCCGCTCGAGTCCACGCTGATGGGCATCCAAGGGGCGGAGAACGTGCGCTCGGTGAGCAAGCAGGGGCTCTCGCTGATCACGATCTCGTTCCCCGACAAGGTGGACGTGTACTTCGCGCGCACGCTGGTGCAGCAGCGCGTCGCCGATGCCACGAGCGCGCTCCCGGCCGGCGTCGAGCCTTCGCTCGGGCCCGTCACCACGCCGATGGGCGAGCTGTTCCAGTACACGGTCACCAGCGACTCGATGTCGCTGGCCGACCTCAAGACCCTTCACGACTACACCATCCGCCCGCGGCTGCGCACGGTGCCTGGCGTGAGCGAGGTGAACTCCTGGGGCGGTTACATCGATCAAGTGCACGTGATCGCCGACCCCGCACGGCTCGCGGCGCGCGACCTCACCTTGCAGGACCTGCACGACGCGCTGGACGCCAACAACCGCAGCTTCGGCGGCGCGTACGTGGAGACGGCGGGTGAGCGCTTCACGATCCGCGGCGTGGGGCGCGCGGAATCGCTGGCCGAGATTGGGCGCATGGTGGTGGCCACGCGCGGCGGCGCGCCGGTGCTGGTGCGCGACATCGCGCGCGTGGAGATGGGCGCACTGCCGCGCCAGGGTGCCGTCACGCAGGACGGACAAGGCGAAGTCGTCACGGGCATGGTGATGAAGCTCAAGGGTGCGGACTCGCGCCGCGTCATCCGTGACGTGCGGGCGCGGCTGGACGAGATCCGGACTGGCCTGCCCACGCACGTGCAGGTCACGCCGTTCTACGACCAGACGCAGCTGATCGCGCGCACGACCAAGACCATCACCAAGAACCTGATCGAAGGCGGCCTGCTCGTCATCGCGGTGCTGTTCCTGTTCCTGCGCAACTGGCGTGCGTCGCTGATCGTCGCCTCGGTGATTCCGCTGTCCATGCTGTTTGCCTTCGGCGGCATGCACCTCTTCGGCTACGGCGCGAACCTCATGTCGCTAGGCGCGATGGACTTCGGCCTCATCGTGGATGCGTCGGTCGTGATGATCGAGAACTTCGTGCGCAAGCTCGAGGAGGGGACCAGCGAGGACCGGCGCTCGATCTTCCTCGGCGCAGCCGTCGAAGTCGGTCGGCCGATCCTGTTCGGCATCGCGATCATCGTCGCGGTGTACATCCCGATCTTCACGCTCGACGGCATGGAAGGCCGGATGTTCAAGCCCATGGCCTTTACGGTGGTCACGGCCGTGCTCGGCTCACTGCTGCTGGCGCTGACGTATGTGCCGAGCATCGCGAGCATCGTGCTCAAGCATGACCACGAAGAAAGTCACCGCCTGCTCGACGCGCTGCGCGTCCGCTACGCGCGCGGGCTCACCCGGGCGATGGCGCAGGGCAAGCGCATCGTGGGCGTCTCCGCGCTCGCGGTGGTGGCCGCGATCGTCTCGTTGGGATTCATCGGCACGGAGTTCATGCCCAAGCTCGACGAGGGCAACATCCTGATCACCACGCGTCGCCTGCCGAGTATCTCGCTGGGTGAGGGCACGCGGCTCTCCACGGAAGCCGAGCGCATCATCAAGCAGTTTCCCGAGGTGATCACCGTGGTCACCAAGGAAGGGCGGCCTGACCTGGCCACCGAGGCCATGGGCCTGTACGAAGGCGATACCTACGTGATCCTCAAGCCGCACGAGGAGTGGACGTCGGCCAGCAGCAACGAGGAGCTGGTGGGCCTGCTGGATTCGGCGTTGGCGTCCATCCCGGGGCTCGAGATCGCGTTCACGCAGCCGCTGGCGATGCGCCTCGACGAAGCGGAGAGCGGCATCCGTACCGACCTCGGCATCAAGATCGTCGGGCCCGATCGCACGGTGAACGAGGCCTTGGGCGCGCGCATCGAGCGCATCGTTGCGAGCGTGGAGGGCGCGGCGGACGTCTCGGTGGAGATCGCCGACGGCAGCGGCCAGTTCCGCGTGCAGGTGGATCGCGCCGCGCTGGCGCGCTATGGCGTGCAGGTCGCCGACGTGCAGGCGGCGCTCGACCTCGGCACCGGCGTCAGCGTCGCGACGGAACTCGTGGACGGCCCGCGGCGCATCGGTGTGGCCGTGCGCTTGCCGGACGATGCCCGCCGCGACCTCGAATCGCTCAAGCGCATCACCGTCCGCACGGGCACGGGTGCGCGCATTCCGTTGGGATCGTTGGCGACCATCGAGACGGTGATGGGCCCTGAGCTCATCGCCCACGAGGACGCACAGCGCCGCACGCTCGTGATGAGCAACGTGCGCGGCCGCGACCTCGGCAGCTTCGTGCAGGAAGTGCGGGGCCGCGTGGCCGCCGAGGTCGAGCTGCCGTCGGGCGTGTTCCTCGAGTGGGGCGGGCAGTACGAGAACCAGACGCGCGCGCTCGGCCGGCTCGCGCTCGTGGTGCCGGCGGTGATCATCATCATCTACCTGCTCCTGTTCCTCTCGTTCGGATCGGTGGCGCAGGCCGGCCTCGTGCTCATGAACGTACCCTTCGCGCTGGTGGGCGGCGTCGCGATGCTCTGGCTCCGCGGCATCAACCTGTCGCTCTCGGCCAGCATCGGGTTCATCGCGTTGTTCGGCATCGCCGTGCTCAATGGCGTGGTGATGGTCGAGCACATCAATCACCTGCGGGAGAAGGGTCGCGCGCTCGATGACGCCGTGCTGCACGGTGCCGTGGACCGCCTGCGTCCCGTCCTCATGACGGCATTGGTGGCGAGTCTGGGCTTCGTGCCGATGGCGGTGACGAGCAGCGCGGGTGCCGAGGTCCAGCGGCCGCTGGCCAGCGTGGTGATCGGTGGCTTGGTGACGTCGACGTTCCTGACACTGTTCGTGCTGCCCATCCTGTACCGTGCGCTCGCGCTCTGGCAGCAGCGGCATCCGGAGGAGTAGGGAACCTTGGCGGGGGTCAGCGGGACTAATCCCGCATGACGATGATGCAACGAATGCGGCGGCTCGCGGCCGCCGTGATCCTGCTGGCCGCCACGGTTCCAGGGGCTGCCTCCGCGCAGGTCGCCGGGCCGACGTTGCGGCCGCCGCCGCTGCCTGGGGTGGACACGGTGCTGGCGGCGCTGCCGCTGGGTGCCTACGTGCGGGCGCTCGACTTCGCCATTGGGGACGGCGTGAACGGCGTGGTGCAGTCGCGGAGCCGAGAGATGCTGTCGTTGCGCTTGGATGACGGCCGCACCCACGACGTGTTCGCGGAGAACGTGCGCAGCCTCCGGATCCGCGGCGAACGTTCGCGTCGCTACGGCTACCGGACGGGCGTGACCGATGGTGCGGCAATTGGCGTCTTGGCGGGCGTGCTCGTCCACTTTGCCGGCGAGTGGTTCCTCGACGCGCCCTTCGCCGATGCCGGACCACAGGTCGTCATCTTCACGACGGGACTCTCCGGCGCAGCGATCGGCGGTGTGGTTGGGGCGATGGTCGGGCGTTATCGCTGGACACAGGTGCTGTAAAGACGGAAGACGGAAGACGGAAGGTCCGAGTGTCTCTTGGTCGCTATACTTTCCCTCACGCGCGTTCCGACCTCAGTCTTCCGTCCCGTGACCGATCCACTTCTTCGCTTCCGCGAGGATTTTCCCATCCTCGACACCTGCACGTACTTGGTGTCGAACTCGCTCGGCGCTATGCCCGCCTCCGTGCCGTCGCGCCTGCAGGAGTACGCCGACGCCTGGCGCAGCCACGGCGTGCGCGCCTGGGCCAAGGGCTGGTGGGAGATGCCGGTCACCGTCGGAGACGTGGTCGCCCCGCTCATCGGCGCGACACCGCAGGAAGTCGGCATCGTCCCGACGGTCACGCTTGCGCAGGCGACGGTGCTCTCGGCCGTGCCGATCACGGCGCAGCGGAATGAGATCGTCATGACGGAGCTCGACTTCCCGAGCGTGCGGTATGCCATCGAGCAGCTGGCACCGAAGTTCGGTGCGCGCGTGGTCGTGGTGCCCAGCGAGGACGGCATTTCGATCGACCAGCAGGCGTTGCACGCCGCCATCACCGAGCGCACGGCGTTGGTCTGCGTGAGTCACGTGCTCTTCCGCTCGGCGTACATCATCGATGCCGATGCGCTGGTCGCCCACGCGCACTCGCAGGGCGCGCTGGTGTCGCTGGACTCGTATCACGCCGTAGGCGTGATTCCTGTAGACGTGAAGCGCAGCAACGTGGACTTCCTCTCGGGCGGCGTCCTCAAGTGGCTCTGCGGTGGCCCCGGCGGCTGCTTCCTGTACGCGAGTCCCGCGATGAGCGAACGCCTGGCGCCGGCGCTCACCGGATGGCAGGCGCACAAGCGGCCGTTCGCCTTCGACACCACGATGGAGCCCGCGGCGGGCATCTGGCGCTGGCTCGGCGGCACGCCAACGGTGCCGTCGCTCTACGCGGCCACAGAAGGCCCGCGCATCGTGTACGCGGCCGGCATGGCCAACGTGCGCGCCAAGAGCCAGCGGCAGACGGCAATGCTCGTCGAGCTGGCCGAGGCGCGCGGCTACAAGCTCACGGCGCCCCGCGATCCCGCGCGTCGCGGCGGCACGATTGCCTTCGACGTGCCGCACGCGGCGGCCGTGGCGCAGGCCCTGCTCGCCCGTGATGTCGTCATCGACTACCGGCCCGGCGCGGGCATCCGCGTGGCCCCGCACTTCTACACCACCGACGACGAAGTCACGCGCGTCGTGGCGGAGATCGACGACATCCTCGCCACGGAGGCGTGGAAGCCCTTCGAGGCGCTGCGGCCCACCGTGACCTAACGCGCGCCGCACCCTTCCGCGAGGCCCCGCGCTGGGGTAGCTTCGCTGGAGATTCGCGGTCCCCACCCGAACGCCCATCCCATCCCGATGCCGACGCCGCCGAAGAAGCTCCGCAAGCAGTACGTCAACAACGAGTTCCCCACGGCCATCCTGCGCTTCGAGGACGGGCACGAGATCTCGATCAAGCGCGGCACCGGCAAGGCCTTCGACTGCTACGCGGGCGAGAACATCAAGATCCTCGCCGTGTTCGATCCGGACGCGCGCGAACGCGATCTCATGGACACGCGCCGCGCCGACGACTTCGACGACGCCTGAGGACGCCGGCCGGTGCGCCGCATGCGCCCCGTGCTCGAGTCCGCCGAAGTAGCCGCCGCGCGCCACGCGCTCCGCGGCATCGTGGCCCTGGAGAGCTCCGTGCTCGCCCAGGGCCTTCCCATTCCCGAGAACGCCGAGGCGGCGCGTCGGATGCTCGGCGCCGTCCGCGCGGCGGGCGCCGTGCCCGCCGTGACCGCGATCCTGCGCGGCGGACCGGTCCTCGGCCTCGACGAAGCGGACCTGCAACGGTTCCTCGCCCGCGACGGCATCCGCAAGGTATCGGCGCGTGATCTGGGAATCGCCAGCGCACAGCGCGCCGACGGCGCCACGACTGTCGCGGCCTCGCTGGCGATCTGCCGTCAGGCCCAGCTGCGCGTCTTCGCGACCGGCGGTATCGGCGGCGTGCACCGCGAACCCGCCTTCGACGAGTCGGCGGATCTCCTCGAGCTCTCGCGCTCACCGGTGATCGTCGTCTGCGCTGGCGCGAAGTCCATCCTCGATCTGCCCGCGACGGTGGAGCGTCTCGAGAGCTACGGCGTGCCGGTGCTCGGATACCGAACGGCGGAGTTTCCGGGCTTCTTCACGGCGTCCACTGGGCTCCCCGTGTCGGCCCGGGTGGACTCGCCGCGCGAGATTGTCGAAGTGGCGCTCGCGCACTGGAACACGGCGGCGCAACCGTCCGCCGTGCTCGTCGTGCAGCCGCCGCCGGCCGCGGAGGCACTGGAGGCGGCGTTCGTCGAGCGCGTCGTCGCCGATGCCGTCACGGACGCAGGGGCGCGTGGCATCCGAGGGGCGGCGCTCACGCCGCATCTGCTCGCAGCGATCGCCACCGCCACCGACGGGCGCTCCATGCGTACGAATCTCGCGCTGCTCGAGGCCAACGCGTCGCTCGCCGGCGCCATCGCCACCCTGCTCCCGGCGGCGCCCATGGAGGAGCCCTAGGCCGAGTGGCGCGCCGGCGCCCCGATCGCTGTCCAGCATTTCCCGTCTGTTGACATCGCGGTCCCCGCTGTAGGTTAGACACAACCCCTAGCGCGCCGGAGGTCAGTCGAGCGATGCCCTCTCCGTTCCTGAGTTCTGAGGAGTACGACGAGCGCGCACACCAGCTGTACAACGAAGGCAACTACGACGAGGCGCTCGCGCTGCTGCGCGAGGGCCTCGGCTTGTATCCCAACGCCGTCGAGCTGCATGTCGGCGTGGGCTACGCGCGCCTCGCCCGCGACGAGTTCGCCTGGGCGCGCCGTGCCTTCGAGGAAGCGCTGGTGCTCGATCCCGAGCACGAGGACGCCCTCGCCGGACTCGGCGAGGTGCTGCTCAAGCTCGGTCAGTCCGAGGCCGGCCTGAAGAGCTTCCGCCGCATCCTCGAGCTCGGCTACAGCGATGACATCGAGCTCATGTTGCAGGTGGGCCGTGCGCTCTTCCGCGAGGGCTTCCTCGAGGACGCCAAGGACTTCTTCGAGATCGCGGTGCAGCAGGTGCCGGAGAACGCCGAGGCCGTCTCGATGGTGGGCTACGCGCAGCATCGCCTCGGGGACGAGGCCGCGGCGGCGGAGACGCTGCGCAAGGCGCTGCAGCTCGACCCCGAGCACAGCGAGGCGCGCATCTACCTCGGCAACCTGCTGTACGATCAAGGGGAGTACGAGGCCGCCCTGTATCACCTCGACCGCACCAAGCCCGAGGACCACTGGGACGAACTCGGCATCTGGCGCCTGCTCGAGTTGAAGAAGTCGCACCTCCGGCTGCGCGAGGACGACCCCGCCCTGAAGATCTGGGAGGAGCGGCTCACGGAGCTGCAGCCCGCGCCGGATCCGCTGGAAGAGATGTTGAGCGAGATCGAGCAGCGCGCGGCGGACCAGGAGCAGGAGGCGGCGCGCACGCAGCTCGAGCTGTTCGGGGCGCTGCTCAATGAGATGCAGGAGCAGCGCGGCGAGGGCCTGCGGCACAAGGTGATCGGCCGCGACGGCCAGGAGTACGAGGGGAGCTGGGACGAGATCGTCCGCGGCATGCGCGACGCGACGCCCGGCCAGTCAAGCCGCTCCCTCGAGGAGTTCATGCAGTTCGAGGCCCGGCGCGGATACGCGCTCACGGGCATGCTCATTCCCACGCGCGATGCGGAGAGCTTCCTCCGCGCGAGCGCCGACGCCGGACTCCTGCGCATCCTGCGGTGATCGTTCTCGACAACGTCAGCAAGACCTATCGCTCCCTCAGGGGCGCCGACGTGCGCGCGGTCTCGAACGTGAGCTTCGAGCTGCGCCGCGGCGAGGTGTTCGGCATCGCTGGGCCCAACGGGGCGGGCAAGAGCACGCTCATCGCCATGCTCCTCGGCTTGTTGCGGCAGGACGAGGGCCAGCTGACGATCGATGGGCTCACGCCCCGCGCCTTCGTGGAGCGGCATGGCGTCGCCTACCTGCCGGAGCTGATGAACTGGCCGCTGACCTGGCGCACCGACGAGGCCTTGCAGCGCATGGCCACTCTCGCGGGGATCCCGGCGGCGCAGCGCGCCGCGGCCGTGGAGCGCGTGATCGAGACCGTGGGCATCGGCGAGCATCGCCGCAAGAAGCTCAAGGCCCTGAGCAAGGGCAATCTCCAGCGGGTCGGCCTCGCCCACGCCTTGCTCGCGGACCGCGACATGGTCGTGTTCGATGAACCGACGCACGGGCTCGATCCCGTGTGGACCGCCCGCTTCCGCGACATCGTCGCGGGGGTGCGAGGCCCACAGAAGGCCGTGCTCATCGCCTCGCACAACCTCGACGAGCTCGAACGGCTCTGCGACCGCGTCGCCATCATCGACCGCGGCGCCATCCAGCGCATCGTGGATGTGCGCGGCACGGAGGGCGTGGGTGTGCCGCGGCGTTGGCGCATCCGCGTCGCGCAGGCGCCGGATGCACTCGCGGCGCAGTTCAGCGGCGCCGTGATCGCCGGTAACGACATCGAGTGCAGTGCCGACGTCGCGGGGCTCAATGCCGGGCTCGCGGCTGCCATCGCCGCCGGCGCCCTGGTCGTCTCCGTGTTGCCGGCGGAGTCGTCGTTGGAGGAGGCCTTCCGCAGCTCGGTGGAGACCCGATGAAGGCGACCAGTCCGCTGGCCTACGTGCCCTGGCATGTGCGCGATCTCTTCGTGCGCGCCCTCGTGCCGCTCGTCTTCGCGCTGCTGTTCGGGGGGCTCCCGCTCCTGGCGCGCAGCAAGAGCGTCGGGCCGGCGAGTCTCTCCGACCCAGAGCTGCTCAGCTTCCTCCGCTCGCTCTACGTGAACCTCGGGCCCATCTGCGTGCTGCTCGGCTCCTTCCTGTTCATGACGAACAGCATCGCGCCGGACCGGCAGCGCCAGCACGTGCGCTTCCAGTTTGCGCATCCGGTGTCACCGCCGCTGCACTACCTCACGCGCTTCATCACGGGTCTGCTGCTGTATATCGCGATCTTCGCCCCGCTGCCGCTCCTGCTCTCGCTGCTCGGCGTGGACATCGCGGTCGTGAAGAGTCTCGTCGCGATCGCCGCCACGCTCGTGCTCATCGGCGGGCTGTCGGCGCTCTGCGCCGCGCTCACCGAGAAGGAAGGGCTGCTGCTCATCGCCGTGTTCATGGTGTCGCAGATGTTGCAGGAGCTCGAGGCACAGGACATGCTCTCCGACACCGTCGCGGGCATCGCACGCGGCCTGCCGCCCATCCGCGGACTCTCGTTCGTGACACAACAGCTCTTCACCGCGCAGGCCTGGCCCACGAACGACATGCTCCACGTCTTCGGCTACGGCCTCGGCATGCTCGCCGCCGCGCTGTTGATCGTCCGCCGCGCCCCGCTGGTCCGCTGAGTCCCGATGCCCGCGCTGCCGATCCTCACGCCCGACTCCGTCCGGCGCGAACGCCTCGCCAACGGCCTCACGGTCCTCGTGCGGCGCGACAGCACGGCGCCGGTCGTGAGCATCGTGACCTGGGTGAAGGCCGGCTACTTCGACGAGCCCGATGACACGGTGGGCATCGCCCACGTGCTCGAGCACATGTACTTCAAGGGCACGCCCACGCGCGGCGTCAGTCAGATCGCCCGCGAGACCAAGGCCGCCGGCGGGTACCTCAACGCCGGCACGATCTACGATCACACGCACTACTACACGGTGCTGCCGGCCACCAGCTTCGCCGCCGGACTCGCCGTCCAGGCCGATGCCTACGCCAATTCGGTGATTGACGCCGACGAGCTCGCGCGTGAGCTCGAGGTCATCATCGAAGAGACGAAGCGCAAGGCGGACTCCTCGGGCCCGCTGGCCCTGGAGACGATGTTCGAGTTGCTGCACGACCGGCATCGCATCCGCCGCTGGCGCATGGGGCGCGAGCAGGAACTGCGCGCGCTGACCCGCGACCAGCTCGTCGCGTTCTACCGCCGCTACTACCGCCCCTCCAACACGGTGCTCGCCATCGTCGGCGACATCGACCCCGACACGGCGATCGCCGAGGCGACACGCCTCTACGGCCACCTCGAGGACGCCCCCATCACGCGCGACCGCGGGCCGCAGGAGCAGGCGCCGGCCGGATTCCGCGTCCGCGAATGGGACGGCGACATCGCGCAGACCGAGCTCGTGTTCGGCTGGCGGACGCCGGGCAGCGAGCATCCCGACGCCCCCGCACTCGACCTGCTCGGCACCGTGCTCTCCACGGGGCGTGCCTCGCGCCTCGTGCGGGCGACGCGTGACCGTCGGCTGGTCTCCAGCATCAACGCCTACAACTACACGCCCACCGACCTCGGCGTGTTCGTCATTCACGCGACGGCCACCAAGGACGCGGCGTCCGATGCCGCGCGAACGATCGCCGACCAACTGCGCCGCGTGCGCACCGGCGACCTGACGGCCGACGAACTCGCGCGTGCGCGCCAGCTGGTGGACGCCCAGTGGCTGCGCCGCCTCGAGGCCGCCGACGGCCAGGCGAACTTCCTCGGCGCCTGGGAGCTCGCCGGCGGCTGGGAACGCGGGCTCGCGTACCAAGAGGCGCTGCGGAGCACGGATCTCGCGACGCTGACCGACGTCGCGAAGCGCTATCTCGATCTCGATCAGGCCAGTCTCGTGGCGTATCGTCCACGTGCCGCCGCACCGTTGGGGCGAGACGCTGCTGCGGTCCACGCGCTACTCGAGGCACCCGGCATCGCGCCGCTCGAGCCAGCGGCCCCGCCGGTGACGCGCGAGGCGCCGCGCCCGCGTCCCGCACAGCTCGAGCGTCAGGTTGACGGCGTGTACGTCTACCGCGCCGCCAACGGCCTGCCGATCGTGGTGCAACGACGCCCCGGCGCGGCGCTCGCACATCTCGGCGCCTTCATCGCGGGTGGCGTCATCGAAGAGGATGTCGCGCAGGGCGGCCTCTCCACCCTGATGGCCCGCACGATGCTGCGCGGCACCGCGCATCGCAGCGCCACGCAACTCGCGGAGGCCAGCGAACTGCTCGGCGGATCCATCGCGACCAGCGTCGGAACGGAATCCATGCAGTGGACCATCGGTGTGCCGGCCGATCGCCTCGCCGACGCGGCCACGTTGCTGGCCGAGGTGCTGCTCGAACCCAGTTTCCCCACCGACGGACTCGAGGCCGAGCGCAGCATCGCACTCGCGGCCCTCGGCGCGCTGCGCGACGACATGTACCGCCAGCCGATGCGCCTGGCCGCCGAGCGTGCGTGGCCCGCGCATCCGTATGGACGCTCGACAATGGGCACCGAGGCGAGCGTGCCAGGCATCGATGCGGCGGCCATGCGCGACTGGCACGCACGACGGGTGTTGCGGTCGCATCTCGTGCTCGCCGTCGTGGGCGACCTGGACCCGCAGCGCACGGCCGACGCGCTCGCCGCGCGCTTCGGAGACCTCACGCCTGTAGAGCGCCCGCTGGTCGTCCGGCCCGACTGGCCGACGCAGCCCGATCGCAACATCGAGCTGCGCGACAAGAAGCAGACGGCGATCGCGCTGCTCTTCGAGGGCCCCGCCCGCGACAATCCGGCGCGCTTCGACGCCGAGCTGCTCGGCGGCGTGGCGTCCGGGCTCGGGGGGCGGTTCTTCGAGGAGCTCCGCGACAAGCAGTCGCTGGCCTACGCGGTGCTCGTCCGGCCGTATGTGCGCGCGGTCGGCGGCACCTTCGGCGCGTACATCGCGACATCGCCCGAGAAGGAGGAGACGGCGCGCGCGGGTCTGCTGCACGAGTTCGCCAAGCTCCGCGAGGCATTGGTGTCGCCCGAGGAGCTCGAGCGCGCACGCCGCTACGCGATCGGCGCATGGCAGATTCGTCAGGCGAGCGGTGCGGCGGTGCTCAGCGACCTCGCCGATGCGTTCCTTTGGGGTCGCCTTGAGGAGATTGCGCGCTATCCCAAGGACTTGGCGAAAGTCACGCCGGACCGCATGCGTACGCTCGCGGCACGCTGGTTCGACCCCGAGCGGCGCATCGAGGGCGTGGTCCGCGGCCGCACTTGAGCGACGGCGCGGCGGCGCAGCGCTGCCTCCCGCCGTGCATCCGCAGTTCTGCCGTCAGCGTTGCGTCGCCGTGCGATGCCCCAGCGCGCCGTTGAGCCAGCGCACCATCGGGAGCAGCGCAGCGTAGTCCTTCATGATGTTCGCCACCAGCTTCGGCGAGAGCGCCTCGGCGTCCGTGAGGCCGCGCGATGCCGTGAACGAGTTGAAGCGGAGCAGTTCGGCTGCGGGGTGCGCGGGATCCACGCCGCGCGGCACCCGTGTGAGCTTCACGCCGGGCTCGTCGTCGCTGAGGCCGCCGAAGCGCTTCACGAACGTCGGGGCCTTGAGCAGCTTGGCGAACGGGCGGTGATCCTCGAGCAGGCGCTCGCGGATGATGTTCAGCGCCGGGCGCGGCGGCATCCAATAGCCCGCCGCAATCAGCGAGGCACCGGGCTCCAAGTGGAAGTAGAACCCGGCGCCGCCATGCGCCTCGCCCTGCGACTGGCCGACGCCGCGGCCCGCGTCGCGATGAAAGACCCAGAGGGCCGCGTGCGTCTTGTACGGCGACTTGTCCTTGCTGAAGCGCACGTCCCGATGGATGCGGAATAAGGCGCGCTTCGGCGGCGCCACGAACTCCGGCGCCATCTGCGCGAACTGCACATCCAGTTCCTCGGCCAGCCGCTGCAGCGGCTGCTTCACCGCGCGCTCGTAGAGCGCCCGGTTCGCCTCGAACCACGGCTTCTCGTTATGGCGCTTGAGACCGCGCAGGAACTTGAGGGCCTCGGGCGAGAAGCCGGCGAAGGCGCTCACGGCTGCGGGGCGCGCGGCGGGTTGGGGAGCCGCGGGCCGTTCGGCGCGCCGACCACCGTCGTGAGCGAGCGATGCCCGTTCGGTCCCACGGCCCGCACCCCGACCCACACGTCATCCAACTGCTCGTCCAGCAGGAAGCTCGTCACGTTGCCCGTGGGCACGATGCGGGTGTAGGTCGGGGCCGTCGTGCGGCGCACGAGCAGTTCGTAGGCGATCACGCCCGGCACCGTATCCCAGCGGATCGTGAAGCTCTGTCCGCCGCTCTCGCGGTCGCGCCCATACGCCGTGCGCACGGGGCGCGCCGGCGCCGCGGCGAGCGACACGACGGTGGCCAAGTTCAGCCGCGCGACCTTCGCGATGTACCCGAAGTTCACGTGCTCGAAGGTGTCCGTCACGAGATGCTGCCGCTTGTAGTTCTCCAATCGCTCGGAGAATCGCAGCGCGGGAACGCCCAGCCGATGAAACGGTGCGTGGTCGCCGCCGCGGCCGAGGCGATCGAGGCGCAGCACGGGAAGCACTTCGAAGTCCGGCTGGTACACCGCGCCCACGGCCCAGACGTAGCGCGCCAGCTCGCCGCCACCGCTCGCGAGCGAGTCCACGGCGAACACGCGCACGGACGTCGAATCCACGCGCCCGTCGTCGGCCACCACGTTGCCGATGATGTCGTCGGTGAATGCGGCCGTCACCGTCTTGCCCTCGCGCTGCAGGCGCTCGGCGAACTGCGTCGAGCCCAGCAGGCCCTGCTCCTCGCCCGTGTAGAGCACGAACGCGATGGTCGCGTCGAGGCCCTGCGGGAAATGCTTGCCGACGACGCGCGCCAGCTCCATCACAGCGACGGTGCCCGAGCCATCGTCATCCGCGCCGGGGGCGTCGCCCGTGGCGTCCATCGGGTTCGGCGACGAGCAGACACAGGAGTCGAAGTGTCCGCCGATCACGACCACACGGTTCGGGTCGCGGCCCGGCAACCAGGCGACGACGTTCACGATCGGCCACCGGGGCCGCTCGATGTGCCGCGTGATCACGGCCGTGCCCGTGTCGTACTCGACCTTGAGGCAGCCGCCGCAGTCGCGCGAGTACTGCTGCAACTGCGCGTAGATCCAACGCCGCGCCGCGCCCACGCCGCGCGTGCTCGACACCGTATCGCTCATGGTGTGGCGCGTGCCGAAGGTGACCAGCACGGAATCCAAGGCACGCAGCCGCGCCGGCGAGACGTCGGCGAGGGCAGCGGCGATCTTCGGGTCGCGCGGCAAGCCGAGCGTGGACGGCGCCTGCGCGCCGGCAACGGTGGCGAAAAGCAGCGAGCCGATCAGGAGAGTGCGCATCGTAGCCAGGAGCGAGAGGATCGATTCATGGGCGCTGGGACGCCGCGGGGGGGGGGGCGCAGGCCCTGAACGTCAGTAGAGGGGCAGCGCTAAAAAGAACGTGGGGAGGAGCTTAAATGCTGAAAGCCCCTCCCCAAACTGCAGTTCCCGACCGTCATCCGTCCCGCCTCACCACTCGCACGTCTCAAGTCTCATGTCTCAAGTCTCCTAGAACATCGACATCGCCAAGAACGACCGCAGCGAATCGTTCGTGGCGCGGAGCCGGCCGCTCAGCAGCCGCACGCAGCTCCACAGCACCTTGTAGGCGATCTCACGGTTGAAGTCGAGCAGCAACTCGAAGTCGCTGCGTGAGATCGTAAGCACCTTGGTGCCGCCGTTGGAGATCGCGTCGGTGGAGCGCTCGGAGCGATCGAACACCGACATCTCGCCGAACAGGGCGCCGGGCTTGAGGACGGCCAGCGCCTCCTCTCCGCTGCCCGGCACGACGCGCGAGATACGCACGTCCCCCTCGACGATCAAATACAGGCGGCTACCGGCCTCGCCTTCCTTGAAGATGTACTCGCCGGAGACGAACTCCTTGGTGCGGCACACCTCGGCGACGCGCGCAAGCTCGCCGTCGTCGAGATCCTGGAAGATGGCAACGCCGCGCAGCAGCGCGACTACGTCCGACATCGGCGGCCTCGGTGGAGCGGGGAAGGGTCTCTGCCAAGCTACCCTAGGCGGAAGACGCAGGGCAAGCTGTGGTGTCACGGTGGGATGGCAGGATACCTTGCGGGATGCGCTCGCCCGGGCCCGCCATGCTCCCGTTTCTCCTCGCCGCCGCGGGGTTGCTCGGCGTCTCCCGCCCAGCGCTGGCACAGGCGGCGGGCCTCGCCCCTGTGGCGGAACTGCGGGCCACCGTACCCACGGCGGACTGGCCCGCCGGCGAGCTCGGTGCCGGGCTGAGCGTCCGTGCGGGATGGTATGTGCGCATCTCGGCGGCCCTGCTGGGCGGCGCCATGCAGCGCGCCGACGACGTCTGGGTCGGGACCGGCCGCGCAGAAGCGGCGCTTCGCTTCCATATAGACCCGTTCAAC
This sequence comes from uncultured Gemmatimonas sp., assembly GCA_964498895.1. Lineage (GTDB taxonomy): Bacteria > Gemmatimonadota > Gemmatimonadetes > Gemmatimonadales > Gemmatimonadaceae > Pseudogemmatithrix. The sequence goes on along the minus strand of CAZCIM010000017.1, from coordinate 13,003 downwards.
CAGGACGAGGGCTGCGGGGCGCGCCGCGCCGGTGGCTGCCGCGGGTTGTACGGTGGGCTGGGCGTGAGCCAGCGTTGGCGCGGCGCGGGCGACGGCGCCGAGTCACCGGTGTTCCTCGTCCTCGTCGGCGTCGAGGGCGAGGCGGATCCGCGTGGACCGCTCGTCTGGGGACTCGAGGCGGCGCTGGGCGGCGGCCTCCGCATCGGGGCCACGGCGCGCTGGCGCCGCGCCGACGGATACCGCTGACGTCGAACGCCCTGCACGACGAGCTGCCGCCGCGGGTGAAAAACAAAGAGGCCTCGGCGATGCCGAGGCCTCTCGTGCTTTACGCCGCGCTGACGGCGCCTTCCGTCGCCTTCCGCACCGGCGGCGCCGCGAAGCGCTCACCGAGGACCCGGAGGTCCGCGACCTGCTGCTTGCTGAGCTCCGGATAGCGCTCCGAGAAATACTGCATCGTCTCGTCGAACCACTCCGTCTGGTGCTCCGGCAACGCGCCGATCACACCGCAGCCCATGATGTGCTGGAACAATTCATTGCGCGCTTCGTCAAACGGCGACGGCGCAGCGGTCCGAACAGGACCGCGATTCTTCTGTCGGCTCATCTCGTCCAATTGGAGGTGAGTATGGACGGTTCGTTCCGCCCATGCACGGAAGCTAATGGGGTGCGCACCATTCTCCTACCCCACCGGCGGCGGTAATTTGCGACGTCCCTGTCACACTGTGTCCCTCCCGGAGAGTGCCGTGGCCCGCAAGTCGTCTGGTTCCAGCAAGTCCTTTGGTGCCATCATCGCCGTCGTCGGCGTGATTGGCGTCGCCGCGATCGGTTACGTCGTGTCGCGCCCGCGGCAGACCCAGACCTTGGACCCCGCCACGATGCCGCGCGTCGCGGCCGCCGGCATCCTCAAGGGCAATCCCGACGCGCCGGTGCAGGTGCTCGAGTTCGCTGATTTCGAATGCCCGGCCTGCGGCAACTTCGCCATGGTCACGGGCCCGGACGTGATGAAGCGCCTCGTCGAGACGGGCCAGGTCGCCTTCCGCTTCTACGACCTGCCGCTGGAGATCCACCGCAACGCCATCCCCGCCCACAACGCGGCGCACTGCGCCAACGAGCAGGGCAAGTTCTGGGAGATGGCGGACCTGATCTTCGCCGGCCAGTTCGAGTGGAACACGCAGGCCTCGCGCAACCCGAAGCGCGTGTTCCAGGGCTTCGCGGAGCGCATCGGGCTCGACGTGAACAAGTGGAGCGAGTGCGTGGACTCCGGCCGCATGCTGCCGCAGATCTACGCCAACCGCGAGGAGGCCGGCCGCTACCGCGTGCGCTCCACGCCGACCTTCGTCATCGGCGGCACGGTGGTCGAAGGGTCGATCCCCTACGACGAGTTCAAGAAGTACGTGGACGCGGCGCTCGCGGCCGCGCCCGCCGCGGCTCCGCGCAACTAACGGCACGCGGCTATACAGGCACGCGGCTACAGAGGCACGGAGGCACAGAGCCTTGCGTGCCGCGCACACGGCTCAGTGATGACGACTTGGGGGTCCGCACCGAATCATCGGTGCGGACCCCCAAGTCATTGTACTCCTCCGTGCAACCTCCGTGCCTCCGTGTCTCCGTGGCACCAGTTGCCCCTGCCGTCCCCCACAGCGAACGGCGAATCAGCCCTCGTCTTTCTCGTACTGCTCCTTCAGCGCCGCGACGACATTCGGATCCGCCAATGTCGTGGTGTCCCCGAGCGCTCGGCCCTCGGCGATGTCGCGCAGGAGCCGGCGCATGATCTTGCCCGAGCGCGTCTTGGGCAGGTCCGCCGAGAACAGCACGTCGTCCGGCCGTGCGAGAGCGCCGATCTTCTTGGCCACGAACTCGCGCAACTCGTCGCGCAGCTCGGAGCTCTTGTGGAAGCCGTCTCGCAGCGTAACGAAGGCGCAGACCGCCTGGCCCTTCAGCTCGTGCGCCTTGCCCACGACGGCCGCCTCGGCCACCGCCGGATGCTCGACCAGCGCGGATTCCACTTCCATCGTGCCGATGCGGTGCCCCGCCACGTTGAGCACGTCGTCCACGCGCCCGAGCAGCCAGAAGTAGCCGTCGGCATCGAGCTTCGCGCCGTCGCCCGCAAAGTAGAGGTCGGGCCGGCCCGCCCACTTGGAGAAATAGGTCTCCACGTAGCGGGCATCGTCGCCCCAGATGGTGCGCAGCATGGACGGCCAGGGCTTGGTGAGCACGAGCAGCCCTCCGCCGCTCGTGAGCTCGCGGGCCTGCGCGTCCATCAGTTTGGCGGAGTAGCCCGGCAACGGCTGCGTCGCGGAGCCCGGCTTGGTGGCGGTGAGGCCTGGCAGCGGTGAGATCACGATCGAGCCGGTTTCCGTCTGCCACCAAGTGTCCACCACCGGGCAGCGATTGCCGCCGATGTGCTCCTGGTACCACATCCAAGCTTCGGGATTGATCGGCTCACCCACGGAGCCAAGCAGGCGCAGCGTCGAGAGATCGTGCCGCTGCGGATGCTCCACGCCCCACTTCATGAACGCGCGGATCGCCGTGGGCGCCGTATAGAACACCGTCACGCCGTGGCGGGCGATGATGCTCCAGAAGCGATCGCGTTCCGGCCAGTCCGGCGCGCCTTCGTACATCACGCAGGTGGCGCCATTGGCGAGCGGACCGTACACGAGGTACGTGTGGCCCGTGATCCAACCCACATCGGCCGTGCACCAGAACACGTCCTCTTCCTTCAGGTCGAAGACCATCTTCGTCGAGCTCGCCGCGCCGGTGAGGTAGCCGCCGGTCGTGTGCACGATGCCCTTCGGCTTGCCGGTCGTGCCGGACGTGTAGAGGATGAAGAGCACATCCTCGGCATCCATTGCCTCAGGAGGACAGCGATCATTGGCGTGCTGCATCAGCCGGTGGTACCAGTGGTCGCGGCCTTCCTGCATGTCCACGTGCGCTTCGGTGATCGGGCCTGACGCGCGGCGCTGCACCACCACCACGTGCTGCACGCTTGGGCATGCCTCGAGCGCCTTGTCCGTGTTGCGCTTGAGCGGCACGATCTGCCCGCGACGGTAGCCGCCGTCGGCGGTGATGACGACCTTCGCCTGCGCATCGTTCATGCGGTCGCGCAGCGACTCAGGGCTGAAGCCGCCGAACACCACGGAGTGGATGGCGCCGATGCGCGCGCAGGCGAGCATCGCGATCGCGGCTTCGGGGATCAGCGGGAGATAGATCCCCACGCGATCGCCCTTCTGCACACCGAGTCCCTTGAGGACATTGGCGAAGGTGCGGACCTCGCGCGCCAGCTCCCAGTACGTGAGCGTGCGGCGGTCGCCGGGCTCGCCTTCCCACACGATCGCCGCCTTGTTGCGACGCGCACCCTCGAGATGACGGTCGAGGCAGTTCTCGCTGACGTTCAGCTGGCCGCCGAGGAACCACTTCGCGTGCGGTGGCTGCCAGTCGAGCACGCGGTCCCAGGGCTTGGTCCAGGTGAGCGTGGACGCCTGCTTCGCCCAGTACTGGATGAAGTCCGCGTCGGCGGCCTCGTGGAGCTGACGGTCATTGACGTGGGCCTGCGCGGCGAATGCCGCCGGCGGTGGGAACGAACGGGTCTCGACGAGCAGGTCGCGAATCTCGGTCATGCGACAATCCTAACGCGAACCGGCGGAACTGCGATGGGGCTCAATTCGAGCCGAAAACTCCAATTGGTGTTTAGGAACGATACGGTGCCGTGAAATGCGCCACATTCCTCGCAGTCCGCGGCAAAAACCGAAGAAATCACGATGTGATAGGGCAAGACCCCCTTGTAAATCAACGACTTACCTCGTGCCCGCTGTGGCACGCATCTCGCCATTCATGAACAGCAGGCGAGCAGATCGCCGCACCGAGAAGAGCAAACCCGTCGTGAGGCGGGGACGCAAAGCCAGGAGTCTCGCTCCGCGAGATCGTCCGGTTGCCGAAGTGAACGCAGCACCTGGGCAGGGGCCCAGACGGCAACTGGCACTTGGTCGACTCGGCGTGGCATCACCCTGCCGCCGGAGGCTTCGAATGACCGCGCTGCCTTTCCTTCCCGTCGAGCCACCGCAAATGACGCCCTATGTGTGTCCGCCGCACCTCACCACCGACAGCCGCGTCGAGTTCCGCACGCGCGCGCTCGAAGCACTGGAGGCGGCCCTCGCCGAGGGCGCGCCGGCCGTCTCGCTCGATCTCGGTGCCGTCGTAGACATCGACGCCAGCGGACTCGGCGTCCTCGTGCTCGTGCAGAAGCGCGCGCGTGAGCGCGGGATCCGCGTCCGGCTGCTCTCGGTGCCGCGGCCCGTGGAGCAGCTGCTCGACGAAACGCGCATGGGAGCCCTCTTCGAGATCGTGCGACACCGCTGATGGGGCTGAACCCGCCGCGCGCCGTGCCGCGCGGCGGGGCGGGTTGGTAGTTTTCGGGCAGATGTCTCGCTCTCCAGCCCCCCGCGCGTGATTCCTTTGCTCGACGCCCAGCGCCTCGCGCGCAGCTTCGGGACGCGCCGCGCGGTCGCCGAGGTGAGCTTTTCGCTCGCGGCCGGCGAGGCGCTGGCGCTCTTCGGCCCGAACGGCGCCGGCAAGACCACGCTCCTGCGCCTCCTCGCGGGGCTGCTCAAGCCCGCGAGTGGTCGCGCGAGTATCGCCGGCGCGGCGTTGCCGGCCCCAGAGGCCCGCGCGCGGGTGGGCCTCATCTCGCATCGCAGCATGCTCTACGACGCACTGACCGCGCGCGAGAACGTGCGGTTCAGCGCCGCGCTGCACGGGGTGCCGGACGCCGATGCCGCCACGCAACGCGCGCTCGAGCAGCTGCGCGTGGCCGATCGCGCCGACGTCCCGGTGCGCGCCCTCTCCCGCGGGCTGCAGCAACGCGTCGCCATCGCGCGCGCCATCGTCCATGGGCCCGACGTGCTGCTCGCGGACGAACCCTACACGGGACTCGACGAGCAGGGCGCCAACGCCTTGACGGGCTTGCTCCTCGAGCGTCGCGCCGCCGGCGCCGCGCTCGTGGTGGTCACGCACGCCCTCAGCGAGGGCCTCGCCGTGGCCTCGCAGGCGGCCGTCATGCGCGCCGGGAGCTTCGTGCGCCACGAGCCCACCGCGGGTCTCGATCTCGCACGCTACGCCGCGGAGTACCGGGGGTTGTTCGCATGAGCGCGCTGCGCCCGCCGTCCATGCTCGCCAGCGCTTGGCTCGTCGCTCGCAAGGATCTCGCCATCGAATTCCGCACGCGCTCGGCGTTCCTGTCGGCGCTCGTGCTCTCGCTGCTCTCGCTGGTGATCTTCTACTTCGCCTGGGATCCCACGGCGGTCGCGGCGGTGGACGTCGCGCCGGGCATCCTCTGGGTGACGTTCACGTTCAGCGGACTGCTGGGCCTGCATCGCAGCTTCGGCGTCGAGGCGCAGGAGCGCGCGATGGACGCGCTTCTCGTGGCCCCCATCGCGCGCGAGGCCATCTTCCTCGGCAAGGCCCTCGCGAACTTCGGCTTCGTGCTCGGGGTTCAACTGGTGGCCCTGCCGGCGCTGGCGCTGTTCTACAACCTGCCGCTCACGACGGTGCTGGGGCCGCTGGCGATCGTCATGGTGTTGGCGGCCGTCGGGCTCACCTGCATCGGGACGCTGTTCGCCGGCATCACGAGCAACACCCGTATGGCGGAGCTCCTGCTCCCGGTGCTCGCGCTGCCGTTCTTCGTGCCCATCGTCTTGCCGGCGGCGCAGATGACCGCCAAGCTGCTCGCGGGCCGGCCGTTCGACGAACTGATGGGGTGGCTGCGTATCCTCGTGGCCTTCGACCTCGTCTTCCTGTACGCCTGCACGCTCGCCTTCCCGTTCACGCTCGAAGACTGACCTGATGACCGCTCCCGCTCCCTCGCGAGACCGCGCCGGCATGGACTGGCTGCTCGTGGCCGCCGTCGGCCTCATGGCCGCCGCGTTCATCCGCGCCATCTACTTCACGCCGGCCGAACGCCTGCAAGGGCTCGCGCAGAAGATCTTCTACGTCCACGTGCCCTCGGCCTGGGTGGCCTTCCTCGCCTTCGGCCTCACGGCCATCGCCGGCGGCGTCTGGCTGTTCATCAAGGACCCGCGCCTCGATCGCTTCGCCGAGAGTTCGGCGGAAGTCGGCGTCATCTTCACCACGGGCGTGCTCGTCTCGGGGCCGCTCTGGGGCAAGCCGATCTGGGGTGCCTGGTGGGTGTGGGACGCACGCCTCACGCTCACGCTGTTCCTCTGGTTCCTGTACCTCGGCTACCTCGTGCTGCGCGGCGCCGTGGATGACCGCGACGCGCGCGCCCGCTACTCGGCCATCGTCGGTATCCTCGGCGCACTGCTCATCCCGTTCATCCACCTCAGCGTGTACCTGTTCCGCACGCAGCATCCGATGCCCGTCGTGGCCAACCCCACCGGCATCCAGATGCCCGGCGTGATGATCAAGACGCTGTTCCTCTCGCTGGGCGCGTTCACCGTGCTGTACATCGCGCTGGTGCGCCAGCGCATGGCGCTGGCCGTCGAGCGCGATGCCCTGCTCGACGCGTCGGCGACGGAGGCCTGATGCCGGACAATGCCATCTACTACCAGATCGCCTATGTGGCGATCGCCGGGATGTTCCTCGCGTACGGGCTCTCCATCTGGCTGCGCCGCCGCGCCATCGCGCGCAAGCGCGCCGCCGCGCGCGCCGACGCCGAGGGTGCGCGGTGATCCACCCCTGGAAGGATCTCGCGCCGGGGCGGCAGACGCCGGAGATCGTCACGGCGGTGATCGAGATCCCGCAGGGCGCCCGCAACAAATACGAGCTGGATAAAGAGTCCGGCCTCTTCCGCCTCGACCGCGTGCTGTACTCGGCCGTGCACTATCCGGGCGATTACGGCCTCATTCCCCGCACGCTCCACGAGGACAACGACCCGCTCGACGTGCTCGTGATGATCAAGGAACCGACGTTCACCGGCTGCTTGATCGACGTGCGCCCGGTGGGCGTGCTCAAGATGCTCGACAAGGGCGAGCCGGACGACAAGATCCTCGCGGTTCCGGTGGATGACCCGATGCACGGCGAGTACTTCGACATCGCCGACCTGCCGGGCCACTACCTGCGCGAGATCGAGCACTTCTTCGCGATCTACAAGGACCTCGAGGGCAAGCGCGTCGAGATCGTCGGCTGGGGCAAGAGCGATGAAGCCATGCGCATCATCGACGAGAGCGTGGCCCGCTACGCCGAGGCCTACCTCTCGCAGGGGCCCTAGGCGCTCACTGGCCGCTGCCGAGCCAACGCTGCATCTGCGCGCGGAAGCCGCTCTCGCCCTCGCGCCGCGGCACCTTGGTGATCACCGTGATGCCGCCCATCACCGTCCCGCCGGTGATGCGGATGGTCGGGGCGCCCGGTACGCCGGCCTTCGATTTGTCGCTCACGCTGCCCATGAACGTCGAGCAGTCCACGTCCGCCGGTAGCCCGGGCGGCAGGATCACCTTCAGTTCGCCCATGATCACGTCGGCGTAGATGTCGATGCCCTCCATGGGGATCGCCACCTCGCGGAAGTCGAGCACGAGCGATCCCATGATCGTGTTGGCGAGGATCGTCGGCGCCGGCGTCCACGCGCCTTCCTTACGGATCTCGCTCATGAACGCCATGTAGCGCTTCTCGCCCGGGTTGAGCCCGCGGCCGCGGGGGCGCTGCTCGCGCGCGGCGGCACGGCCCGCCGGCGTCGGCGCCGCGGCGCCCGGGGGCGACACGTCGCGCACCGGCACCGGTGCTTCGCCGAGGCGTTGCACCTGCACCGCGGGCAGGCCGTCGAGCACGGTCATGAGCTGCGTGCGGTCCGCCGACTTGTACACGCGTTCGAGGCGCGCCTCGAGTTCCCCCGTGGTGATCTGGTCACGGGCGTAGGCCGCGCAGAGGCGCTGGACGACATCTTCGCGTTCGAGCTCAAGCGTCATGGCCGAAAACTACGGCCTCGGCGCCGCCGATGTTACGCCGGTCGTTCGTGCCCGCTACCGGTCGAGCCGGCGGTAGCCGCCGCGGTAGTACAGCAACGGATGCCCCTCGCGCAGCTCCACCTCGCGCACCTCGGCCACGAGGATGGTGTGATCGCCCGCCGGATGCCGCGCGGTCACCGAGCACTCGAGGTTCGCCAGCGCGCCGTCGAGCAGCGCGAGGCCGCGGGCGCTGCGCGTGAACGGCACGCCGTCAAAGCGGTCGAGCTCCTTCTCCGCGAAGCGGCGCGAGAGCGGCTCCTGCTCCTCGGCGAGGATGTTCACCGCGAAGTGCTCGCAGTGCTCGAGCACCGGCGCCACCGACGCGCGGTTGTCGATGCAGACGAGGATGAGCGGCGGCGTGAGCGAGAGCGATGAGAACGCGCTGACGGTCATGCCGACGTCGTGTCCCGCGGCATCCTGCGCGGTGACGATGGTGATGCCCGAGGCGAAGCGCGCGAGCGTCGCGCGGAAGGCAGAAGGATCGAGAGTCACGGGACTGCAGGAAGTGATGGAGCGAGCAGCCAGGCAGCCGCTGCGGCCCCGATGAGAGTGGCGAGCAGGTTCACGGTGTCGTTGGTCATCCACGGCCAGCCGCGGCCGGGTTCGGTGGCGACGCCGCAGTCGTGCGTGGCGCGTTCCGTCCACCGCGCGCAGCGCGGGCAGTACCGCTTGGCCTGCAGCGTGGCGCCCAACAGACTGTCGCCCACGCCACCGAGCATGCCGGCCGCGACCAACGGCCACAGCATGGAGAACTCGCCACCCACGAGGAACGTGCCCGGCACCGCCACGGCGGCCGCGCCCGCTGCGCCTCCCAAGGTGCCGTGCAGCGTGATGCCACCGGAGAGCCCCGGTTCGACCGCGCGGCCCGTCACGATCGAACGCGGCACGCCACCGAGCAGCGTGCCGATCTCCGTGGCCCAGGTATCGGCGGCCGCCGCGGCCAGCGCTCCGACCGCGGCCACACCCCAGAGCGGCTCATCGAGCATGGTCGCGAGCACCGCGGCGACGGCGAACACGCCGCCGTTCGCCCACACCTGGATCGCGCTGCGCGGCCCGTTCGCGGGCAATGTCGCTGCGGTCCGCGCTGCCTTTGTGGCCGCGCCAAGGCGCGTGAGCGCGCTCGACGCCGCGAACCATCCCACCAGCAGTGCGGCCCATCCCCAGCCGGCGGCACTGCTCGCGGCCCCGACGACTGCGGCCGCAAACGCCCCGGAGCGCGAGAGCGAGCCCGCACGCCGAGCCACGAGCGCGACTGCCGCGGCCAGCAGCAGGCCGAGCAGCGTGCGGACGATCAGGGCCGTGGGCCGCGCGACTCGCGCGTCTCGTGCAGCAATCCGAGGGCGCGGTCACGCAGCGTCGCCGGCGCCCGCTCGTTCCGCCCCACGCGCCGCATCGCCCGCCGGTATGCCCGCGCGTGCGCCAAGGCAAAGCGGCAGGCGGCGCAGCGCGCCGCGTGCGCCTCGACGCGCGCCACCGACACCGTGTCCGCCTCGTCGGCGACCACGTCGTCGATCAGCGCGCGGATTGCCGCGCAATCTCCGGATGCCTCGTGCTGGGGGGAGCGGTCTAGCATGGGTCGTCGTGCTGGGAGTGCCACCACCACTCACTCAACCATTAACTTTGCGGACGGTTCCAAGTGAAGACTCCCACCAGCCGCCCGTGTCCGCAACCGTCGACTCCCTCGTCCCGCTGGCGCTCCTCGAAGCCGTCCGCACCGTGGACCTCCCCGACGAGGAGCTCGAGACCGAGTTCGTCGAGGAGCTCCGCATCAAGCGCTTCGGGCTCAGCGACACGGTGCACGCGCAGATCCGCCGCTACCATGAGGCCGTGAAGCGCGGCCAGCGCGCCACCGAGGAGGAGGCGATGGGCATCGCCCGGCTCATCGGCCGCCGGCCGGACGCCGAGGCGGTGTTCCGCGAGGCCGGGCGCAACATCGCCCGTCGTACCTACGCGCGGGTGTCCGCCGTGGTCCAGCGCCTCACGCACCTCTTGCCGGCCCTGCTCGCCCGCCCGCTGGCGCTCTCCCAGATCCGCACGATCGGCGCGCGCTATCTCGGCGGCGACGTCCGCCGCGTGGGTGCGAGCATTCACCTCGAGGTGAAGAACTCAGTGACGCTCGACGCTGCGCCCAAGCAGGCGGGCTGCACGTTCTACGAGTCGGCACTGCGCGAGCTCATGCAGCAGCTCGTGGACGGCGTGGGTGCCGTGGAGCACGTGCGCTGCGCGTCGCGTGGCGAAGGCAGCTGCGAGTGGCGCGCGCAGTGGGGCGCGGTGCGCTAACATGCTCAACGCCTCCTCGCTGCCCGACATCCAGCGCGCCCTCCGCGCGGCCGGCCTCGATGGCTGGCTGGTCTACGACTTCCGCGGCCTGAACCCCGTCGCCGCCGGCGTGCTCGGCATCCGTGGCATGGTCACGCGGCGCATCTTTGCCTGGATTCCCGCCGAGGGCACGCCGCAGGCCATCACGCATGCCATCGAACCCGGGCCTTGGGCGCAGTGGCCGGCCGCATGGCCCAAGCACGTGTATTCGGCCTGGCGCGAACTCGAAGCGTTGTTGCCTACGCTCGTGAACGGCAAGCGCGTCGCGATGGAGTACGCGGCCGGTGATGCCGTGCCCGTGGTGGATCGCGTGCCAGCCGGCGTGATCGAACTCGTGCGCGCCTCCGGCGCAGACATCGTGAGCAGCGGCGAACTCGTCACCAAGTTCTTCGCGGTATGGTCGGAGGCCGAGACGGCGTCGCACCGTGAACACGCGGAGCTGTTGCGCAGCTTCGCGCTTGTGGCCTTCGCGCGCGTGGGGGAGCACATTGCCGCCGGCCGTCCGATCCACGAACACGAGGTGATGGAGTGGCTGCAGCAGCAGTTCGCCGCCCACGGCCTGTTCACCGATCACGGCCCGAACGTCTCGGCCAGCGAGAACGCGGCGAATCCGCATTACGAGCCCAGCGCCGCGAAGCCGCGGCGCATCGTGAAGGGCGATGTGCTGTTGATCGACCTCTGGGCCACCAAGCAGCAGCCCGGCGCCATGTGGGCCGACCAGACCTACATGGCTGTGGTCGGCGAGCCGTCGGCGAAGCATCGCGAGGTGTGGGCCGCCATCCGTGATGCGCGCGACGCGGCGATCGCGCTGCTCACCACGAAGCTCGCGGCTGGAGCGTCGGTGCAGGGTCGGGAGGCCGACGCCGCCGCGCGCGCCGTCATCGAACAGCGCGGGTACGGCAAATACTTCACGCATCGCACGGGCCACTCGATTGACGCGCGCGGCCTGCACGGCATGGGCCCCAACCTCGACGACCTCGAGACCCGCGACGAGCGCGTGCTGCTGCCTGGCGTGGGTTTCTCGATCGAGCCCGGCATCTACATTCCGGGCGAGTTCGGCATGCGCACCGAGGTCAACGCCTACGTCGGGCCGTCAGGGCTGGTCGTCACGCCGGTCGAGTACCAGCGCGAGTTGGTGGTCATCTGACGGCGTTACGCCAACACCCGCCGATCCACCGCCATCGCGAGGAATAGCAGCGCGAGGTAGAGCAGGGAATAGCCGTACACCCACCACGAGGGCTTCGCGCGCTGGTCGGGTGCCGCGCGCTTCACGCGCCACACGCCCCAGAGCAGCAGCCCGCCGAGGACCAGCGCGCTCACGAGGTAGAGCAGGCCGAACGCACCGTAGGCCACCGGAAGCACCGTGAGCCCCACGAGCAGCACCGTGTACCACCACATCTGCGCGATCGTTTCGTCCTCGCCCCAGACGAGCGGCGCCATGGGCACGCCGGCGTTGCCGTAGTCGCGCTGCTTGTTGAGCGCCAAGGCCCAGAAGTGCGGCGGCGTCCAGTAGAACACGATCAAGAACAACAGCCATGCCGTGAGGTCGAGGCGCCCCGCGACCGCCGCCCATCCCACCAGCGGCGGGAAGGCGCCGGCGGCACCGCCGATGACGATGTTCTGCGGCGAGCTGCGCTTCAGCCAGCGGGTGTAGATGAACACGTAGAAGTAGAAGCCCGCGAGCGCCAACGCCGCGGTGAGCACGTTCACCCACACGGCCAGCATCCACGTAGCCGCCGTCGCGAGGCCCACACCGAAGGCCAGCACCGCCGTCGCGTGCATGCGGCCGCTGGGGATCGGGCGCAGCTTCGTTCGCGTCATCACGTCGTCGATGTCGCGATCGATGTACATGTTGACCGCGTTTGCGCCGCCGGCCATCAGGTAGCCGCCCAGCATCACGAGCAGCACCGTGAGGATGCTCGGGTCCCCCGCGACGTACATCGGCGCGGCGGTGGTCACCAGCAGCAGGGAGATGATGCGCGGCTTGGTGAGCGCGATCAAATCCTTCGCCAACGGGGCCTCGGCCAGCGCGGTGTCGGCGGGCCCGGACGTCGGGGCCGGTGGCATCGCCGGCCCGCTCACAGGCGGATCTCGCGCGTCGAGGGGTCGATCTGGATCTCGATGATCGGCGGGCGCGTGGCCGCAGCCCATGCCAAGTAGAGCACAGCGATCAGGGCCAGTGCCGGGGCCCAGGCGAACACTCGCTCGCTGAACGGCACCGGTGCCGCCGACCGACGCCACGCGCGCTGCGTGGACAACAAAATGCCCACTTGGCCCGCCACGACGGCGAGGACGGCGGACCAGAGGACGACGGTGGCGGCGAGACTGGACATTTTCCGACAAGAAATATCGGCGGTTCCCCTCCCCGCAGGGAGTGGCGGCGCATAGCTTCGCGGGATGGCTTCTTCCCCCGAGCAATCCAGCGGCGCCGCTGTGGAGTCGCGCCCGACCCTCGCCCGCAGCATCGGGCTCTGGAGCGCGATGGCCGTCGTCATCGGCTCGACCATCGGCTCCGGCATCTTCCGCTCGCCGGCCGGCATCGCGGACAAGCTGCCGGGCCCCGGCCCGATGCTGCTCGCCTGGGTGGCCGGCGGCATTTTCGCCATCTGTGGAGCGCTGACGATCGCTGAGCTCGCCAGTGCGATTCCGAAGACCGGCGGCATCTACGTGTTCCTCAAGGAGGGCTGGGGCGACCGCACGGCCTTCACGTTCGGCTGGTCGCAGTTCGCGATGAT
>CAZCIM010000016.1:0-35282 GCA_964498895.1 uncultured Gemmatimonas sp. | reverse complement strand
CGACGGCATCCTCCGCGCGTCGGACGTGATGCTCGCCGGCAAGGTCGCCGTCGTGATGGGCTACGGCGACGTGGGCAAGGGCTCGGCGCAGTCGCTGCGTGCCCAGGGCGCCCGCGTGGTCATCACCGAGATCGACCCGATCTGCGCGCTGCAGGCGGCGATGGAAGGCTACCAGGTCACCACGCTGGACGAGGTGGTGAGCACGGCCGACGTCTTCATCACGGCCACCGGCAACGCCGACATCATCACCGTCGAGCACATGGCCAAGATGAAGGACAAGGCCATCGTCGGGAACATCGGCCACTTCGACAACGAGATCGATATGGCTGGCCTGAAGAACGTGAAGGGCATCAAGCGCAACCAGATCAAGCCGCAGTTCGACGAGTGGATCTTCCCGGACGGGCACTCGGTGCTCATCCTGGCCGAAGGCCGCCTGCTCAACCTGGGCTGCGCGACGGGCCACCCGTCCTTCGTGATGTCGGCGTCGTTCACCAACCAGGTGATGGCGCAGATCGAGCTGCACACGAACAACAGCAAGTACGAGAAGAAGGTCTACACGCTGCCCAAGCACCTCGACGAGAAGGTGGCGCGCCTGCACCTCGACAAGCTGGGCGTGAAGCTGACGAAGCTCACCGAGAAGCAGGCCGCGTACATCGGCGTGCCGGTGGACGGGCCGTACAAGCCGGATCACTACCGGTACTAGTCGGGACGCAAAGCTGAATGGCGAGAGGGGCGGGGCCGTCGACGGCTCCGCCCCTCTTCATTTCTCCAGCCTCAAGTCTCAAGTCTCAGGTCTCACGTCTCCGGCCTACCGCAGCACCTCGACGCCGCCCGCCTGCTGCCCCACCTCCACGCTGGTCACACGGCGCAGGGCACGGAGGTCAATGATGTCCACCGTGCTGCGTTCCGAGCCCACGCCCTCGTTGGTGATGAACGCGTAGCGGTCGTCGGCCGTGATCGCCGCCCCGTGCACCACGCGCCGTGAGGTCGGGATGCGGGCGAGTTCGCGCCCCGACTCGGTATCGAACACGCTCACGCTCTGCCCGCGCTTGTTGGTCGCGATGAGCCGCGTCCCGTCCTGTGTCACGGCGAGGTTGTACACGCCGTCGCCCGCCGGCAGGCGCCGCCGCAACGTCCACGAGGCCACGTCAATCTCCACGATCTCGCTGCTCTTGTTGCATGCCACCCACACCCGCGTGCCATCGGGCGACGGTTGGGCCCAGGTTGGCGAGCAGCTCACGTCGCCGGGGGCCGGCGGCTCCATGCCGTGGCCGCCTGCATCGTGGTCGGCATGCGCCGCCGCACCGCGCTGCGGCGGCGCGCCCTCCATGCCCATCTCCTTGCCCTTGGTGAGGAAGAAGTGCCGCGACACGGCGAAGCGCTGGGCGTCGATCTCCACCAGCTCCTCGTCCATCATGCACGCGGAGTAGTGCCGCGTCCCGCTCGTGTTGAGCCGCGAGCCGTGGGGCATCGTGCAGGTGGGAATACGGGCGACCTCGATCATCTCACCGGTCTCCACCACCGAGACCGACGATGGGACCATCTCACCGTGCAGGTTGAAGTTCACCACCCAGGCGAAGTAGCCGTCTGGGCTCACCTGCGCGGTCGCGGGGAAGGGACCGAGCACCGTTCGCCCCACTGGCTCGTCGTCGGCGCTACGGAACTTCCACAGCGAGCCACCCGGCAAGCCATGCGCCGTGGACACGAAATAGTGCTGGCCGTCGGGCGCGAGTGCCACGCCGTGCGGGCCGTCGGGGTCAATCAATGAGATGCCGATCGGCACCACCTTCTCGACCCGCGCACCGCTCGGCCCGAACACCACGCGCGCGAGCTCGTCCACGGATTCGGAGACGACCAGCGCCCGGTATTCACGGGTCGGGGGCTCGGGCGGCAGCGATTCCGTGAGGATCCGCGGCCGCAGCACGGCCTCCTCGGTCCGCGGCGTGCAGGCGGCACCGAGGACAGCGGCGATCACCACGATCCCGGCGACGGTCGTGCGGCGGCGACCGGCTCGTCGCGCCGCGGCGCAGCCGCTCATGGCACCACGCTCGACTTCGGTTCGATACGCACGATCCACAGCCCGTTGTTCATGTCGTTCACGTAGGCCAAGCCATCCCGCACGACCACGCCCCAGGTCATCGCGCTGTTGCGCGTGCGGCCGTCCATGTCGGCGGTGTTCAGGTGCCCGATCTCGCGGCCCTGCGCGCGCAGGTCACCCTTGAGCTCGCCCGAGATGTCGAACACGCGGAAGCCGGCATTGTACGCGCCCATGTACAGCGAGTCGCCGGCCACCCAGACGTTGTGCACGCCGCCGAACTCCGGCTCGTACCACGCCACCGCGCGCGGCCGTTCGATGTCGCTCACGTCCACCACCTGCAGGCGACCGTATGCGCGCCCCGCCGACGCGTCCTTGGCGCCGCGCACGCCGCTCGCCGGGAACACCTCGTCGGCGATGAACACGTAGTTGCGGTGCCGCCACGCCGTGTGCGTGCCGCGGATGAATCCCGGCCCGCCGCTCGCTTCCACGTCACGATACAGCGCATTCAAGTCGTACTTGAACTGCGACACCAACACCGGATTGCTCGGCGTGCCGCCCTTGATGCCGTTGCCCACGTCGAGGATCACCAGCCCATCGTTCCACCACGAGCCGTAGAGCAGGCCGTCCTGCACGTCGATGTCGTGCAGCACGCGGCCAGCATCCGGCCGGTTGGCGGTCTTCCACTGCGCGACTTCGCGCGGCTGCGCCGGGTCGTCGATGTTGAGGATGTGCAGCGCACCCGTACCGTCGTTGGTCAGGAATGCGTGCTGCCCATGGCGCGGGTCCTTATAGATGAAGCTGGAGTGCACGCCGCCCGTCACGCCCTGCGTAAACTCGCTGATCACCTTCGGATGCCGCGGATCCTCCAGCGACGCGAACACCACGCCGTTGCGACGGTCCGCCGCGCCCTCGCGCGTGAACACCAGGTACTTGCCGTCGGGCGTCGTCATCACGTCGTTCACGCGCCGCGTATTGGCGACGATCGAATCCGTGACCACCGGCGCCGCGGGGTTGGAGATGTCGATCGCGTACAGCACGTCGCCACCGCCGCCCGAGCCGAGGTACGCGACCTGGCCGTTGGGGTGCAGCCACACTTCTTCGGTGTTGAAGCGCGTACGCGGCAGGCGTCCCACCACCGTCAGCGGCCGCCGCACGCCGCGTGCGCTCAGCGTCACCACCGACTCTGCGCTGCGATTGCCCAGCGAGGCGCTCACCGTGTAGCTGCCGGGCTCATAGCCGACGAAGCTGCCGTCGGCGTCAATCATGCCCTGGCCGGGCGAGAAGCTCCACACCGGCGTGACACCGGTGATCTCTCGGCCCTGCGCGTCGCGCGCCACCGCGCGAAAGCGGAGGACGTCACCCGTGCGCGCCTCCTGCACCGACGGTTCCACCGTCAGCGACGCCACGCTGCTCGCGAGCACCTGCACGTCGAGCGCCTGCGTCACGTCGCCCACGCGCGCCGTCACGCGCGCGCGGCCCGCCGCGACCGCCGTGACCATGCCCACCTCGTTCACCCGCAGGGCGGCGGTGTTCGAGGAGCTCCACTGCACGCGATCGTCGCGGCGGTCACCGAGCGCCGAGGTCACCGCGGCGTCGAGCCGAATGCGCTGCCCGGGCACGAGCCGCGCCGGTGCCGGCGTGATGGCGATGCGCGCGGCGGGGCCAGGTACCATGCGGATCTCGAAGCGCTCGACCTTCGGCGCTTCGCCCGGCAGGATCGCCGCGACCGCCGCGGGCATCACGCCGGTGGAGCCCGACGTCACCAAGCCGCCCGACGTCAGCGAGCCCTCGAAGTACGCGCCCGTCTGCGAGAACCGAAACTGCACGCCTTCCACGACGTTGCCCGCCTCGTCCCGCGCCTCGGCGCTCAGCTGCAATGTCTCGCCGGCATTCACCACGCGCCGCAGCGGCAGCACCACGACGCGCGCGATGCGCGCCTTGCTCGCGGTGGAAGGTGCGGCAGACGAGGCGGAGGGAGCCGGGGACTGCGCGGCAAGGAGCACCGGAACCGCGAGCATGGCAGCAAGAAGTGCGCGCATTGAAGGCAAGGAAAAAGGGTGTGCGGCGTTGGCAGCAGCGAAGGACGTCAGAATATACCAGTGGAGCGACCGAGGGTTTCCCGCACGGCGGCCTCGGGCAACGCCTGACGCCGGAACTCGTTGTGGGGCAGCAAGATACGTACGTTGCACGACCCCCCAGTTTCCCTCACATGGAGCCGCAGATGTTCACTGTGAATGAAGGCACACTCGACCGCGCGTTGCGCGCGATTGTCGGCAGTGCATTGATTGCGATCGTCTTCGTCGGCCCGAAGACCCCTTGGGGTTGGCTGGGTCTCGTGCCGCTGGCCACGGCGGCGCTTGGCTGGTGCCCGGCGTACACGCTGCTCGGGATCAACACCTGTGGCGTGAAGTCCGCGAAGTAGCGTGGTAGATTGGGCGGATGCGACTGCACTCCGCCCTCCTCGCCGCGGCGCTCGCCGCACCGACGCTCGCCTGCGCCCAAGCCACGACGGCTGCGCCGTCCGCCTCTGATTCCAATCGCGCCCGCGCCGAGCGCGTGCTGCGCGCAGTGCCCTTGATTGACGGGCATAACGATCTGCCCTGGGCGATCCGTGAGTCAAAGGACGCGCCGCGCGATGTCGAGCGCTACGACCTGCGGCAGCGGACGGCGGGCCACACCGACATCGCCCGGTTGCGCGCTGGCATGGTCGGCGGGCAGTTCTGGTCCGTGTACATCCCAGGTGACTCCGCCACGCGCGCCGCCGGCTACGCGCGCGTACAGTTGGAGCAGATCGACATCGCGCAGCGCGTGATGGCCAAGTATCCCGATGTGCTCACGCCGATCACCACCGCACAGGGCTTCCGCGACGCCTTCGCGGCCGGCCGCATCGGCTCGGTGATGGGCATGGAGGGTGGCCACGCGATCGAGAACTCCCTCGGCGCCCTGCGCGCCTACTACGCGATGGGCGTGCGCTACATGACGCTCACGCACAACGCGCATCTCGATTGGGCCGATGCGCACATCGCGAATCCGCGCCATGACGGCCTCACGGCCTTCGGTCGGGAAGTCGTGCGCGAGATGAACCGCCTCGGCATGCTCGTGGACCTCTCGCATACCTCGGCGGCGACGATGGCCGATGCGCTCGAGGTCAGCGAGGCGCCGGTGATCTGGTCACACTCCAATGCGTTCGCCGTCGCCAACCACACGCGCAACGTGCCGGACGAGATCCTCCGGCGCCTGCCGCGCAACGGCGGCGTCGTGATGGTGACCTTCGTGCCGGGCTTCGTGAGCCAAGCGCAGGTGGAGTGGAACCGTCGGCCGGCGGCTGAGCGGACTGGGCCCGCGCCGGGCGCGACGCTCGCGCAGGTGGCCGATCACATCGATTACATCAAGCGCGTGGCCGGCGTGGACCACGTCGGTATCGGCGGCGACTTCGATGGGATCGATGACGTGGTGCGCGGCCTCGAGGATGTCTCGACCTATCCCGCGTTGTTCACGGAGCTCGCGCGGCGCGGCTGGAGCGAGGCCGACCTCCGCAAGCTTGCCGGCGAGAACATCCTGCGCGTGATGACCGAGGCCGAGCGGGTGGCGGCGCGGCTCCAGCGCGAGCGCGCGCCGTCCACGGCGACTATCGAGCAGCTCGACCGGCGAGCACCGTAGCGGCGCGCACGCGCAGCCACTGCCGCATCGAGGCCAGCGAACTCAGCTGCTGCGCGCCGATGTCGCGGATGGTCTGCGCATAGTGCTGGGCGCCGCTGCCGCCGACCATGATGCCGACGTCCGCCGGGAGCGCAGCGCGCAGTGCGCGGAGTTCCTCGTGCAGCGCGGGATCCTCGGTGGGATACACCACGGAGAGCGCGATCGCGCTGGCCTTGGCGTAGCGCACGGCGCGCGCGAGTTCGTCGGCGGGGAGGTTCGGCCCGAGGTACGCCACGCGCCAGCCGCAGGAGACGGCCGTCGTCGCCGCCATCATCGCGCCGATCTCATGCATCTGGTGCGCCGGCGTGCCGACGACGACCATCGGCGCGTTGGCGTCCGAGACCGCGAGGTCCGACATCCACACCAGCACGCGGCGGATCGTGGTCGTCGCCAGATGCTCATTGGCGGGGCGGAGCAGCCCCTGATGCCAGAGCGAGCCGATGGTGAAGAGCAGCGGGGCGATGACCTGATCGAGCACTTCGTCGGCCGGCATCCGGAGCACGGCCGAGCGGAGCGTCTGCTCCAGGCGGTGCGCGTCGAACTCCTCGACGGCGATCAACGCCGACGAGAGATAGGACTCGATGGCGGGCTGATCCGGCCCCAGCCCCACGCGCTCCCGTGACTGGCGCTCGTCGTCCTCGATGAGCTTCTGCAACTCGGCGTTGGGCAACGGCACCAGCTGGCCGATCTGCCGCCCCGCGCGCGAGGCGCGGCTCAAGAGCGCGAGGCGCTCGATGTCCGCGTCCGTGTAGTGCCGTTGTCCGCCCGCCGAACGCACCGGTTTGACCGCGTGATACCGGCGCTCCCATGCGCGGAGCACGTCGGGCGTGAGGCCAGTGCGCTGCGAAACGATGCGAACGGGATGGAGACCGGGCGATGCGGGCATACGCTTACATTATGGACGTGGTCTGCTTCTGTCAAGGAAATCCGGCGTTTGTCCGGATTTTCGTCTAGGAAATCAAGTATCCCAAGTTCGACAGAAAGTTCCACGGGCCCGCAGGGAAGTGGAGCGCCAGAGCTGGCTACGGAGATTCAGCGCCACGCGGCGCGCCGCCCCGCGCTACCCCGCGCGCTGCTTCTCGATGCGCGCCTGGAAAATGCCGAAGACGTACTTCCCGGCCTCGGTCTGGGTTGCCACCCACTCCGCATTCCGGAACGCGCGCGGGTTCAGTTCGCTGCGGATGCGATCCAGCCAGGGGTACACCTTTGCGAGGAGAAGCATGCCCTCGCCGTTGCTCTCCATGGCGAGATCCGCATTGAGCGTGCCGTGCTTGATCAACCCGTAGGCCATTTCCCAGTATGTGGAGACCTGTCGGTAGGCGCGGTTGAGGGGATGGTCCGGCCTGGCGACCGCGGCCACCTCGTCGAAGCTGCGGGGCAGGAACTGGCCGTTGATGGCGTCGCGGGACTCGCGCATGACGGGGTCGCGGCGCAGTTCATAGAGGCGGAGGACCAACTCCGCGTCGTGGTGGTCTGGGGCGTCGGTATGCATTGGGGTATTTTACAGCGTTCCCGCGCCGGCTGGCGCCGGCCGTGTTCACTCCTTCCTCCCGCACCGACCCATGCGTCTGCTCGCCGTCGTTTCCCTCATGGCGCTTGCCGCCAGCCCGCTCGCCGCGCAGGAGGGCGCCCTGCGCGCCCCGCTCAGCACGCGCGTCGTCTTTTCCATGCCGCTCGCGCCTGCCCGCGTGCAGGGCCAGCCGGCGCCGACGCCGAAGAACGTCAGCATCGAGTACGGCCAGCCGCACCTGCGCGGCCGCGACGGCCTGCCCACCGAGCTCGCCACGGATGGCACGGTGTGGCGCACCGGCGCCAACTCCGCCACGACGTTCAAGACCGAGGTGGATCTCGTGATCGGCGAGCGCGTGGTGCCGGCGGGTGCCTACTCGCTCTACTCGGTGCGGAGCAACGGCCAGTACTTCCTCATCATCAACAGCAACACGGGTCAGTGGGGCACGCAGTACGATGCCACCAAGGACTTCGTCCGGGTGCCGTTGACGGCGCGCACGCGCAGCGAGGCGCTGGAGTCGTTGCAGATCACGATGGTGCCGAAGGACGCGCAGTCGGCGCAGGGCGTGCTCACGATCGCCTGGGGTCGCCTCGAGCTCAGCACCACCTGGGCGGTGAAGTAAGGTGCTCGCGGCCGCGGCAGGTCTCGTCGTCGCGCTGATGGCGCTGATTGCGGGACCTGTCGCGGCCCAGGGACTGCCGGCTGCACCGGTCCCGGCCCGAGACTCCCTCGCGACCCTCGTGGCGCGCGGGGATTCTGCCTGGGGGCGCGATGAGCATCGCGCGGCGTTCGTGGCCTACGATGCCGTCGTGCGTACCGATTCCGCGTTCTCCACGCGCGCGCTGTTCCGCGTGGGACTCCTGCACGCTTGGGCCAACCGATTTCCGGCGGCGATCGCCGCGCAGCGGCTCTACGTGCGGCTCGAGCCGGTGGACCTCGAAGGGCGCGTCGCGCTGGGCCGGACGTTGGCATGGGCGAATCGCTTTGCGGAGGCCGTCGCGCAGTACGACACCGTGCTCACGCGCGACGCGTCCTATCGCGAGGCCGTCATCGGCAAGGCGCAGGCCCTCGCCTGGAGCGACGACATCCCGGCGGGCGAGGCCGTGCTGGTGACCTGGCTGGACGCGCGGCCCGGCGACGTGGGGGCGTGGGTGGCGTTGGGCCAGTTCCGCCGCTGGCGCGGCGACATCTCCGGCGCGGCTGCCGCGATTGACCGCGCCCTCGCGTTGGCGCCAGGCGATGCCGATGCGCGGCAGCAGCGCGCGTGGTTGCGCGTGGATGTCGCACCCTCCGTGGCGTGGACACTGGTGGGGGCGAAGGACAGCGAGGCCAACACGCTCTGGCATCGCGAGATCACGGGGCAGATCGCGTGGCGCGGGGCGGCGCGCATCGGCGCCGCGTTGCGGCTGCGCGAGGCCAGCGTGACGGATGGCGATGCAGCCGTGATGCCGGGGGCCACGCTCTTCGTGCACGGCCCGCTGGGGACCGGCGGGCTGACGGCACGCGCCGAGGGGGGCGTCGTGCAGTTCCCGCAGGGGGTAGCGGCCGCGACCACGGCGCTGCGCGGCGGCCTGCGCGTCGCTGCCGCGCCGTTGCGCGGCCTACGCGTGTCCGGCGGCGCGTCGCGCGAGCCCTTCGATGAAGTGCTCTCCACCGCCGCGCGGCGCATGATGTTCAGCGTCGTGGACGCCGACGCGACCCTCGCGCTCCACCCGCGTTGGCAGCTGGGACTGGGGGCCAGCGTCGGTGCCGTGGATGGCGCAGGGGCGGTGGAGAAGACGCGGCGGACGTTCCTTGCGGCCGTACGGTACGCGCCGCGGCGCGGCACGCAGCTGTCGCTGTCGCACCGCGAGGCCTCGTGGGACGCGCCCGCGTTCGGCGTGTTCTTTGCCCCGCAGCGCTGGGCGACCACCGAACTGTCGCTGTCGTCAGAGCGGAGCGCCGATCTCGGGCTGGTGCTGGCCGGCGACCTCGGACTCGCGAGCCAACTCGTGGGCTTCCAGGCGTCGCCGCTCGACCACGCCATCGTGCCGCGTGCGACCCTCCGCCTTGGCGTCCGCGCCGCCCCGGGCCGCGAAGTCACGCTCGGCCTGACCTACGCGAACGTCGCCGGGGCCGGGGCCATCACCGCGAGCGACTATCGCTACGGCGCCGCCACCCTCGGGGGGCGTTGGACCTTCTGAGCACCGCCGCCGCGCCGCGCCGCACGCGCCGATCGCGCTAGCGCGCCGCACAGGCTAGCGCTCTGCACACGCTAGCGCCGCGGCCCGCGCTCAGGAATCCCTCGGAAGGCCTCGCGCATCGCCGCGAACGCGGGTTTGCGCTCGGCGTACCAGCGCGGGGACTCCCACGTCGCCCAGCTCCACGCCGCCATGCCCTCGGCCGGCAGCGCGCTCGCCGTCCGTGGCGCGGCGCCGGAGACATCGAGCAGCCGCACGAGGAAGTGGAAGCCGGGGGTGGTCACGTGGGCGGGATCGCCGCCGTTCACGCCGCTCACGACCTGCCGCGACGACGGGTCGGTGACGTGCAGGAGTCCCCACGGGAGTCGGATCTCGATCACACCGGTGGCGGAATCGGCGAACCAATCGGCAAGCGTCGACTCGTGCTGGCGGGCGTGGCGCAGCAGGTTGCGCTCGTAGCGTTGCGCGTCGAAGACGCGCCCGTCGCGGCCGATCGTGCGGCGGTTCGGCGTGACCCACACCGTATCGTAGCGGCCATCGGCGTTTGGCAGCGAGCGGAAGGGCCGGTTGTAGACGCTTTGCTGCGTCGGCGGCCGCGCGCCTTCGATGTCTCGGAATCGATACAAGTTGTACGGCGGGTCCACGAGCAGGCGGGCGCGCTCGGGACCGGCGAGGTCGAGGACGAACTCGAGCCCACGCGCGCTTTCGCCGGCGCCGTACGGCAGGCGATGGTCTCCCGCGGCTGAATCGTGGGTGTCGATTCCCACCAGCAGGCGGTGACGCGCCCAGTCGAGTCCGGGCACGTCGAGGCGCAGGTAGACGTAGGCCTCGTCGTGGGTGACGGCGAACGCCGCCAAGCGGGGCGCCGAGGGCTGCGGCACCGCGGCGCCCGCGACGGCGGCCGGGCGCGTCGCCAGTGGAGGCACGCCGCGCCAATCCTCGGCGCGCCCGTCGATCACGATGCCCGAGTCGCGGCGGCCGGCGCGCATGGCGATCAGTCCATAGTTCTGCTCCGCGTCCAACGCGTTCAGCCAGAGGCGATTCCGCTCCAGCGGCTGCTCGAAGTCAATCACCAACCAGTTCTTCTTGAACCACTCGTCAATCAGCGCGAAGAACCCGAGCCCCGCCGCGCCGCTGGCGGCGATGTCGCGCGTGAGGCGCGCGTTGATGTGGGCATGCGCCCGCTCGTCGTGTCCGCCATGATGCCAGCCCTGCGGCTGCAGATGTGCGTTGCCACGCGAACTCGGCACGCCATACTCGGAAATCACGACCGGCATCGTGCCGTGGTGCTCCACGAGTTCGCGGAGGTATCCGAAGTAGGCACTCGGGCCCTCGGGACTCCGCGCCTGCGCGTAGTCGGGGTCCAGCACCATGAAGTCGGGATAGTACGGGTATGCATGGAAGCTGGCGAAGAGGCCCGCGCCGTAGGCGGCGGTGGCGCGCATCTTCGTCGCGTCGAGTCCGATCACGTCGTTGTCGTACTCGCGCGAGGCCTCCGGCACGCGCTCGCCGCGACGCCGTAGCCAGGCGTTCTCCTCGGCGCGCGAGGTTTCGGTGGGGTGCGTGAGCGGGTCCAGCGTCGGCCAATTGGTGTAGGCCAGCGGCCGCTGCGTATTCCAGCGGTCCATCTCGTAGGCGAGCATCGCGTCGCTCACGCGCGCGAGCCACACATCCACGGCATTGCCGCCACGGAGCTGGACGAAGCGCCCGGCGTACGACGTGTCGCGTGGTCGGCGGGCCGCGTAGGCCTGCACGGAGTACGGCTCCCACTCGCGGCCGATGATGTAGCCGATCGTCCACGCGGACACGTCGGCCGTGTACATCCCGCCGGCATGGCCGGGCCGATGCGCAATCGCCGCGTGGCCATGCAGCAGGTCCACCACGCGGCGCATCTCCGCGAGGAACGCGGCGTTCCACGCAGGATCGTCGTAGCGTTCCTCCTGGGGGCCAGGCGGGAGTTCGGTCCACACGCCGTGCAGCAACCAGAGGGGCGACTCCGGATGCGCGAGGTTCCAGTCGCGCAGCGCGCGGTAAAAGTGCGGTGGATGAATCGTATAGACGCGCAGCGTGTTGGCGCCGAGCTCCGCGAGGTCGCGGATCCAGCCTTCGTAGGTGCCATCGTCCGGCGGAAACTCCGACGGATGCTTGCCGGGCAGGGCGGCGCCGAGGTTCACCGCCTTGATCCAGAACGGTCGCCAGCCACCGCGACCGTCCGGCACCTCGAAGATGCGCGCAGCGGTGCGCGCGGCGATCACCGTCTGCGCGGGGCGCGCTCGCGCGGGCAGCAACGTCGAGTCCACCGGCGCCGGGATGCGCGCGAGATACTCGCGCGCCGTGGCGTTGCCGGGCTCCAGGGAATCGGCGAGCGAGAAGGCGCGGTGGGCACGCGGCAGCGCACCGGCGCGATACGTCGCGAGCCCGAGGCCGATGGCCGCGTCGATGCTCGGACGCGGCAGCAGGGCGAGCGCTGAGTCGAAGCGCGCGACGGCGAGCGGAACGCGGTCCTGCCTGAGGGCGACGTAGCCGAGGCCGGTGTACGCCTCGCCGTGGCGGCGGCAGGCACGGGTCGCGCGGCGGAACAGCGAGTCGGCGCGCGGCACCAGCTCGGCACGCCACGCGCTCCAGCCGGCGTCGGTCGCGGCCTGCGCTGCGGCGGTATCGCAGGGCGCGGACTGTGCCTCGACGAACGCCGGCGGCACGAGGAGCGCGGCGAGCAGCAGCCGCAGCGTGCGCATCGCATCGCTACGCACGTCGCGGCCCGCGATCAGCGCCCGAGGACGACGAGCAGCTCGCCGGCGAGCGTGAGCGGGTCGAAGGGCTTGGTGAGGCAGGCCAAGGCGCCGACTTCCAAGGCGCTGTCCTGCTCGCCGCGCTGCGCCCGCGCCGTCAGGAAGACCACGGGGATGTGTGCCGTATCCGGGTCGGCCTTGAGGCGGCGGCAGGTCTCGTAGCCGTCGAGGTCCGGCATCATCGCGTCGAGCAGGATTGCATCCGGCTTCGCCTGCTTCACGCGCGCCAGCAGGGCGAGTCCGCCAGGCAAGACCTCGGCTTCGATGCTGGGGTCGAGACCCAGGGCAAGCTCGAGGATGGTCCGGATGTCCGGTTCGTCGTCGGCGCAGAGGAGTCGCATGGCCGAAAGCTGTGGCCGCGGCCGGAGGCTTCGCAACGGGTGCGCACGCTGTGACAACGGGCTGTCCTCGATGCGCGCGAAACGCGATAATTCTCGGGATCGCGGTTCCGACCCACGCACTCCCCTCGCTCCTCGCCATGGCCGGTTCGGCTGACCTCAACGCAGTCCTCGCCCAGCTGCGGGAGAAGTACCGCGCCTCGAGCGGCAACACACTCGCGGCGTTCACGCAGCTGGCGGAGCAACTGCAGAAGGATCCTGCGGCGCCTGAGGTGGTCGAGGCGCTGCGTCGCGAGTTGCATCGTGTGCACGGGACCGCCGGGAGCTATGGCTTCCACGAGGCCAGCCGGCTCGCCGGGGCCTTGGAGCCCGTCGCGGTGAAGTGGGCGGCGGATCCCCACCTCGACCGCGATCGGCGCGCGAGCATCGTGCGGCAGTTCGTGCGCGCCTTGGGGACGTCGCTGCAGGACGCCGAGCCAAGCACTGCGGATCCGGCGGCCACGCCCGCGCACCGCCTGCTACTGGTGGAGGTGCCCCCGGAGGCCGGCCCCGGCCTCGTCGCGGAGGCGATTCACCGCGGTTACGCGGTGGAGCAGGTGATGGCGACGGGCGTATCCGCCGTCTTCGAGGCGACGCAGCCGACCATCGTGATCGCTGGTGCGCACGTGTCGCTGGCCGTGCCGGAGGGCGTGCCGCTCCTCCTGCTCCGCACGCCCGACGGGCAAGTGGCTGCGCGACCTGCCGGGTCGCGGCTGCTCGAGGCCAACAGCGACCCGCGGGAAGTCCTGCTCATGGCGGAGTCGTTGGCCACGCGGCACGGGCTCGTCGGCGTCACGATTCTCGTGGTGGACGACGACCAACCCATGGTCGAGCTCCTGCGCGCGATGTGCGAGCGGCAAGGGATGTTCGTCGAAGCGCGCTTCGATGCGACCGATCTCGCGGCGACCATCGATGAAGTGCGCCCCGCGTTGTTGCTGCTCGACATCAACCTGCCCGGCGTCAACGGCCTGGTGGTGACGCGCGAACTGCGCAGCGTCGAGCGTCACCGCGAGCTGCCGATCGTGCTCGTGTCGGCGAGCACCGACGTGGAGACGCGCACGGCGGCCTTCGTGGCCGGCGCCGACGACTTCCAGTCGAAGCCGGTGGTGGCCGAGGAGCTGCTGCGGCGCATCGAGCGCTTGCTCGAGGTCGCGCGGCAGCGGCAACTCGCCCAGGGCATTCATCCCGGTACGGGCTTGCCGCTGCCGCAGCGGGCGCTGCGCAGCTTCGACGAGGCGCTCGGCGCCGCCGCGGCGCGCGCCGAGCCCATGTCGCTCGCGATCGTGCGGCCGTTGGATCCGCCCGATGGCGTGCAGCGCGCGGCGCTGTGGCATCGCGAGCTGCGCTTGTTGTCGGCGGCGCTCGGGACCGAACAGGTGCTGGCGGGATTCCGCGACGAGACGGCGGCGATGCTGCTCTTCCCGATGCGCGCCGCCGTGGCGCTGGCGCGCCTCGAGCCCTACGCCGAGGCCTCGCGTGCGGATCTCGTGCCGTGGAGCGCTGGCGTGGTGGATCTCTTGCCCGGTGCCGATCCATCGGCACTGCGCCTGGCCGTGCTCGCTGAGGAGGCGTGGCTCGCCGCGCGCGACAACGGCGACTACCTGCGCCGCTGGGATCCCGCGGACACCGGCATCGCGCCCGATGTCATCGTCGTCGAGGACGATGCGGCCTTGGCCGACCTGGTAACCTTCGCGCTCGCCGCGCGCGGCCTCACGTGGGTGCGCTATCCGAATGGCCCGGCTGCGCTGGATGGCATGCGCGGGATGCGCGTGCGTGGGCGATCGCCGATCGTGCTGCTCGACGTCGACCTCCCGGGCCTCGACGGCTTCTCGCTGTTCGAGCGCTTGCGGGTGGAGCGGCCGGGCGTGTTCCGCGTGGTGTTCGTGTCGGTGCACGCCACCGAGGCGGACCAGTTGCGTGCCATCCGCGCCGGCGCGCTGGACTACCTGTCCAAGCCCGTGAGCCTGCGCGTGCTGATGGCGAAGATCACGGGCTGGCGCGCGCGGGCGGCGGCGTCGTGAGCTCTGCCGTCATTCTCGGCATCGTCGGGGCGGTGCAGCTGCTGTTCCTCGCGCTGCTCTTGGTGTTCGTGGTGGTGCGGCGGCAGTACGATCGGGAGCGGCGCACGGCCTTCCTTGCCGGACGCGACGCCGTGGCGGGACCGATGCGCGATTGGATTGTCGCCGGCGCGCATCCGGAGCCGGTCGTGCGCGCCCTGCGCCAATTGCCGCGGGGCACGGCCGTCGGCTACGTCTCGCTGCTCGCACGGCAGACGATTCCCGAGGCGCAGCGGAACGAGTTGGCCGTGGCGCTGCGCAACGAGCCGTGGATCCAGACCGCGATGGAGCGCCAGCAGTCCCGCTTCTGGTGGCGTCGGCTCGAGGCGGCGCGCGCCTTGGGGCTCGTGGGCACGGTGAAGGACCGCGAGGCCGTGCTCGCATTGCTCCGCGACAGCCATCCCGCGGTGCAGATCGCTGCCGCGACCGCGCTGCCCCGCGTGGCGGACGCGGCGTTCTTCGGCCAGGTGATGGATCAGCTCTTCACGATGCCGAAGGTGACGCGCACCTATCTCACGGGCATCCTGCGGCAGCGGGCCGCGGCGGCGGCTGCGCCGTTGGCCGAGCGCATCGCGGCGGGGTCGACGCCGGCGGAGCTGTCGGCGTGGATCGCGTTGGCGGCGTCGCTCGATGATCCGCGCGCGCTGGCGGCGACGCTCAAGCACGTGGCGCATCCGGCGGTGGCGGTGCGGCGGACCGTCGCGCGCGCGCTGGGGCGCGCGGCAGGGCCCGAGACCGCCCGTGCGCTTGCCGACCTCGTGGCGGACGCCGACGCCTCCGTGCGAAGCGCCGCCGCCCGATCGCTCGGCGAACTCGGGGCCTCAGGTGCCGTGCCGCTGTTGGCTCCGCTGGTCTCCGACCCGGTGTGGCAGGTGCGACTGCATGCGGCGCTCGCACTCGCGCTGCTCGGCGAGCGCGGGCGGGCCGCGTTGCGCGCCGCGCGCGAAGGGAACGATCGCTTCGCGCGCGACATGGCGACGATGGTCAGCGGCTTGTCGGACGGCGCCATCCTCGAAATGGGGCAGTCGTGATGAACGCGAACTGGGTGGAGCTCGCGCGCACGCTGCTCTATTGGACCGATTGGGGCGCGCTCACGTACCTGCTGCTGCTGTCCTCCGGCTACGCCGTGCTGTTGCTGCTGTCCATTCCCGAACTCTGGGGGCACTGGCGCCTCGCGGCGGATGAACACCTGCAGCGCTTGCTGGCGTCGGATTCCTTGCCGCCGCTCACGCTGCTGGTGCCCGCGTACAACGAGGAAGTCACGATCGGCGCGAGTCTGCTCTCGTTCCTGACGCTGGAGTATCCGCAGCTCGAGGTCGTCGTGGTGAACGACGGCTCGAAGGACGGCACGATGCAGGCGCTGATGCGGGAGTTCGATCTCTACGAGGTCCCGCCGGCGTTCCCCGTCACGATTCGCACCAAGCCGGTCCGCGGCTACTACCGCTCGCGGCGCTATGCGCGCCTGCTGGTGATCGACAAGGAGAACGGCGGCAAGGCGGACTCGCTCAACGCGGCGATGAACGCGGCGCGGCATCCGTTCGTGGTGGCGGTGGACGCCGACACCTTGATCGAGCCCGACGCGCTGATTCGCCTCGCGCGCCCGTTCCTCCTCGGCGCCAACGTGGCGGCCGTCGGCGGCACGATCCGCGTCGCCAACGACTGCACCGTCGAGATGGGCCGCGTCACGGACGCCCGCGTGAGCAACCGCTGGATCGTGGGATGCCAGGTGGTGGAGTACCTGCGCGCCTTCCTCTTCGGGCGCCTCGGCTGGAATCACCTCGGCGGCAATCTCATCATCTCCGGCGCGTTCGGGCTGTTCCGCAAGGAATACCTGCTCGCGATCGGTGGCTACAAGACGGGCAACGTCACCGAAGACATGGACCTCGTGGTGCGGCTGCATCGCTACCTGAAGGAGAACCGCATCCCGGCGACGCTCCCGTTCATTCCCGATCCCGTCGCGTGGACGGAAGTCCCGACGTCATTGAAGGTGCTGGGGCGGCAGCGCGAGCGCTGGCACCGTGGATTGATCGGCACGCTGTGGACGCATCGCACCATGTTGTTCAACCCGAGCTACGGGCCGGTGGGCATGCTGGCCGTGCCGTTCTACCTGTTCGGCGAGATGCTCGCGCCGGTGGTCGAACTCATCGGATGGCTCGCCCTCGTGCTCGGGCTGCTGATCGGCGCGGTGGACCCGCAGTTCGCGCTGCTGTTCTTCGGCGTCGCCATCGGCTACGGCAGCCTGCTGTCCATCTGGGCAGTGGTGCTCGAAGAGTTCAGCTTCAAGCGCTATCTGCGCCGCCGGGACTTCTGGAAGCTCATCGGCTTTGCGCTCATCGAAGGCCTCGGGTACCGGCAGATGACGGTCCTGTTCCGGCTGCAGGCCTTCTGGAAGCACCTGCGCGGGGTGGAGAGCTGGGGCAAGATGACGCGCGAGGGGTTCGGCGGCGCGAAGCCGCCGGCGCTCAAGCCCTGAGCGCCGGGCCTAGCTGCCCTGGAGTTCGCGACGCACGCGCTCGAGCAGTGACTGCTCGGAGTCGCGAGTCTTCACGAAGGCATCGCCCACGCGGATGCCCGCTTCTTTGAGCACCTGCGCCGGGAACTCGGTCGCGGAGTACAGCAGCGTCGGGATGTGCTGGAAGCGCGGGTCGCGGCGGAGTCGGCGGGCTAAGGCGAGCCCGTCCATGCCGGGCAGCCCGTGGTCCACGATGATCACGCGGACCCCGTGGCGCGCGAGCTCGCGCATGGCGCCCGCCGCATCGGCGGCGCCGATCGGCTGCGCGTACGGCTCGATCAGCGCGCACATCACCGTGCGCATGGACTCGTCATCTTCCACCACGAGCACGCGCGGGCGCTGGTCCTCGGCGGATGTGGACTCCGGGGCCAGCGGCAGCACGACGTAGAACACGGTGCCGGCGCCTTCGGTGGGCGCGTCGAAGCCGATGCGCCCCCCGTGCAGTTCGGTGATCGCCTTGGCGATGCTGAGCCCGAGGCCGGTGCCGCCAGATCGACGCGATTCGGCGCCGCCAGCCTGCTGGAAGCGACCGAAGATGCGCGAGGAGAACTCCTTCGGGATGCCCGGCCCGTGGTCGCGCACGCAGATGCGCACGCCGTCGCCTTCGCTGCGCGCGCTCACCTCCACCACGCCCTCGCGGGGCGAGTACTTCACCGCGTTGGACACCAGGTTGGTGAATACCTGGATCAAGCGATCGCTGTCGCCGAGCAGTTCGAACTCCTCGACGTCGTGCAGCGCGAGTTGCACGCCGGCTTCCCGGGCGAAGCCATCGAGGCCCGTGAGCGTGGTCTCGAGCAGCGGCCGCAGCAGGATGCGATCGCGGCGGATCTGCACGTGGCCGGCATCGATCTTCTCGATGTCGAGAATGTCGTTGATCAGCCGGATCAGGCGATCGGTATTGGTCAGGGCGATGCGCAGCAGCTCGCGGCCCTTCGGGCTCAGTTCGCCGCCGGCGCCGCCGAGCATGAGACCCAGCGCGCCGCGCATGGATGTGAGCGGCGTGCGTAGCTCGTGGCTCACGGTGGAAACGAAGTCGGCCTTGAGCCGCTCGAGCTCCTTGAGCTTCTCGATGTCCTCCTGGAGCTGCCGTTCGCGCGTGGCGATGCTCTGCGCCAGTCGGTCGAACGTCAGGCCAAGGCGCGCCATCTCCAGGTTGGGCGCCCGGTGGGAATTCGGGAGCCGGGCGTCGTCGTAGCGACCGGCGTCCAGAGCCTCGGCGGCCCGCACCACCTGGCCGAGCGAGCGCGAGAGCAGGCGCATCAAGAGTGTGAGCGCGAGGATGAAGATCGCGACGGCCGCCGCGCGGATGCGGAAGCTGTCCCACTCGTTGCGCGCCGCCGACGTCTCGATCTCGGCTTCGAGTTCGGTGAGCCGTTCGCGGACCTCACGCAGGACGCGGGCATGATCGGCGCGGATGGCGTCC
Organism: uncultured Gemmatimonas sp.; assembly: GCA_964498895.1. Lineage (GTDB taxonomy): Bacteria > Gemmatimonadota > Gemmatimonadetes > Gemmatimonadales > Gemmatimonadaceae > Pseudogemmatithrix. Next base: position 16,697 of record CAZCIM010000016.1, on the reverse strand, counting down.
ACGAGCTGGATGCCAAGCCGCACGCGCTGGTTGCCCGGACTGCCTGGCCCGAACGCTTCGAAGGGCAGGCGGCGCCGATCCTCGAAGTTGGGTGCGGCAACGCGCTGGTCGTATTCATCGAGCGCGGCGCGCAGCCGTTGCAGGCGCCGCGTGACGGAGAGGTCACCCGCCAGCTGCTCGGCGATGATGGTCGCGTCGCTGGCGAAGGCGCGGCGCGAACCCTCGTACCGCAGCGCCTCGCTCTCGTCCGCGGTCACGATGAACCCGCGGTGCGCGGCGGCCATCGTGCTCAAAGAGGCCAGCATGCGTACGCCGGCAACCTCGGCCAAGTGCAAGCGATCCAGCCGCTCGGTACGCGCGGCGGCCTCCGCGGCCGCCACCTCCGAGGCCAAGCGTGCGGTGAGGAACCACGCCAATGCCACCAGCATGCCGATGGCGGCCAACTGCGCCGAGAGGGGAAGGCGGCGCCACCACCAGACGGTGGGGGGGCGCAACTGGCCGGTGGGTGGCTCGTTCAATTCCACGTCGAGACGGACGATGAAAAAAGGTGGTGCAGAAAGCTGGGGGCAGGGCGCACGGCACGCCATAGCGTGGTAAATTCCCCGACGTCTCTCGCCCTCACCGCCTTCTCCGATGCCTGCACCCACGCCGCTCCACGCGCTGCACGCCGCCGGCCAGTCCATCTGGCTCGATTTCATCGACCGCACCCTGCTGCAGGGCGACACGCTCGCGCGGCGCATCCGCGACGAAGCCCTCACGGGCATGACGTCGAACCCCACGATCTTCGAGAAGGCGCTCGCGTCGGGTATCGCCTACGACGCGCAGCTCAAGGCGGCCGCCGGCGGCAAGACGGCCTGGGAACTGTTCGAACTCGTGGAAACCGACGATGTCCGCAGTGCCTGCGACATCTTCCGGCCCGTCTACGATGCGTCCAAGCAGCTCGACGGCTACGTGTCCATCGAGGTCTCGCCGGGCGCGGCGCACGATGCCAAGGCCACCGTCGAGGAGGCGCATCGCCTCTGGAAGACCGTGGATCGTCCGAACGTGATGATCAAGGTGCCGGGCACGGCCGAGGGTTGCCTCGCGCTCGAGCAGCTCATCGCCGACGGCCTCAACGTGAACGTCACGCTGCTCTTCGCCGTGGACGCGCACGCGCGTGTGATCGAGGCGTACATCAAGGGGCTCGAACGGCGCGCCGCCGCCGGCCAGCCGTTGGGGCACGTGGCCAGCGTCGCGTCGTTCTTCGTGAGCCGCGTGGACTCGGCGATCGACGCCAAGCTCGACGCGATGGTGAAGGCCGGGACGCTCCCGGCCGACCGCGCGAAGGCGCTGCAGGGCAAGGCCGCGATCGCCAATGCCAAGCGTGCGTATCGCCTGTTCCGCGAGCGATTCAGCGGCCCGCGCTGGCAGGCCCTCGCGGCCAAGGGGGCGCAGTTGCAGCGCCCGCTCTGGGCCAGCACCAGCACCAAGAACCCGTCGTACCGCGATACCATCTACGTGGAGGAGCTCATCGGGCCCGACACGGTGAACACCATGCCGCCCAACACGCTCGAGGCGTATCGCGACCACGGCGTCACCGCGCGCACGGTGGACGCGAACGTCGCAGCGGCCGATGCCACGCTGGCCGAGCTGGAAGCGATCGGCATCCGGCTCGACGCGGTGACCGACACCTTGCTCACGGAAGGCCTCGCGTCCTTCCAGAAGTCCTTCGACACGCTCATCGCGGGCATCGAACAGAAGACGGCGGCGCTCGGCGCCGCTGCCGCCAGCCGCTGATCCTGTGACCACTCCCCCCGCGTTGCATCCCGGCGCCCCCGTCACGGGCGTCACCAAGATCGTCGCGACCATCGGTCCGTCGTCCACCTCGCCCGACGTCATCCGCCAGCTCATCCTCGCGGGTGTCAACGTCGCGCGGCTGAACTTCTCGCATGGCGCGCATGAGCAGCACGGGCGCACCATCGAGACCATCCGCGGCATCTCGCAGGACCTGGGTCGCCCCGTCGCGATCCTCGGCGATCTTCAAGGCCCGCGCATCCGCATCGGGAAGCTCGAGCAGGCCATCACCATTGAGGAAGGACAGCTCCTCACGCTCGTGCCCGAGGACCACGCCAAGCCGGGGGAGATCCCGGTCACCTACGACGACATCGCGCACGACGTCCACGTCGGTGGCACGATCCTCGTGGACGATGGCTTGCTCGCGCTCGAGGTCACCGAGGTGATCGCGCCGCGCGTGGTCGCGAAGGTGAAGTACGGCGGCCTGCTCAAGAGCAACAAGGGCATGAACCTGCCCGGCATCGACGTATCGGCGCCGAGCATCACGGAGAAGGACCGCGAGGACATCCAGTTCGCCATCGAGCAGGACCTCGACTACCTCGCCTTGAGTTTCGTGCGGCGGCCGGAGGACATCAGCGAACTGAAGGCGATGCTGCCCAAGGGCATGCTGGTGGTCGCCAAGATCGAGAAGGACTCCGCGCTTGAGCGCATCGAGGGCATCCTCAAGGTCACGGACGCCGTGATGGTCGCCCGCGGCGACCTCGGCGTCGAGCTGCCCTTCGAGCAGGTGCCGCTGCAGCAGAAGCGCATCATCGGCTTGGCGAATCGCTACGGCCGGCCGGTGATCACGGCGACGCAGATGCTGGAGAGCATGATCCAGAACCCGCGGCCGACGCGAGCCGAGGCCAGCGACGTCGCGAACGCCATCCTCGATGGCACCGACGCCGTGATGTTGAGCGCGGAGACGGCCGCCGGCCTGCATCCGGTCATGGCCGTGCAGGCCATGCGGCGCATCGCGACGGCGGCCGAGGCGGCGCCGGTGGCGCGCGGGCAGGGGATCGATCGCCTGCAGCCCGGGCAAGCGACCGTCGAAGAGACCATCGCCTCGGCGAGCGTCACGGCGGTGCGCCTCCTCGGCGCGCATACCATCGTGGTGTTCACGAAGAGTGGCTTCAGTGCGCGCATCGTGGCCGCACGTCGACCCAACGTGCGCATCGTCGTGCTCACGGACAACGTCCGCACGTATCATCAACTGGCCCTCACCTGGGGCGTGACGCCGTTCCTCGTGCCGCATTGCGAGACCTATGAGCAGATGGCCGCACTGGCGCGCGACCTGCTGGTGCAGCACGGCATCGCCCAGCGCGGCGAGCGCATCGTCGTCACGGCGGGCGTCCCGTTCGACGTGCCCGGCACCACGAATCAGCTCAAGGTGGAGACGGTGTGAAGCTGACCTTCCTCGGCACCGGCACGAGCTTCGGCGTGCCGCAGATCGGCTGCAGCTGCGCCGTGTGCCGGTCCGAGGACCCGCGCGACAAGCGCACACGCGTCGGCGCCCTCGTCGAGGATGCCGGGCTGCGGCTCCTGCTCGATACGCCGCCGGAACTGCGCCTGCAGCTGATCGCCGCGAAGGTGGACCGCGTGGACGCGGTGCTGTTCACGCACGAGCACGCCGACCATACGCACGGCATCGACGACATCCGCGCGATTTCCGTGCGTCGCGACGGCGCGCTCCCGATGTACGGCCCCGAGGAGACGCTGCGCGGCCTCGCTACGCGCTTCCCGTACATCTTCGACGCCGCGATGAAGCCGCTGCCAGGCACCAGCAAGCCCGAGGGCTTCGCGCAGCCGCTCGAGCCCGACGTCACGGTGCGCATCGGCCATCTCGACGTGACGCCCGTGGCGCTGCCGCATGGGCGGGTGCGCGTGTTCGGGTATCGCATCGGGCCGCTGGCCTACGTGACCGACGCCAAGGAGCTGCCCGACGCCGCGATCGCCACGCTGCGCGGCGCCGAGGTGCTGGTGCTCAACGCGTTGTTCCGCACCTCGCATCCCACACATCTCTCGCTGGGCGAGGCCGTGGAGGCGGCGCGGCGCGTGGGCGCCCCGCGCACGTTTTTCACGCATCTCACGCACGAGACGTCGCACGCGGAGCTGGCGGCGGCGCTGCCGGCCGGCATCACACCGGCCTACGACGGCCTTACCGTGGAGTTCTGACAGTGACGATCCGGCTTGATGTCAGCGGCATGCTGCGTGCCGCGGTGCCTTCCGGTCCCGATGGCGCGGCCTTGGCCTCGCTGGCGCCCCGGCTAGTGGCGGCCGTGGAGGGCGCGAACGCGATGGCCGACCGCGGCCTGCTCGGCTTTCGCGAACTCGAGGCGCAGGCGGCCGAGCGCGCGCGGGTCACGGATTGGGCCGCGACGGTGCGGCGCGGACTCGATGAGGTGGTCGTGCTCGGCATCGGCGGCTCTGCCCTCGGAACGGTGTGCTTGCGCACGGCCTTGTTGCCGCGTGACTGGAATGCGCGCACGGCGCAGCAGCGCGAGGGGCGTCCACGCTTGCATGTCCTCGACAACGTGGATCCGCGCAGCGTCGCCGGCTTGCTCGATCTCGTCGACCTCCAGCGCACGCGTGTGCTCGTCGTCTCGAAGTCCGGCAGCACGGCGGAGACCATGGCGCAGTACCTGCTGTTGCGCGCACGCATCGAAGCCGCCGGGCTCGCGCCGCGCGAGCACCTCGCGTTCATCACGGATCCCGTGAAGGGCGCGCTCCGGGCCGTGGCGAGCGCCGAGGGGATTCCCGCGTTCGAGGTGCCGGCCAACGTGGGCGGGCGCTTCAGCGTGCTGAGTCCCGTAGGGACGCTGCCCGCGGCGCTGCTTGGGATGGACGTGGACGGCTTGATCGCCGGTGCCGCCGCGATGCGCGACCGTTGCACGAGTCCTGCCCTGCGCGAGAATCCGGCGCTCGCGTTCGCCGCCCTGCAGTGGCTCGCGCACGAGCGCGCGGGGCAGGGCATGCACGTCCTCATGCCGTACAGCGACGCGCTGCGGGACCTCGGGCCTTGGTTCGTGCAGCTCTGGGCGGAGTCGCTGGGCAAGCGGCGCGCGGATGGCCAGCACGTGGGCCCGACGCCGATCGCCGCGGTGGGCGCGACGGACCAGCATGCGCAGGTCCAGCTCTTCATGGAAGGCCCAGCCGACAAGACCGTCACCTTCGTGGACGTCGAGTCCCACGGTGACGATGTGGCGATTCCCGCGAGTGCCGCCCTGCAGGAGCTCGCGTATCTGCAGGGTCACAGCTTCGGCGAACTCCTGCGCACCGAATGCCGCGCCACGGCGGGCGCACTCGCACGGCAGGGTCGGCCCACCATGACGCTGCGCGTTTCGCAGGTTGATGCCTGGCACCTCGGCGGGCTGTTCATGCTCTTCGAGCTGGCGACGATCTACGCCGGTCAGCTGTACGGCGTGGATCCGCTGGACCAGCCCGGCGTGGAGCTCGGCAAGCAGCTCGCCTACTACCAGTTCGGGCATCCCGGCTGGCGGCAGATGCGTGAGGTGTGGGAGTCGCTGCCGGCATCCGATCCGGAGTGGCTGTTGTAGGCGCTTGGGCGCGCGTTGCCTGCGCGCGCGAATCGGGCCAGATTTCAAGGCTGGGCATGCCGTGTTGCCCGTCTCGCGCGAGCGCCTGCCGCAGCGCGCGTCCACACCTCGACTCCACGCCCGATGTCACAGGTTCCCGCCACCGTCGCCTCGACCCTCGGCGCCGCTGCGTCCATCGCCAACGGTACGCTCACGCTCAAGGATGAGGCCGCGCTCGCCGGCCCGATGATGGACGCCCTCGTGCGCCTCGCCGTCTTCGGCAACGCCGAAGAGCAGGAGTGGGCCCGCTGGGCGATCTGGGAGTGCGGCCGCGCCGTGGGCACCTTCTCGGCGTCCATCCACGACTTCTACATGGCCCGCGGCCGCGGCGACGTGCCGCCCGTGACCGTGCCGGCGATCAACGTGCGTGGCGCCTCGTATGACACCGCGCGCGCCATCTTCCGCACGGCCGCCAAGCTCAAGGCTGGCGCGTTCATCCTCGAGATCGCGCGCTCCGAGATTGCTTACACCGAGCAGCGCCCGAGCGAGTACGTGGCGGTCATGCTCGCCGCCGCCCTGCGCGAGGGCCATCGCGGCCCGGTGTTCATCCAGGGCGACCACTTCCAGGTGAATGCCAAGAAGTACAAGGTGGACGCCAAGGCCGAGGTGGGCGCGGTGAAGCAGCTCGCGCTCGAGGCCATCACGGCCGGGTTCTACAACATCGACATCGACACGTCCACGCTCGTGGACCTCGCGCATCCCACGCTCGACGCGCAACAGCGGCTGAACTTCGAGACGGCCGTGGAACTCACGCGGTACGTGCGCTCACTCGAGCCCAAGGGTGTGACGATCTCGCTCGGCGGCGAGATCGGCGAGGTAGGCACGGAGAACTCCACCGTGCCGGAACTCGAAGCCTTCATGGACGGCTACAACCGCACGCTCGCGGCGCAGGCGAAGGGCATGGTGGGTCTGAGCAAGATCTCCGTGCAGTCGGGCACGTCGCACGGTGGCGTGGTGCTCGCGGACGGATCGATCGCCGACGTGGCGCTGGACTTCAAGACGCTGGAGGACCTCTCACGCGTGGCGCGCGAGAGGTACGGACTCTCCGGCGCCGTGCAGCATGGGGCGTCGACGCTGCCGGACAGCGCCTTCTTCCATTTCCCGCGCACGGAGACGGCCGAGATCCACCTCGCGACCGGCTTCCAGAACATGCTGTACGATCACCTGCCAGCCGCGCTGCGCGAGGAGATCTATGCCTGGCTGCGCGTCAATGCCGCGGAGGAGCGCAAGGCGGGCGACACGGACGAGCAGTTCTTCTACAAGACGCGCAAGAAGGCCCTCGGGCCGTTCAAGCGGCAGCTCTGGGACCTCCCGGCCGATGTGAAGGCGAAGCTTGCATTAGCGTATGATGAAAAGTTCCGCTTCCTGTTCGAAAACCTCGCCGTGGGCGGAACAGCGGAGCATGTGCGGCGGTACGTGAAGGGACCGGCCATCGAGCGCCCCGCCCCTGGGGTGGGCCCTGCCGTCGAGGCGGCGCCGGACGATCCGGACGCGGGCGAGTAAGCCCGCCGTCCCCTGCAACTCCCCCACTGAGGAACTCCCATGCGTAAGCTCATTGCCCTTGCCGCCGTCGTGCTGGTCGCCACGGCCTGTGTCTCCAAGAAGGAGTACGAAGCCCAGCTCGCCCAGTCGGCGGCGCTGTCGGCGGAGAAGGACTCGCTGCTCAGCGAAGTCGTCGCCACGTCGCAGTTCATCTCGGAGGTGAACGGTGAGATCGACAAGGTCCGCAGCGGCCAGCCCGTGCAGTCGCGCGACGGGGAGATGGAGCAGCTCTCGCCGGCCGAGGCGCGCGCACAGCTGTTGGCCCGCGTTCAGGATCTCACGGCGCGCGTGAAGCAGGCCGAGGAGCGCATGGCGCAGAGCCGCCGTCGCATCGCGGCACTCACGGCCGGTAACGAGGACCTCACCCGCCGCTTCGACTCCACGGTGACGGCCTTCCAGACGCTCGTGGACCAGCAGAAGCAGGAGATCGCCGGGCTCGTCGAGCAGGTCACCGCGCTGACCGCGCAGAACGCGCAGCTCCGCGAGCAGAACACGCAGCTCGCCGCCGAGGGCGCCGCGCTGCGCACCGACCGCGACGCGCTGGTCGTCGAGCAGAACACCGTGTATTGGGTGGCGGGCAAGCAGGATGACCTGATCCGCCGCGGCGTGATCGAGCGTCGGGGCGGCATGCTGGGCATCGGTCGCACCACGGTGCTGAGCCGCACGCTCGACGCGACGGAGTTCACGGCCGGCGACCGCCGCGAACTGCTCGAGATCACGTTGCCGGACCCGACCAAGACCTACCGCATCGTGTCCCCGAACGACCTGACGGGCTTGGACGCCGCGCCCGCCGATGGCAAGTTCAAGGGGACGATTCGCATCGCCAACCCCACGGCCTTCTGGCGCACCTCGCGCTTCCTGGTGTTCGTGGAGGCATAATCCCGCAGGACTCCGCACGGAGGAGGAACGATGGCCGAACGTGACGACGCAGTGGTGATCGAACGGCGTGGCGGCGGGGCCGGCAGCGGCATCGCCCTCTTCCTCCTCGGTGCGGCCGTGGGTGCTGGGCTCGCGCTGCTCTTCGCGCCGCAGTCGGGCGAGGAGACGCGGGCCCAGATCCGCCGCGGTGCGCGGCGCATGAAGCGCAAGGCGCGTGACCTCGCCGAGTCCGGACGCGACATGGTCGAAGACCTGCAGCGGCAGGGCAAGGCGGCGGCGCGCGATGCGCGCTCGGCGCTGGAAGAGCGCCTCGCGCGGCACCGCGAGGCGGTGGACGGAGAGGACGACGGCGTCTGATCCGCCTCGGCCTTGAGGTCGCGCGCCGCGTGTGGCGCGACGTCCTCCACGACAACGTGGGATTCCTCGCCGGCGGGGTGGCCTTCAATATCCTCCTCGCCGGCGTGCCGTTCCTGCTCATGCTCGCCGCCGGCTTGGGCTACCTCCTCGGTGAGTCGCCCGACGACGCGACGCGCCTGCTCGAGGGCGTATTGCTGCGCGTGCTCCCGGCACAGGCCGGGGTGAGCGGGTCGATGCTCGACCCCGTGCTGCAGGACGTCGAGCGCACGCGCGCCGTGTTCGGCATTTCCGGCGCCGTGGGCTTCCTCTGGTTCTCGACGCGCCTCTTCGGCTCGCTGCGCAGCGTGATCACCACGGTGTTCGCCCACGGCCGCGACCGCGCGGTGCTCTCGGGCATGGCCTGGGACTTCAGTCTCTCGCTCGTCACGATGGCCATGCTCGTGGCGTGGATCGCGCTCACGTCGTTCCTCACGATCTCCAGTGGCCGCATCGGCGCTGCGCTGATCGATCTCGGCGCGCGCGAGGATGTGCTGAGCGGTCTCGAACTCCTCGTCGGCCGCCTCGCCGCCGTCGCCGTGGTGGCCGCGCTCTTCGGCATGCTTTACCGCTGGCTACCGAAGCGGAAGACGCCCTGGGTCCCGACAATCGCGGGGGCCAGCGCCGCCGCAGTGCTCTTCGAGCTCGCGCGCTGGCTCTTCGGCCTCGCCGTCAGCACCTTCCCGCCCGCGACCATCTACTCCGGCACGCTCGGCGCGCTGGTCGTCGTAGTCTTCTGGACCTACTACGTCGCCCTGGTCTTCGTGCTCGGTGCAGAGGTCGCCTGCGCCGTGCACGAGGAGCTCGGCACGGAACCCGCGGCGTTAGAATAGCGACGGATAGCGGATGACGGGTGTGCATGCCGCTGGCCGATAGCATCCGTCTTCCGTCATCCGTCCCCACTCCCGTCTCAAGTCTCCAGTCTCAAGTCTGATGATCGACCTCCGCTCCGACACCGTCACCCAGCCCTCCGCCGCCATGCGCGCCGCGATGGCCAACGCCGAGGTGGGTGACGACGTTCTCGATGGCGACCCGACGGTGCTGCGGCTCGAGCGCCGCGTGGCGGAGCTGCTGGGCAAGGACCGCGGACTGTTCTTCCCCACGGGCACGATGGCCAATCAGGCGGCGCTCTGGTTGCTTGGGGAGCGGGGCACCGAGGTGTACTGCCACGAAGACTCCCACATCGTGAACTGGGAGATCGCCGGCACGGCGGGATTGATCGGCCTGCAGCCGCGCATGGTGCGCGGTGCGCCGGTGCTGGAGGCCGAGGCCCTCCGCGCGATGCTGCGGCCGGCCTCGCCGCACGCGCCGCGCGCGTCGCTGGTCTGCGCCGAGAACACGCACAACGGTGCGGGCGGCATGGTCACGCCGTTGCCCAAGTTGCAGGCGATCCGCGACGTGGCCCGCGAGGCGGGTCTGCCGTTGCACCTCGACGGCGCGCGGCTCTGGAACGCCGCGGCCGCCACCGGCACCGCGCTGGCCGACTTCGCCGCCTGCGCGGACACCGTGATGGTGAGCTTCTCGAAGGGGCTCGGGGCGCCCGTCGGTGCCGTCCTCGTCGGCAGTGAGCGCGTCATGGCCAAGGCCTGGGAGACCCGCAAGCGCTTCGGCGGCGGGATGCGGCAGAGCGGGATCCTCGCGGCCGCCGGCTTGTACGGTCTCGAGCACAACTTGCCGCGCCTCTCCGAGGATCATCGCCGCGCCAAGCAGCTGGCGACGGGCCTCGCCGAGATCGCGGATTTGCGCGTCGTGCCGCCCGACACGAACATCGTGATGGTGGACCTGCCGGCGCGCATCGACGCCGCCACCGCCGTGGCGCGTGCCCGCGCGGCAGGGGTACTCGTCAGCCCTTGGAACGCGACGCGCATCCGCGCCGTGCTGCATCTCGACGTCGATGATGCCGCCTGCGCCACGGCCGTCGCGCGACTTCAGGAGGTCTTGCGATGAATGCGTGGCTCATGACGGGATGCGTGCTGGTGCTCGGCGCGGCGCTGGTGCACGCGCTCACGGGCGAGAAGGTGATCCTCCCGCGGCTGTTTCGCCGGCACGCGGAGGGGCAGGAGCGCCGCGCCGCGGACGATCCGGCCATGCGGTCCGCGGTGCGCCTCGCGTGGCATTCGCTCACCGTCGCGCTCATCGGCGACGCCGTGCTGCTCGCCATGGCGAGTCTCGACGCCAATGCCTTCGGCAACGCCTGGGTGGGAGCGATGCGCGTGCTGGCATTGGTGATGCTCGCGCTGGCCGCGCTCTCACTCGGCTTGGCCCGCGGTCGCAACGTGGGCTGGATGTGGTATGCGGCTGCGGCGGCCACCACCTGGATGGGCGCCTGATGACCGAGGACACGCGCGCCGCCGCCGACGAGGCGTCGCGCCGCCTGTTGGCCGCCGGTGAGCGTGAGCTGCAGCGCATCGTGCTCGACATGCATGACGGGCCCGTGCAGGACATCTTCGCGGCCGTCTCGCATCTGCAGCTGCTGCAACGCGATCTCGCCTACGAGCCAGACGCCGCGCGTCGCGCGGGGCAGGCCGCCGCGCTGCTGGAGCGCGCGCTGGGTGAGATCCGCACGCTGATCGGCGTGTTCCGGCCGCCAGGCTTCGAACGGCGCGACTTGGGTGCCATTCTCGAGGGTCTCGCCGTGCAGCATGAGGCCATGACCGACCAGCCCGTCGAGTTCACCATGGACGAGTCGCTCGGCGACTGCGCGCTCCCGGTGAAGATCGCGCTGTATCGGATCCTGCAGGAGGCGCTGGCGAACGGGCATCGGCACGCCGGCGCCACGCGGCAGACCGTCAGCGTGGAGCGCCGCGGGGATGACATCCGCATGTCCGTGACCGATAACGGCCGCGGCTTCGACTTTCCCAAAGTGTTGGCGCGCGAGGCGGACGTCGGGGTCGAAGGCGGACACTTCGGCCTGCGCGGCATCCAGGATCGCGTCGCCATGCTCGGCGGCCATTTCGAGATCGACTCGGCGCCGGGCCAAGGCACCGTGCTCACCATCACCGTTCCGGCAGACTCGTGACCCACGACCGGCAGATTCGCATCGTCCTCGCTGACGACCACGGCATCGTGCTCGAAGGCCTGCGGGCGCTCCTCGACAGCGAAGGCGACATGGAGGTCGTCGGGGCGACGACGGACGGCACCCAGGTGCTCGCGCTGGTGCGCAAGCACACGCCGGAAGTCGTGGTGCTCGACTACGAACTCGGTGGCATGCGCGCCACGGACATCATCGGCGACCTCCGGGCCATGCCGGACGCCCCGCGCGTCCTCGTGCTCACGGCGTACCACGACGGCGAGACCATTCGCTCGGTGCTGGAGTCCGGCGCGGAGGGTTTGGCCCTCAAGACGGCGTCGCCGCAGCAGACGTTGAGCGCAATCCGTCAGGTCGTGGATGGCCAGCTGGTGTTCCCGCAGGCCGCGCGGCGCTGGCTAGAAGCCCGCGGCACCCGCGGTGGGATTCTGGACCTCACGGCGCGCGAGCGCGAAGTGTGGGCGCTGCTGGCCGAGGGGCTGACGAACGTCCAGATCGCCGGACGGCTCTCGCTCTCGGAGAACACCGTGAAGTTCCACGTGCAGCATCTGTACCAGAAGCTGGGCGTGAAGAACCGCACCGAGGCCGCGCTCAGGCACCAGGGGCCGGGTGGGCGGAGCGCACCGCCGCGGAACTAGGTTCGGCGCGCGGCAGGCCACGCTGCACCAAGTAGTGCGCGAGCACGAGGTGAACGATCGCCTCGGCGGCGTCGCGGGCGCTGTCGTCGCGCAGCGCGCGGGCGCGCCGCGGGCGCCTCGGCTCGGCGTCCGGAAGTGCCGCGAGCAGCTGGGCTTCGACGCGCGCGGCCGTGACGTCATCGATCGTCGGCTCCACGATGACGACATCCGTGCCTGCGGCTGCCGTGGCGACGTGCAGCGCGTCGCTGCTGCCGTGGAGCGCCTCGACGGCGGGGAGCGGTACGGCGCGGGCCATGCGAAGTTCGTACCGCGAGACGGTCGCGTCGGCGCGACGATGCACGACGAGCTGCGCATCGGCACGGTCCCGCTGCGCGCCGATCCGCGAGTCGCTGCTGCCACGGTCCACGAACAGCGACACGTCCCAGAGGGAGCGCAGCTCAGGCGAGGCTAATCCGTGGATCCCGTGTGCGAGGATCACGGGAGTCGGGCGCAGGAACTCAGGGGCGCTCAGGCGACTGCTGCTGCGGTCGAGCACGGGCTTGAAGACCGTCTCGCCCTGGCGGAGGAGGCGCAGGTGTTGCGCCATGAGGGCGAGATTCACGGCGGCCGGATCGCGGGTTGGCGCTGGGCGAGGTGCGGACTCCGCGGAGGACGGCACCGCGTAATCGTCCAGCGCAAGGAGCGTGCACTGCTCAGCGCCGAGGAGATCGGCGAGGCCTCGGGCGAGGCGGCGCTTGCCGACGGCGTGGTCGCCGACGACGGCACAGAGGGTAGGACGCGGGGAGCGACTGGTCACGGAGGAATGGCGAGTCCCTGGGGGTGGGGCGCGGGCGGACGGACGCCCCCCGCGTCCGCCGCCGCGCAGCCGTGCCGGATCCGGCGAACCATCGCCGTCACGGATGCACCGAATGTCGCGGGTCCGTGCGAGCAACAGAACGCCTGACGGGGCGGGGGAGAGTGGGTAGCGGCCACCACCCGCTCGGGTGGCTTCGCTGGACGCGCTCCGAGGCTGCGTGACGGTTGCGTCACGTCCTCGGCGATTGTCCCGCGTGGCTGGGCGGTGTAGCTTTCGGGTGTTCCAGGTCCCGGGGGGCTTCGGCCCGCCAACCCCGCCAGGGCCGAAAGGCAGCAACGGTACGTGACGTCGTCGTCGCCTCGTCAGACCTGGAACACTCGCGCGAGAGAGCAGCCGCTGGCTTGCTCCTCGCGCGTTTTTTTTGCACCGGCGGCGCGGCCTGCCGCAACCTGCGGAACGGCGGTCCGCGGGCTAAATTCACGGCTTATGTCGCTCGCCCTCGCGCGGAAGTATCGCCCCCGGAAGTTTGCCGACGTGGCCGTGCAGTCGCACGTGGCGAACACGCTGCGCAACGCGATCCTCACGGACCGCATCGCCCAGGCCTACTTGTTCTGCGGGCCCCGCGGCACCGGCAAGACCACGCTCGCCCGCGTGCTGGCGATGGCGCTCAACTGCGAGCGTCGCCGCGAGGATCGCGAGCCCTGCGGGGACTGCCCGTCCTGCCAGCGGGTCTGGGGCGGCGGCGCCTCGCTCGACGTCGTGGAGATCGACGCGGCGTCCAACCGCAGCGTGGATGACGCCCGCGACCTGCGCGAGCGGGCCATGTACGCCCCGTCCGGTGAGGATCGCTACAAGGTCTACATCATCGACGAAGCGCACATGCTCACGCGCGAGGCCTGGAACGCGCTCCTGAAGATCCTCGAGGAGCCGCCGCCGCGCGTCGTCTTCGTGTTCGCCACCACGGAGCCGCAGAAGATCCAGCAGGCCGCCGCGCCGGTGCTCTCGCGCGTGCAGCGCTTCGATCTCAAGCGCATCGGGCCTGCCGACGTGAAGCAGCGGCTCGCCGCCGTGTTGCAGCAGGAAGGCATCGCCGCCGAGGGCGATGCGTTGGGTATGCTCGCGCGCGCCGCCGACGGCTCCATGCGCGACGCCCTCTCGCTCACGGACCAGGTGCTCTCGCTGGGCGAGGGCGCGGTGACGGCACAGCGGGTGCGCGATGCCTTGGGGCTCGTGCCAGAGGACGAGCATCTCGCCCTGCTGGATCTCATCATCGAGCGCCGCGCCGGCGACGTTTTCGCGGCGGTCGCGCGGCTCGCGGACCATGGCGTGGACTTCCCTGTGCTGCTCAGCGAGTTCGCGGAAGTCTTGCGCGCGCAGCTGGCCGTGGTGCTGGGCGGGCAGTTGCCCGAGGTCTCGGAGCGACTGGCCGACGAGCTACCCAAGCGTGCGGCGCATTTCCGGGCCGGCGACTTGCTCCGCATGCTCGGCTTGATCGTCGAGACCGAGCCGCAGATCAAGCGCTCGGGGCAGCAGCAGCTGTTGTTCGAGACGTTGCTCGTGCGCTGCGCGCTGCTCGACCGCACGATTGCCATCGAGGAACTGCTGCGCGGCGGCGCGGGCGGCGCGGGCGGTGCCCCTAGCGCAGCGGCCTCCGGTGGCGGCGGCGCTCCGGCAGAGCGCGGCCCGCAGCGAGCCGCTCCGCCCGTGGCGCGCGACAGTGCCCCGCCGATGCGCGCCAGCGCACCCGCAGCGGCGCCGATGCCCGTGAGCATGGCAGCGCCAGCACCGCGGGCGGCGACGCCGCCCGCGCGGACCGTGCACGAGCGGCCCGCCGCCGCGCCGGTGGCCGATGCCGCGCCGACGAAATCCGCGCTGCTCCCGCTCGAGATCAACCGCGTCGTCGAGCATTGGGACGCCGTGGTGGATGGCATCGTGCGCGATGGTCGCGCGTTGCTCGGCGCCGCGCTGGGCCACGCCACGCCGACCGCGGTGACCGCGTCGGGTGCCGTCACCTTGACCGTGGACGCCGACGCGCAGGCCGAGCTCATCACGCAGCAGGAGGCGGCGATCCTCGCCGCGCTGCGCAAGCGATTCGACAACGTGACGCGCCTCCACGTGCAGGCGGCCGCCAGCGAGGCGGCGCCCAAGCGGCTCAGTGAGCACGCGGTGAAGGCCGATCGCATGGCGATGCTGCGCAAGCAGAGCAAGCTGCTCGATGCCGCCGTGGACGCGCTCGACCTCGAGCTGATGGACTGACGCGATGACCGATTTCCTGAAGATGCTGCAGCAGGCCCAGCAGATGACGGGCAAGCTGCAAGAAGTGCAGGACAAGCTCGCGAAAGCCACCGTGACCGGTACGGCGGGCGGCGGCCTCGTGAAGGTGGAGGCCGACGGCAAGGGCAGCGTGAAGCGCGTGTCCATCGACCCCTCCGTCGTGAATCCGGCGGACGTCGAGATGCTCGAGGATCTCCTCGCCGTGGCGCTGCAGGAAGCGCAGCGGAAGGCGCGCGAGCTCGGTGAGGAGGAAATGAAGGCTGTGGCCGGCGGGCTCGGACTGCCCGGGCTCGGCGGGCTCCCGTTCAAGCTGCCCTTCTGAGCGCGCGCGTGTCTGCGATCGACGATCTCGTCTCGGAGCTCTCGCGCCTGCCGACCATCGGGCGCAAGTCGGCGTTGCGACTCACCTATCACTTGCTGCGCCAGCCCGGCGAGCAGAGCCGCCGCCTCGCGGCCGCGTTGGTCGCGATCGTCGAGAAGGTGAAGCCCTGCGCGGACTGCGGGAACCTCACCGAGGAGAGCCCCTGCGCGCTCTGCGCAGATTCGCGTCGCGACCGCACGGTGATCTGCGTGGTGGAGGAAGCCTCGGACATTCCGGCCATCGAGCGCACCGGTGAGTATCGCGGGCTCTACCACGTGCTCGGCGGCCGCCTGGCGCCGCTGGACGGCGTGGGGCCTGAGGACCTGGCCGTCGCGCCCTTGGTGCGCCGCGTCACGGCGGGCGGCGTGACGGAAGTGATCATTGCGACGAACCCCAAGCTCGAAGGCGAGGCGACCGCATTGTATCTTCAGGAGCAGCTGCGCGAGGCGGGTGTGACCGTGAGCCGTTTGGCGCGCGGGTTGCCGGTGGGCGGGGATCTCGAGTACGCGGATGGCGTGACGATCGTGCAGGCCTTGGCGGCCCGGCGGGCGATGTGAGGGCGCGGTCGGCGTTCGCCCTCGGGGCCGCGCTCGGGGCTGCGGTGGGCTACCTCTGGTGGACCCGTGAGCTGGACCGTAATCGCGCTGCCCTGTACCACCCCAAGGCGATGCGGCGGCTGGCGGCCCTCGGCTGGATCGGTGGCCAGGAGGGCACGGCCGAGACGGTGTTGCTGTTGCGTGAGTATCTTGGTTGGGAGCAAAATCCGGTATTGCAGCGCCGCGCGCGGCGGCTGCTCGCACGGTTCGAACACGCCCTCGCATAGGACGGGACGATGGCCGTAGGCTCTGCTAGCTGGTCATTCACGGAAGAGGACTTCGGCGCCATCACGCGCGCGCTGCAGAAGTTCCTGGGCGAGACCAACGCCCGCTGCGCGCTGCTGGTGGACCGCTCCGGCCAGCTCGTGGCGACGGTCGGCGAGCAGCCGAACTTCGACCCGACGGCCTTCGCGACGCTCACCGCCGCGGACTTCTCGGCCAACGACCAGCTCGCCCAGTTGATCGGCGAGACGGACTTCAACTCGCTGTTCCACCAGGGCGAGAAGGAATCCATGTATCTCGCCGACGTCGCGCGGCGCGTGATCCTCGTGGCCCTCTTCGACAATCGCACGACGCTCGGCCTCGTGCGGCTCAAGATCAAGGACACCGTGAGCGAACTGACCAAGCTGTTCCACGAGGTGTTCCAGCGTGGCAAGGGTGCCACGCCGCAGCCCGGCCTGCTCGCCGGCGCGGATGATGAAATCGACCAGCTGTTCGGATAAGGAGCACAGCCATGTCGATGATCAACTACGCCTCGCGCGAGATCAACTGCAAGATCGTCT
>CAZCIM010000015.1:0-36955 GCA_964498895.1 uncultured Gemmatimonas sp. | reverse complement strand
CGTCGCGCGAGGAGCGGCAGGTCGAGAGCTATCGCAAGCTGCTGCTCTCGGTGGCCAAGGACGTGCGCGTGATCCTCGTGAAGCTGGCGGACCGCCTGCACAACATGCGGACGCTGGAGTGGATGCCGGAGGAGAAGCGCTCGCGGATTGCGCTCGAGACACGGGATCTCTATGCGCCGATGGCACATCGCTTCGGCCTGAACTCCGTGAAGGCCGAGCTCGAGGATCTGGCGTTCAAGTGGCTGGAGCCGGAGGAGTATCGCGCGCTTGCGAAGATGATCGCGCAGACGCGGGCGGATCGCGACAAGCTCACCAGCGAGATGGCCGAGCCCTTGGAGCGCCGGCTCGTCGAGGCGGGGGTGGTGGTGCACGAGGTGAGCGGGCGGCCCAAGCACCTGTGGTCCATCCACAAGAAGATGGAGAAGCGCGCCAAGCCCTACGACGAGATCTACGACCTCTACGCGATCCGCGTGTTGGTCGAGAACGTGCCGGAGTGCTATCACGCGCTGGGCGTCATCCACGGTGCATGGACGCCGCTGCAGGAGCGCATCAAGGACTACATCGCCTCGCCCAAGAGCAACGGCTACCAGTCGTTGCACACGACGGTGTTCGGGCCGCGTGGCACCTTGTTCGAGATCCAGATCCGCACGCGCGAGATGCATCGCACGGCGGAGTACGGCATCGCGGCGCACTGGGTGTACAAGGCCGAGGGCAAGGGCGGGAAGGACCTCGACCGCCATCTCGCCTGGTTCCGCCAGGTGCTGGAGCTGCAGCTCGACGCCGAGACGCCGGACCAGTTCCTCGAGTTCCTCAAGCTGGACCTGTACCAGGACGAGATCTTCGTCTTCACGCCGAACGGCGACGTGATCCAGTTGCCGAAGGGTGCGACGCCGATCGACTTCGCCTTCGCCGTGCACACGCAGCTGGGCCTGCACACGCAAGGCGCCCGCGTGAACGGGCGCATTGTGCCGCTCTCGCGCGAGCTGCGGAACTCGGAGACGGTGGAGATCATCCGGGCACCGAGCGCGCGGCCGAGCCGCGACTGGCTGGCGCACGTGCGCACGGGTCGCGCGCGGCACAAGATCCGGCAGTGGCTGCGCAACGAAGAACAGAAGACCTTCATCACGGTGGGGCAGGAGATCCTCGACCGCGAACTGCGGCGTCGGAAGCACGCGAAGCTGACGGACGCCGAGCTGACGCGCGGGGCCGAGGCGTTCAAGCTGACGGGCCCCGACCACGTGTTCGCCAGCATCGGGTCCGGCGACATCACGGTCACGCAGCTCCTGAAGGCGATCTATCCGGACCTCGACGAGGCGGAGGCGGCGGCGCTGAAGCCGAGCCCGATCGAGCGGCTGATTGACCGCATGCGCGGGCCGCGGACGTCGAAGGGCATCAAGATCCAGGGCGCCGACGGTTTGCTGGTGCGCTACGCCCAGTGCTGCCAGCCCGTGCCGGGCGACCAGGTCGTCGGCTACGTGACGCGCGGACGCGGCGTGAGCATCCATCGCGGTGACTGTCCCAACCTGCTGTTCCTCGTGCACGAGCCCGAGCGGCGGCTGGAGATCGACTGGCAGGAGACGGCCGGCGAGCGCTTCACCGTGCGGCTGGCGATCGAAGGCAACGACCGGCGTGGGCTCTACGCTGACCTCGCGGCCGCAGTGAGCGGCACGGGCACGGACATCCGCTCGCTGGAGCTCAAGACGACGGATGGGCGCGTGAGCGGCGCGGCCTTGGTCGAGGTGGAGAACCTCGCCCACCTGGAGCGCATCATCAAGGCGGCGCGCCGCGTGAAGGGCGTGAGCGAAGTCGCGCGACGTGAGCGGCTGACAGAGGACGGGGACTGATCGTCTCGGTGCGCGGCGGCGGGGTCCCGCGCGGGCCGCACGCCCGCGCCCTGCACCCGTGTAAATTGCCCCAACGCCCGTCCCTTCCGTCTTCCGCCTCCCGTCTCCCATGCACAGCGCCCTCCTCCACACGCACAACCTCCTCCGCTGGGTCGTCCTCGTCCTCGGCGTGCTCGCCATCGTGCGCGCGGCCCAAGGCATGGGCGGCAAGATTCCCTATGACCGCGCCCGCAAGGCGGCCGCGATGTTCATGGGCAGCGTGCACCTGCAGTTGCTCATCGGCCTCTTGCTGCTCATGAACAGCCCCACGGTGCGTGCGGCGTGGAGCAACATGGACGTGACGCTGCAGGACGCCGAGCTGCGGAAGGTCGTCATCGAGCACCCGGCGCTGATGGTGGGCGCGGCTCTCGTCGTGACCTGGGGCGCCATGTTCGCAAAGAGCCGCCCGAACGACGCCACGCGGCACAACGTGGGCGTGGTGATGATGTCGCTCAGCCTCATCGTCATCCTCGCGGGGATTCCGTGGGGGCGCGCGCTGTTCCCGGGGATGTAAGCTGGTAGACTTGAGACTTGAGACGTGAGACTGGCGATCGCCAGCGACCTGCGGCCCTCAAGTCTCACGTCCCACGTCTCATGTCCGGTTTCGACCTCAAAGCCCCCTTCGCCCCAGCCGGCGACCAACCGCGCGCCATCGCGGAACTGGTCGCCGGCTTGCAGCGCGGCGATCGCTTCCAGACGCTGCTCGGCGTCACGGGCTCGGGGAAGACGATGACGATGGCCAATGTCATCCAGGCCTTCGGCAAGCCGGCCCTGGTGCTCTCGCACAACAAGACGCTAGCGGCGCAGCTCTACGGCGAGCTCAAGGGCTTCTTCCCGAACAACGCCGTCGAGTACTTCATCTCCTACTACGACTATTACCAGCCGGAAGCGTACGTGCCGAGCTCGGACACGTACATCGAGAAGGACGCGTCGATCAACGAGGATATCGACCGCCTGCGCCTGCGCGCGACCTCCTCGCTCATGGAGCGCGAGGACGTGATCATCGTCGCCACCGTCTCGGCCATCTACGGCCTCGGCGATCCGGAGACGTATCGCGCCAACATGGTGCAGCTGCACGTGGGGCAGCGCATCGCGCGCGACAGCATCCTCAAGGCGCTGGTCGCCATCCAGTACGGCCGCAACGACGTGAGTTTCGAGCGCGGGACGTTCCGCGTGCGAGGGGACACCGTCGAGATCCTGCCGGCGTACGAGGAGCAGGCCGTGCGCATCGAGATGTTCGGGGACGAGATCGAGAAGATCAGCAAGATCGATCCGCTCACGGGCCAGACCATCGCGCCGCTGCAGCGCAGCGCCATCTACCCGGCCAAGCACTTCGTCACCAACCGGCCGACCATCGAGAAGGCGGTGAAGGAGATCCGCGCCGAACTCGCGGAGCGGCTGCGGCAGCTCAAGGAGGCCGGCAAGCTGCTCGAAGCGCAGCGGCTCGAGAGCCGCACGAACTTCGACATCGAGATGCTGCTCGAGATCGGCACCTGCCCGGGCATCGAGAACTACTCGCGCATCCTCGCCGGCCGGAAGCCGGGCGAGCGACCCGCCACGCTGTTCGACTACTTCCCGGACGACTTCCTCGTCGTGGTGGACGAGTCGCACGTCACGCTGCCGCAGATCGGCGGCATGTTCAACGGCGACCGCGCGCGGAAGACGACGCTCGTGGAGTACGGCTTCCGGCTGCCGAGCGCGCTCGATAACCGGCCGTTGATGTTCGATGAGTTCCTCGCGCTCACGCCGCGGGCCATCAACGTGAGCGCCACGCCCGGGGATCTCGAGCTCAAGCTCTCCGAAGGCGTGGTCGTCGAGCAGGTCATCCGGCCGACGGGCCTCTTGGACCCGATCATCGAGATCCGCCCGGTGAAGGGGCAGGTGGACGACCTGCTGCACGAGATCCGCCTGCGCGAGCGGAAGGGCGAGCGCGTGCTCGTGACGACGCTCACGAAGCGCATGGCAGAGGATCTCACCGATTACCTCGCGCAGGTGGGGGTGCGCGTGCGCTACATGCACGCGGACATCGACGCCATTGAGCGCGTGGAGATCGTGCGCGGCCTGCGGCTCGGCGAGTTCGACGTGCTCATCGGCATCAACCTGCTGCGCGAGGGGCTGGATCTCCCGGAAGTCTCGCTGGTGGCGATCCTGGACGCCGATCAAGAGGGCTTCCTCCGCTCGGATCGCTCGCTGATCCAGACGGTGGGCCGCGCCGCGCGCCACGTGAACGGGCGCGCGATCTTCTATGCCGACAAGATCACCGGCTCCATGCAGCGTTGCCTCGACGTGACCGCGCGCCGCCGCGCGGTGCAGGAGGCCTACAACACGGAACACGGCATCGTCCCTGCGGGCGTACACAAGTCGCTGGACCAGGTGAAGTTCTCCACGCGCGTCGCTGACGCCCGCGAGGGCAGTGAGGCCCGCGATGCCGACCGCACGAAGGGCAAGAAGCTCAAGAAGGTGGCCGAGGCGCAGAAGGCCTACGGCACCGACGACCTGCCGGGCTTGGTGCAGAAGCTCGAGGAGGAGATGCGCGCGGCCGCCAAGAACCTCGACTTCGAGACGGCGGCGCGCCTGCGCGACGAGCTGTTCGACCTGAAGGCCGCGATGGGCGACAGCGGCGCGAAGCCCGGCCGTGCCCGTCGCTGACCTGACGCTGGGCGAGCTGCAGGAATGGGCGCGCGAGTTCGCGGCGACCCTCACCGCCCCGGCCGTCATCGCCCTGCGCGGGGACCTTGGTGCAGGGAAGACGACCCTCGTGCAGGCAATGGCCCAGGCCCTCGGCGTCGCGGACGAGGTGACGAGTCCGACCTATGCGTTGGTGAACGAGTATGCATCGCCGCGCGGGCCGGTGCATCACTTCGATCTCTATCGCCTCCGCGACGCCGCGCAGCTCGCGCAGCTCGGGTGGGACGACACGCTCCGCGCGAAGGGTATCGTGTTCGTCGAGTGGCCGGAGCGCGCCGCGGACCGTTTGCCCAGCAATGCACTGCAGCTGCGACTCGAACATGTACCGGGCGTACCCGAGCGCCGGAGGCTCACATGGCCGTGAGCGCGCGCGGAATCGGCAGCGGCGTGACGCTCGCGCTCGACGCCGCGGCGGGCCCGGGCACGATCGCGGTCCTGCGTGATGGTGCGCTGCTCGCCGCGGCCGATGTCGTGATGCGCAGTGAACGCGAGGAGCGGTTCTTCCCGGCCGTGCTGGCGACCCTTGCGAATGCTGGCGTCGACCTGCCGGCCCTCGATCAGATCGTCGTCGGAGAAGGGCCAGGGAGCTTCACGGCGTTGCGCGTGGTCGCTGCGCTCGCCAAGGGGCTCGCGCAGGGGCGTGGCCTGCCGCTCTATGCCGTGCCGTCGCTGGCGCTGATGGCCGCGCCCGAGCGTGCCGGCACACGCTGGCTCGCGACGCTCGATGCGCTGCGCGACGAGCGGTACGTGGCGCTGGTCGAGCAGGACGCCGCGGGGCAGGTGCGGCGCGTGGAACAGCTGGGCTTGCTGCGCATCGCCGCCATCGACGCGCGCGCGACGGAGTTCCGCGCCACCGCCGTCGGGCCCGACGAGCGTCACCGCGCGTCGCCACATGCGCGCGCCGCGGTGCATTGTCTCGCGCTCGCGCAGGCCGTGGGCCCCGTGGACCTCGCCGCCTGGGAGCCGCGCTACGGGCGACTCGCCGAGGCGCAGGTGAAATGGGAAGCCGCGCAGGGGCGCCCACTACGGTGAGCGTCTCGCGCGTCACGCTGCGGCAAGCCCAGGACGCCGATCGCGCGGCGATCACCGCCATCGAGCGTGCCAGCTTCACGGATGCCTGGCCGGATCGCTCGTTCCTCGAGCTCCTGTCGCAGGCGCCGGAGATGCTGTGGGTGGCCGAAGCCGGCGGCGCGGTGGTGGGCTACTGGGTGGGCCGGCGCATCGGGGACGAGGCGGAGCTGCAGAACCTCGCGGTGCATCCGGACTGGCGCGGGCGCGGGGTGGGGCGAGCACTGCTCGCGGACTTCATTGATGCCATGGACGGCGACGGCAACACCGTGATCTTCCTCGAGGTCCGCGCGAGCAATCATGCGGCGATCGCGTTGTATGAAGCGCAGGGCTTTCGTGAGATCGATCGGCGGAAGGGCTACTACGCGAAGCCGCCCGAGGATGCCGTGGTGATGGCGCGTGCTCCCAAGGGACGTGGCGACGGGTAAGCCTCCGACTTCCGTCATCCGTCATCCGTCCCGCGGCCCACACGCAAAGATTAGATTCCCCCGACGAATCCGTGATACCAGTTCAGCTCGGCGTGGCCCCCAGACTTGCCGCTCCCGACTGACCCATACCAGGAGGCCCCGTGAGCCGCAGTCTCAACAAGGTCACCCTGATCGGCAACCTTGGCGCCGATCCGGAGATCCGCACCACCCCCAACGGCAGCAAGGTCGCGCAGTTCTCCCTTGCCACCGGTCGCCAGTGGACCTCGGCGTCCGGCGAGAAGCAGGAGAAGACCGAGTGGCACAAGTGCGTCGCGTGGAACGCCAAGGGCCGCGGCACAGGCCTCGCGGACGTGATCGAGCGCTACGCCAAGAAGGGCGACAAGCTCTACGTCGAGGGCGAGATCCAGTACCGCCAGTACGAGGATAAGGACAAGCAGACGCGCTACGTGACCGAGATCAACGTGCGCGACATCCTGCTGCTCGGCGGCGGGCGCGGCGGCGACGGCGGCTTCGAGTCCTCGCGTCCGGCCAAGGCCGCCTCGGCGAAGGGCGGCGACGTCGGCTTCTCGGACTTCCCGGAGGCGATGGACGGGGACGACGATCTGCCGTTCTGAGGGCAGCCCGTCCTGCCGCCGTCTGCCGGGAGAGGGCAGACGGCGGCAGGGGCGGGGAGGGAGAGACGGTTCGAGAACGACGTGGGTACGACGGAAGAGGGGGGAGACGATGTCTCCCCCCTCTTCCGTCGTACCCACGTCGGCCTATTCCCGTCGGTCCATCTCCGCCCACGTCCCCGTCTGCCGTCTCCCACCCCCGTGCCCACTCGCCACCCGGCCCCCCCTGTTGCACTTTTCCGCCAAGCTCGTCCTCCCCTGAGATCACCCCGTTTGCGCGGTGGGCCTTGGCCTGCCGTATCCGTCATCCGTCATCCGTCCCGACTATGACCCGGTTCCGCCTCTTCCTCACGCCCGTCCTCGTCGGCCTCGCGCTGACGCCTGCCTTGGCGCTGGCACAGGGCGAGCCTCGGACGCACACGGTCAAGAAGGGCGACACGCTGTGGGACCTCGCCCAGCAGTACCTTGGCGATCCCTTCAAGTGGCCGGAGATCTACCGCCGGAATCAGTCCACGATCCAGGACCCGAACCTGATCTATCCGGACCAGGTGATCATCATCTCGGGTGATGTGCCCGCGACCTCCGGCACGCCCGCGGATACGGTCGCTGGGGCGGGCCAGCAGGATTCCACGCGTACCGGCGCGCCCGGTGACAGTGTGATGATGGATTCCACAGGCGCCGCAGTGTCCGCCGGGCCGCCGCCGGCGATGACGATCTTCAATCCGGATCGCTTCCGCGTGGTGCGCGGCGAGCGCCAGTCCCTGCGCATCCAGGATCCGCCGGCCGCGGTGCGGCAGGGCGACTTCCTGCAGGCGCCGTTCATGTGGGACGCCGCGGGCGTGAGCGGCGCGGGCCGCGTCATCGAGGGCAGCTCCACCGACGGCATCGGCATCACCAACACGCAGCGCCCTATCCAGTACATGGAGAACGTGTGGGTGCAGCTCCCGCAGGGCGCGCAGGGCGCCGCGGGCGAGCGCTTCCTGATGTATCGCGACGGCCCGACCGTGCAGGGGCAGGGCCGCGTGCTGATCCCGACCGGCATCGTGCGGCTCAATGCCGCGGCCGCGAACGGCCGCGCCCAGGGCACGGTGCTCGCCAAGTTCGAGGACATCTTCTCGGGCCAGGGCGTGATGGCGCTCGACACGTTGAGCATCCCGCCGGGGACGTATCCGACGCGTGTGGAGTTCGGCCTCGCCACCAAGGTGAGCTACATGTACGGCGATCCGGTGCTGCCGCCGGTGGGGCATCAGCTGATCTTCGCGGCGAAGGCCAGCGACGGCCTCGTGCCGGGTGACCAGCTCACACTGTCGGTTCCGGGGGGCAAGGCGGCCGACGGCAGCGACCTGCCGCCGCAGGATGTCGCCATCGCGCTCGTGACGCGCGTGACGCCTTGGGGCGCGAGCGCGATCATCATGTCGCAGACGGACGGTGGCGTCGCCACCGGCGTCGCGGCGCGCGTCACGGGCAAGATGCCCTGACGCAGTGGGAACGCCGTCCCCCACCGAGTAACTTTGGGGGATGACGACCCCACGTGCTCTCGTGACGGGGGGAGCCGGCTTCATCGGCTCCCACGTCGCTGACGCGCTCCTCGCCGATGGCTGGAGCGTCACCGTCCTCGATGACCTCTCGAGCGGCAAGCGCGAGCAGGTCCCGTCCGCTGCGCAGTTCGTGCAGGCGGACATCCGCTCGGCGGAGGCTCATGGGCTGCTGCGCGACGGCAAGTTCGACCTCTGCTGCCATTTGGCCGCGCAGATGGACGTGCGCCGCTCCGTCAGCGATCCGTCGTTCGATGCCGACGTCAACGTGCGCGGGTCGCTCAACCTGCTCGAGGGCATCCGTGCCGGCGGGCACCCGACGCGCGTGTTGTTCGCGTCTACGGGCGGTGCGGTGTACGGCGACTTCGTGCAGCCGCCCAACGTCGAGACCTACGAGAAGAACCCCGAGAGCCCCTACGGCATCGCCAAGTTCGCCGTCGAGCTGTATCTCGCGTACTACGCGCGGGTGCACGGACTCGACTATGTGGCGCTGCGCTTCGCGAACGTGTTCGGGCCGCGGCAGGATCCGCACGGCGAGGCCGGTGTGGTGGCCATCTTCTGCCAGCGTCTGCTCGCCAACCAGCCGCTCACCGTGTTCGGTGATGGCGGCCAGACGCGCGACTACGTGTACGTCGGCGACGTCGCGCGCGCGCACGTGCTCGCCGCCCGCCGTGCGGCGATTCCCGCGGGCCGCGTGGACGAGCGCGCCGTGAATCTGGGCACGGGCCGCGAGACGTCGGTGCTCGAACTCGCGCAGGCCCTGATGCGCGCGGCCGGCCGCGAGGTGCCGCTGCAGCACGCCCCGCCGCGCGCCGGGGAACAACGTCGCTCCGTCGTGAGTATCGCCAAGGCAGGCACCGTGCTCGGCTGGACGCCCGCCGTGGGCCTCGAAGATGGCCTCGCCAAGACCTTCGCCTGGTTCGCCAACCGCTGATGCTGCTCTTCCAGATCAAGTCTGCCATTCCCTCGACACGCTTCGAGCTGGTGCTCAACGCCAGCGACGAGACGAAGGTCGTCCTCGTCGTGCTCGTGCTGCTCTCGCTGCTCTCGTGGGCGGTGATGCTGGCGAAGTGGCTGGCGTTCCGCAGCGCCGAGTCGTCGGGCCGCGCGTTCATCGAGGAGTTCCACAAGGGTGGGCGCCTCGAGGCCGTGGCCTCGCTGGCCAAGCGGAGCAAGCCCAGCGCGTACACGCGGGTGCTGCAGCGGGCGTTGCAGTTCCTCCAGGAGACGGGCCTCGTCCGCGGGGAGGACGGGCAACCTGCGCAGCTGAGCGCCTCGCAGGTGCAGGCCCTGCGCCTCGTGCTCGACGCCGAGACCAACAGTGAGCGTGAGCGTCTCGGGACCTGGATCCCCACGCTGGCGATGATTGGCTCGGTGAGTCCGCTCCTTGGCCTCCTCGGCACCGTGCTCGGCATCATCGAGGCCTTCCTCGGCGTGGCTCGCGGAGGCAGCGGCAACTTGGCGGCAATCGCCCCGGGCGTGGCCGAGGCGCTGATCGCCACGGCGACGGCTCTGGCGGTCGCGATTCCCGCGTACTTCGGCTACAACATCTTCGCGGCGCGGCTGAACCGCTTCGACGGCGAGCTCGACGGATTCGGGACGGAAGTCATCGCGCTGATGGCGCGCGAGGGCCGGCTCTAGCATGCGCCGCCGCGGACGCGGGGAGCGGACGCCGCTGCAGGCGGAGATCAATGTCGTCTCGTTGATCGACGTCATGATGCTGCTGATGATCATCTTCATGATCACCGCGCCGATGATGCAGGGCGGCGTGGACGTCGAGCTGCCGCGCGCCGCCGCCCGCCCGCTCAACAGCGACCGCGCCCTCGTGGTGAGCGTGACGCGCGACGGGCGCATCTTCGCCGACGACGTGCAGCTCTCGCTGAGCGAGTTCCGCGGGACGTTCCGCACGCTGGCCGAGCAGAGCGGGCGCAGTGGCGTCTATCTCCGCGCCGACCAAGGCGTGCCCTATGGCCGCGTGGTCGAGGTGCTGGCGATCATGCGGGGGGCGGGCGTGGGCAACATCGGTCTCGTGGCCGAGCCGGAGGACGTGAGCCGGTGAGCGCGCTGCGCAGGCCCGGCGACGGGATCGGCGCGATGCTCGTGATCTCCGTCCTGCTGCACGCGGCGGTGATCGCGCCGTTCGTGGTGTGGAAGGCCGCGCCGGACGCCACGCTGCCGCCGATGTACAAGGTGGACTTGGTCGGCGCGCCGCCGGGCGAGCGGCAGATGGGCGTGGTACGCGAGGATCCGCCCGCCGCCGAACCCACGACGAAGGCGCCGCCCAAGGCTGCGACCTCCGAGCCCACCAAGACGGCGCCGATCAACGCGCCGTCGCGGCGCAAGGAGCCGACGCGCGCCACGCCCAACATCTCCGAGAACTCGCGCGAGCGCGTGGACGCCAGCAAGGCGCCGACGGCCGCCAGTGGCGCGACGGGCAACACCGGCACGGACGTCGCGACGGTGCGCACGGAGGGGATCGAATTCCCCTTTCCGGGGTACCTGCAGAACATCGTCCGTCGCGTCGCCTTGAACTTCAACCCGCGGAATCCCGGGGCGTTGAAGGCCGAGGTGTTTTTCTTCATCCGGCGCGATGGGTCCGTGACCGGTTTTCGGTTCATCACGAGCAGCGGGAACTTCGCCTTCGATCTCGAGGCCCAAGCGGCCGTCGAGGCCGCCGCGCGATTCTTCGGCCCGCTGCCCGCCGACTTTTCTGACGATATCCTCCCTGTGACGTTCTCCTTCGATCCGGCGCGGTTGCGCTGATGCGATTCCTGCGGGTTGTCGCCCTCGTGGCGCCACTTGTGGCACTCCTCGCTGCGCGTCCCAGCGCGCTCGCCGCGCAGGACCAGGGCGTGCGCATCGGGCTCACGTACACGACGGGCACACGGCCCGGCGTGTATCTCCTGCCGATGCGTGGCCCACTCGGGGATTCCGTGCGCGCGATCATCGCCCGCGACCTCGACTTCGGCGACCGCATGTCCGTGATCGCGCCAGACTCGGGCGCGCCGGTCAGCGGCACGCTGAACTACCCGCTCTATGCGCGACTCGGCGCCGCGGCGGTGCTGCGCTTCGAGCAACCGATGGGCGGCGTGCTCGCCGTCGAGATCCACGAGGTCGGGGCGTCGCGCGTGCTGCGCAAGCTCGAGCCGCGCATCACCGCCGAGCCGTACTCCCCGGAGTGGCGGATGGCGCTGCACCGGCTCAGCGACGAGATCGAGGAACTGATCACCGGCGTGCGCGGCATCGCCGCGACGCGGGTGCTGTTCAACCGTGGGGGCACGCTCTGGATGGTGGACAGCGATGGCGCCAACGCGCGAGAGCTGTCCGGCGTCGGGCCGGCGATCAGCCCGGAGTGGCACCCGGATGGGCGGCGCATCGCGTACTCGCAGATGGGCGACGACGGCACGCACGTGGTCGTGCGCGACCTCGCGACGGGGCAGACGCGGCGCGTGTCGTTCGCGATCGGGGCGAACATCACGCCGGCCTTCTCGCCGGACGGCAAGTCGGTGGTGTTCTCCTACGGCAGCGATGCCACGGACCTGTGGATGGTAGCGCTGCAGGGCGGCGAGGGGCCGGTGCGCATCACCGTCGGTCGCGGCTCGGAGAACCTGAGTCCGACGTTCTCGCCGGACGGGCGTCGCATCGCGTTCGCCACTGGGCGCTTGGGGCGTCCCGAGATATATATTATGGACGCAGACGGGGCGAACCCGCAGTGGCTCACGACCACGGGCTTCGGCGACCAGTCGTATCGGTCGGACCCCGCGTGGTCGCCAGACGGCCGCAGCGTGGCGTTCCAGACGCAAATCGAAGGGCGGTTCCAGGTCGCCACGATCAACCTGCGCGACCGCAGCGTGAAGCAGCATACCATCGAGGGCGTCAACGAGCAGCCGTCCTGGGCACCCGACGGACGGCATCTCGTCTTCACCTCGAATCGCGGGGGCTCACGGCAGTTGTGGGTCCTCGATACGGAGTCGGGTCGCATTCGCCAGCTCACGAGCGGCGCGGCGGCCCGCATGGGGGCCTGGTCGCCGCGCTTGAGCGGGACGCCGTGAGGCCCTGAATCGTCTTGTTGTGTGTGTAGTGTGTGTTCGCAGTTCTCCCTCCAGACCATCTTCACCAGAGGTTCCGATGCACAAGCGCATTCCGATGCTCGCGACGCTGGCCGTGGCCGCGGTCGTGATGTCCGCCTGCCCCTCGCAGCAGCCGCAGACCACCCCGACGCCGACGGTCAACCAGGATTCGATCGACGCCGCGAACCGCGCGCGCGCCGAGGCCGAGGCCGCCGAGCGTGCCCGCCGTGAGGCCGAGGCCCGTGCCGCCGCCGAGCGTGAGGCCGCCGAGCGCGCCCGCCGTGAGGCCGAGGAGCGTGCCCGTCGTGAGGCTGCCGCTGCCCTCGAGGCCGCCCGCGCCGCTTTCGCGACCGCGATCTACTTCGACTACGACAAGTCGGACCTGAAGGCTGAGGCCCGCGCGACGCTCGACGCGAAGCTCCCGCTGCTCCGCGCCAACGCCGCGGTCCGCATCCGCATCGCCGGCCACACCGACGAGCGCGGCTCGGACGAGTACAACATCGCCCTCGGCCAGCGCCGCGCGGCCGCCGCGAAGAACTACCTCGTGGCCAACGGCATCGCCGCGGACCGCATCGACGTCGTCTCGTTCGGCGAGGACCGCCCGAAGGCCATGGGCAGCGACGAAGCCGCCTTCTCGCAGAACCGTCGCGATGAGTTCGAGATCATCGTCGGCGGGGAGACGCTCCGCCTCCCGTGATCGGGACGCGGACGTTCCGTCTCGCGCTCGCGCCGGTCGTCATCCTGACGACCGGCGCGTGCTTCGCGACCCGCAATGACCTGCGCATCGTCCATGCGGACCTGCAGGCCATGCGGGCCGAGCGCCTCGCGGCGGATTCCGCCGCGCAGCGCCAGTTGGACCAGATCGCCCAATCGCTGGCCGGCGTGACGCAGGCCGTGGCGGCAATCGCGGCGCTGTCCGACAGCGTGCATGCGAATGGCGCGGCGATCAATCGCCTGCGCAACGATTCGCGCGAAGACCTGCAGGCGATCCGCCAGCAGTTGATCATGATCCAGGAACTGACGGGGCAGAGCCAGCGCCGCATTCAGGAGCTGCGCGCCGAGATGGAGCAGCGCGCCGCGGAACTCGCGGTGCCGGTGCCCGTTCCGACGCCGCCGGCCCCGGCTGCCGGCGCCACTGGCAACCCCGGTGCGGGCACGCCGGCGCGCGATACGTCGCGCCGCGGCAGCACCGGCACCACCGCGCCCGCGCAGACGCCCCCGACGACCGCGCCTCAACCCGCCCCGGGCCCGGCCCAGCTTTACCAGATGGGCCAAGACCAGCTGCGTCGCGGCAGCGTCTCGGCGGCGCGCGCAGCGTTCCTCCAGTTGCTCGATCGCCATCCGCAGTCGGATCTCGCGCCGGCGGCGCTCTACGGCGTGGCCGAGACTTGGGCGGACGAAGGCAACGGCCGCAACGCCGACTCCGTGTACGCGCTGGTCGTCGAGCGCTATCCGCGTTCCGAACAGGCGCCCAACGCGCTCTACAAGCGGGCCAGCGCCGCACGCGCCGTGGGCCAGACGCAGCAGGCGATGACGCTGTACCGGCAGATCGTCACGCAGTATCCGCGCTCCGACGCGGCGCTGCTCGCGCAGGAGTACCTGCGCGAGCGTCCCTGAGCCGGAGGCGGCAGCGCCCGCTGACGCGACGATGAGCAAGCCGAGTCCCGCTGGCGAAATGCCCTTCCTCGACCACCTCGAGGAGCTCCGCCAGCGTTTGTTCTGGGCGCTCGGCGCCGTCGTGGTGTGCACCATGCTGGCCTTCGCCGTGGTGTGGAACTATCCCGTGGTGGACGTCATCGCCACGCCCATCAAGCCGTACCTGCCCGACGGCAAGTTGATCTTCACACACCCGGCCGATCCGATCGCGATCGTGCTGAAGGTGGCCTTCGGCCTCGGCTTCGCGGCCGCCTCGCCGGTCGTGGTGTATCAGATCTGGGCCTTCCTCTCGCCGGCCCTGCACCCGCATGAGAAGCGCGTGGTGATGCCGGTGCTGGGCGGCGCCTTCGCGCTGTTCCTCACCGGGGCCTATCTCGCCGTGCGCTTCGCCATGCCTGCGATGTTCGACGTGCTCTACAGCTTCCAGAGCGCCTCGCTCACGCCGATGATCTCGGCGCGCGAGTACGTCGGGTTCGCCGTGACGATGTGCCTGGCCTTCGGCGGCACGTTCCAGCTGCCGATCGTGATCCTCGCGTTGACGGCGCTGGGGTTGGTGACGCCCTCGACGCTGGCCAAGTTCCGCAAACACGCCGCGGTGGGCAGCTTCATCGTCGCGTCGGTCATCACGCCGGGCGACTTGATCATCATGACGCTGTGGTTAGGCGTGCCGCTGTACGGCCTGTACGAAGTGAGCATCGTGCTGAGCTGGTTCGTGCACCGCGCCAAGCTGCGGAAGGCGCGGGCCGCGGCGGGCACGATCGGGAAGGCCAGCGCGTGAGTCCGCGGCCGTGGCGCGCACTCGCCGCGGCGGCCAGCGCCGCGCTCGGGCTGTCCCTCGCGGCGGGCACGCTCGCGGCGCAGCAACGGCCGCCGGTGACGCGCGGCGATGGCGGCCGCCGCATCGAACGGCCCGTGCGCGACACGCTGCGCCGCGATCCGCGCGACACGACCGCCGCGGGCCGCGCCGGAGCCGACAGCAGCTCCGCCCCGCAGCGCGAACTGCTGAAGTGGATCCCCAACGACTCCACCATGGACGCCATGCTCAAGCGCGAGGGCTACCGCCCCACGCGCTACCAGGCGGACACGGTGGGTTTCAACGCCCGCACGCGGACGATGACGCTGGGCACGCGCGATTCCTCGCGCGCCGGCGTGGATCGCGAAGGCACGGTGCTCGTCTCGCGGCGGCTCATCTACAACGACTCCACGCACATCGTCGTCGCGGCGGGCGATACGATCGTGCTGCGTGACCCGGCGCGCGGCGAGGACATCATCGGCCTCGGCGAGATGACCTATGACGTCGAGCGTCGCGAGGGCCGTACCCGCGACGTGTCGACCGTGGCCACCTCGGGTGCCGAATGGCGCGTGCAGGCGCATCGCGCGACCTTCGCGTCGGACGCCACTAACGATCGCAACACGTTCTGGGGGCGCGATGGCATCGTCACGAGCTGCCTCGACTCGGTGCCGCACTTCCACTTCCAGAGCCGCGAGCTGAAGCGCATCTCGAACAACGTGCTCGTCGCGCGGCCGGCGGTGCTGTACGTGCAGGGTGTGCCCGTCGGCTGGCTGCCATTCATCTTCCAGGACATCCGCACGGGGCGGCGCTCGGGCATCCTCACGCCGCGCATCGGCGTGGCGGAGATCGTCCGCAACTCACCCACGCACCGGCGCACGATCGAGAACCTCGGCTATTACTTCGCGCTCAACGACTACGTGGACGCGGAAGTCGCCATGGACTGGCGGTCGAGCGCGAGCCGGCTCGAGGGCGATGTGGGCTGGACCCGCACGCGGGCCCTCATGCAGTACCGCTGGCTCGATCGCTTCGTGAGCGGCAACGTGGCCGTGGCGCGGCAGCAACTCAGCAACGGCACGGGCAACCTCGCGCTGAGCTGGGCGCACTCGCAGGAGTTCTCGTCGCGCACGCGGTTCACGGCGAATCTCAACTACGTGACGAACACGTCGGTGCAGCGGCAGACGGCGCTGAATCCCGCGGCCGTGCTCTCGACGATCGCCTCGCAGGCCAATTTCGTGCGCCAGCAGGGCCCGCTGACGATCAACCTCGGCGCGAACCAGCGGCAGTATCCCGGCCGCGACCAGGTGGACCGCGGTTTTCCCTCGCTGAACGTCGCGTCGCGGCCGCTGACCGTCGGGGATTGGTTCGTCGTGACGCCGTCGTTGGCGTACAGCGGCAACGCGCAGTTGAACATCGACCAGGCCGGCGATTTCGCCTGGCGCTACACGCAGGCGCCGGGTGGGGGACTCGACTCCACGCGCCTGCGGCGCGACTCGTATCAGCGGAACATGTCGTTCGGCCTGCCGTTCAAGGTCTTCGACTTCCAAGTGCAGGCGGACGTGCGCGCCAATGAAGTCGCCAACGACTTCCCCGAGATCAAGTCGGTGCCGGACCCGAACAATCCGGGACAGTTCTTCGAGCGGGTGTACGCGCGCACGTATCTCACGACCGTGGACTACACGCTGGCCGCCGGGTTGCCGCAGTTCTTCAAGGGCAGCTGGAACCTCGCGCCGACCGTCGCGCTCACGAACGTGGACCCCGCCGGCAGCTTCGTCCGCTCCGAGCGCACCAATGGCGCCTGGGTCTCGCAGTCCAAGCGCTTGCGCTACGGCGTCGGCGTCGCGCCGACGTTCTTCGCGCTGCTGCCGGGCGTCGGCCGCGTCCAGCGCTTCCGCCACGCGGTGAGCCCGACGTTCTCCTGGGGCTATTCGCCGCGGGCGGATGTGAATCCGGAGTTCCTCGCCGCGCTGGGCAAGACGCCGCAGGGCTACCTCGGTGGCCTGGCGCAGAACCAGCTTACGCTGGCCCTCGCGACGAACCTCGAGGCGAAGATGGGCAGCGCCGACGACACGACGTCGAACGCGCCCAAGGTGCGCGTGGCCAGTCTGCAGTTCACGCCACTGGTGTTCGACTTCGAGCGTGCCAAGGCCACCGGCGGTTCGGGCTTCGCCACGGATCGCTTCGGCTACACGTTCCGGTCGGATCTGTTGCCGGGCTTCGACCTTGGCGTGGACTACTCGCTGTTCCTTGGCTCCGTGCTCAGCGACACGGCGGAGTTCAAGCCGTATCGTGAGTCCGTGCGCTTCGGCTTCCAGCTCAGCGACAAGTCGCGGATCGTGCAGGCCGTGTCGCGACTGTTCGGCGGCGGCGCGGCGGCGCCCGCTGAGCCCGTGGCGCCGGGTGAGACGACGCGCGCGGCGGACAACGGGGCGCTCGTGACCGGTGGGGATCCCAACCAGTTCGGCACGGGGGCGGTGGCCAGCGACCGGCAGCGTAGTCCGATCCGCGAGATCACCACCAGCGGCTTCCAGGCCAGCTTCCAAGTCAGCCAGCAGCGCACGCGTCCGCCGCGCGGCGGTCGCGTGATCGAGTTCGATCCCGCGCGGGAGTGCGAAGGATTCCGCGGCCTGCCCATCTACGACTTCTGCTTGCTGCAGGCCAGCCGTCGCGTGCCGACGGACCCGAGCACGAACCTCGGCACCGCCGGCGGCAGCTCGGTGCGCGTCCCGCCGCGGACGAACGTCGGGTTGCAGACCTCGTTCAACCTCACGCCGAAGTGGTCGGCGTCGTGGAGCACCAGCTACGACGTCGAGGAGAGCGACTTCGCGCAGCAGACGGTGACGCTGCAGCGCGACCTCCACGACTGGCGCGCGGTGTTCGGGTTCAACAAGGTGCCCAACGGCGCGTTCTCGTTCGTGTTCTTCATCTCGCTCAAGGCGCAGCCGGACCTGCGGCTGCCGTACCAATCGCAGTCGTATCGCGTGCCGTCGGGCGGCTCGCGCTAGGCGCGGCGCCGACGGGCTCGGCTGGTCTCCCCCCACCGGATCACTTGCCATGACGCTCTTGCTCGACGGGCAGTCCCTCCGCATCGCCGACGTCGCGGCGGTGGCCGATGCGGGACAGCCCGTGTCCCTCGCGCCTGCGGCGGCGCAGCGCATGCAGCGCACGCGCGACATCGTGACCGACCTCGCGGCGCGCGGGGAAGCCGTCTATGGCGTGACGACGGGGTTCGGCAAGCTGAGCGACATCGCGATTCCCGCCGATCAATTGGCCCAACTGCAGGTGAACCTGATCCGCTCGCACGCGGCCGGTGTGGGGCCGCGGCTGCCGGAGCGCTATGTGCGCGCGATGATGCTCCTGCGCGCGAACTGCTTGGCCAAGGGCTACAGCGGCGCGCGGCCGGCGCTGGTGGAGTTGCTCTGCGCGATGCTCAACGCGCGGCTCTGGCCCGACATCCCGGAGCAGGGCAGTGTTGGCGCGAGCGGCGATCTGGCGCCGCTCGCGCATCTCGCGCTGGCGTTGGTGGGCGAAGGCATGCTCAACCATCCCGCGGGGCGCGGCGAGGCCCGCGCGGTGCTCGCGGCGTACGGGCTCGCCCCCGTCGCGTTGGGGCCCAAGGAAGGGCTCGCGCTGATCAACGGCACGCAGGCGCACACGGCGATCGCGGCGCTGGCGCTCGTGGAGGCGCGTCGTTGCTGGGAGGCGGCGCACGCCGCCGGCGCGATGACGCTGGAGGCGCTGCTCGGCACACCCACGGCCTTCGATGCGCGCATCCATGCCGCCCGTGGCCAGCGTGGCCAGATGGAAAGTGCGCGGCGCTTCCTCGCCTTGGTCGAGGGCTCGGCGATCCGAGAGTCGCACCGCAGCGGCGATCCGCGCGTGCAGGATGCCTACGGCCTGCGCTGCATGCCGCAGGTGCACGGACCTGTGCTGCAGGCGATCGAGTTCGCCGAGTCGCTGGTGACGCCGGAGCTGAACGCGGCGACGGACAATCCGCTGGTATTTGACGACGGCACCATGCTCAGCGGCGGCAACTTCCACGGCCAGGCCGCGGCGATGGCCCTCGACGTGCTCGCGATCGCCATGACGAACTTGGCGGTCATGAGCGAACGCCGCACCGATCGCCTCACGCATCCCGACCTGAACGAGGGGCTACCGCCGTTCCTCACGCCGACGGCCGGCGTGAGCTCGGGCTTCATGATGGCGCAGGTCACCGCGGCGGCGCTGACGAGCGAGTGCAAGGTGCTCGCGCATCCCGCCAGCGTGGACACCATTCCCACCGACGGCAGCAAGGAGGACGTCGTGCCGATGGCAATGGGCGCGGCCCTCAAGCTGCGCCGTGTGCTGCACAACCTGCGGCATGTGCTGGCGGTGGAGTTGCTCTGCGCCGCGCAGGGCCTCGAGTTCCGCCGGCCGCTCACGTCGGGGGCGGGCGTGGAGCGCGCCTATGCGGCGGTGCGGGCCCGAGTGCCGGCGCTGGCGGAGGATCGGGTGCTGGGGCCGGATATCGAGGCGGTGGCGGAGTTGGTGCGGGATGGGGCGTTTGTGTAGGGACGGAAGACGGAAGACGGAAGGGGCGGCGCGCGATACCTTTCGTGCGTCGCCCCTTCCGGCTTCCGCCTTCCGTCTCATGTCCACACCCATCTCCGCCCCCCGCGGCAACACCCTGACGTGCAAAGGCTGGCAGCAAGAGGCCGCCCTGCGCATGCTCATGAACAACCTCGACCCCGAAGTCGCGGAGCGCCCTGAGGATCTCGTGGTGTACGGCGGCACGGGGAAGGCCGCGCGGGATTGGCCGTCGTTCCACGCCATCGTGAAGGCGCTCAAGGCGCTCGAAGCGGATGAAACCCTGCTCGTGCAGAGCGGGAAGCCCGTGGCGGTCTTCCGCACGCACACGACTGCGCCGCGCGTGTTGATCGCGAACAGCAACCTCGTGGGGCGATTTGCGACCTGGGAGCACTTCCGCGAGTTGGAGCGGAAGGGGCTGATGATGTACGGGCAGATGACCGCGGGCTCGTGGATCTACATCGGCTCGCAGGGCATCGTGCAGGGCACGTACGAGACGTTCGGCGCCGTCGCGCGCAAGCACTTCGGTGGCACGCTCGCCGGGCGCTTCGTCCTGACGGCGGGGCTGGGCGGCATGGGTGGCGCGCAGCCGCTGGCGGCCACGATGAACGACGCGGCAATCCTCGGCGTCGAGGTGGACCCGTCGCGCATCGAGAAGCGGCTCGCCACCGGCTACTGCGACAAGATGACCGCGGACCTCGACGAAGCCATGCGCTGGATCCGCGAGGCGCAGGCGGCGAAGCGCGGACTGAGCGTCGGCCTCGTCGGCAACGCGGCGGAGGTGCTGCCGCGCATGGTGCAGCGCGGGATCATCCCCGACGTCGTCACGGACCAGACGTCGGCCCACGACATGCTCAACGGCTACGTGCCGCAGGGCATGTCGCTGGCCGAGGCCGCGGCGCTGCGCACGCGCGATCCGCAGGAGTACGTGACGCGCTCGACGGCCAGCGCCGTCGCGCACGTGCGCGCCATGCGCGCCATGCAGGATCAGGGCGCCATCGCGTTCGACTACGGCAACAACATCCGCACCGTCGCGCTCGACGCCGGCCTGCACGATGCGTTTCGCATCCCGGGCTTCGTGCCGGAGTACATCCGGCCGCTGTTCTGCGAAGGGAAGGGACCGTTCCGCTGGGCCGCGCTCTCCGGCGACCCCAAGGACATCGCGCGCACCGATGCCCTGGTGCTCGAGATGTTCCCGCAGGATGCGCATCTCAAGCGCTGGATCACGATGGCGCGCGAGCGCATTCACTTCCAAGGACTGCCGGCGCGCATCTGCTGGTTGGGGCAGGGCGACCGCGCGAAGTTCGGCGTGGCGCTCAATGACCTTGTCGCCAAGGGTGAGCTGAGCGCGCCGATCGCCATCGGGCGCGATCACCTCGACACCGGCTCCGTGGCCTCGCCGTTCCGCGAGACCGAGGCGATGAAGGACGGCACGGATGCCGTCGCGGACTGGGCGATCCTCAACGCCATGCTCAACGTCGCCAGCGGCGCGAGCTGGGTCAGCTTCCACCACGGCGGCGGCGTCGGCATCGGCAACTCGCTGCACGCGGGGCAAGTGATCGTCGCCGACGGCACGCCGGAGATGCGCCTGCGGCTCGAGCGCGTGCTCACGAACGACCCTGGCATCGGCGTCGCGCGTCACGCCGACGCGGGCTACGACATCGCGGTCGCCACGGCCAAGCGCAGCGGCCTCACGCTCCCGATGCTGGGCTGAGCTGGAATCGAATCAGGCCCTGCGGTTCCTTCCATCTTCCGTCTTCCGTCCCGGCTCTCGTGCTCAGTACCCGCTTCAAGCCCTGGGACCTGATCCCATTCAGCTATAAGTACGCCAAGCTGCGCCTGGCCAAGCGGCCCGTCCTCGTGCACTTCGAGGTCACGATGCGCTGCAACGCGAAGTGCAGCTTCTGCGATTACTGGAAGACGCCGGCGGACCGCAAGGCTCATGAGCTCAAGAGCTTCGTGGATGCTGCGCGGCACTTCGATCCCATGCTCGTCACGTGGACGGGCGGCGAGCCGCTGCTGCGCAGCGACCTCGAGGAGTTGGTGCAGGCGGTGGATCGTGCCGTCCGCACCAAGTACACCACGCTCATCACGCACGGCGCGATGCTGAGCGTCGAGCGCGCCCGCGCCCTCTGGCAGGCCGGCGTTTCGCAGTTCAACATCTCGCTCGATTATCCCGACGCGCGCCACGATGCCGCCCGCGGCATTCCTAGCCTGACGCAGAAGATCTTCGCCGTGGCCGAACGCATCCGCGCCGAGGGCATGACCGTGCGGTTCAACACGGTCATCAAGGACGACAATCTCGACGACATCCTCCCGCTGGTGCAGGCCGCCGAGCGCATGCGGGTGGGGATGAACCTGTCCGTGTACACGGACTCCAAGAACGGGAACCGCAGCCACCTGCTCGGGCCCGACCACATGGCGCGCGTCGAGCAGCTCGTGCGGGATCTCTTGGCCTTCAAGCGGCGTCGTCGCGGCACCATCTCGAATAGCGATCACTATCTCGCCAACATTCCGCGCTACCTGCGTGGCGAGATGACCGAGCCTTGCCTCAGCGGCCAGGACACGATCCACATCGATCCCTACGGGCACGTCCGCCGATGCCCTGATTTCCCAGCCGATGGCCACTGGAGCAGCTACGAGGGCTACGCGCCCATAAAGTGCGATCTCTGCTATTACGCCTGCCGCGGCGAGGCACAGGCGCCGCTGCGGCTGAACCGCTTCCGTGATCTCGTCGCGTCGCCGTAGAATGCCCACCCTCTTCCTCAACGCCGCCGAGCTCGTCACCTGCCAAGGCCCCGCCCGCGCCCGGCGGGCGCCGGAGATGCGCGACGCCGTCGTCAAGCAGGGGCAGGGCATCGCCGTCGGTGACGACGGTCGCATCCTCGCGATTGCCGCGGACCGCGAGCTGCAACAGCAGTACGCCGGCGCCGCCGAGGTGGATTGCCGGCGAGGCGTGCTCACCCCGGGCTTCGTGGACTCGCACACGCATGCCATCTTCGGACGGCCGCGGCATCCCGAGCAGGAGCTGAGGGCACTCGGCGTGGGCTATCTCGAGATCGCCCAGCGGGGCGGGGGGATCCACTCGTCGGTGCGCGACCTGCGCGAGCGCAGTGAAGATGACCTCGTGGGCCTCGCGCGCGAGCGACTGCTTCGGCTCGCCGCGCACGGCAGCACGACCATCGAGGTGAAGTCCGGCTACGGCCTCTCGCTCGAGAGTGAGCTCCGCACGCTGCGCGTGATCCGTCGCCTCGCCGCGGAGCTGCCGCTGCGCCTCGTGCCGACCTTCCTCGGCGCGCATGAAGTGCCGCTCGAATACCGTGAGGCCCCGCGCACGCGTGAGGAGTACATCGCGCTCCTCACGGACGAGATGCTCCCCGCCGTGGCGCGCGAGGGGCTGGCGGCCTTCTGCGACATTTTCTGCGAGCCCGGCGTGTACACCACAGCCGAGGCGCGTCGCATCCTGGGCGCGGCGCGGCAGCACGGGCTCGCGCTCAAGCTCCACGCGGACGAACTCGCCCACGCCGGCGCGGCCGAGCTTGCCGCGGAACTCGGCGCCACCTCGGCGGATCACTTGGCCGCCGTCTCGGACCTCGGGATCCAGGCCCTCGCCGCATCGGGCACCGTGGCGACGCTGCTGCCGGGCACCATGCTGTTCCTCGGGCGCCCCAAGCAGGCCCCCGCCCGCGCCATGCTCGACGCCGGATGTGCGATCGCGCTGGCCTCGGATTTCAATCCCGGGACCAGCCCGACGGTGAACTTCCCGTTGATTCTCACCCTCGGGGTGAGCCAACTCCGGCTCAGCGTGGCCGAGGCCTTCGTGGCCGCGACGGTCAACGGGGCCGCCGCCCTAGGGCTGGCGGCGGTGACCGGACAGCTCTCGCCTGGTTTCGCCGCCGACCTGGCGCTGTTCGACGTGGGGGACCACCGCGAGATCCCCTACTGGTACGGGGACCACCGCTGCGCCGCGACCTGGGTCAACGGCCGTCCAGCGTATGGGGCCTGACACGGCCCAAACGCTTGTCACACCGAGGGTTCGGCGGGTAGCTTTCCCCTGATATGGCCGACATCGTCAAGCTCAAAAAGAAGGCCGCGGACTTCGAGGCCAAGAAGCAGGTCGACAAGGCCCTCGAAGTCTACGTTGAGATTGTCGATGCCTACGAGGCCGGCGACGAAGACACGATCGATATTCCGCTGTACAATCGCGTCGGCGACATGCTCCAGAAGGCGGGGCGCGTCGGCGAAGCAGTCGAAGTGTGGGAGAAGGCGGTCGATCGCTACGCCGAGGGCGGGTTCTACAACCCGGCCATCGCGCTCTGCAACAAGATCCTGCGCCAGTCGCCAGGACGCACCGTCGTCTACTACAAGCTCGGCAAGATCCACGCCGAGAAGGGCTTCAAGGGCGATGCGCGCCAGAACTTTCTCGAGTACGCCAGCCGTCAGCAGAAGGCGGGGAATCTCGACGAGGCGTTTCGTGCGCTGAAGGAGTTCGCCGACCTCGTGCCGGGGCAGCACGACGTCCGCATCATGCTCGCCGATCAGTTGCAAAAGGCCGGGCGCAAGGATGAGGCGGTCGACCAGCTGCAGATCGGCTATTCCCAGGCCAAGTCCGACGGAGACAGCGAGGCGGCGGATCGCATCGTCGCGAAGCTGAAGGAGATTGACCCCAGCATCGAGCCCGAGGAGAAGGACACGGGGTCGTCCGGCGGCGGCGGTGGCTTGGTGTTCCTCGACGTGGACGATGCTCCGAAGCGTCCGTCCACGAAGGTGTCGAGCGCCGACGTCAAGCGAGCCTCCAAGGCCATCGCTGGACTCGAACTCCTCGAGCCGGGACCGTCGGCTGGGGCGGCGAAGCCCGCGGCCGTCAAGCCGACGCCCGCCGCGCCCGCGAAGGCGGCGCCGCCGGCGGTCCCAGCCGCTCCCGCTGCGACTGCTGTCCCTGCCGCCGCTGCGCCAGAGCCAGAGCCCGTGGCGGACGTCGGCCTCGTGATTGAGACCACGAGCCTGGGTGCCGACGCGCCGCCGCCACCGCGCGGCTCGCTCATGGGCCTCGAGGTCACCAACCTTGCGGAGCTACCCGAGGAGGAAGCCCCGGCGGCCGCCGAGCCGGTGGTCGAGTCGCTACTCGACATCGAGCCGACCGCGGAGCCGAGTGCGCCCGCTCCCGCAGCGGATCTGCCGTTGATGGACATCGCCGAGCCGGCGCCCGCGGAAGACCTGCCGCTGCTGGTCGAGCCCGAGCCGATGATCGCGCCCGAGCCGGCGGCCTTCGACACGGGCAGCGATGCGGGATCCACGGACGGCCTCGAGTTGCTCGACGTCGAGCACAGTGGCGCGGTGGATGTGCCGATGTTCGATGCGCCGGCGCCCGCCGCCGCTCCTGACCTGCCGCTCATGGACGTCGGCGGCGACGATCTGGAGATCGTCGAGCCGGAGACCGTTCCGTCGCCAGAGACCATCGCCGCGCGCGCCTCGGCGGCGACGCCAGCGCCCGCCGATTTGCCGCTCCTCGACGAGGAGCCGGCGCTCGATGTCATCGAGGTCGCGCTGCCCTCGTCCGCGCCGGCGTCGGTGGAGAGCCTGCGCGCGGCCGTCGCCGCCGCGCCGGAGGACTGGACCGCGCACCGGCACCTCGCCGAGGCGTTGCTTGAAGCCGGCGCGCGTGCCGAGGCGATGAGCGAGTTCGAGGCCGCGATGGCGGGCTTCGAAGCGGCGGGCGATCTCGATACCGCCGGCTCCGTGGCGGACGAGATCGTGCGCCTCGAACCCAAGTCCATTCGCTCGCACCAGAAGCGCGTGGAGTACGCGTTCCGCGCGAACAATCGCGCGAAGCTCGCGACGGCCTATCTCGAACTTGCGGATGCGCTGTTGGCCGATGGGCAGGACCAGAAGGCCCGCACGGTCTACCAGCGCGTGCTCGACATCACGCCGGACGACCTGCGCGCGCAGGCCGCGATCGAGAGCATCCCCGCAGAGGAAGTGCCGTCCGCGCCGCCGCCGCGCCGCAGCACGACCGTGGCGCCGAAGCCCGCCGCCCCCGCCGCGCCCGTCAAGCCGGCCGCCGCCAAGGCGGAGCCGGAGGACGATTACGTGTCCCTCGGGGATTGGCTGCGCGAGGACGACGAACCGAAGTCCACGCGCATGGTCGTCGAGGAGAAGGAGCCCACTGGCGACGAAGCCGCGGACTTCTCGGACATGCTCCGTGCGTTCAAGCAGGGCGTGGCCGAGAACGTGGACGACGAGGATCACGAAGCGCACTACGACCTCGGCGTGGCGTACAAGGAGATGGGGCTCGTGGACGAGGCCATCGCCGAGTTCCAGAAGGCCCTGCGGGGCACCAAGGAGCGCGTCCGCACGTTCGAAGCGTTGGGCAACTGCTTCGTCGAGAAGGCGCAGCTGCCTGTGGCGGCGACCATCCTGCAGCGTGCGCTCAGCGAGCCGGGTGTGCGCGACGAATCCCTCGTCGGCGTGCTGTACCTCCTCGGCGCCATCGCCGAGGAGCAGAAGCAGTTCGCCGACGCCAAGCGTTACTACGAGCGCGTGTTCGCCGTGGACATCCAGTTCCGCGACATCGGCGACCGCCTGAACACCGTGGAGCAGCAGCTGTCGTGACCCTCGAGGCCCGCCTCCAGATGCCCGTGGCCGAAGCGCTGCGGGAGATCCAGGCCCCCGTCCGGGACCGCCTTGAGCGCGTGCCGGACGAGATGTGGCGCATCATCCAAGCCGACGTCGCCATCATCGAGGCCGCGAACGCGCACCTGAAGGGCATGCGTGGCAAGCTGTTCCGGCCCACGCTGCTGCTGCTTGCGTCGAGCATCGAGGGGACACCGGAGCCGCGCGCCGTGCCGCTCGCCGCGGTGGCGGAGCTCGTGCACCTCACCAGCGTCGTGCACGATGACTCGGTGGACCACTCGGTGCTGCGCCGCGGCCAGCCGACGATCAATGCGATCTTCTCGCACCAGGTCGCCGTGCTCATGGGAGACTTCCTGTTCGCCAAGGCGGTCGGCGAACTCGTCCGCCTCGGCGACATGGAGCCGCTGCGCGTGTTCACGCAGGCCTCGAGCGAGATGACGATCGGCGAGCTGCGCCAGCTCGCCAGCTTCGACGCCCTCGCGTTCAGCGAGGACGACTACCACAAGCTGATCCGCGCCAAGACGGCCTCGCTGGTGGGCGCCGCCTGTGAGATGGGCGCGCTGGCCGGGGCGCCGCGCTTCCGCTCGCAGATGCGCACCTTCGGCGAGAGCATCGGCATGGCCTTCCAGGTGGCCGACGATTTGCTCGACTACACGGAGCAGGAGTCCGTGACGGGCAAGCCCAGCGGCAACGACCTCAAGGAGCACAAGGTCACGCTGCCGTTGATCCATGCCTTGGGCCGCATGTCGAAGGCCCAGCGTCAGGTGGTGGATGCCTTGTTCGCCGATCCGACGCCGAGTGACGCGGCGATTGCCGCAGTCGTCGGCATCGTGACGGAGTGCGGCGGGCTCGACTATGCCCGCGCCGAGGGCGAACGCTTCGCCGCGGCCGCCGAGGGCGCGCTCAAGGACCTGCCGGAGAGTGACGTGAAACAGTCGTTGGCGGATGCACTCGCCTACGTGATGGACCGTCGGGCCTGATGCCGCCGACGGCACTGAAGGGCTCGGCGAAGCACCGGCCGGGGTACCATGCCATCGTGCTCGGCGTGGGCTTCGTGGTGGGCGGCTTCCTCACGCAGTTCGCCCGTATGTTCCTGCCGGCCGGGGCGGTGAAGGAGTTCCTCACCACCGGCGTGACGCCGTCCATCGGCGCGTTGCCGATCGACCTCATTATCATCAAGTTCGCTGTGGGACCCATCGCGCTCGACGTCTCGTTGCTCAGCCTCGTCGGGGTCCTCGCCGCCTATCTCATCGCGCGTTCGTTGTTCTAGGAGGCAGTTATGTTCGGACTCGGCCCGACCGA
This sequence comes from uncultured Gemmatimonas sp., assembly GCA_964498895.1. Lineage (GTDB taxonomy): Bacteria > Gemmatimonadota > Gemmatimonadetes > Gemmatimonadales > Gemmatimonadaceae > Pseudogemmatithrix. Next base: position 9,725 of record CAZCIM010000015.1, on the reverse strand, counting down.
GCTGTTGATCGGTCTTGTCATCGTGCTGTTGCTCTTCGGCGCGAAGCGCATCCCGGAGATCGCCGGATCCTTCGGCAAGGGCATCAAGGAATTCAAGAAGAACATGAATGAAGTGCAGGCCGAGATCGCGAAGCCGGCCGAGCGCGAGAGTCTCCCGCCCGCGCAGGAGCGCGTGGCGAGCCAGGAGAGTGAGGCGAAGGAGCCGAAGCGGTTGCTGTAACAGGACGTGAGACATGAGACGTGAGACATGGGAGGTGAGAAGCGGGGGGTGAGCATCGTGCTCACCCCCCGCTTCTCTCACGTCTCCAGTCACACGTCTCCAGTCTATTCGACGACCTGCCTCCGCAGCGTCGCATTCACTTCACGCCGCTTGTCCTCCACCTTCGCGTTGCGGCGCAACTCATCGAGGTACGCACGGACACGGGCTTCGCGGGCGCTGGGCAGCTCGCGCTGGCGCAGGAGCTGCTTGATGAGCTCGAAGTCCTCGCGGTCGGCCTGGCTGCGCATGTTGGCACGGAGCACGAACACGCCGTCGAAGGTCTTGGCCAGCACGGGGGTGTTCATCGGGGCGCCGAACGAGGCGCCGATGGCCTCGTTGTTGAAGCCGAGGCCGGGCACGAAGGTGCGGCGGTTGAAGGCGCGCGGCGTCTGCAACTCCAGCCCGGCCTTCTGCGCCGCCTGCTCCAGCGAGGTCGCCCGCGCGTCGGCAAGCAGCGCCTCGGCCTGCGGCACCAGCGCCTCGACGGCCTTCCGCTCCTTCAGGGCCTGCAGGATGTCCTCCTGCACGCGCTCGAAGGACTGCATGCCGCCCTCGGTGAGCGAGTCGAGACGCACGAGGTAGTAGCCGTTCTCGTCGTCGATCAAGTCGCTCACTTCACCCGGGCGAACGCCGCTGAACGCCCAACCGGAGATGCCGCGCACGCCGCGGCCCTGGTAGGCCGCCGTCTGGCCTTCCACCACCGGTACCTGCGTCACGAGCAGCGTCAGCTCCTGCGAGGCCGCGTCGAACTTGCTGCCGTCGTTGGCGCCCGCGGCGAGCGAGGACAGCCGGTCCGCGCGGCGGTCGGTCGCGGTGGCGGCCGAATCGCCCTGCTGCACGCGCAGCAGGATGTGGCGCACGGCCAGCGTGTCGCCCTTGCGCTCGGTGGCCTGGATCAGGTGCCAGCCGAAGTCCGTCTTCACCGGCTCGGAGATCTGGCCCGGACGCAGCGCGAACGCCGCCGTCTCGAAGGGCGCGACGAAGCGGCCGCGCGGGCCACGCCCGAGGTCGCCGCCATTCACCGCCGACACCGAGTCCATCGACTCGCGCTTCGCCACGTCCTCGAAGCTGCTCTGGCCACTCGCGATCTCGGCGCGCAGCTCCCGCAGCTTCGCGACCGTCGCGGCCGTGTCCGCCGCGCTCGGCGTGCGGCTGATGCTCACCACCGACACTACCGCGCGGCCCGGCCGCTCCCAGCGCGTCTTGTACTGGTCGTAGTAGCGGCGCGCGTCGGCCGTCGAGACCTCTGCGGCCTCCACCTGCGCCGGCGTCGGACGGAAGGCCACGAAGGACACCTCCACCGAGTCGCGCTCATCCTTGAAGGCCTGGAACAGCATCTCGTCGCTCACCCAGGTCTCGGCGGCGATCTGCGAGAACAGCTTCGTGCGCGGGATCTCCGCGCGGTAGTAGTCCTCGAGCTGGCGCAGCAAGCCCTGCTGGCGCGCCACCGGCGAGCTCAGGAAGCGCTGATACTTTTCCGGATCGAAACGCCCGTCCGTCTGCAGCTCCGGCGCGTTCTGGAACTGCGGCGGCGGCGAGAACCGCGCGGCCTGCACGATCTCCTCGTCCGTGACGCGGATTCCGCGGCGGTCGTACTCCTGCTGGAGGAGGATGTCCTGCACGAGCTGGTCGAACGCGGCCTGCTCGGCCTGCAAGCGCTCGTCCAGCGTCACGGCGCGGCCCGACTCCTGCTCCTGCTGCTGCACGATCTGGCGCGTCAGGTTCTCCCAGGCGAGGTAGGGAATCTCCTTGCCGTTCACTTCGCCGACGACGGTGTTCGGGTTCACACCGGTCATCCCGATGAGGCCGGACATGTCCGCCAACAGGAAGCCGCCGACGAACGCGACGAAGAGGAAGATCCAGATGAACTTGGCAGCGCCCCGCATCTGTTGAAGCACGGCGGAGAATCCTTACGCAAACGGGATGGATGGAGACCGGCTGTCGGTCGTCGGCGCGGAGCCCGCAGGCCCGCTGCGCGACCAGACGGCAGGGGGGAACACCAGAACCTCGAAACCTACCCGCCGAATAGACCTAAAATCAAGCCAGACGTAGACTTCTGATTGACCACTCCGCTCGCTGTATGGTAAGTTCACACATGGCCGACAACGCCCGCATCGAAGACCTGCGCAAGCGCTATCACGAGAACCCCCGCAGGTTCTTCGCGCCGCTGGCCAACGAGTATCGAAAGTCCGGATTCCTCGACCGCGGACTCCTGCTCTGCCAGAAGCACGTTCCGGAGCAGCCGGAAAACATGAATGGGCTGGTGGTCTACGGGCAGATTCTCTTTGAGATGGGCCAGCCCGATGCCGCCCGTGAGCCCTTCGAGCAGGCCCTCAAGCTCGACCCCGAGAACCTCATCGCGCTCCGCCACCTGGGCGATATCGCGCGGCTCGCGGGCGACGTGCCCACAGCGAAGGGCTGGTACGAGCGTGTGCTCGAGCTCGACCGGCGCAACGACGAAGTGCTCGACCTTTTGGCGCAGCTGGGCGGCGCTGACGCCGCGGCAGAGGCGCCATCCGCGCGGCCGTCCACCAACGCGGCCGGGCTGATTTCCGTCGCGCCGACGGTGAGCGTGAGCGGCGCGGACGACCTCGGGCTCATCAACCTCGATGCGCCAGTCGCCACGCCCGTCGCGCCCGCGCCGCCGCCGGCCGCGCCCGGCGGCAAGGGCGGCACGATGGTCATCAATGCGCAGGCCTTGGCCGATCGCGATCGCCGCGAAGCCGAGGGTGGCGCCGTCACCCAGCCGGTCGCCGCCGTGAAGCCACCCGCGGCCCCAATTGCGCCTGCTGCCGATGCGCCGACGACCGAGGTGCCCGCCGTCGCGCCGCCCGCGCGCCCGAGCAAGCGTGCCTCGTTGCTCGACATCGATTTCGACTTCTCGGAGACCGAGGCGGCCGAGCCGGCCAAGCCCGTGCCCGCCGCGCCGGTGCTCGGCGCCGAAGCGGCAGAGTATGGATTTGCCGATGTCGGCGTCCCGGACGTGGATCCCGGCGCCTCGACGCTCATCATCGAGCCGACGGCGGCCGCCGACTCGCTGGCTGCGCCCGCGGCAGCGCCCGCGGCTCCGGTGGCCGGGGACTTCGAGCTCGCGGAGTTCAGCGCGGATGTGTCGCCGCTGGCCGGACTCGAGGCCAACGAGTTCTCGTCGGAGACGGTAGCACCGCTCGCGGAACTGGATGCGGATTCCGTCTCGATGTCAGCGCCGACGGTCGCTCCGCTGGCGGGGCTCGACAACACGGGGCTGGGCATGGACATGCCCGTGGAGCCCGAGTCCTTCTCGGCGCCCGAGCCCCTCGCGGAGCCGACGGAGCCCGCGGCGCCGGATCTCGACGCACTCGGATTGCCGTTGCTCGACGAGCCAAGCGCTGTGCCCACGGCGTCAATCAGCGAACCGCCGAGCGCGCGACCGAAGCCGCGCATGACGAAGGCTGATCTGTCGTCGCTGCCGCTGCTCGCGGACTTCGGCCTCGAGGACGCCGAGCCCTCGGCCGACTCGCCCGCCGTACCGACGCCGCAGTCGCAGCCCGCCGTCGCTGAAGCGATTCACGCGGAGACCCCGTCCGCACCCGCCGCGCCGCCGTCCGCGCCGCGCGCCTCGAAGGCCACGCCGACGTTCGTGACCGAGACGATGGCCGCGCTGTACGTGCAGCAGGGTCTGCTGCCGCAGGCCATCGGCGTGTACCAGCAGTTGGTGGAGGCGAGCCCCACCGATGCCGGCCTGCGCGCGAAGCTCGCAGAACTCGAGCGCATGCACGCGCAGGCCTCCGCGCCTGCGCCGGCGCCCGAGGTGGATATGCCGGAGTTCGAGCCGTCGCCTGAGATCGCCGAGGCCGCCTCGGTGCCGGCGGACGCGGCGCTCGCGGCGGTGTCTTTCGGCGGGATCGGTCTCCAAGGGCAGGGCACGCCGACGCCGATCGTGACGCCGGCAGTCCCCAGCGGACCCACGGCGCGAGAGTTCTTTGCCACCTTCGCACGCCGCGCGGCCGTCGCGGTCGGCGCTGCCGCGGTGATCGAAGCGGCGACCGCCGTGCCGCCAGCCACCACGGGCTGGCCCCTCGATGCGCTGCTCGGCGCGGCCGGCGATGTGCGCGACCTGCACGCGGCCGAGGTGCTCGCTGGCGTGGGCAGCTTCACCGGGCCCGATGGCGGCAGTGGCCTCGAGAGCCTGCTCGCTGAGGCCGCCAGCGGCGGGAGCGGCGCGCGCCGCTCGGTGCCGCGCGCGTCGGAGATGCTCAAGTTCGACCAGTTCTTCCAGAAGCCCGGCACCGCGGCGCCGGATGCGATGCCGCAGGCCGCCGCCCCGGGTGACGACGACCTCGGCCAGTTCCAGGATTGGCTGAAGGGGCTCAAGAAGTGAGAGTCGCCGTCTTCAACGGGCCCAACCTCAACCTGCTCGGGATCCGCGAGCCGGAGATCTACGGCACCACGACGCTGGCCGAGATCGAGGCCCGCCTCGAGGAGGTTGGCGCGGAGCTCGGCGTCACGTTGCTCTTCTCGCAGTTCAATGACGAAGGGCGCATGCTCGACGCGATCCACAACTGCCGCGGCGTCGTGGATGCCTGTCTCGTGAACGCCGGCGCGTGGACGCACACGTCGCTGGCCCTGCGCGATGCATTCGCCGGCGTGAAGCTGCCGTATGTGGAAGTGCACCTCAGCAACATCTACGCGCGCGAGCCCGAGCGGCGGCATTCCTGGCTGGCCCCGGGCGCGATCGCCATCGTCGCTGGCTTCGGCGCGGATGGCTATGAGCTGGCGCTGCGCGGGCTGGTGAAGGCGTTGAGAGAAGGCTGAGGCCAAGACGGAAGACGGAAGACGGAAGACGGACGCATCATCGGCGCATCGGGATTCCCCGGAGCGCCGATTTTTCTTCCGTCTTGCGTCTTCCGTCCGAGTAGTTTTCGAGTGTGCAAGACTCCCTGTTCTCGTCCCCCACGCAGGCTCCGCTCGCGTCACGGCTGCGCCCGCGCACCCTCGATGAAGTCGTCGGGCAGGAACCGCTGCTCGGGCCCGGCCAGCCGCTGCGCGTGGCCATCGAGCGGGGCGACACGGGTTCGATCCTCCTCTGGGGACCGCCAGGAACAGGCAAGACCACCATCGCACGCCTGATCGCCCGGCACGTGCAGGCCGACTTCGTGCCGTTCTCTGCGGTGACGGACGGCGTGCCGCGGTTGCGCGAGATCGTGGCCGCTGCCGAGCAGCGGCGTGTGCTCGGCGCGCGCACGGTGCTCTTCGTGGATGAGATCCACCGCTTCAACCGCGGGCAGCAGGACGCGCTCCTGCCGCACGTCGAGAGCGGGCTGCTGACGCTCATCGGCGCGACCACCGAGAACCCCAGCTTCGAGCTCAACGGGGCGCTGCTCTCGCGGCTACGCGTCTTCGTGCTGCAGCCGTTGGACGCCGCCGCCATCGAGATGCTCATTGACCGCGCGCTCGCCGACCGCGAACGCGGGCTCGGCGACCAATCGCTCGCGATTGCGCCGGAGGCGCGCCAGCTCCTCGCCACGGAGGCCGACGGCGATGCCCGGCGCGCGCTGACCGTGCTCGAAGCCGCGGCAGTGCTCGCCGCCGCCGCGGCGACGCAGGAGCTCACGCCGGCGCTTGTCGCCCAGGCCCTGCAGACGCGCCTGCCCAGTTATGACAAGTCGGGCGAGCAGCACTTCAACCTGATCAGCGCCTATCACAAGAGCCTGCGCGGCTCCGACCCGCAGGCTGCGTTGTACTGGTTGGCGCGCATGATCGAGGGCGGGGAAGACCCGCTGTACATCGCGCGCCGCACCGTGCGTTTCGCGACGGAAGACATCGGGCTCGCGGATCCGCGCGCGTTGCAGCTCGCCATCGCCGCACGCGATGCCTTCCATTTCCTGGGCTCACCCGAGGGCGAACTGGCGTTGGCCGAGGCGGCGGTGTACTGCGCGACGGCGCCCAAGAGCAATCGGGTGTACGTGGCTTGGAAGGCCGCGCTCGACGCTGCACGCGAGACGCCAGCGGCCCCCGTGCCACTGCACATTCGCAATGCACCGACCGCCCTCATGAAGGACCTCGGTTACGGCGCGGGCTATCAGTACGCGCACGATGACCCCACAGGCTACACGCCGCAGGACTACCTTCCTGATGCGCTGCGCGGGCGGGCCTTCTACGCGCCAAGTGAGTTTGGCGCGGAGAAGGAGGTGGCGCGGCGGATGGCGTGGTGGGGGGAACTTGCCGCGAGACGGAAGACGGAGGCAGGGGCGGAGATGGAGAGACGCGAATGAGGGAGACGGGGGGTATACGACTGACGTGCTCGGCTCGCTGTCCACTTCACCCATCTTCCCCCCGTCTCCCCACGGCCCCGTCTCCCACTCTCCGCCCCCGTCCCCGTCTCCCCTCTCCCCTCTCCCATTCCGCACATGCGCCGAATCCTCCTCGCGTTCAGCCTCCTCGCCACCTCCGCCTGCGCCACGCTCCTCAAGCAGGCCTTCCAGAGCCCCGTCGTGGACGTCACCGACGTCAAGGTGAAGGCCATCGGCCTGCAGGGCGCCACGCTCGATGTGCAGCTCAGCATCCAGAATCCCAACGAGTACCGCATCGACGCCGAGAAGGTGAGCTACAACTTCTTCGTGGATAGCACGAAGGTTGTGAGCGGCGAGGTCACGCAGCGGCTCACGGTGGAAGAGAAGGGCCGCATTTCGCTGACGTTGCCGGTGAGCTTCGACTACGCCGCGTTGCAGACGGCCATGCGCTATTACGCGCGCCACGGCGCGCTGGACTACCGCGTGGAAGGCATGTTTACGCTGGTCACGCCGGTGGGGCGCCTGACGCGCCCGTACACGGGTCGCGGCCGCGTCGAAGGGATGCCGTGAGCAAGCAGCTCATCGACCTCGCCGCGCCGCAGGAACGGGCCGTCCTCGTCGGCGCGCCCGTGAAGCGCAGCAACGCCAAGCATCATGTGCAGGAGCACCTGGACGAGCTCGCGCGGCTGGCCGACACGGCCGGCGCGCTGGTCGTCGGCACGCTTACGCAGCAGCTCGACCGCCCCGATCCCTCCACGTACATCGGACGTGGCAAGGTCGAGGAGCTCAAGCAGCTGCTCAGCGACACGCAGGCCACGCTGGTGATCTTCGACGACGAGCTGTCGCCGGCCCAGGGCAAGAACCTCGAGGGCGAGCTCGGCAAGCGGACGATTGACCGCGCGGAGCTCATCCTCGACATCTTCGCCGTGCGCGCGCGCTCCGCGGAGGCCCGCATGCAGGTGGAACTCGCGCAGCTCGAGTACTCGCTGCCGCGGCTCGTGCGCATGTGGACGCACCTCGAGAAGTTCCGCGGTGGCATCGGCGTACGCGGCCCGGGTGAAACGCAGCTCGAGACGGACCGCCGCTTGGTGGGGCATCGCATCCGCTTGCTGAAGGAGCGTCTCGCCGACGTCGCGAAGGCCCGCGAGGTGCAGCGCAGCGGCCGGCAGGGCCGCTTCAAGGCCGCGCTCGTGGGCTACACCAACGCCGGCAAGAGTTCGATTCTCCGCGCCATCTCGCGTGCGGACGAAGTGTTCGTCGAGGATCGCCTCTTCGCGACGCTCGATCCGCTGACGCGCGAGGTGGACCTCGGCGACCATCAGTCGGCGCTGCTCACCGACACGGTAGGCTTCATCCGCAAGCTGCCGCACCATCTGGTCGCGAGCTTCCGCGCCACGCTCGAGGAGGTGCGCGAGGCCGATCTGCTCTTCCACGTGATCGATGCTGCCCACCCGTCGTGGGAAGAGCAGCGGCTCGTGGTGGATGAGGTGCTCGCCGACCTTGGCGTGGCCGAGACACCGATGCGCTACGCGTTCAACAAGATGGACGCGCTGCCGCCCGAGCAGCGCACGGCGCTCCGCGAACGCATCGAGAACCTGGCCCCCGGCAGCATCTTCGTCTCGGCGCGCGAGGAGGAGCGCGGTGGTGGCGGGCTCGAACCCATGCGCGGCGTGCTGCGCGAGGCGCTGCGCGCGCAGAAGCCCGAAGTGGAGCTGCACATCCCGATGACGCACGGCAAGCTGTTGGCCGAGGTGCATCGCATGGGCGAGGTGCTGAGCAGCGAGCCCGATGAGGACGAGGGCGTGATGCGCATCCGTGGGCGTTTCGACGCGGCCGCGCTGGCCCGCCTCGAGCGCGACGGCGCCGAGCGGCACTAGATTCGCGCGATGCCCACCGCGTACGCCGACCGCCTCGCGCGCCTGCGCGCGTCCCTGGCCCCGAGCCAGTTGGATGCGCTGCTCGTGACCGCGCTGCCGAACATCCGCTACCTCACGGGCTTCACCGGCTCCAACGGCCTCGTGCTCGTCACCGCGGACGAGGCGCTGTTGCTCACGGATTTCCGCTACGCGGCGCAGGTGAAGCTCGAGGTCGCGCCCGAGTTCCGCTGCGTGATCGAGCAGAGTTCGCTCTGGGTGCGCCTCTGGAGCGAGCTGCGCCAGCTGCCGCGGGTGGAGGTGCTGGCCTTCGAGACGGCGCACGTCACGCATCAGGACGCGGCCCGCTTCGTGGCGGAGAGCGGGGAGGGCAGCGCGTGGAAGTGGCGGCCGGCGCTCAATCTCGTGGAAGTGCTGCGCGAGACCAAGGATGACGGCGAGCTCGCGCACATCCGCGCCGCCGTGCAGATCGCCGAGCACGCCTTGGCGCGGACGCTGCCGCAGGTGAAGGCCGGCATGACGGAGCTGGCCGTCGCCGGCATCCTCGAGTACGAGATGCGGCTCGCCGGCAGCGAGCGCACGGCCTTCGAGACAATCGTCGCCGCCGGTGCGCGCTCGGCCCTCCCGCACGCCCGCGCCTCGGCTCAGGTCATCCAGCGCGGCGATCTCCTGCTGTTCGATTTCGGCGCCACCAGTGGCGGCTACGTGAGTGACATCACGCGCACGTTCGTCGTGGGTCAGGCCGCGGACGCACGGCAGCAAGAGATCCACGATGTGGTTCGGGAAGCCAACGGGAGCGCTTCGGCCGCTGTTCGGGCGGGAATGCGCGGGAGGGATGCCGATGCCCTCGCGAGAGACTACATTGAGCGCCGCGGCTTCGGCGCCGCGTTTGGCCATTCGACCGGGCACGGGATCGGGGTGGAGATCCACGAGGCCCCGCGCTTGGCCAAGACCGCCGAAGCGCCGCTCCCGCCAGGAGCGGTGGTGACCATCGAACCCGGGATCTACCTCGAGGGCTGGGGTGGGGTGCGCATCGAGGACGACGTGGTCCTTACGAGCGAGGGGCCGGTGGTGCTGACGAGTTTCGACCGCGGGTTGGTGCAGATCTAGCTGGACGTGAGACGTGAGACGGGAGAGGTGAGAATCCCGTCTCAAGCTCTCGTCCCCTCTCAAGTCTCAAGTCTCCCGTCTCAAGTCGACAATGATTGACCTCCGGTACGTAAAGAAGCTCCTCGAGATGCTCGACGAATCCACCGTGGATTCGCTGGAGATCTCGTCGGACAAGGGCATGCGCATCCGGCTGCAGAAGACGCCGGTGGC
>CAZCIM010000014.1:0-37713 GCA_964498895.1 uncultured Gemmatimonas sp. | reverse complement strand
TCCCGTTGCGACTCGCCTTCCCGTTTTCGGCGATTGTCGGCCAGGAGGAGATGAAACGTGCCATTCTCCTCACCGCCGTTGACCCGACCATTGGCGGCGTCCTGATCCTCGGCCATCGCGGCACCGCCAAGTCCACGGCGGTGCGCGCGCTCCCGGCCCTGCTCCCGCCGATGACCGTCACCCGCGGGTGTCGCTACGGCTGCGATCCCGACACCGACACGCGTCGTTGCGACGATTGCCGCGCGCGCATCGCGGCCGGCGAGAAGCTGCGCGGCGAGAAGCGCGCGGTCCCCGTCGTGGATCTGCCGCTCGGCGCCACCGAAGACCGCGTCGTCGGTGCGCTCGATCTCGAGCGCGCCCTCACGCGCGGCGAGAAGGCCTACGAACCCGGCCTGCTCGCGCGCGCGAATCGCGGCTATCTCTATGTTGACGAGATCAATCTCCTCGAGGATCATCTCGTCGACCTGCTGCTCGACGTCGCTGCCACCGGTGAGAACGTCGTCGAACGTGAAGGCATTTCCGTGCGGCATCCCGCGCGCTTCGTGCTCGTCGGCTCAGGCAATCCCGAGGAAGGCGACCTGCGGCCGCAGCTGCTCGATCGCTTCGGGCTCTCGGTGGAAGTCGCCACCACCGCCGACCTCGACGCGCGCGTGGAAGTCATCAAGCGTCGCGATGCCTTCGACCGCGACCCCGAGGGCTTCACCAAGCGCTGGGCCGCCGAGGATCTCGACGCGCGCAAGCATGTGGAACGCGCACGCAAGAAGATCGACGCACTCAAGGTGCCCGATGCCGTGCTGCGCGACGCCGCGCGCCTCTGCGCCGCCGTCGGCACCGACGGCGTGCGCGGCGAGCTCGCGCTGCTGCGTGGCGCACGGGCCCTCGCGGCCTTCGAGGGCGCACGCGCGGTGACCACCGCACATCTGCGCACCATCGCGCCGTCGGCGCTGCGGCACCGCCTGCGCCGCAACGTGCTCGACGACGTCGGCTCCAGCGTGCGCATCGAGCGCGCCGTCAGCGACGTGCTGGGCGCGGCCTGAGACTGGCGTGAGCGCACGCGACATCCCGCCGGGAGCCGCCGAGGGTCACGAGGCGTCGAGCGCCGCTGCGGCGTCGCTCGATCTCGCGACACGCGCCGAGCTCGCCGCGGCCGCGCTGGCACTCGACGGCTTCGCCCTGGGCGGCGCCGTGGTCCGTGCGCCGCGCAGCGACATCGCCGAGGCGTTCGTGGCGCGCCTGCGCGCGCTGCTGCCCGGCGGCGCGCCGCATCGGCGCCTGCCGCTCGCGATTCCCGACGATCGCCTGCTTGGCGGCCTCGACCTCGCGATGACGCTCGCGCACGGACGTCCCGTGGCGGACCGCGGCCTGCTCGCCGCACTCGACGGCGGGCTGCTCGTCGTGCCCGGCGCCGAGCGCATCGGCGCGACGCTCGCCGCACGGCTCACGCAGGTGCTCGACCTCGGCGTCGTCGCGCAGCGCGTGCGCGTGGACGACGCGCCCGACCACCATGCCGCACGCGTGACGATCGTCGCGGTTGACGAAGCCGAGGTGGACGAAGATCCCGTGCACGGCGCGATCGCCGATCGCTGCGCGTTTCACCTCACGCTCGACACGCAGCCGCTCTCGGCCCTTTACTCGCGCGAGGATATCGCCGCCGCGGCGCGGCTCTTGCCGCGCGTGGATGTCGCAAGCGATGCGACCGGCGCGCATTCCGGCCGCAGCGCACGCGGCACGGTGAGCGATGCCGACGCGCGGCTACGCACGCTCGTGCACACGGCCGAGCTCTATGGCATCAGTTCGCTGCGCGCGGTGCGCGCTGCACTGCGAGCGGCGCGTTGCTTCGCCGCGCTTGATGGCCGCGTCGTCACCACCGATACCGATGTCGCCACGGCGGCCGCGCTGGTGCTCGGGCCCCGCGCCACGCGCCTGCCTGCGCCGCCCCCGGAGAGCAGCGCCGAGCCCGAGCCACCACCGCCGGACGATGCCCAGTCGCAGGACGACAGCGCCGAGCGCGACGAGCAAGACGTACGCGAGCTGGAAGAACGCATCATCGAAGCGATTGCCGCCGCGCTGCCCGTTGGGCTCACCATGGATGCGCCCACACGCACGCCGAAGGCCGGACGCGCCGTTGGGCGCGCGGGCACGGATCGCAGCGGTGGCCTGCGCGGGCGCCAAGTCGGCACGCGGCGCGGCGATCCGCGCGGGGGCGGGCGCTTGGACCTCGTGGAGACGCTGCGCGCCGCGGCGCCATGGCAACCGCTGCGGCGGCGCAGCGTCACCGCCGGCGACGCCTCGGGCCCCACGTCCGCCGCACCGCGCCCACGCGTCCTCGTGCGCCCCGACGATTTCCGCATCAAGCGGCTCTTCGAGCCCGCTGGCACCACGGCGATCTTCGTCGTGGATGCCTCGGGTTCGTCAGCGGTGAACCGCATGGCCGAAGCCAAGGGCGCGGTGGAGTTGCTGTTGGCCGAGAGCTACGCGCGGCGCGACGAGGTCGCGCTCATCGCGTTCCGCGGCACACAAGCCGAGATCCTCTTGCCACCGACGCGGGCGATCGCCGCGGCCAAGCGCGCACTCGCCGCGTTGCCCGGTGGCGGCGGCACGCCGCTCGCGTCGGCGATCGACCGCGCCGTGGAGCTCACGCTGCGCGCACGGCGGGAGGGCAACGATACCATCGTCGTGTTCCTCACCGATGCTCGCGCCAACGTCGCGCGCGACGGCAGTGGTGGCCGCGAGCAGGCGATGACCGACGCGCTGCAGTCCGCGCGCGTGCTCCGCGGCCTCGAGGGCCAGGTGCTCTTGATCGATACGTCACCGCGCCCGAGCCAGCAGGCGCAGGATGTCGCCGCCGCCATGGGCGCGCGCTACGTGGCGCTCCCGCGCACGGATGCGCGCAGCATCCACGCCGCCGTCACCGCCGCCCGTGCATGACATCCCGCAGAACGTCCGCATTGGTGAGGCGCCGATGATGGTCCGCGCCTTGGCCCGTGGAATGTTCGGCCGCGGCATCACGCTGGTACTGCTGTTCTGGTGGGTCGCTACCGGACTGATCATCGCCATGCAGCGCGCCGGTTGGACCCGCGTCAGTGCGCTGATTGTCGCGACCATCCTCGGTGTGTACGGCTTCTGGGAGCTGCGCAGCTCGGCCAACGACGACAGCGCGCTCGGCGCGCGCCGCAGCTTCACCGGCGGCGCACTGCTCTGGGGTTGGGTGTCGGTCACGTTCTACGGCGGATACCTCACCGGCTTCCACGTGGACGCGCTCGGCATTCCGGCGCCCTCGTGGGCGCTGGTGCTGCCGGCCATCAAGGCCACGCTGCTCAGCGATGTCGCTGCGCTACTGCTCATGGGCGCCGTCGCGCTGCTGCTGCACGGCGAGCGCAATAAGTCCGGACTCTGGGGCCTCGTAATCTTCTGGGCCGTGCAGCAAGTCGCGAAGCTCAACGTGTTCCTCGGCGTCGAGAACCCCGCGGGCAACTTCCTGCCGCCGCATCTCGCGTACCTGCGCCAGTTCTTCGGGCCGTTGCAGAACTCCTGGTTTCTCGGCGTGAGCATCGCCGCCCTGAGCGCGGCGACCATCGCCACCGGCTGGCTCTGCCTCCGCGCGCCGACGGAAGGCAAGCGCCAAGCCGGCATCCTCTACGCGACGATTCTCGGCCTCGCGGTGTTCGAGATCGTCATCCTTGGCATCCCGCTCGAGACCACGCCGTGGGATAGCTTCCTGCGGGCGCGGGGGCATTGATGGAGGCGGGAGACTTGAGACCTGAGACGGGAGCCACGCACGCGCCTCGTCCGTCGTCGCGCTGGTCAACGCCTCTTTCGTTCGAGGTGCAATGCTGGATCGCCTGGAGCGGCCTCTTCGCCTTCGGCCTCAGCGGCATCCTCACGTGGCGCCAGGTCGGCGCGTATCCACCGCTCGAGCTGGGCGCGGTGGTGCTGGCGATCTGTTGGGCGATTGACTTGGTACGCACGGGGCTGCACATCAGACGGAAGACGAAAGACGGAAGGGGCGACGCACGCTGAACCCAGCCGACGTCGCCCCTTCCGTCTTCCGTCTTCTGTCCAATCTCAAGTCTCCCGTCTCAATTCCCAAGTCTCAGTCGCTCTCGCCGCAACCGTACGTCCGCTTCAATCCTACTACACATCACATCACACAGCGTAAACACCTCATCGCTGGCGATGCTGTAGTACACGAACGTGCCTTCCTTCCGGCGCGTCACGTAGCCGCAGTCGAGCAGTTGGTGCAGATGCTTCGAGACGTTCGCTTGGCCGAGCCCAGTGGCCGCGACGAGCTCGCCCACGGACATCTCCTTCTTCCGCAGCGCCTGCAGCAGCGCGAGCCGCACGGGCTCGCCGAGCGCCTTGAAGCGCTCGGCCACTTCGCTGAGCAGCGCGGGGGTCATCGTACGATGCGCCATGCTCAGACCCTCGCGGCTTCGTTGTCGCGGACCACGGGGTGTCCGGCGCTCGCCCAGGCCGCGTAGCCACCTACGAGGTCGGTCGCGTCCTGCACGCCGAGGCGCTGCAGCACCGACGTCGCGATCGCCGAGCGACCGCCGCTCTGGCACTGCACGATGATCGGCTTGTCGCGCGGGATTTCCGCGAGGCGCTCGCTCAGGTAGCCCACCGGAATGTGCAGCGCACCTGGGAGGTGTCCTGCCTCGAATTCACTGCGATTGCGCACATCGAGCACCGTCACCGTGCCCGCGGCCAGCTTCGGCGCGAGATGCGCAGCGTCAATCTTGTGCACCACGCCGAGCGGCTGGCCGCTGTTCTCCCAGGCACCGACGATCGTCGGCAGGTACCAGGCCGTCACGTGATCGAGTCCGATCATCGCGAGTTCGCGCACGGCCTTGAGCACATCGCGCTCCTCGGCGATCAGATGGATCGGCTGGTCGTACTTCACCAGCCAACCCGCCCAAGTGGAGAAGCTCTTGTTCAGCGGGATGTTGATCGTGCCCGGCACGTGGCCCTTCGCGAAGTCCGTCGCCGACCGCAGGTCGAGGACGGCCGCGTTGTTGGCCAGCGCCACGCCCAGCGACTCGCGCGTGCCCCGCGCGGGCATCTTGATGCCCCCGAGCATCGGCGGGCCGTCGCGGTTGATGCGCTTCATCTCCGCGAAGTACAGCGGCGGCTCCGGCTGGCCGGCCAGCACCATCGCGACGAAGTCCTGCTCGTTCGTGGTGCCCACGCCCCAGTTGAAGCGCTTCTCGTAGCCCACGGTGCTCATCGGCACCGCACCCAGCGCCTTGCCGCAGGCCGATCCCGCGCCGTGGCCGGGCCACACCTGCAGATAGTCCGGCAGCGCGCGGAAGCGCTCCAGCGAGTGGAACAGCGTGCGCGCACCGGCTTCCATGGTGTTCGCCACCTTCGCCGCCTTCTCGAGCAAGTCCGGACGGCCCACGTCACCGACGAACACGAAGTCACCGGTCACGATGCCCATCGGCTCGTGCGCGCCCGCCGTGTCGGTGACCACGAACGAGAGATGCTCAGGGGTGTGCCCCGGCGTGTGCATCACGTCAATCTTGATGTTGCCCACCTTGAGCACGTCGCCATCCTTGATGAGCTGCGCGCCATCCTCCTTGGCGAACGCGTACTGCCAGTCCTGCCCGCCCTCGGCGGACAGGAACAGCTTCGCGCCCGTCAGCTTGGCGAGCTCGCGTGAACCGGAGACGTAGTCCGCGTGGATGTGCGTCTCCGTCACCTGCGTGATGCGCAGCTTCTCCGCCGCCGCCGCGTCGAGATACTGCTGGAGGTCGCGGTTGGCGTCGATCACCAATGCCTCGCCCGTGGCTTGGCATCCGATCATATACGATGCTTGGGCGAGCCCGTCGTCGTAGAAGCGCTTGAAGAACATGGGAAGACCTCCGAATCAGGTTTGCTGCCAG
The DNA here is from genome assembly GCA_964498895.1 of uncultured Gemmatimonas sp. Lineage (GTDB taxonomy): Bacteria > Gemmatimonadota > Gemmatimonadetes > Gemmatimonadales > Gemmatimonadaceae > Pseudogemmatithrix. The sequence goes on along the minus strand of CAZCIM010000014.1, from coordinate 31,828 downwards.
AAGATGAGCGCGGCGATGAGCACGAGGAGCACGGAGAATCCGCGCTTGAGCGCCGCCTGCGGGACTTTGGGGACGAGCGCGCTGCCGATGATGATGCCGACCGCGGCCACCGCGCCGAACTGCAGCACCAGCATCCACGGGACATCCACGCTGCCGAGGTACCCGAGATAGCCGGCAATCGTATTCATCGTCACGACGACGAGCGTGGTGCCGACGGCCTTCTTCATCGGCACCTTCGCGAGCAACACGAGCGCAGGCACCAGTAGGAATCCGCCACCTACGCCAAGCAGGCCGGTGAGCGTCCCGACACCGAGGCCCACGAGGAGCACCGTCGCGCCGAGGTCGCGCTGCGCGTCGTCCGCGCGGTCAGGCACCCGCGCGTTGCGATACATCGACACCGCCGCGCCGAGCATGAGCAGTGCGAGCAACGTGAGCTGCAACCGTCCGCTCACGAACTGCGCCAGTTTGGCCCCGCCGAACGCGCCCGCCATCGCGGCGAGCCCGAACACGCCGGCCGTGTGGAAATCCACGTTGCCGGCGCGGGCGTGTTGCACCACTCCCACCGCCGAGACGCCGCCGACGATCGGCAGCGCCATGACGATCGCCAGCTTGGGCTCGATGCCCAGCGCGTAGACCAGCGCCGGCACCGTGACGATGGCACCGCCCCCGCCGAGCAACCCGAGGGTCAGCCCAGTCAGCACGGCAAGCGCGGCGGCAGCGATTGTCATATATAACCAAATAGTAATATCTTGGAGACGTTTCGGCAAGTCGCGGTGGTAGTTTTCGACATGATCCCCGCCAGCGCCGGCACGCTCGTCATCACCGCGCACCTCGTCGTGCTTGGGCTGCTCATCGCGTCGGTGGTGATGCTCGCGCTTTGGGCCCTGCATCTCGCCACGCGCAACGCCTCGTGGGTGGATGTGGGCTGGGCCGGCAATCTCGGATTGCTCGCCATCGCGTATGCCTTCGTCGCGCCGGGCTACGGCCCGCGTCGCGTACTCGTGGCGAGCGTCGTCGGGCTGTGGAGCGCACGGCTGACCTGGCACCTCATCACGCGCACGGCTGGCGCGCCGGAAGATCCGCGCTACGGCGAGATGCGCGCGCGCTGGGGCGGCAACCTCGGGCTCAAGTTCTTCACGCTCTTCGTCGGTCAGGGTGTGCTCGACGTGCTGCTCGCCCTGCCGTTCCTGTTCGCGGCCATCGATACCGCGCCGCGCATCCACCCGCTCGCCTGGCTCGGTGTGGCCATCGCCGTCGCGGGCATGCTCGGCGAAGCCATCGCCGACGCGCAGCTCCGCGCCTTCAAGGCCGATGCGCGCAACCGCGGCCAGGTCTGCCGCGTGGGGCTCTGGGGCTGGTCGCGACACCCGAACTACTTCTTCGATTGGCTCGTGTGGGTGGGCTTCGCCTGCATCGGACTCGGCTCACCCTGGGGTTGGACGGGCCTGCTGGGGCCCGCCCTCATGCTCTACTTCCTCACGCGCGTCACCGGCATCGCGGCCACGGAGGCCCACGCGCTCAAGTCGCGCGGCGAGGACTACGCCCAGTACCAGCGCGAAGTGAGTGCCTTCGTGCCTTGGCCGCCGCGTCGGGGGTAATTTCCATGATGCGTCTCTTCGCGCTCAGCGCCGTCCTCGGCGTCGCCCTCTCGCTCTCGGCCTGCAGCGTCGACCTCGAACGCGGCGTGCTCATCGCCGACGCCGAAGCGGCGCCCGCGCTCGCCTTCACCGCGGCCGACAGCACGCGCTTCGAGCTCGCCGCCGAGCGTGGCAAGCTGGTGCTGCTGTACTTCGGCTACACGCACTGCCCCGACGTCTGCCCGACCACGCTCTCCGACTGGGCCCGCGCCAAGCGCGCCCTCGGCGCGGACACCGCTGACGTGCGCTTCGTGTTCATCTCGATGGATCCCGACCGCGACACACCGGAGATCGCCCAGCGCTACGCGCGTCAGTTCGATGCCTCGTTTGTAGGACTGACGGGCAGCACGGCCGAGCTTGAGGATCTCAAGAAGCGCTGGAGCATCGCGGCGTATCCCGAAGGCGATCCGCGCGAGGGCTTCTACACGGTTGCGCATCCCGCGCACACGTTCGTCGTGGACCGGCAGGGCCGGCTCCGCGTGCTCTTTCCCCCCGGGACTCCCGGTGATGCCATTGCCAAAGATCTTCGTCAACTGCGCTAGTCTCGCCGCCGCCGCGCTGATCGGCGCGGCCTGTGCGCCAAAGGACGCGCCGTCCGTGGGCAGCAATCCGCTCGAGGCCCGCGAGGCCTGGGCGCGCCCGGCCGACAGCGGCGCGATGTCCGCCGTGTACTTCACGCTGGGCAACGTCGGCAGCAGCGCCGACACGCTCGTCGGCGTCAGCAGCAGCGTCGCAGAGCGCACGGAGATGCACGTGTCCACGCAGCACGGCGGCACGATGCACATGTCGCCCGTGACCTCGCTGCCGCTGCCCGCCAACGACTCCGTGATGTTCCGTCCGCTCGGCGCGCACGTCATGCTCACGAATCTCCAGCGGCCGCTGCTGCCGGGGGATTCCCTGACCATCACGCTGCAGTTCCAGTCGGGCCGCAGCGTCGAGGTGCGGGCCGGTGTCCGCCAACCCTAGCGGCGCGCCCAGCGCCGGACCCCAGCTCGCGCGTGGCCTCACGCTAGGTCTGGTCGTCCTTGCCATAGCGGCGCTCACGTGGTGGACCTGGCCGCGTCCGTCGGTGACGATCAACATCGCGCCCGGCGGTGCCGCCACGGTAGGGAATGCCGCCCTGCCTGAAACGGTGTATATCAAGGCCAGGGGACGCCGCACCACGGTGCGGGTCGTGAACCGCGATTCTACGCGGCATCAGCTGGCGCTCTTCGGCGCCGATGCCGGCGAGACGCGGGACTTCACGATTCCCTACCCCGGCACCTACGGCGGCGTCTGCTCCACGCATCCCAGCGGCAATCTCGTCTACATCGTGCAATGAACCCTCGGTCCCTCACGCTCGCACTCTCGCTCCTGCTCGCAGCAGGCGCCGTGCGCGCGCAGGGACCGGCGCCTGTGGCCCCCGCGCGGCTTGACGCCGAGCCCTGTCCCGGCGAGGACGCGTCCTGCACGCCGCCGCCCGTGGCGCGTGAGTTCCGCGGCCTGTGGATCGCCGCCGTCGGCAACATTGATTGGCCCTCGCGCCCCGGCCTCCCCGCCGATTCCGCACGGGCCGAGCTGCGCGCGCTGCTCGACCGCGCGCAGGCCAGCGGGCTCAACGCCGTCATCTTCCAAGTGCGCCCGCAGGGCGATGCGCTCTACGCCTCCGAGCTGGAGCCGTGGTCGGAGTTCCTCACGGGCCAGGAAGGCGTCGCGCCGCGGCCGTGGTGGGACCCGCTGCGCTTCGCCGTGGACGAAGCGCACAAGCGCGGCCTCGAGCTGCATGCCTGGTTTAATCCGTATCGCGCGCGGCACACCAGCGCGAAGGGGCCGCACTCGCGCAGCCACATGAAGCTCGCGCGGCCGTCGCTGGTGCGGCAGTACGGGCGCCAGGAGTGGATGGATCCCGGCGAGCCCGCCGTGCGCGCGCACACCATTCGCGTGATCCTCGATGTCGTCAAGCGCTATGACATCGACGGCGTGCACATCGACGACTACTTCTATCCGTACAAGGAACGCGATCGCTCGGGGCGCAACATCGACTTCCCCGACGACCGCAGCTTCCAGCGTTACCAGCGCAGCGGCGGCACGCTCAACCGCGACGACTGGCGCCGCGAGAACGTGAATGCATTGGTGCGCGAGCTCTACGAGCGCATCCACGCCGAGAAGCCCTGGGTGAAGTTCGGCGTGTCGCCGTTCGGCATCTGGCGGCCGGGATTCCCCGAGCAGGTGCGCGGCTTCGACGCCTACAGCGAGCTCTACGCCGACGCACGCAAGTGGCTGCAGGAAGGTTGGCTCGACTACTTCTCGCCGCAGCTCTACTGGCCGGTGCAGCAACGCGGGCAGGAGTATCCGGTGCTGTTGCGCTGGTGGAGCGAGCAGAACGCCTACGGTCGCCATCTCTGGCCGGGCAACTACACGAGCAAGGTGGGCGAGCCCTCGCGCACGGCTTGGCGCACGAATGAGATCGAGCACCAGATCCGCGTGACGCGCGCCGAAGCGGGTGCGAGCGGCAACGTGCACTTCAGCGCGAAGGTCTTTCTCGAGGACCGCGACTCGCTGGCCACGCGGCTCTCGCGCCATGTGTACGACACGCGCGCCCTCGTGCCGGCCTCGCCGTGGATGCGCGTGCAGCGCCAAGGCGAGCCGCGCGTCGAACTGCGCCGCGCCGCCAACGGCACGCTCACCGCGCGACTCACGCCCACCGCGGCGGCCGATAGCACAGCGGCAGCGAGCGCAGGCGCCACCGCCGCGCCCACGCCGCGCTGGTGGCTCGTGCAGACGCGCCGCGGCGACGGCACCTGGGAATCCAGCATCCTCCGCGGCGCGGCGCGTGAGATCACGGTGCCGACTGCGACGGACCGCCTAGCAGTGCGGGCCCTCGACCATGCTGCGATCGAGGGCCCGCCAGTCGTGCTGCGCCTGCGCTAGCGCAGCGCTAGCGCAGCGCTAACGCTGCGTGCGCAGCCAGCGCGTGTACGCGCGCTGCATCTCCTCCAACTCGAACGGGAAGCCGCTGCCGGCCCCGCCCGCCATCCGCTCCACGCGCAGCGTCTGCGTGTAGGTCTGGCCTTCGATCGTCATCGCCACGCGGTAGCTGCCCGGCTCAGCGACCGGCGCACCGCCGCCGAAGCCGCCACCACCGCCGCCACCCATGATGCCCGTGGCGCGGAGGATCGCGAACAGGTCTTCCTGCGTGATGCCACCCATGCCGGCCGGTGCACCGCCCTGGCCACCCTGACCGCCCTGACCACCGGCGCCCGGACGACCGCCCTGACCACCCTGCCCGCCCTGACCACCCTGCGGACGCGGTGCCGGCGGCGACTGCTCGGCCGGACGCGGCGTCCACACGCCGGGCTGCGGACCACCACCGCCGCCGCCACCGCCGAAGCCGAACTGCCGCGCGATCGCCTGCATGCCTGCGCCGCCCTGCGCCAACGCGCGGCGCAGCATCTCGATCGCCGGTGCGGGGATGCGGCCCTCAGCGGCCACGGAGTCGAGCACGAAGTTCACGCGACGCGCCTGCATGATCGAATCGCGTAGCGCGGCCCCGCGCAGCGCCGGACGCGGCGCCGGACGGCCGTTGAAGCCCCAGGTCACCTTGTGCACGCCCGGCTGGCCTTGGCCCGTCACCGTCTGCAACGTGTCACCGTTCGCATCGATGATCGCGATGCGCACCGGCCCGACACTCTTGCTCAGGCGGTACCAGATGTCCGCGCCGTACTGCGGGCTCGGCGCCTGGAACAGCATGTTGCCCGTGGAGTGGCCTTCCATCGGCGGCTCGCCCCACTGATACGCCGTGCGCGGCGCGTAGAGATGCGCCACCTCGGTCATCGCCGCCGCGCGCTGCTGCAGCGGCGCGATGTCCACGATCCAGATCGAGCGGCCGTGCGTGCCGGCGATCAGCTCGGCGTCGCGCGGATGGATCGCGAGGTCATGCACCGGCACGTTCGGCAGGCCCGTCATGAACTTCTGCCAGCTCGCGCCGCGGTCGCCGGACACGTACACGCCGACGTCCGTGCCCACGAAGAGCAGGTCCTGGTTCTTGAGATCCTCGCGGATCACGTGCACGAAGTCCGGCCCGCCCTTCGGCAGGTTGTTCACGATCGAACGGAACGTGCGGCCGTTGTCGTCCGACACGTACACGTACGGCGTGAAGTCGCCTCGGCGATGATTGTCGAACGTCACGTAGACGCGGTTCGCGTCGAAGTGCGAAGGCTCGATGCGGCTCACGTACGTACCGGCCGGCACGCCCGGCACGCGGCTCGTGAGCTCCGTCCACGCACCGCCGTCGTTCTCCGTCATCCACAGACGGCCGTCGTCGGTGCCGGCGTAGAGCTTGCCCGCCTTCACCGGCGACTCATTGAGCGAGACGATCGTGCCGAAGGTCTCGGCGCCCGTCGCGTCAATCGTGATGCCGCCCGTCGTGCGCGTCGAGACGCGGATCTTCATCGTGTCCGCGTAGGAGAGGTCGCCCGAGATCGGGAACATGTTGTCGCCACGCTGCAGCGACTTGTACACGCGGCTCGCGCCGATGTACACGATGCTCGGGTTGTGCGGCGAGAGGAAGAACGGTGTGTTCCAGTTCCAGCGCGGGCTGTCGGCGATCGAGTCCGCGCGCTGCTGCGCGCGCAGCGCCGTGATCGTGCGCTGCAGCGCCGGCGTCATCGGCCGCGTCGTGTCGCCGCGCAGCGTGAGGATCGAGTCCTCCCACTGCATGTAGCGCTCGCGGTAGTTCGGCTTGCGGAACGCCGTGCGCTGCCCCGCCGACACCTGGTAGCGGCCGATGTTGCCGCCCTGCGACGTGCCGTAGATGATGTCCGGGTTCGTCGGGTCCTGCGCGGTCACGAAGCCGTCGCCACCGTTGTACGTGAACCACATCGCGTTCGTGATCGGGCCCTGCCGACGCCGCGACGGGCCGCACCACGAGCCGTTGTCCTGCAGGCCGCCGCAGACGCGGTACGGCACCGCCATGTCGAACGAGATGTTGTAGAACTGCCCGATCGCGAACGTGTTCGGGAAGATGTAGTTGCCGCCGTTGTCGAAGGTGATGCCGATGCCGCCGTCGTTGCCGACGATGTGGCGGTCCGGATCCTTCGGGTCGATCCACTGCGCGTGATGGTCCACGTGCAGGCCGATCGTCGCGTTGCGGGCGTTCTTGCCGCCCTCATCCGACACCTTCACCGGCGTGGAGCTGAACCACACGCGGTTGGGGTTCGTCGGATGCACGCGCACCTGGCTGTAATAGAAGGGGCGCACGTTGTCGTCCGCCGTCTTCTCCCACGTGCGGCCGCCGTCCGCCGAGCGGTACAGGCCCGAGGGGCTCTTCTGCGGCGCGCTGCCGGCCGCCGGGCGCGGATTCGGATTCGTATCCGCCTCCACCATCACGTACATGATGTTCGCATCGCTCGGCGCGATGGCGATCTCCATGCGGCCCTTCATCGTGGCCGGGAATCCGCCGCCGCTCACTTCCGTCCACGTCTCGCCACCGTCCTCGGACTTCCAGAGGGCCGAACCGCGGCCGCCCGACTGCAGGAAGTACGGACCGCGCAGGCGGTGATAACTCGTCGCGAACAGCACGTTCGGGTTCGTCGGGTGGATGTCAATGTCCACGAAGCCCGTCGTGTCGTTGATGAACTTCTTCAGCTGCCAGGTCTGGCCGCCGTCCGTGGTCTTGTAGAGGCCACGCTCACGATTCGGACGCCAAGCCGCGCCGAGCGCGGCCACCCAGGCCACGTTCGGGTTGGTCGGGTGCACGATGATGCGGCCGATGTGCTCTGTCTCGCGCAGGCCCACATAGGTCCACGTCAGGCCGCCGTCGGTGCTCTTGAACACGCCGCCGCCCGGGGAGATCGAGTTGCGCGAGTTCGGCTCGCCGGTGCCGAGGTAGATGACGTTCGTGTCGCTGGGCGCGATGGCCAGGTCACCGAGGGACGCCACGCCGTAGTTGTCGAACACCGGGCGGAACGTCGTGCCGTTGTTCGTGGTCTTCCAGACGCCGCCCGCCGCCGCGGCGACGAAGAACGTCTTGCTGGGGCTGGGGATGCCCTCGATGTCCGCGATTCGGCCGGACATGTTCGCGGGACCGACGTTGCGCCAGCGGAGCCCGTCAATGACCGCTTGGTCGACGGTCTGGGCGCCGAGCCCGGACATCGCGATTCCCGCGAGGCCGAGCGCTGCGAGTAGCTGTGGTGCGCGCATATGGGGTGGGATTGGGACGGATGACGGATGACGGAAGCCAGATGCTTCCGACCCGAAAATGTACGCCCGCCGCCTAGCCACCGTTGGACGGATTCTGCCTCGCAGCGCTCTCGCGCCCACCCTCCCCCATCTGCCGCCCGGCCGCGGCGATCAGCGGAACATGTCCGGGCTGATCTCCAGCGCCACCTCCGAGATGCGATGCGCCGGAATGCCCGACCGCCGCGCGTGCTCCAGCACGGCCTCAGGATTCGGCGCGATGTACTCGCAGTAGATCTTCCCCTCGGCGTCGGACACGTAGCTCTTCACCCAGACCACCTCGGGCATGTCGGCCAGGACGGCATTCGACGCCTTGCCGGCCGCGGCCAGCTGCTCGCGGGTCAGGGCACCAACTTCACGTTCGATGATATAGCGGGGCATCAGAACCTCGTGGAAGTGAACGAACGAGATGGACCGCTGTCCGGTCCGCTGTCAGGAGAATCCTCAGGGGTCCAGCAAGCGCTGCGCCGCGAGGCGCAGCGCAGCGTCGTCTATCGCATCGGCAATCGCCGCCGCAGCCTGCGCATGCGTGCGCTGTTCCTCGCGCCGGCCGGTCGCCTGCGCCAACCGGGCCAGGTGCTCTCGCATCCATCCTTCGCCGCGGCGGTCAGCGAGCGCGAGTCGCAGCTGTAGCGACGCCTCGAGCGCCAGCGCCGCCTCATCGAGCCGACCGCTGGCGAGACACACGTCGCCGAGCAGGCCCAAGGCATGCGCGCGGAGCTGTTCCTCGCCCGTCGTCTCCGTCACGCGGACGGCATCGGCCAACGCGAGCCGGGCCTCGTCCCAACGGCGGAGCTTGAACAGCGACGCGCCGAGGCTGTTGAGGATGAGCCCCTCATGCACGCGATCGTTGCCTTCGCGGCAGAGCCGGAGCGCGGCCTCGTAATGCAGCACCGCCTCGGCGAAGGCCCCGCGCTGCCACTGCACGATGCCCAGGGCATTGCGCACGGCGAGCTCGTGCTGGCGGTCGCCGAGCGCGGCGACGATACCGAGCACATCCTCGTACAGCGTGACCACGCCCGCCGTCGGCCCATCAAGCCGCCGCTCGGCCCGGGCGATGCCATCCAACGCATCGGCCAAGGCGCGGCGATCGCCGGCCGCTTGCGCGCGATCCGCCGCGAGGCGCCAGGCCACGCGCGCCTCCGCCGTCGCGCCACGACGCTCCTCCACCTCGGCGATGCGACGCTGCATCAGCGCCTCGTTCGCCACGTCCTCCAGCTGCGCAAACAGCGTCGCCGCCTCGCGCAGCGGTGCCAGCGCCTCGGCGTAGCGCTCGAGGCCCATCAGCACTTCGCCGAGCGAGCGCGATGCGTTGGCGGTGCCGTCCGCGTAGCGAGCGCGGCGGTTCATCTCCACGGCCTCGCGATACGTTGCCACGGCCGCGTCCACGTCGCCCTGCTGCAACTGGAGGTATGCGATGCCAGGCAGCGAAAACGATGCGTAGACGGTGTGGCTGAGGTACGACTTGGTGCGCTGGTAGTACGCCAGCGCGCCGGGGAAGTCGCCAAGATCGCGGTGCAACGTCGCCATCACGTTGAGCAGGGCTCCATGGCGGGCGGGATTCACCGCTTGGTCCGTGCGGTCGATCGCCGCCTGCAGCACGTCGCGCGCCTGCTGCGGGCGGCCGAGCGCGCGCAGGATGTTCGCGACACTCGCCAAGTCGCCGTGCTCAGCGCGCGAATCACCCGCCGCGCGGGCCCGCGCGATCACATCCTCGACGATCGCCAGCGCTTCCTCATGCCGGCCCTCGTGGCTGCGCAGGAACGACAAGCTGCGCAGTGCGTTGCGCTCGCCCCCATCGTCGCCAAGTTCGGCGGCGATCTGCCGCGCCGTGAGCAGCGACCGCTCGGCAGCCTCGAAGCGCCGCAGCAGCGTGAGTGCGTCGCCCTGACGCAGGTAGGCCTGTGCCAGGCGCGGCGACGGTCCGTGCGGCGCAAGCAGGCCGATCAACGACTCCACCAAGGCCAGCTGCCGCGTCCGCAGGCCAAGCGTCTCGCAGAGGCGCTCGGTGCGGAGGAGCACATCGGCCTGCAGGTCGCGGCGCAGCGCCTCGTCGGGGATGCGCTGCGCCCAGGCATCGGCGCGCTCGAGCGTGGCCATCACGTCGGCGTTCTGGCTCAGGCTCATCGCGCGGTCTGCGGCCTGCAGGCCGTAGCGCACTGCCGGCTCCCAGACCTCGGCCCGCCCGAAGTGATGCGCCAGTCGCTCGACGTGCTTGTCGAGCTGCGCCGCGTAGCGCTGCTCGATGGCGCGGCCCACCGCGGCGTGCAGGGTGGCGCGCTGATGTTCGAGCAGGCTGTCGTAGGCCACGTCCTGCGCAAGCACGTGCTTGAAGCGATACGCCGGCTCCGGCACCACGGCCACCTGCTGCACGAGGCCCGACGCCTTCAGGCGCTCGAGCGTGCTGCCCACGGTGTCGGGGTACTCCACCACCGACTTCAACACGCCGCGCGCGAAGTCGCGGCCGATCACCGACGCCACGCGCAGCACGTCGCGCGCCTCGGCGTCGAGTCGGTCCATGCGCGTGCGCAGCACGCCCTGCACGGTGCTCGGCACCTCGAGGGGCACGTCCGCCGCGACGGCGGCGCTGCCGTCCTGCACGACGATCGCCCCGGACTCGCGTAGCGCCGCACAGACTTCCTCGAGGAAGAACGGATTGCCGCCCGTGCGCTCATGCAGCCACTGCACGAGATCCGGCGCCACCTGCGCCGCCTCCAGCACCGCCTGCGCGATGCCCGCCGTGGCCGTGCGATCGAGCGGCGCGAGATGCAGCACCGTCAGCTGCTCGCCACTGCCCCACTCAGCCTGCCCCTCGGGCCGCGACGTCACGACGAGGTGCAGCGCGAAAGCCGCCACGACTTCACTGAGCTGGCGTAGTGCGGCACGCGAGGCCTCGTCGGCCCAGTGCCAATCCTCGAGCAGCAGCACCGTCGGCCGCTCGCGCGCCCCCAGCGTGAACAACGCAGCAATGGCCTCGAGCATCGCCGCTTGGAAGAGCTCGCCGCGCAGATCCTGCGGCAGCGGATGCGTCGTGCTGGGAATGCCGAGCAAGCCTAGGAACAGCGGCAGCGAGGCGTCGAGGGTATCGTCGAGCGCGCGGACGCCGGCGAGCGCCGCCGCATGGCGATCGGCCACCGGACCGCTGCGCGGCACGCCCAGCGCCTCGTGTACCGCTTCCACGAACGGCAGGAACGGCGTGTTGCCACCGTATGCATCACAGCGCCCCGCGAGCACGCGGACGCCCTGTGCCGTGGCCAGCGTGCGCAACTCCTCCGTGAGCCGGCTCTTGCCGGCGCCGGCTTCGCCGACCAAGACCGACACGCGGCCCATGCCGGCCTGCGCCGAGGCCAGATGCTCCGCCAACACCGCGCGCTCGCGCTCGCGACCCACGAAGGCCGTCAGCCTCGGCGCTGCAGCGATGTCCCGCGCGCGCGCGTCGCGCACGGCCGTCACGCGATGCACCATGCCGGCGAGGCCCGGCAACGACAGCGACGGCTGCTCTTCGGCATCCACCGCGCCAGCCACGAGGCGCAGCACGGCCGCGCTCACCAGCAGCGCATCGGCAGGCGCCGCCGCCGCGAGCCGCTGCGCCGTCTCGGCCGGTGCACCCGTGAGACGATAGCGGCGGTCGCCGCCGACTTGCGGCTGCACGATCGCCGCGCCCACCTGCGCACCCAAGCGCAGGTGCAGGCGCTGCGCGATATGCGGATCGAGCGTCGCGATCACCTGCGCCACGCGCTCGCGCAAGGCCATCGCCCCGCGCAGGGCGCGCAACGCATCATCCTCGTGCGCGACGGGCACGCCGAACAGCAGCGTGAGGCCCTCGGCATCGGCGTGGTTCACCACGCCGCCCAGCGATTCGACCGCCTCCACCGCCGCCGCACGGATCTGCGCCACCACGCGGTCCACCGCCTCGGGCGCGAGCCGTTCCAGCAGCGCGTCCGCGCCCTCGAGCGCCGCGCGCACCACGACGACCTGCCGGCGCTCGCCGCCTTTCGTAAGCGCCGAATCGCGCGGCCGCGGCAGCGGGCCGGTGATCTCGTGCTTCGGCAGCGCGGCCAGCGCGGCAATCAGCGCCTCGGCCGAAGACATGCGCTGCGCCACCGGCTTCGCGAGCAGTTGCGTGAGCAGCGCATCCACGGCCGCGGGCAGTTCGGGCCGATGGACGCTGATCGGCGTCGGATCGTCCGCGGTGATGGCAGTCACCACCGCGAGCGCCGTCGGCGCGACGAATGGTTTCACGCCAGCAAGCATCTCGTACAGCACCACGCCCAGCGACCAGAGATCGCTGCGATGGTCGATGGCCTCGCCCAGCGCCTGCTCGGGACTCATGTACGACAGCGTCCCCACCGCACCCACGTTCTGCGTCTGCGCGATGTCCGAGAGCCGCGCGATGCCGAAGTCGAGGATCTTCACCAGGCCGTCCGACGTACACATCACGTTGGCCGGCTTGATGTCGCAGTGCACGATGCCACGCTCGTGGGCACGCTGCAGGCCGCGCGCGATGTCTGTCGCGATGCCCACCGCCTCGCCCAGCGCCATCGGTCCGCGCCCGATGCGGCGGTCCAGCGTCTCGCCGTCATAACAGGCCATCACGATGTAGAGCTGTCCGTCGTCGGTATCGCCGATCTCGTGCACCGTGCAGATGTTCGGATGCTCGAGCGCCGCGGCCGCCCGCGCTTCCACGAGAAAGCGCCGCTTGGCCGAGGGATCGGCGCTCAACTGCGCCGAGAGGAACTTGAGCGCCACGTTGCGGCCGAGGCGTTCGTCGCGGGCGCGGTACACGACGCCCATCCCACCGCCACCCAGGCGCTCGAGCACGCGATACCGCGAATGCTGCAGCGGCATCGCCGGCTCGGCGGGCGACGCGGGCGTGAGCAACGGCGCCATGACTTCGTCCACGAGATCGTCCAGCGGCCCGCGCTTCTCGTGCGCCGCGAGCAGCGCTTCGACGTCCGCCAGCGCGTCCGCGTCGTGGCAGTTCGCGTCGAGGAAGGCCCGGCGCGACTCCGGTCCCTGCGAGAGCGCCTGCTGGAACAGCGCTTCGACTTCCGCCCACCGCGCGGCGCGGGCGGCCGTCGTCTCAGGATGCTCCGTGGGATGCGTCATGCCTGCAACTCGCGGTTCAGCCAGGCGCGCGCCGCGAGCCAGTCGCGCTTCACGGTCGCCGGCGACAGCGCCAGTGCCTCCGCGGTTTCCTCGATGCTCAGGCCCACGAAGAACTTGCACTCCACCACCTGCGCGAGCCGCGGATTGAGATCCGCCAGCCGCTGCAGCGCTTCATCGAGCGCGGCAAGTGTCTCCGCGTGCTCGTCGATCGGTGCGGCGACGTCTACGAGGTCCAACGGCGTCGCCACCGCGCCGCCGCCGCGCTTGGCGGCGCGACGCTGCTCGGCGTAGTCCACCAACACGCGGCGCATCGTGCGCGCCGCCATCGCCAGGAGGTGCTGCCGGTCGCGCCATTGTACGCGGTCAATCGCCTGCAGGCGCAGGAAGGCCTCGTGCACTAGGCCGTCGGTTTCGAGGGTGTGGCCCGGTTGCTCGCTCGCCAGCTGCTGCCGCGCGATGCGCCGCAGGCGGTCGTGCAGCAGCGTCAACACGGTGCGCAGTGCATCGGCATCGCCGGCGCTCGCGCTGTGCAGCAACTGCGTCACTTCGCCGGTGTCGTGCATGCCGTCGTCCGCCGCGCCCTGAGCCATGAGGGAGGATGATGCCGCCGGGGCCGCGGGTCGGCCAGTCGGCCAGCCCCGCAGTCGGGCGTCATCTGGGAAGGCGGGAAACCCGGCGGAATCGGCTCATCTCCTCGGATCGGCAACGCTCGGAGGCGCGCGGCTTCCCCCAGGCGCGGCGGCGCGACACATTCCCGAGACCCCCCCGGGCTCACCCTTGCCCAGTTCCTGATGCGCCTGCTCTACTCCATCCCAGCCCTGCGCAACCGCCGCGCGTCCCTCGCCGCCTTTGCACTTGCCGTGCTGAGCGCCTGCGGCCCCGAACGCCTCGAAAAGACCGAGGCCGATCTCGTGGACGCCATCACCGAAGCCAAGGCCCGCGGCGACACCGCCACCGTCTGGCTCTACGTCGAGGTGCCGTTCGCCTACGACCGCGTCTACATCGCCGGCCCGCGCACGCCCGCCGCGCAAATCGAGGCCGCGATGAAGTCCGACGCCTGGATGCCCGAGATGACCCGCGGCATCGAGAACGCCGATCACTTCCACCTGCTCCTGTTCGAAACCCGCGGGAAGCTCGTCCCCGCGACCTTGCTCAGGTCGGTGGCGGACTTTGACCCCGCGTTGGTGGGACGGGTCTACGGGCCGGAGGACGCCCGCTTCCGCCTCCGCATGGCATCGGGGCCTGACGCGGGGGCGCCAATCCTGACGGCACTCCAACCGACTGCGGATCCGGCAGCTTCCGCTCCCGAGTGAACTTCCGCCGCGCGGCGTCCATCGCGTTGATCCGCTCCACCCAGCGCTGCGTCTCCACGTCGTAGCGCGCGAGGTTGTTGCCCAGCCAGTACGGCCGGTTCTCGTAGCGCCAGCTGCGCTCGAACAGCTCGCGCGTCAGCACCCAGCCGTCGCGCATGTCCTGGAGCTTGCCGTTGATCCCCGTGAACTCGGCCAGCTCCTTCCACGTCACGGTATCCAGCGTGGCGAGCTTGAACACGCCCTGCGCCACTTCGTCGGCGATCTGGAACTTCATGCCGAGCCAGTCAATGCGCCGCGCGCCGAGTTCCATGGCGTCAATCGCGCTCGTCTCGCGCAGATGCCGCTGCGTACGCGCGCGCGCGAGTTCCACCAACGCGCTCTCCGCGTGGATGCGCACCTGCGCGATGTGCGGCCGCAGGCGTAGCGTCTCGACGACACCTTCATCGCTCCAGGGGTCGAGGAAGAACAAATACGAACCCGCATCGCCGGCACCGGAGCGCTGCAGCGCCGCGTGCGCGGCCATGAGGTGTTGCTGTGCGCGGTCAATCGCGCCCAAGGTGTCGCCGTGGAAGGTCAGCCCGTAGGCTTGCTGGAACGCCGGGATGCTCGACTCGCCGCTCTGCCACGAGGCCGCCGCGCCGAACACCAGGCCGTACCACACCTGCTCGAAGATCGCATCGCCCCAGTCGTCCCAGGTGGTGTTGATCACACCCGTTGCACCCGAGCGCTGCCCATCGCGGATGAAGCCCTGGATGTTCGGCAGCGCCGTGTTGCTGTTGGGATACACGCCGTTCCAGTTGCTCACGCCCGGCGCCACCCAGGTCTCCATCCCTGCGTCGCGGAACGGCTTCAGGTAGCGATCGAAGTTCGAGCGCGACCAGTAGTCCCAGCCCACGGCGATGAGATCCTTGGGCAGGCGACTCACCAACTCCGGCGAGTTCATCGCGATGTCGCCCCAGAACAGGTAGCGCTTGTCGGGCTGGCGCACCGTGTTCACGATGTCGCGCAGGTAGTTGATGTACACGCGGCCCAAGCCGGAATCCGCCACCGCCGGCTTCGTGCGGCCGGCGCCGAGCTCGAAGGTCTCGTCGGCGCCAAGGTGCACGAACGGCGACGGGAACATCGAGTCGATCTCGGCGAAGATCCCGCGCGTGAACTGCAGCGTGCCCGCTTGGCCCGGCGCGAGCACATGGCCGTGCGGCGTCTCGGCCAGGTCGGCGTAGAGCTCCAGCTTCAGTGCGTGATGCAGGTGCCCGAAGGTCTGCTGCTGCGGGATGATCGTCACGTGATAGCGCTTCGCATACGCCACCAGCTCGGCCACGTCCGCGCGGCTCATGCTGCCGCCCGGCGGCGCGATCACCGGCTGCGACGCGAACTGCAGCGTGTGCTCGAAGTACAGCGTGAGTGTGTTCACCTTGTAGCTCGCGAGCAGGCGGACCTGGCGCTTCTGGTATTCCAGCGTCGGCACTGGGCCGCGCGAGAGGTCGTCCTGCGCGCCGCGCCAGCGCATCGCCGGCCAATCGCGGATCGTCACGCGGTGCAGCCGCGCCCCCGCCCCCGCGCCGACGATCAACTGCTTGAGCGTCTGCAGTCCATAGAAGCCACCGGCCGCCGTGTGCGCGATGATCGTCGCGCCGCTGGTGTCCGTGACGAGAATGTAACCCTCGTCCTGCATCGCCGGCTCGAAGCGCAGCGAGAGTTGGTCGAGCACCCGGCGCGCCTGCTCGGAGCCGTTGCGCAGCAGGCGCACATGCCAGCCCCGCGGCGTGGCGTGCAGCGCGGCCGCGAATCCGCGCTCGCGCATGGCCGCCGCAAAGTCCTCGGCGGCCTCCACATCCGCGCGCTCCGTGCCGGGTGCAATGGAGATCGGCGCGCGGAACAGCGCCGTGCCGTCGTGGCGGACCAACTCGCGCGGCGCGGGGAGGAGACGCGGGCCGGCCGCGGCGTTCGAGGCGGGCGCGGCGTTCGAGGCGGGCGCGGCGACCTGGCCGGCGAGCGTCGCCGGCAGGAGCATCAAGGCGAGGAGTCGGCGCATCGGCAGAATGTAATGATTGCGAGCCAGCAGGTTTCCGACCATGTACTGAAGCATCATTGACCGACCCGGGGGTAGCAGCGACGATTTGACGAAAGTAGCTACCGGTAGCTACTTTCTCGAAATGAAAGTCGGCATCAAAGAGCTGAAGAACCGGCTCAGCGAGTACCTGCGTCTCGTCAAAGCGGGCGAAGTCGTGCTCGTGACTGAACGGGGAGAAGTCGTCGCGGAGCTGCGCCCGCCGACGACTTCGCGGGATCCGCTCATGGACGATCCGTGGTTCGCCGAGCAGGTCCGCCTAGGACACATCACGCCCGCCAAGAACTGGGGGCCTCTCCCGGAACTCGTGCGCGACTACCCGGTGATGCCGCTTGAGGAAATCCTTCGCGACCTCGACGAGAGCCGAGAGGACAGGTCTTGATCTACGTGGATGCGTCGGTAGTGTTGGCGTGGATCTTTGGCGAGGAGCAGCGGCCCAGCAGGGAGTTCTGGAACGGCCCGCGGTTCGCGAGTCGACTGACAGACCTCGAGGTTCGAGTGCGTGCCGCTGCCAACCCGCGGTCCGCGGCAGGCGACGCAGGAATCGACGCGATCACATCTCGTCTGCGATTCACCGAGATCAATACGGAAACGGTCGGCCTGCTCTACTCCAGGCCTCCGAAGGGCCTGCGGACACTGGATGCCATTCACATCGCGACGCTCGAGTATCTCCGCCGCACCGGACGCGAGCTGACGCTCGCCACCTACGACCAACGCCTCGCCACCGCCGCGCAGGCCATGGGTTTCCAGGTCATCGTCCCGTAGCGCCGACGATCCGCTGCCAGTGCTCCCAGACGAGCACCATGGCCAGCGTGTCGAGCTTGCAGTACTCCAGCAGCAGTTGCCGCCACTTGGCCTTCGCGTCGGGATCATCACGCTCGAGGCCATACGCCATCGCGAAGTACGCGCGCACCGCCCCCGTGCCCTCGGCCACCTCGCGCTCCTCGCCTTCGATGATCTCCGGCGGCAGCGTCGCATAGGGTCCGAGCAAGGGATCGCCCTCGCGCCCCGCCAACTCAGCGAACCGCGCGCGCAGCGCCGGCGAATGCTTCCAGAGCGCGTCGAGCACCCACTTGATGCTGTTGCTGCCCTGCATGCCCGGGTGGTAGTAGCGCTTGCGGCACACTTTCAGGAGATCGAGCTGCCGCCCCACACCGTCGCCCAGCGGCAGCGCCGCCTCGCGCAGCCACGCCGCCAGGTCCGCGTCGCCCGAGCCCAGCGAACTCATCTCCTCGGCCACCGCCGAGAGGATGCTCTTCTCGAACGACGACCACACCAGCAGCGTGCCGTCATCGCCCACGGCCTCGCGCAGCGCGCGCGCGAACTGCTCGTTAGGCCAGATGGGATCCGTGTTGAGAAAGTACGAGTGCTCCAGCGCCGCGCCCGGCGCGCGCTGCGTGTGGCAGCTCCACTGGAAGGCCAGCAGGCCGTACGGCGTCATCCCCTTGTGATGCGGGATCGCGATGCGCGCGGCCTCGAAGTCAATGAAGTGTAGCGGATAGCGCGCCGCGCCGAGTTCGTGCTCTAGGGCTGGGTCCCACCATTCGGCGTTGGCGCGCGACTGTTCGATCTGCACGCGTTGCCGCTCGCCGAATACACCCTTGAGCGCGGCCACGTGCGTGTCAGGAATCTCCGTGACGCGGTCCACGCCGGCGGCGATCATCTCGTCCACGAGATCCCCGCCTCGGTACAGCTGTAACACATGCGGATGCGCGCGGCCGCGCTCGCCCCAGCATTCATCGAAGCCGCTCGGGCCTTCGCTGGGATCCGTGCGGAACTCACAGTTGCGGCAGGCCCGCGTGAGTTGTGGCTCGATGCGCACGAGCTCCGGCGCCAGCGAGGCCGCGAGCTCCTGCGCCGCGTCGCGGATCTCCGGCTCGAGCTCTTCGACTTCTGCGGTGACGTCCACCTGCACCGTGAGCCGCGTCTGCCGCGCGAGCGCTGCGTCGCCGACGAACTTCGCCGTGGCCAGGCGTCCGTCGTCGGCGCGGACGATCTCGAACCACTGCGGCATGCCGTCGTGCGGCACCGGCTCGCGCTTGTTCACGAGCATGAGGTGCGCGCGGATCGGCACGTCCGGGTACAGGTCGCGCAGCAGCGCCACCTGGTACGTCACGTCTTCGAGGTACTCACGCCAGTCGCTCAGAATGCCGTGTGGCGCGCGCGTCGAGCGGAACAGCGAGCCCGTCTTCTCGTGGTTCTTGGCCTGCTTCTCAAAATCAATGGAGGACGACTTCACTTCGATGAGATCGAAGCCCGCTGGCGTACGCCGCAGGATGTCCACGCGCGCCTGGCGCACGCCGTCGAACAGCGTGGCCTCGAACAGCACCACCTCCTCGCGCGCGCCGCGGTCGAGCAGCGCAGCCGTCTCCTGCGCCGCTTCTTCCAGCGGCTTCTTGCCGTACTCCAGCGTGATGCCTGCCGGGAACAGCTGCTTGGCCAGCAGCTCCACCATGTAGCCGCCCTCGGCCAGGAGCTGCAGGTACTCGTTCTCTTGGTTTGTGTCCGGGTACTTCAGCTCGCGGTAGTACAGCTTGGTCGGGCAGCTGCGGGCGAGCTTGAAGTCCGACTTCGAAAGCGTGTGGCGGGGCATGCCACAAGTTGGCAGCGGGGACGGACCGGCGCGATAGGCCGTTCGCTAGGGCGCGTCGGGTCCGGCCGATTGGGGCGGCCGCGCGGCGTTCTCATCGCTTGAACGGGATGTCGACGGCCTGCAGAATTCGATCGTCGGCCGGCGCCTCGGCCGACAGCGTGAAGAGCGCGCGACGACGTCGTGAACCTGTACCGCACGACCCCTACAGACATCGCGTACGCGTGATGCACGCTCCTGGCCCGGGCGCTCACTGCGCCCGCGTCGGGTCCGTCCACTTGAGGCGCGGGAAGCGGGCGAAGTCGGAGTCGCTCGACAACACCTCTGCGCCCTTCTCCACGGCGAGCGCGGCGAGGTGAGCATCCGGATAGAGGTCCCCGCGCACGTCGCCTGCAGCTGTAAGCTCGCCGAGTATGCTCCAGTGCCGCGGGCCGGGCTCGACGAGGACGACATGCGGATGCTCGAGCAGGTGCGCGATGAACTGCTCGGCCACCTCGCGGCTGACGAGCGAGCGCCCGTTGATGCGGCGCGTCACAATCCGGAGGAAGCCCACGATGGTGAGCCACGGAAGCCCCACCGTTTCGGAAGCGCGCAGCGTGCGGTCGAGGTACGCGCGCACCTTCGCGTGACGTTCGTCGGTCGGGTCGCTGAGATAGACCAGCACGTTGACGTCAAGAATCTTCACTGGTTCCCTCGAGCAAGCCCATCGAGCGAAGGATGCGCTCGTCCTCGAGCCGACTGATCAGCTTGCCAACCTTGTCGACATCGAAGTATTGCGAGAAGCCCACAGGGAACGTCGGCAGGTCCAGCGGCGGCACCGCTGTCGCGGCTGGTGTAGTCAGCCCGCGCGTGATGACACGGCTGAGCGCCTCCTTGAAGGAGACACCCTCGTCGTCCGCCAGTTTGCGGATGCGGTCCAGGAGGTCGGGGCTGATGTCCACGGTGGTGCGCATAACGTGATGCTAACGCATCATCTTAGTGATGTCAAAGCATCACAGAAGGCATCAGCGTGTTGCCGACCGCATCCTTGGCGTGAGGGCCGCGACTTCTCACGTCTCGAAGAGCGCCACGTACGGGTCATAGCGGAACCGCCTGTTCCGCTTGTGGCCGGTGATTTCCCGCAGCAACTCCAGTTCGGTGAGACGATTCACCACATCGTTCGCCGCCGCCTTGGTCAGCGTGAGCCGCGCAGCCAACTCCTGCACACTGACGATCGGCTTCGCGTACAGCGACTCCAACGCGCGATGCGCCGTCGCTGCCCCACGTCCGAGCCGCTCGGTCACCAGCGCGCGGTGACCCTCGCGCAGCGCGATGATGCGCCGCGCTGTCTCACGCGCTTCACCGCTCACCTCGGCGACACCTCGCAGGAAGAACGCGAGCCAGCCCTCCCAGTCGCCCGCATCGCGTACCGCCTGCAGGCGCTCGTAATACTCCGCGCGATTCCGCTTCAGGTAGATCGAGAGGTACAGCACCGGCTGCGCGAGCGTGCCGTGCTCACAGAGCAGCAGCGTGATCAGCAAGCGCCCGACGCGACCGTTGCCATCGAGAAAGGGGTGAATCGTCTCGAACTGCGCGTGCGCGAGCCCGACCCTCACGAGGAACGGAAGTCCATCGTCCTCGTGCAGGTAGCGTTCTAGCGTCGAGAGGGCCGGGCCGACTTCTTGCGGCGGAGGTGGAATGAACGCCGCGTCGTTCAATCCAACACCGGCAGGTCCAATCCAGTTCTGCGAACTCCGGAGTTCGCCAGGCGTGAGATGTCCGCCGCGCGTGCCTTGCATGAGCTCGCGATGAATCTCGCGAATGAGTCGCACGGACATGGGCAGCGTTTTGAGGCGTTCCAACCCGTAGCGCATCGCCTTGACGTAGTTGACGACTTCATCAACATCGCGGGCGATCCGATCCTTGCCGAGTGCTTCCGCCTCGGCGGCGAGCAGGTCGTGCAGGGAGCTCTGCGTCCCTTCGATCTGGCTCGAGAGCACCGCCTCTTTGCGCACGTACATGAGCACGAAGAGGTCAGGGTTCGGGAGCGTCTGCACGGAGCCGTCGAGCCGGCCGACTGCCGTATCGGCCGCCGAGAGTGCGCGTTGAAGCTCCCCGCGGATGGCGAGATCCGCGGGCGGGAGCGGCGCCGGGATGAAGGCGCGGTATCCCGTGGGCTGCGTTTCGTAGGTTCCGGAGCGTCCCATAGTAGTTTTGACTTTACCAATATGGCAATTGTTCGTTTATAGTCAAGTAGAGACTACCACAGACTATGATCGGTACGCACCGTAAACCCAGCTGTTCCAGCGAATAGGTTGAGAGCATGACCGACCCCCGCACCGCCGAGTTACTGGCCGCGCTCGAGGCCGACACCAGCTTCGAGGCCGGCGCCCACTTCCTGAAGATCGCCAGCGACTACTTCGCCCGGACGCGCACGGGCGAGGGCCCCGTGTCCACGCGGCTGAGCAAGCGTGAGATCGCCGCGCGCTTCGACGAGCCCATCCCCATGGGGATGACCCCGCTGGCGGATGTGGCCCAGCGCGTCGAGCGTGACGTGATGCCCGACATCATCCAACTGATGCATCCCAAGTACATGGGTCATCAGGTGTCTGCGCCACTCGCCGCGGCTGTGTGGACCGACCTGCTGATCAGCGCCATCAACCAGTCGCAGGCCGTGTGGGAGATGTCGCCCGTGACCACGGTGATCGAGGAGCGCGTGATCGGCTGGATGTGCCAGCTCGCCGGCTATGGCCCTGGCGCCGCGGGCACGTTCACGAGCGGCGGCTCCGAGGCCACGTTCACCGCGCTGCTCGCCGCGCGCGCGGCCAAGTTTCCCGACGCCTGGCGCACGGGTTGGTTCGGCAGGCAGCCGCCCGTGCTCGTGCATGGCGAGCACGCGCACTACGCCGTGCAGCGTGCCGCGGGTGCGATGGGACTGGGGACGGACAACTGCATTGCCGTGGGGAGCACGCCGGAGTTCAAGATGGATCCGGCTTTGCTGGCTGAGACGTTAGAACGCCTGCACCGCGAAGGGCGTGATGTGCTGGCGGTGGTGGCGACGGCCGGCTGCACGGCGGTCGGGGCCTTCGATGATCTCGAGGCGATTGCCGATCTGTGCGACGAGTACGGGCACTGGCTGCACGTGGACGGCGCGCACGGCGCGTCGGCGTTGCTCAGCCAGAAGCACAAGTGGCGGGTGAAGGGGATTCACCGGGCACGGTCGCTGGCTTGGGATCCGCATAAGATGATGCTGATGCCTTTGTCGGCGGGGATGGTGCTGGTGCGGGATGGCAAGGATTTAGAGCGGGCGTTTGCTCAGTCGGCGCCGTATCTGTTTCACGGTTCTGATTCGGACGTTGAGCTCAGTCCGGATCTGGGAAAGCGAAGCTTTCAGTGTTCGCGGCGGGCGGATGCGTTGAAGGTTTGGGTTTCGTTGCAGCGGTTTGGGGTTGGCGGGATTGGGGCGCTTTACGATGCCCTCTGCGACTCGGCGACAGCGTTGTATGCAGGGGTTAGCACCCACCCCGGGATAAAGCCGCTCCATAAACCTGAGTCGAACATCATGGCCTGGAGCATGTGCGCCGAAACCATGGGCTCGCCCTCGCGCGCGCGCGCATCTCTCGGCCATGACACCGGGGTATGGATTACCACAACCATCCTCAACGGCGAGCTGTGTCTACGAGTGACACTCATGAACCCTCGAACAGATTCTGAGGCAATCTCTGACGTGAGCCGCACCACTCTGTCGCGATGAGCACAAACGGAAGCTGGCGCATCACTTGATCTTCCGTAGTGCTGAGCCGAAGTTTATCTTCTCGCATTAGCGTTGGCGTCTCACATTCCAATTGCCATGCCACGAAAGGTTCGAGTCGCGGAGCTGTTTGCTGGCGTAGGTGGGTTTCGTCTTGGACTGAGCAAGGCTTCAGACCGGTACGAAGTCACCTTCGCAAATCAGTGGGAACCAGGGGGCAAGACGCAGTTCGCGGCCGAATGTTACGCGCGGCACTTTGAAGGCGGCATCGAGCGGACACGTGCCATCTTCAACATGGACATTGAGAAGGTGCTTGATTGGACCGAGGCCAATCCAGAGGAGCTCGGACCCTTCGAGCTAGTGGTCGGAGGCTTTCCTTGCCAGGACTACTCAGTTGCCAAGCCCAAGAATCAATCAGAAGGCCTTCAGGGAAAGAAGGGGGTACTCTGGTGGCAGATCTACCGACTCCTTGATCAGCAGCGATCACAACTTCCGCGATGGGTCTTGCTCGAGAACGTGGACCGCTTGCTCTCATCGCCCGCGTCACAGCGAGGCCGCGACTTTGCAATCATTCTCCACTGCCTGTCGTCTCTCGGCTATGATGTGGAGTGGCGGGTCATCAACGCCGCAGAGTACGGATTCCCACAGAAGCGACGTCGCGTTTTTATTCTAGGGACGAAGCGTTCCCGTGGGCACATCAATCCACGGCAAGTAGTGCTAGAATCCGGAGTACTGGCGCGGGCGTTCCCAGTTGAAGAACGCATAGGTACATCGAGTCCTCATGAAGACTCGTTCGACTTACCCGCGGACATTCAAGAAGTCTCCGCGGCATTCGGTCGGGGAGCGAGGAAAACTCGGTTTATGAACGCCGGCATGGTACGCGGCTTGCACGTCTGGACTTGCAAGGTCCGGGCAAAGGCGCAGAAATCGTACAGCACCCTGGGGAAGATTCTTGAGCCGATTCACAAAGTCCCCGAAGAGTACTTTGTTCAAGACTCTGATATTCCCAAGTGGCGCAAAGCGAAGGGAGGTAAGAAGACCCCACGGGTGAATCGTTTCACTGGTGCCATCTACGAGTTCAAGGAGGGATCAATCCCCTTCCCAGATAGACTCGACGTCGCAGCAAGAACGATTCTGACCTCCGAAGGAGGAGCAACTCCTACTCGATCGAAACACATCGTCTTTCAGAACGGGCGCTACAGGAGACTGCTCCCCACCGAACTGGAGAAGCTGAACGGATTCGATAGGGATTGGACCAAGGGAATGTCACCTTCGCAGCGCGCGTTCTGTATGGGCAATGCGCTGGTGGTGGGTCTTGTAGAAAGAATCGGAAAGGCGTTGCTCGAGTCAGCCCGGTAAAGGACTATTCCTGATCTGTTTCAACATAGCCTCGCTTCCTTCCCTTGTAGTCGCGCTCGTGCACGACACGTAAGTCGTCGGAGCCCGTGAGTCCGAGAACTACTACCGGAACTCTTACGAACGTCTCACATGCTCGCAGACAGACCTCGTAGTCCTCGAAAGTCCCAACCGCCGAGTTCATACCTGCGAGTTTGCGGAAATCGTCGGTCGCCGCAACAATAATCAGCGATGTCCATTTTTCACCGGCAGACGCCTTCGCCGACGAGACACCAGACGCCTCAATTGACGGCATCAAGAGATTCCGCAGGACAGCTGCTTCGTGCTGAAAGCCAAACCGAAGCGCAACGCTTCCCATCCGAAGGTCATGCGAGGCAGGTAGACGCTTGACCCCATGGTGCGCCTTGTCGTCCCAGCCTCGCGAGACCAGCATAGTTTTTGCGACATGAACAATTGCCTGAGACAACGAGGCGCGGTCGGTGTCGGACGAGTGAAACGCAGCCCTGAGCTGATCAGCACTTAGTGACGCGAGCACAAGCCGCACCGAGTCAAGCGCAGAAGCATCCGCTTGACCCAAGGCATCTTTGCCCTGCACACACTCAAGCCACTTCACAAAGACGCGACAAGTGCCAGTTCTGGCCGGAAGAGTCGCGCAGCTCGCTCAGCAAGCCGAGCCGCTCTCTCGTTGACTTGGGCAGAGCCCCAGTTGTTCTCAGCTGCGAGCGCAACCGTTATCGACATCTTACTCTCCGCGTATCCAACCTTCTTTTCAGAGAATGGCCGGTCCTGATTGACTCGATTCGGCGTGCTCTCCCATAGGGTGAGATTGCCGATTGAATGTATTAGATCAGCCCTTCCAATCTCTCCTGCAGTATCCGATTGCGGCGCGATGTGCTCGATATCGTTCGCACTCGCTCGATTGACCGGCAATATCGCGGTCATGTCGATGAGCCCAGTACGGTCGTCGTGCTGCGCAAGGTAGCTCAGGAAATAGTAGATGCTCGAGCTCTTGACGCTCGAGTACTTCAAGCGGGTGACTACCCCCGATGTCATTAGCGTGTCGCTCTTGTCAGCCTCCGGATACGACATCAGCGCTACAAGCTTTCCGACATATTCTTCTAGCGACCAGGAAGCGGAATTCGCACGGATCGCTGCGGCCTGACTGATGAACAGGTTGGACAAAGCGTTGGGTTCACCTCCAATCATCTGATGCCTGAAGTATCCGAGCTCAGTGGCGTACGTCAGGCGACAAAGTGTCTCTTCATCTAGATACTCTGTTGCGGCCATCATCAGCGGCAGGGACGCTTTTGCGTCAAGCAGGTGAATGAGACGCACGAAACGGTCGCGTGACCATTCTTTTAGGCTGCGGTTTCTGCTTGGCCAGGTGCTTGGAATTGACGAGGGCGCGGGCTTCTGTCGAGCCCATTCAAACAAGTCCCTGGCTTTGGACATGGAAGTGTGTACTACGTCCCACGTTTCCTCCGTTGGACTTCCGCCACTTGCTGCATCGAAGCCAAGAACGTTTCTGGTGAACTCGGCGATGAGTGTATGACTCGTTGCACGCCGCCCTACGAACGAATTGTAGAAGTGATTCAAGAAGTCGCGGCTAGGCTGTGCATTTGCCTTTGCACCTTCGTCCAAACGATTTACGCCAGTCCACGCTTCTTCCGTGAGTGCCTTACTCGGCTGCGAGAAGCCAATGGCAAGCTTCATCGCCTGAGTTTTCAACAAGTTTGCTGGCGTTAGTGGCTTGCCTCGGCTGTTTACCACGAGGAAGAGGTCTGATGCCGTGGCGGCGTCTTTGGCGAGCACGACGTTTACGTGCATGCGAGCCGACAACGCATACTTGAGGCTTTGGCACCGCTTCAACTGGTCCTCAATGCCAACCTTTTGCTCTTTGCTGTTGAAGGGGCGTACAAGCATTTCTTTGGCGATTGCATCATAGGCTCTCTTTAGATTGCCTTCGACGCCCTCCTTGCCCTCAATTAGTTTCTCCAATTGAGGGCCATCGTCGCCGAGAAGTACGAGACGAGTCAGTTGATTACCATCTCGGATAAAGCGCAGAAGTGTGTCGATTGATTCAGTTTCTGATCTTGCGTCCCGCGCGAGAGGCGATTCAGCCTTTTCGAGTTTCTTCAGAAGCTTCTTGTCGATATAGTCTCGGAGCACGCACAAGGTCAGCGTGATGGTCGTCATCCGCTGCTGGCCATCAATCAAGTCTCTATTCTTGTCGCGTGGCCCTGTCGAATTTCCCTCGGCAGCGATGATCGTCCCGAGAAAATGGACTGCATTCGCGTCTCGATCTAGGTTCGCTGCTAGAATTGCCAGATCGTGTACGAAGTCAATGACGTTCTCTTCCTTCCAAGAGAACGCTCGCTGGTACCATTGAATTGTCCACCGCTGGTAGTCTGCGAGCAGGTCGCTCACCGGACTCATGAACGAGTTTACGACAGACGGCATCTAGCTTCTCCGTATTCAGTGTGCCAGATGTTCGGGCGATGTAACGTTCAGCGCAAGACAGAACGCCGCAACGCACAGCATGCCGTCGCTACGCCGGCGATACCTCCTCGATTGCTTCATCTCCGGCGGCGTCTTAGTTAGTTTAGTTCTGAGATGTCTGCTTCGCCTTCCGACTCCCTCAAACTCTACGTCGTCCTCTCCCGGGCGTCGGAGGTGTTGCACGCCCACACCAAATCCGACATTGAGTCCCACGGCCTCACCCAAACCGAATTCGCCATCCTCGAAGCCCTCTACCACAAGGGCCCGATGCTCCTGGGTGAAGTCCAAAAAAAGATCCTCGTCAGCTCCGGCGGCATCACCTTCCTCATCGACAAGCTCGTCCAACGCGGCCTGGTCCAGCGCCGCCTTTGCGAGGCCGACCGCCGCGCCCGATACGCCGAGCTCACCGACGCCGGCCGCGACCTCATCGCCCGCATCTTCCCAGGCCACGCCGAGGTGATCCGCCGCGCCGTCTCCGGCCTCACCCCCGCCGAGCAGCAGACCCTGATCGAGCTCCTCAAGAAACTCGGCCATTCCGCAGCCGCCGCTGAAATACTGCCCTCGGGTACAGAAGCCGGCAAATCGGCCTAGGGCATCTATATAGAAGTTCTCCCCCCACCCCGGCCCCCTTGCCGGGAACCTTCCGTGACCCCATTGTCTTAGTAGTGAGAAGTTCACCAGCAGAGGTCTGTATGTCCCGCTCCAGCACCGCCCCCACCACGCTCGGCTTCCACCACATCACGCTCGTCGCCAGCGACGCGCGCCGTACCCTCGCGTTCTACCACGGGGTGCTCGGACTCCAGTTGGTGAAGCAGACGGTCAACTTCGACGACCCGTCGTCGTACCACCTCTACTTCGGCAACGCCGAGGGCGCGCCGGGCACGCTGGTCACGTTCTTCGAATGGCCGGACGCCCCGCGCGGACGCTTCGGCGTCGGCGGCGTGCATCACCTGGCCTTCTCGACGCCCACGTACGAGACGCTGCTCAAGTGGAAGCGCCGCCTCCAAGACCTAGGACTCCCCGTCTCCGGCCCGATGCCGCGCGGCTACTTCAACTCGCTCTACTTCCGCGACCCCGACGGCCAAGTGCTGGAGATCGCCACCGCGGGCCCGGGCTACGACATCGATGAACCGATGTCCGAACTCGGCCAACACATCCTCGGCCAGCAGCCGCATCAGCTGCCCGGCACGCGCGATGAAGCGATGATCGCCCGCACCACGCACCCGGAGCCGGTGCCGACCATCACGCCCGACATGGCCCTCACCGGCCTGCACCACATCACGGGCATGACGGACGACATCGCACGCACGAGCGACTTCTATGAAGAGGCGCTCGGCCTCAAGCTCGTGAAGAAGACCATCAATCAGGATGACCCGGATACGCCGCATTGGTTCTGGGCCAACTACGACGGCACCCGCGTGCTGCCCGGCAGCTCGTGGACACTGTTCGGCTGGAATCCGCGTTCACCCCACGCACGCCACGGCATCGGCCAAACGCACCACGTCGCCTTCCGCGCGAAGAACGACGAGGAGCAGCTCGCCTGGCGCGATCACCTCATGACGATCGGGCTGCAAGTCTCGCCCGTGATGGATAGGCAGTACTTCAAGAGCATCTACTTCCAGGCGCCCGACGGTCAGCTGCTGGAGATCGCGACGGATGGGCCGGGGTTTGCGGTAGATGAAGAGAAGACCGCTCTAGGAAGTGAGCTCAAGCTTCCAGCTTGGCTGGAAGTGGAGCGCGAGCAGATTGTCGCGGCCCTGGGGCCGCTCAAGTAGGGGACTTGAGACGGGAGACTTGAGACGTGAGAGCGCTCAGGTCCCCTCTCAAGTCTCCCGTCTCAAGTCTCACGTCTCAACCACCCAACCCTCAGCCCCACCAATACCATGCTTTGGAATCTCGACACCACCCACGCCAACGTTGACTTCTCCGTGAAGCACATGGCCATCTCCACCGTCCGCGGCTCGTTCAACCTGTTCTCCGCCTCCGGCGAGACGGACGACGCCACGGGCATGCCCACCAAGCTCTCGATGGAGATCGACGCCACGTCGGTCAACACCAACAACGAGCAGCGCGATGGCCACCTGAAGAGCCCGGACTTCTTCGACGTCGCGAACTTCCCGAAGATCTCGTTCACGGCCACCAAGATCACCGGCACGCCGGCCGAGCTGACGATCACCGGCGACCTCACGATCCGCGGCGTCACCAAGTCGGTGGTGCTCACGGGCGAGCTCTCCTCGGCCATGAAGGATCCCTGGGGCCTGCAGCGCTGCTCGATCGAAGTCTCGGGCAAGATCAAGCGCTCGGAGTTCGGCCTCACCTGGAACCAGGCCCTCGAGATGGGCGGCGTGCTGGTCTCCGACGAAGTGAAGCTCACCGTCTCGGCGCAGGCCGTGGCGGCGGTGCCGGCGGAGACGCAGGCGGCGTAAGTCGCGCGATAGCACGATGGCATCCGCGACGATCCAGTCGCGGGTACGGGCCCGGACGCAGCGACTGTGTCCGGGCCCGATTCGTTGTGCACGAATCCGTGGTGTATTACATTGTCTTACATGAAGACGGCCACCGTGACCATTCGCCTCGACGCTAAACTCCAGCGCGAACTCGATCGCCTCAGCAAGCGGCTGGGCCAAAGCCGCAGTGAGCTCGTCCGTGACGCCCTGCGCCGGCAGCTTGCGCTCGCGGGCTTCGAGGACGCGCGCCGCGCCTTGCTGCCACTCGCGGAGGCACAGGGGCTCCTCACCGACGAGGACGTGTTCGGCGCTGTGTCGTGAAGGTCTTCTTCGATACGAACGTCCTCGTCAGTGCCTTCGCAGCGCGAGGACTCTGCGCCGATCTCATGCGGCTCGTGATTGCGGAGCACGAGCTGATGACCGGCGAGGTGAACGTGCTCGAACTCCGCCGTGTGCTGCGCGATCGGTTGAAGGCAGGACCGGCGCTGCTGGGAACGGTCGAGTCGCTGCTGCGCGAGCACGCGGTCGTTCCGAAGCCCCGCGCGCCAAGTACACGCGACATCCGAGACGCGGACGACGCATGGGTGCTCGCGTCGGCGGTGGTCGGAGGCGCCGATATGCTCGTCACGGGCGACCGCGACCTCCTGGTTGTCGCTCGGCGTGCTCCGTTGCCGATTGTCGCCCCACGCGAAGCCTGGATTCAGCTGCGGGAGCGCTAGGGCTGGGATCGCGTCGCGGCCCTACTGCTCGTCAAACGCGCGCAGTGTGCCGAACTCGCCCGCCGACGCCGCCTTGAGGAACGCCAGCGCCTCCGCCTTGCTTCCCGCCACCATCGGCCCCGCAAACACCCGCGGCTGCCGCAGCGGCTCGCCGAGGAAGAAGGTCACGCGCGCGCCCTGCGCACCGGCGGTGATCGTCAGGTGGTCGCCGGTCTCGCCGAGCATCGCGACCTGCGTGCGTGTCACGCGCTGGGCACCGGCGCTGATTTCGCCATCCACAACCA
Organism: uncultured Gemmatimonas sp.; assembly: GCA_964498895.1. GTDB lineage: Bacteria > Gemmatimonadota > Gemmatimonadetes > Gemmatimonadales > Gemmatimonadaceae > Pseudogemmatithrix. The sequence continues at coordinate 1,857 of CAZCIM010000014.1, read as the reverse complement.
CCACGTACCCGCGTTCACCCGCCGCGATGGGCTCGGAGAGCGTCGCGCCGGGCACGAGCTCCACATCGAGGAGTCGCACGGTGGTCGGCAGCAGCACCGGCGACGTGACGCCGTGCGCGGCGCCGATCAACACGCGCAGGCGCAGGCCCTCCTTGCGCACGATCGGCACCTCGGGCGCCTCAAGCGACACCGCGCGCGGCGGCACGTGGCGCTCGGCGTTGCGGTGATCAATCCAAATCTGGTAGCCGCGCGCGAGTTCGCCGCTGCGGATCGGCTGCTCCTCGTGCAGCACGCCGGCGCCCGCGATGGTCGCATGCAGGCCACCGGGCAGGATCTCGTTGCGCAGCCCGAGGGAATCTTGGTTGAGGAAGCTCGTGGGGCTCTCGGGCAGCATGTACGTCACCACCGTGAACCCGGCGTGCGGATGCGGCGGGAACGTGGGGCCGATCATGTCGAACAGCGACACGACGAGAAACGGGTCCGACGCGGCCTCACCGACAGCCGTGTGCACGTCGTAGGAGCGCAGGTTGGGGCCCATCTGGGTGAGCGGGAGGTCCCGCGCGGGGCCGAGCGATCGGGGTGTCATGGGTGGACCAATCCGAGGGGCAACGGGAGGTTCCGGCGGCCGGCTCAGATAGCGGTCCCGCCCCGGGGCGCGTAACCTTCGCAGACCCTCCCACGCTCGGAGAACCTGCGTCGTGCGTCCCACCCGCTCTTTCGCTCGTCCGCTGGCCGTCGCGGTACTCGCCGGCCTCCTGTTCGCGTCACTCGCCCCGCTCGCGCTCGACGCACAAGCCACGACCAACACCGCCGCGAGCACCACTGCGAGCACCACCGCCCGGCACAACGTGCGCACGCGGTCGCTGGTGATCCGCAACGCGACCATCGTGGACGGCAATGGCACGCCGGCCCGGGGCCCGGCGGACATCCTCATCGTCAACGATACGATCGCGCGCATCGTCTGGTTGGATCCCGTCGCGGTGCGCAGCGGCCGCGCGAATCGTGTCGAGGCGGACGCCGAGATTGACGCCACGGGCAAGTTTGTCCTGCCGGGGCTGATCAACGCGCACGCGCACCTGCAGCATGAACGCTCAAGCCAGCCGCAGCCCTACGAGTACACGCTCAAGCTCTGGCTGGCCTCGGGCATCACGACCTTCCGCGAAGTGGGCACCGATTCCAACCCGGGCCTGCTCGCCGTGCGCGCCGCCGAGCGTGCGGGCACGATAGTGGCGCCGCGTGCCTTTGCGTATCTGCGCTTCGGCGGCGCGCGCACACCGGAGCTCGCGCGCGAGCGCGTGCGGCAGCTCAAGGCCCAAGGCGCGGACGGCATCAAGATCACGGGGCTCGACCGCGACATCCTGATGGCGATGCTCGACGAGGCCAAGAAGCAGGGCCTGCGCGTCGCGCATCACGTGGGCGTGGAAGAGACCACCGTGTGGGACGACATCGCTGGCGGCACCACGACCATCGAACACTGGTACGGCATCCCCGACGCGGCCATCCGCACGCGTCGCCAGAACTTCCCCAGCGACTACAACTACAACGACGAGACCGACCGCTTCCGTTGGGCGGGCCGGCTCTGGCGCGAGGCGGACCCCGTCCTCCTCGACTCCGTGCTCAAGAGCATGGTGCGCGCGAATGTGGGCTGGGTGCCCACGCTCGACATCTACGAGGCCTCGCGCGACCTGCAGCGCGCGCAGAACCAGCCCTGGTTCCGCGACTATCTGCACCCGGCCCTCGAGGACTACTTCAAGCCGGACCCGGCGAACCACGGCTCGTACTTCATCGGCTGGAGCAGCACGGACGAGACGTTCTGGAAGGAGAACTACCAGATCTGGTTCCGCGCCCTGCGCCGCT
>CAZCIM010000013.1:0-41124 GCA_964498895.1 uncultured Gemmatimonas sp. | reverse complement strand
GACCTGCCGGGCTACGGCTACGCGAAGATCTCGAAGGAGCGGCAGGCGGAGTGGCGGCCGCTGATCGAGGGCTACCTGCGCGGGGCGCCGGCGTTGCGCGGCATCGTGCAGCTGCTCGACGTGCGGCGCGACCCAACCGACGACGACCTGCAGATGTTCGACTTGCTGGCGGATATCGGGTTGCCGACGCTGGTCTGCGTGACGAAGGTGGACAAGCTCTCGAAGGGCGCGGCGGCGAAGCAGGTGCAGTCGCTGGCGCTCAGGCTGGGGCTGGATCCGGAGCAGGTGATTTCGTTCTCGGCCGTGAGCGGCGCGGGGCGGGACGAGCTGGCGGAGGCGGTGATGTCGCTGGTGACGGCGGAACCCTCCGTGGCGGACGAGGGATAACTACTTTCACCACGAAGGCACGAAGACACGAAGGACGTGCGGCACGGCAACTCTCAGAAGTCTCGCCGCACTCGAAGGATTTTTCGCTGGCGTTCTTTTGAACAACGCGGCGAGTACCGATTTCCTCCGTGTCTTCGTGCCTTCGTGGTGATTGCCGTTTCAAACTGAGGTAACGCACGATGCCGAGAATCCCCCTGCAGAAGCTGCCCGCGCGCGCGACGGAGAAGGTCGAGGACGCGTGGATCGCGCACCTGAGCGAGAAGCTCGCTGACCCCAGCACGGACCGTGCCCTGCTCTGCCGCGACACGTTGCTCGAGCTCGCGTATCCGCAGTACGTGGGGCGCTACGAGGCGACGATGGCGGACCTCAAGACGCCGCTGGGCACACAGCTGGCGCTGGCTGCGCTGGACCCGCGCAACGTCACGCTGGAGCCCGAGTACTACGGCGACTGCGACCAGGAGAAGTTCCAGCGCGTGAAGCCGCTGCTGTGGCTCTGGTACTCGTTCGATCGGCTCCCGATCGGCGGGCAGGCCGTGCAGCTCGGCGTGAAGCTGCGTCGGGCGTTGGCGCCGCACATCTTCAAGCGCGTCGGCAAGAACTTCAAGTGCTTCCAGCACGTGGAGTTCTCGTTCGGCTACAACATGGAAGTGGGCGACGACTGCGTGGTGCACCGGCACGTGCTGCTCGATGACCGCGGCGGTATCCGGATGGGCAACCGCGTCTCCATCTCGGACTACGCGAACATCTACTCGCATACGCACAGCATCGTGGACCAGGTGGACGTCACGAACGCGCTGACGATCCTCGATGACGACGTGCGCATCACCTACCACGCGACGGTGCTCGCGGGCGTGCACGTGCGGGAGAACGGGATGGTGGGCGCGGTGGCGGTGGCGACGAAGGACGTGCGGCCGTATCACGTCAACGTCGGTATTCCAGCCAAGTCGGTGCGCGTGAAGCCGAATGCGCCGGCCGAGCGCGTGTCGTTGACGACGGATCGCGGGAACGACTGAGAGGCTCTACCACGAACGCCGTCCGCCCTACGGCAGCGGCACGTCGAGCACATCGTGGACCTCGGGCGTGCGCAGGAGGGCGTACGCGTCGTCGAGGTGGCGGCGCTCGTGCGGCCATGAGTAGCGGCGGCGCGCCTGCGAGATGGTGAGCCACGCGTGCTTATCGTGCTCGTCGCCGCGGACGACGGGTGCATCGGGCGGCACGACGGCGGCGAAGACGGCGGCCAACTGCACGCTGCCCTTCGGCACGAGGTAAAACGGATGCATGGTCACGCTGAGGAGGCGCTCCGGCTTGAGGCCGGTCTCCTCGAACAGTTCGCGCAGCGCCGCATCAGGCAGTGATTCGCCGTCCATGACCTTGCCGTGCACCATCTCCCAGGAGCCGGGGCAGCGGGTGCCAGCGCGGCGGCGGAGCGCGAGGGCCTGCCAGCCGCGTTCGACGGGGCGGAAGGCCACGACGTCCACCACGCGGACTTCGATCGGGACGCTCATGCCGGGAGCAGCTCCCGGCGCCGTGTGGCGCGGCGCCTCGGTGGCGCAGCGACGCCGAGGCTGACGCGGCCGTTCATCCCGAGGTCTTGGTCTTGCGGTCGATCAGCGAGTGGATGCGCGCCGAGAGCGCACGGGCGCGGAACGGCTTCGTGAGATAGTCGCTGGCGCCGTACTCGAACACGCGCACCTCGCTGTCTTCATCGCCTTTGGCGGTGAGCACGATGACCGGTAGCTTGGCCGTGGCCGGCCGCGCGCGTAGGTGGCTGAGCACGCCATAGCCGTCGAGGCGCGGCAGGTTGAGGTCGAGCACGACGAGATCGGGCGCGAGGCGGTCGATCTCATCCAGCGCGACGACGCCGTCGTTGGCCTCGTAGATGACGAAGCCTTCGCGCTCGAGCAGGTCCTTCATCACGCGGCGCAGCGCTTCTTCATCCTCCACGAGCAGCACGCGCTTGGCGGCGGGGCGCTTGGCGACTTCATCGCCGACGAGCTCGAAGGCGTCGGCACTGAAGGTGTTGGGCACCGCGTGCCGCGTGCCGCTGCGGCGGGCCTTCGCGCTCGGCGTGGACGGCCCTTCCTCCTCCTCGACGACCGGTGGCGCCACCGACGAGAAGCGCACCGGGTTGCCGAGCGGCGGCTGCACGGGCGTCACCTCTTCGGTCGTGACACGCGGCACCGACCCGCTCTTGCTGCTGCCCTCCTGCGGCGCCTCGAGCACGCGCAGGAGCTCTTCGATGGTCGTCTCGCCCTTGCGCACGTGCGCGACGGCGGACTCCCAGAGCGAGCGCATGCCGCCCTCGCGGGCGGCGTCGTTGATGCGGTCCACGCTCTCGTTGCCGGCGATGCGGCGCTCGACCTCTTCCGTGACCTGCAGCACTTCCTCGATGGCGAGGCGGCCGCGGTAGCCGGTCATGGAGCACTCGGGGCAACCGACGGCGCGGTAGAGCGTGCCTTGATCGGGGAAGTACTTCTGCAGGCGCTCGGGCACCTGGCCCACCGCCAACTCGCGGCAGGAGCTGCAGAGGCGGCGCATGAGGCGCTGCGCGACGACGCCCTTGAGCGCGGCGGCGATCTTGTAGCTCTCGATGCCGATGTCCACCAGACGCGTCACGGAGCTCGCGGCGTCGTTGGTGTGCAGCGTGGAGAGCACCAAGTGGCCGGTCAACGACGCCTGCACGGCGATGTTGGCCGTTTCCTTGTCGCGGATTTCGCCGACGAGGATGACGTCCGGGTCCTGGCGGAGGATCGAGCGCAGCGCGGCGGGGAACGTGAGTCCGGCCTTCTCGTTCACCTGCACTTGCACGATGCCCTGCAGGCGATACTCGACGGGATCCTCGACGGTGACGATGTTGACGCCGCGGCCCTGCACGCTGCGCAGCATGGAGTACAGCGTGGTCGTCTTGCCCGAGCCCGTGGGGCCGGTGACGAGCACGATGCCCTCGCGAGCCATGAGCAGCTCATGGATGCGCGTCAGCTCGTCGGGCAGGAGGCCCAGCGAATCGAGCGAGAGAATGGTGCTCCGCTGGTCCAGCACGCGGATCACGACCTTCTCGCCCTGCGAGGCGGGCAGCGTGGAGACGCGGAGGTCCACGCGGTTGCCGCTGATGGCGACGCGGGCGCGACCGTCCTGCGGGCGCAGGCGGTCGGCGATGTCGAGCTGCGCCATGATCTTGATGCGGCTCACCAGCGGGATGCCAGCCGCCTTGGGCAGCACCATCGCCTGGCGCAGCACGCCGTCAATGCGATACCGCACGGCGACGCCGCCTTCCTCGGGCTCCAGGTGGATGTCCGAGCAGCGGCTCTGGATGCCTTCGGCGATGATGCGGTCCACGAGCTGGATGACGGGCCGCTCGCCGGCGCGCGCCGCCGAGATGTCGAGATCGGCCTCCTCGACCGTCTCGTCCACCGTCTCCACGTCGTAGGTGCCCTCGACCTTCTCGAGGATCTTCTCGATGACGTTCTCGGGGCGGTACACCTCTTCGATGCGGTCGACGATCTTGCGCGGCGGCGCGATGCTCATGCGCACCTGGCGGCCAAGCGCGAAGGCGAGCGTGCGCTCGCAATCGAGGTCGAGCGGGTCGGAGGTCGCGATGTCGAGGATCGAATCGGAGATCGCGAGCGGCAGCACGCGGAACTTGCGCGCGAGGGCCTCCGGCACGAGTTCGCGGGCCTGCTGCGAGACGCTCGAGATGTCGGCGACGCGCATCCGGAAGCGCGTCGCCACGGCCTTCACGATGGCGTCGTCGGTGAGCCAGCCGCGGCGGACGGCGTCCTCCCAGTAACTCTCCGGCGAGGACGCGCGCAGGCCCTCGAGTTGCTCCGGTTCGAGGAGCCCTTCGAGCGTGGCCCAGATCCACTCATCACGCGTCGGCTTGCTGCTGCTTCCCATCCACGCTCCTCAGGAAAACCGCGGGACTACCCCGCCTCACAAAGATACCGCCGTGGCCCCGCGCGGCTACCACCCGGACCCCGCCACCCGCATCGGGGTCACAGCACCGGCCAGAGGGTGCCGCTGACGTCGAGCGAGAAGGTCCAGCGCCCATCACGGATCCCACGCGCCACGTCCACCCGCAGCAGGTCGAACAGCCCGATGGCCCCGAGCCCGACCGCGGGATACCAGCCCTGCCCCGCGCTCGGCGCACCGTCCATCCACACGGCATGCGCGAAAGGCGCGAGCACCAGCGTGGCCGGCACCCGTCCAAAGCGCCCGAGATTCAGCGGCACGAAGGGAATACGTTGCTGCAGCTCCACGCGCTGACTCAGGCCAGCGCTCCCCGCGAACGCGTGGAAGTCGTACCCCGGGCCGCTCACGGGCCCGCCGAAGCGCACGAGATCCTGCACCGGGGCATCGCCCGCGCTGAGCCCGGCCGCGATGGTCCGAAGGCGCAGGCGCAGGCCCCCGATGGGCCGCGCGTACTCGGCGTCGAGCCGTGCCCGCATGAGGCGGCCCGCATCCGACGCGTCGCGGGCCTGCCAACGGCTGCCCTCGACGTCGAGGCGCAATCGCCAGTCGGCGGACGCGCCCGTGCCGGCGTCCGCGGGCGCTGCGGCGACGCTCCAGCCGAGCCGGAGCGCCTCGCGCCGGAGCGCGAGCGCCGGGACGGTGGGCTCGAATCGCCCAGTGGCGGGCTGGGCGCGCAGCGACAGGGCGCGCTCGTCCTCACGGGCGAGTTCGAGCGACCACGCCGCAGCGGCCGGTGGCGCCCAGCGGATCTGCAGCGCGCCACCCACCACGCCGATGGGCTGCGACCAATCACTGCCGAATTCCTGCGCGGCGATGGTGTTGCGCACGCTGCTGACTTCGGGGACTTCGCCAAGCTGGCGGAAATCGTCCTGGCCGATGACCGTGACCGCGAGCCCAGACGCCCGCTGCCAGCCGAGCGTACCGCGGCCCTTCCAGCGGAAGTCGGCGAAGCCGTAGCGGCCCTGCGCCGTGGTGGCGAGGCCAGCCCCGAGGCGCTGCGAGACACCGGCGCCGAGCACGAATCCCTCGGCGCGATCACTGCGCACGAAGTCCGAGATGCGACGGGCCATGAGATTGCCGCTGCGCGCACGGCGCAGCGTGGATTCCTGCACGAGGCGCCGGGCCTCGTCCTGCACCGCGCGGACCTCGTCGGCGTCGAGCGCGCGGACGTCGGGCGGGAGCGCGTCGAGCACGTTGCCGGTGAAGGCCGGATGCTGGCGCAGGCGCTCAGGAGGCCCGGCCTCGACGATCTCTGGCCCGGTGAACACGGGGCTCGCGAGCGAGCGATTGGCCTCGACACAGCAGATCTCCCAGCGCCCGCGGATGATGCCTTTCGCGGGGAAGTCCATCCACGACGCCGAGCGGCGGATCTCGATTTCCTGGCGACGCGGCAACCAGAACCGGCCATCCACGAGCCCGTTCTCGAGGATCACCGACACGTCCTCGAGCTGTCGGTCGCGGAGCGCCGCACGCGTGAACGAGAAGGTCATGCGCACGACGGCGCCGCTGCCGCGGTCCAGGTACACCGCGCCGACGGCCGCGGGGAGCTGCGGCTCCTTGGGACGCACGCTGATCATCATCACGTCCACGCTGACGCCGCTGCCGCGGATGGTGAGCGAATCCGCCAGCGCGTAGTCGTAGGTGAGCGGCCCCATCGGGCTCAGCGGATGGACCACGTCCAGCACTTCGTCGCCGTCGCCGAGGCGAATGATGTCGGGGAAGTTGTTCTGGATGATGCCGAGGTGATCGCGGTGATACTGCATGTCACTCGGCAGCAGGAGCGTATCGCGCCGACCGACGATGCGTTGCTTGCTGCGATCGGGCGCGCCCCAATAGACTTCCAGCTCCAGCTGGTCCGACTTCACGACGACCGGACGCGACAGGATGCCGTCGCCGAACTGGGCGAGGAAGGTGAGGGTACCGGCGGCGCGGGCGCTGTAGTCGCGCAGGGCGGTGTCGGCGAGCTGCGCCGTGCGGCGCTGGATGGCCGCGCCGATGAGCGTCATGCTGCGCTCGTCGTTCCACCGCGTTTGCGCGGCGAGCTCGGCCGTGGCGCAGAGCAACAAGACCGACGCGGCGCTGGCCGCGCGCAGGATACGCATATGACAAAGATTGCCGGGGCACAGGACGAGAACAACCGCAGGGAGCCGCCGCGTGAGTGATTTCGCGGCGTTCGCGGCGCGTGCGCGCACCGGCGGGCTCGTCCCCGTGTGGCGCGACACGTTGCTCGACGGCGACACGGCCGTGGGTGCGTTCCACAAGCTGCGTGAAGGCCCGTTCGCGTTCTTGCTCGAGAGCGCGCCGGCCGGCAGCGAGACCTGGGCGCGCTACTCGTTCTTCGGATCGTCGCCGCGGGCGGCGTGGCGCTTGCGTGACGGCGTGGTGGAGGATTGGTCCCCGAGCGGCGGCTGGCATGGCGCCCGGCGGCCGGCGGATCCCTTTGCGGACCTGCGCGAGGCGCTCACGCGGCATCCCGTGGTGGACGTGCCGGAGCTGGGGCCGTTCTGGGGGGGAGCCGTGGGCTTCTTCGGCTACGACGTGGTGCGGCACATCGAGCGGCTGCCCGATGCGCCGCCGCGCGGCATTCCCTGCCCCGATGCGCTGTTCCTCTTCACCGGCAGCGTGGTGATCGTGGACAACCTGCGGGCCCAGGCGCGCGTGGTGACGACCGCCGTGGTGCCGCCGGCCGCGGACGATGCCACGTTGCGCGGATTGTTCGACGCTGCGCAGGCGGAGATCTCCGCGACCATCGCGCGCCTGCGCAGCGGTCCGGCGCTGCCGCCGTTGGAGCTCGATGCCTCACGGCCCGCCGCGGTGGGGACGTCGAACACTTCGCGGGAGCGGTTTCTCGAGGGTGTGGCGCGGATCAAGGAGCACATCCTCGCGGGCGACGTGTTCCAGTGCCTGCTGGCGCGCCGCATCGCCGTTCCGCGGGACTTCGACGGCACCTCGCTGTACCGCGCGATCCGCGTGCTGAATCCCTCGCCGTACATGTTCCATCTCGTGCTCGAGGATCTCGAGCTCGTGGGCAGCTCGCCGGAGCTGTTGGTGCGCGTCGCCGACGGCAAGGTGGTCGTGCGGCCGATCGCCGGCACGCGGCCCCGCGGCGCGACGCCGGAGCAGGATGCCGAGCGCGCGGCCGAGCTGTTGGCGGATCCGAAGGAGCGGGCCGAGCACATCATGCTCGTGGACTTGGGCCGGAACGACGTGGGCCGCGTGGCGCAGTACGGCACGGTCACCGTGCCCGACCTGATGGTGGTGGAGCGCTACTCGCACGTGCTGCACCTCGTGAGCTCGGTGGAGGGCCTGCTGCGCGATGCGCAGAGTTCGCTGGCGGTGTTCAAGGCGGTGTTCCCCGCGGGCACGATGACGGGCGCCCCCAAGGTGCGGGCGATGGAGATCATCGACACGCTGGAGCCGGAACGTCGCGGGCCCTATGCGGGCGCCGTGGGGCATATCGGCTGGGGCGACCGGCACATGGACCTCTGCATCACGATCCGCACCTGCGTGCTGGCGGGCGACGAAGCGAACGTGCAGGCCGGCGCCGGCATCGTGGCCGACTCCGACCCGGCGGCGGAGTGGGCGGAGACGGAGGCCAAGGCCCGGGCGATGCTGACGGCCATCGGGCGGGTTCGCCATATTTAAGACTATGCACTTCCGCCTGATCGGCGTCGGGAACGACTTCAAATTCGAACTCAAGGGACCGGGGCCCCACAACGTGGGCCGCGCGGTCACCAACGAGTGCGCCGTGGTGGACCCGACGATCTCGCGCAAGCACGCGGAGTTGCGGCTCACCGAGAACGGCATCGAGATCACCGACGCCGGCTCGAGCAACGGCACGTATGTGAACGGCGTGAAGATCGACACGTCGCACGCGGCGCCGGGCGCGGAGATCACGTTCGGCAAGGTCGTGTTCCGCCTCGAGAAGGTCGAGGTACCGAAGCCCGCGGCGGTGACCACGCCTCCGCCGCCGCCGAAGCCGGCGGGTGCGACGATCGTGCGGCAGATCCCGAAAACCGGCGAGCAGGGTTCGCTCTCCGGCGACTCCGGCTCGCTCGGCAAGCAGTTGGCGGGCCAAGCGGATCCGGCCGAGAAGGACCGTCGCAAGCTGGCGATCCTGCTCGAGGTCGCGAAGGGCCTCACGAAGGCCACCGACGTGCACGGGCTGCTGGTGAAGATCGCCGAGTACGCGTTCCAGACGCTGGAGGCGGACCGCTGCGCGATCCTGCTGATGGATCGCGACGGGCACCTGCACCCGCAGATCTCGCGCGACCGCCGCGGCACCGCGGCGAGCGGCGAGGTGCCGCAGTCGATCGCCACGCAGGCGGTGGTGGACAAGGTCGCGATCCTCACGGACGACGCGGGCGGCGACCAGCGCTTCACGGGCCAGTCGATCGTGCTGCAGAAAGTGCGCTCGGCCATGTGCGTTCCGCTGATCGGCAGCGAGAACAAGCCGCTGGGCGTGATCTACGTGGACAACTTCTCGCTCAAGCGTTTCGGCGAGACGGACCTCGACTTCTTGATCGCCTTCGCGGGCATCGCGGCTGTGGCGCTGGAGAACGGGCAGTTCGCCGAGCGCATCCGCGTGGAGGCGCTGGCGCGCAGCAACTTCGAGCGCTTCTTCACGCCGCACCTGGCGGCGCGCATCGCGAGCAGCCCGGACGCCGTGAAGCTCGGCGGCGACAAGCGGCGGGTGGCGGTGTTGTTCTCGGACATCCGCGGATTCACGGCGCTGTCCGAGACGATGAGCGCGGAGTCGATGGCGCGCCTGCTCACGGAGTACTTCACCGAAATGGTGGAGTGCGTGTTCCGACACGGCGGCACGCTGGACAAGTTCATCGGCGACGCGGTGATGGCGCAGTGGGGCGCGCCGATCGGCGAGAGCGACGACTGCGACCGGGCCATGGCGGCCGCGATGGACATGATGGACGAGTTGGACCGGCTCAACGCGCGCTGGCAGGGCGAGGGCCGGCCGACGCTGGGCATCGGCATCGGGCTCAACGTGGGTGAGGTCTTCGCCGGCAACATCGGCTCGGACCGCCGATTGGAGTACACGGTGATCGGCGATCCCGTGAACATCTCGAGCCGGCTCTGCGGCGCCGCGGCCCCCGGCGAGATCCTCATCAGCGACGACTTCCGCACGGCGCTGGGCAATCCGCCGCCGCTGGACGCGCTGCCGCCGATGGAGCTCAAGGGGAAGAGCCAAGCGCTTCCCGTCTTCCGCGTGCGTCGGTGAGCGACGCGGGGCCCAGCGCACCGTCGGGCTATTCGCGGTTCACGGTCCGCGATGCGACGGTCATCGCGCGGCAGGATGCGGTGGCCGGCATCGAGGAAGCGCTCAAGGAAACGCGCACGCTGCACTGCTGGGCCGCGACCGTCCCGGGTGCGAAAGCCTTCCACGGCCGCGCGACGGCCTGGGGCACGACGCTGCCGCGCGGCGGCCCGTCGGTGGTGGTCCGGCACGCCAAGCATGGGGGATTGCTGGCGCCGCTGACCGGGGATCGCTTCCTCTGGCCCGGCCGTGCACCCTGGGAGCTCGAGGTGAGCGAGCGCTTGCGCGCGGCGGGCGTGCCCACGCCGGCGGTGGTGGCATACGCGCTGTACCCGGCCGGCCCCGGCTTCTGCCGCTGCGACGTCGCGACGGCGCGCCTGCCTGAAGGCGGAGATTTCCCGCAGCTCTGGCGCGACACGCCCGCCGGCGAACGCGAGGCGATGCTCACGGCCACGGCCGCGCTGGTGCGCGCGCTGGGCTTGATCGGCGCGCATCACGAGGACCTCAATGCGAAGAACGTGTACCTCGCGAGCGAAGGCCGCGGGTGGCGCGCGTTCGCGCTCGACGTGGACCGCGTGCGCTTCCTGCCGACGGGCGATGCGCGGGCGGCGGAGTTGAACCTCGCGCGGCTCACGCGCTCGCTGGTGAAGGGTCGCGAGCAGTTCGGGCTCGACATCAGCGATGCCCACCTGCAGTTCCTGCAGCGGCGCGCGCTGGGGCGGCCGACCGTCGAGGCCGACGCGTGACGCTGCGCGTCCCGATGGACCGCACGGCCATCGTGATGATGTCGGCGGTGGGCGACAGCGTGCACGTGCTGCCGGTGCTGACGGCGCTCAAGCGGGCGCAACCGAAGATGCGCGTCAGCTGGGTGCTGCAACCCGGGCCGGCATCGCTGGTGCGCGGGCATCCCGACATCGACGAGATCATCCCGTTCCACTACGGCACGGGTCTCGGCGCGTACACACAGGTGCGACGCGAACTCGCCGCGCGCGAGTTCGACCTCGTGCTCGCGTTGCAGGTGTCGCTCAAGGCGGGGATCGTCGCGAGCTTCACGCACGCGCCGGTGAAGTTGGGCTTCGACCGTGCCCGAGCGCGGGACCTGAACTGGCTGTTCACGACGCACAAGATTCCGCCCGGCCCGCGGCGGCACGTGCAGGACCAGTACTTCGAGTTCCTCACGCATCTCGGAGTTCCGCACGCCCCGGTGACCTGGAACCTCGGGCCGTGGCCGCAGGAGCGCGCCGCGCAGCAGGCGTTCGTCGCGAAGGTGGGCGGGCCGTACGCGGCCATTGTCTGCGGCACGAGCGACGCCGACCGCGACTGGATGCCGGAACGCTGGGCGAGCGTCTGCGATGCGCTGCACACGCAGTATGGCTTGCAGCCCGTGCTCGTCGGCGGACCCAGCGCGCGCGAGCGCGCGACGGCCGCGGCGATCGTGGCGGGCGCGAAGTCCTCGCGGCCGTTGATCGCGCTTGGCGAAGGCGGTCTGCGTGGATTGGTCGGCATCCTCGATGCTGCGGAGCTCGTGCTCTCGCTCGATACCGCGCCGCTGCACATGTCGGTGGCGCTGGGGAAGCCGGTGATTGCGTTGATGTCGCAGGCCGATCCCAAGCGCACGGGACCCTACGGCCGCTCGATGGACCTCGTGGTGAATGCGTTCGCCGAGCCCAGCGATCCGCCTGACGAAGTGCTGTGGATGCGACGGCGCGGCCGCATGGGACGCATCACTGTGGACGACGTGCTCGAACGCGTGGCGCGCTGGAAGGCGGGGGCGCGATGAGCGCGACGCCGAGCGCCGCCACCGCCGGCGGCATCGCGCGCGACATGTCGGCGCCGTTCGGGCAGGTACCGCTGGACCGCGTGCTCATCGTGATGCTCGCGGCGGTGGGAGACGCCGTGCATGCGCTGCCCGTGGTGAACGCGATCAAGCGGGTGCATCCGCGCGCGCGTATCTCGTGGGTGATGCAGACAGGCGCGCTGACGAACCTGCTGATGGGGCATCCGGCGATCGACGATGTGATTCCGTTCGTGCGCGCCGAGGGCTGGCGCGGCTTTGCGGCGGTGCGTGCGGCGCTTCGTCAGCGGCAGTTCGACGCGGTGCTCGTGCTGCAGCCGTACCTCAAGAGTGGTGTCGTCGCGAGCTTTGCACCGGCACCGCTGCGACTCGGCTTCGACCGGGCGCGGGCGCGCGATGCCTCGTGGCTGTTCAGCAATGCGCAGATCCCTGCGCGACCGCTGCAGCACATGCAGGACCAGTATCTCGAGTTTCTCGACGCACTCGGCGTGCCCGCGCGGCCGCTGGAGTGGAAGATCGGGCCGTGGAACGAGTTGGAACGTCAGTGGCAGGCGACCTTCCTCTCGCGCTTCGAGCGGCCGCTGGCGCCGATCGTGGTGGCGACGAGCAAGCCCGAGAAGGACTGGCCCGCCGAGCGCTGGGCGGAGGTGTGCGACGCGCTGTGGCACGACTTCGGGCTGCAACCGGTGCTGGTCGGAGGGCGTTCGCCGCGCGAGGTCGAGGCGGAGCGCGTGATCTTCGAGCGCGCACGGGTGAAGCCGGCCTCGGCGCTCGGAGACGGCGGGCTGCGCGGGTTGGCGGCGATCATCGAGAAGAGTGCGCTGGTGCTTTCACCGGACACTGGACCCTTGCACCTGAGCGTCGCGCTGGGCACGCCGGTGGTCTCGTTGCTCGGCTACACCAATCCGAAGCGCGTGGGGCCGTACCGTCGCTTCGCCGAGCTCATGATTGACGCCTACGGCGAGCCGGGCGAGGACTACCCCGTGAGCATGCAGAACCGGCCGGGACGGATGGCACGGATTTCCGTGAACGACGTGCTGGAGCGGGTGGAACGATGGGCTCGAGCGCGTTGACCACTGCAGTTGGAAGTTGGGAGTCGTGAGTGGTGGGCGGTACGGCTCCCAACTCACGACTCCCAACTCATCACTGCAGTTCTGCGCTCTACTTGTGGCTGATGCTGTACACGTATGCCGCCACCGCTCGCCAGCGGTCGTCGGGGAGCATCACGCCGCCGTAGGGCGGCATCACGCTCGAGAACTGCTTGGGCGACATCACCCCAGACTTGATGGTGTTCGCGATGCCCTCATAGGAGCCATCGCTGTGCAGCCATTCCGCATCGGTAAGGTTCGGTGCGGCGGCGCCCGCCGCACCACCGGGACCGTGACAGGCCTGGCAGGAGCTCGCGCCGATCTTGCCGTGGAAGATCGAGTCGCCGAGCGCGATCTGGGCGAGCGTGATGCTCGCGGGATCGAACGAGGCTTGGGCAACGGGCGTGGTGGCCGCGGAGCTCGCGGCGGATGACGGCGCGGCATCGCCTCCGCCACCACCGCAGGCCGCGAGCGCGACGGCGGCCAGAAGGGAGAATGAAGAGGCGCGCAGGATCGACATCGAGATGCTCCGTGGGAGGAAGAAGGGACTCAGAAATCGCGTCGCAGGAAGCGGCGGCGAGCAATCGACACGGGCAGCACTATCCATAGTGCGAGCGCCGCGAGGGCGACGCTAGGGCCGAGCGCGGCGCCGAAGAGCCGGCGGAACAGCGCCCCCGTGTAACCAAGCATGGCAGCGGTATCGAGGCCGGTGAGCACGAGCACGCGCGCCAGGTCGACGGGATTCCCGAGCATGAGGAACAGCAGGGGCTTTTCCAGCGGCCACTCGCCGAAGACCGACACCACCGCGAGCACTGCACCGTCGTAGCCGATCGTGAAGAGGAACCACGCCCCGAGCGACAGCGACATGCCCTTCAGTCGGTCGTCGCTGCCGAGGGCGATCGCCATGGCCAAGGCCGCGAAGGTGGCGGTGAGCAGCACGCCGACGGTGGCCAGCGCGACGAGCGCCGACGGCGGAGCCGCCGACAGGGTGCCGTGGAGCAGCAGCGGGATGCCGACGCCAAGCACGAAGGCCCCGGCAAGGGGGAGCGTGAGGCCGAGGTAGAGCCCGGTGAAGATGGCGCGCCGCGGCAGGGGTTGGGCGAGCAGCAGTGCGATGAACTCGCGCGAGGCATACACGTGCATGGTGCCGAACACGAGGGCCACGAGCGGCACGAGAAGCAGCGTCGCGTTCAGCAGGGAGAGCAGGACCTGCTGCCCCGCCCCGCCGAACACGAACAGGAGCTCGGCGATGCCCGCGAGCGCGATGCCGTAGGCCAGCAGCCAGCGATTCCGCGCGAGGTCGCGCACGCCGGCACGGAGCACCAGGCCCAGCGGGCTGGCGGGGCGCGCGGCCGGACTGGTCAGCGTCGCGGCGTTCATCGCGCACCTCCGTTTTCCACCTTGAGACCTCGGAGCAGCGCCGCGATCGCCGGCTCGAGCCGGCGCGTGCCTGTCTCGGCGAGCAGTGCCTGTACCGAACCCGCGAAGCGCAGGCGCCCGTCCGTGAGGAAGGCGACTTCGTCGGCAAGTTCCTCCAGCTCGCTCAGGATGTGCGAAGTGATCAGCACCGTGCGGCCCTCGGCACGCGCGGCGCGGATGGCGTGCTTGAGCAGACCAGCGGCGATGGGATCCAGGCCAGCGGTGGGTTCGTCGAGGATGAGGACATCGGGACGGAACAACCACGCCGTGGCGAGCGACACCTTCTGCCGCCAGCCGCCGCTCAAGGTACCGACGGGCGTCGCCCACTCGGCGCGCAGCGAGAACTCCTCGAGCAGGGATTCGTCCACTTCGTCGGTGGGACGCAGCGCCTGCAGCATGGCGAACACCTCGCCGACAGCGAGGTTTGCCGGGAAGTGCGGCGCCTGGGGCGCATACCCGATGCGCGCGCGATAGGCGCCTTCCGCATCGGCGGGCGTCCCATCGAGCAGCAGGCGGCCGGCATCGGCGCGCGCGAGCCCGAGGATGCACTTGATCAGCGTGGTTTTGCCCGACCCGTTGGGCCCCACGAGAGCCGTGATGCGCCCTGGCGCCAGTGCGAGCGACACCCCATCGAGCACCGCGCGTGGACCGAATGCCTTGCGGACGTTGTCGAGCGCGATCATTGCGGCGGCCTCATCAGCGGACGGTCGTCCGCGAGCGGGGGAGTGAGCACGGGGAATACGCGTTCGGCGGCATCGAGCACCGCGGTGACCGGCGAGCGCAGCATGAGCAGGGCCTCGGGGTGCTTCTCGACGACGAGGGCGAAGAAGCGCACGGGACGGAAGGGCACATCCCCGCGGCCGTCGCGGTCGAGATCGTAGCCGCGATAGGCGTCCCACCAGTTGCCGTCGAAGGTGGAGCGGAGCGTGCGGCTGTTGGTCGCGACGTCGAAGGCATTGCCCTCGAAGTGGTTGCCGACGAAACGGTTGTCGAGTGCATCGGCCATCAGGCGCACCGCCCAGCCGTTCGCGCGGAACTCGTTGCCACGGATCTCCAGCCGCGACGCGCCTTCGAGGTACAGCCCCGTCGAGCTCCCGACGAACTTGTTGCCGACCAGCGCGCCGTCGGTGATCTCCTTCAGCAGCAGTGCGTATGCGGCGGCACCCACGGCGTCGCGGAACTCGTTCCGATGCATCGTGATGCCCTTGCTGTACATCACGGCGACGCCGGCACCGTTGGCGACGAAGGCATTGTCGGCATAGGTGCAGGAATCCGAGAACATGAAGTGCAGGCCGTAGCGGGCATTGCCCTCGCTGCGGTTGTGCTCGGCCACGGCCCCACGCGAGAACTCGAAGTAGATGCCGTCACGCTGGCCCGTGATGCGGTTCCCGATGACGCGGATGCCCGTCGAGTGCCAGAGATGCACGCCGTTGCCGTTGTTCGACTCGCCGCCGCCCGCGCCGGCGATGTCGTTGTTCCGGATGGTGCAGTCGTGGGCGCGCTGGAGGTAGATGGCGAACAGCGTCTCGCGAAAGCGGTTGTCGGCGACCGTGCAGCGACCCGCCTCGACGATGCGGAGGGCCGCGCGGTCCTCCATGTGGGCGATGCCCGTGTTGCGGAACACGAACCCCTGCAACGACACGTCGTCGGCGCGGATGGTGACGATCTCGCGGGCGCCTTCCCCATCGAGCACGGGCCAGCCCTCGCCGATGAGCCGAAGCCCAGGCGTGCGGATGATGATGGTCGGCTCGGCGTATGTGCCTGCCCGCACGCGGATGGTGCTGCCCGGCCGGGCCGCGGCGACGGCGGCGGACAGCGTTGCGAATGGCGCGCCGTTCCCCACGACGAGCTCCTGCGCCGGCAGCGGAGCTGCAAGCGCGAGCACGAACACGAACAGGGCGAGGACGCGGCGCATCTCAGTGCCCTGCCTGCGCACCGCTGCGCACGGCGTCCCACGTGACCACGGTGCCACCGAGCCGACCGCGCGCCGACTCGGCCGACGCTGGCGAGGCGAAGGCGGTGATGCGGCCCATCGGGCTGCGCAGTGCGGCGTCGGCGAGATATCCCGCCGACTCGGCGGCCACCCACGTGCCAGGGTGCTCGACGTCGAGGACCCACACGCTTGCGACCTTGTCGGCGGGCGTGCGTTCGAGGAACTCCGCCAGGCACTCGGGGGAGTCGAACACCAGCTGGCGACCGGCGGTGGTCACGACCTGTGAGCCAAAGCGCGAGTCGCTGATCTGCATCTTGCAGTGTTCGCAGGCGTCCTCGTTGACCACGAGATCACGCGGCGGGACGCTGGCGCAGCTGGCCAAGCCGAAGGCCAACATCGCGACCAGCGCCGCACCTGCCGCGCCGCCGGAGCCCGACGCGCCGGGAGCGCCGGGAGCGCCGGCGTCACGGGCCGTGGAGGGTTGGCCGCGCTTGCGCGTATCCAGGACGGCCAAGAACACGAGACCCGCCGCGAGCCCGAGCGCGATCCCGCCACCCGAGGGCCACGAGGTGGCGCGGAAGTTCAACAGCTTCTTCGAACCGATCAGCGGTGGCTGGTATGTCATCCCAGGCACCTTGATGATCGCGATCTCCTCGTCGAGATCGTGACCGTAGTCGTAGCCCCAGCGGTAGAAATCCGCCAAGCCGGCCACGAGCAGCAGGGCCAGCGCCCCGCCCCAGGCGTGCAGGGCGAGACGCTTCCCCGAGGCGGCGACCGCGAGGCCGCCGGCGATCAGTGCCGCGAGGATCCAGGGCATGTACTGCAGCTCGGGAATCGACTCGGGCACGATCGCCTTCATGCCGATGTAGTGATTCAGGTTGTTGATGGAGTTTAGGTCTTGCGGCTTCAACCCATCCACTCCGTCGATCCTGATGTACATCCCGAGGCCCTCCGGATACTGCGGCGCGATCAGATCCACGCGCCACAGCGGGAAGACATAGGCCGTCGCCATCACGAGCGAGGCGATGAGAACCATCCAGCGGGCCCGGGACGTCATCTCAGTTTCCTCCGGCGCGTTGCGGCGCCCGATTGTTCGTGCTGGCCCTCAGCGCCACGTTCGCGCCGCGTGCCGACACGCGTACGTACCCCTGCATCTCCTGGTGCAGCGCCGAGCAGAAGTCGGTGCAGTAGAAGGGGTACACGCCGATCTTCTGGGGCACCCAGCGCAGCGTGCGCGTCTCGCCGGGCATGATCAGCAACTCGGCGTTCTGCGCGCCCAGGATGGCGAAGCCGTGGGGCACGTCCCAGTCCTGCTCGAGGTTGGTCACGTGGAAGAGCACCGTGTCGCCGACCTGCACGCCTTCGATGTTGTCCGGCGTGAAGTGCGAGCGGATGCTGGCCATGCGCACGTGGACCACGTTGCCGCGACGTTCGATGCCGCTCTCGCGCTCGGCGCGGATCACGCGCGGGTGCCGGTTCTCGGCCAGCGCGTAGAAGCGCTTCTGGTTCTCGCGGACCTTGGATGCTTCGATGGCGTTCGCGTAGTGCGGTTCGCCGTGGGTCGGGAAGTCGAGCAGCAGCTCCATGCGTTCGCCGCTGATGTCATACAGCTGCGCCGAGTGGGCGAGCTCCGGGCCGGTCGGCAGATACCGGTCCTTGGTGATCTTGTTCATCGCTAGCGCGTAGCGGCCGTAGGGCTTCCGCGTGCCGCCGCCGGGGATCATGAGGTGACCCACTGAGTAGTACGTGGGCTGCCGGTCGACGACTTCCCAGGTGCCCAGCTTCCACTTGACGATTTCCGACGAGAGGAACATCGACGTGTAGGCGTAGCCCTGGCCGTCGAATTCGGTGTGGAGGGGGCCGAGGCCCGGCTCCTTCACCTCGCCCGCCAGCGTCGCGTTGTACTTGAGCACCGAGATGCCCTCGAGTTCGCCTTCGAACTCCTTCGCGTCGATGGCGGCGAGCATCTTGGTGGCCGAGTGCACCGGGATCACCGTGGCCAGCTTGCCGCCGGCGACGATGTATTCACCCGTCGGATCCACGTCGGCGCCGTGCGGCGACTTCGGAGTCGGCAGGAAGTACATCACCCCTGGGCAGTCCGCCGGCGTGAGCTGCAGGACGGAGGTCTTCCTCTCGCTGATGGCGGTGCGGGTGAACTCGTCCATGTGGTTGTGGCGATAGTCCACGCTGGCGCGGCGGCCCTTGCCCTGGCGCACGCAGGCTTCGGCGGCGCGATAGTTCACCGCGGCGATGTAGTCCTTGTCGTTCTGCGAGGCGTTGACCTCGAGCAGCGTGTTGGCCTGCTCGGTGTTGTACGACGAGAAGAACATCCAGCCGGCCGACGGGCCCTTGCCCGCGCGGGCGAGGTCGTAGTTGAACCCCGGCACGATGAGCTGGAAGGCGATGTCCATCTTGCCCGGCTGGTTGGCCGTGATGAACGAGATCTGGCCGCGGAACTGCGCCTTGTACTCGGTGATGGGCACGTCGCGGTTCGGCACCGGAATCGAGAAGCGCGTCGAGGAGACGATGTACTCGGTGTTCTCGGTGACGAAGGGCGAGGCGTGGTTGCCGGCGGCGTTCGGGATCTCGAGGATCTCCGAGGTCTCGAAGGTCGTGAGGTCCACGCGCGCCACGCGCGGCGTGTTGTTGCCGTTCACGAAGAGCCAGCGGCCGTCGTCCTCGCCGTTGGTCTGCGAGAGCGCCGTGTGATGGAGGTCGTCCCAGGGAATGAAGCCATAGGACGTCTCGAGCATCGGCTTGGTCTCTTCCGAGTAGCCCCAGCCGTTCTCGGCGCTCTGCGAGAAGACGGGGATGACCCTGAGGAGACGGCCCGACGGGATGCCGTAGACGCCGACCTGACCGGAGAAGCCGCCTGAGAGGAAGGCGTACAGCTCGTCATACTCACCCGGCGCCACGTACGTGCGCTGGGCGTTGCCGGCACCGCCGGCGAGTGAAGATGTGCGGTTGCCCGCACAGGCATACCCGATCCCGACGGCTCCGATGAGCGCGGCGCCGAGGATCAGGCGGTTGCGGGAGAGGGACGGCATAGGACGTCTCCGGGATGGAAGGGGGTGGATCCAGCGGTGCAGCGGGAGGGGCTTGTGCTGGACGACTAAAAGGTGCATATTACTTGCACCTTTCAACCAGTCCGGAATCACCGGATTTGACGTCAGGGATTTCCCGAGTGGTATGTTCACCGTATGCGACTCACCCGGCACACCGACAACGCGCTGCGCGCCCTCATCTACCTGGGCATCCACGCCGACGACGCGCCCGCGCGCATCACCGACATCGCTCGCCGCATGGGCATGAGCGAGGACCACCTGGCGAAAGTCATCGCGCGGCTCTCGCAGCTCGGATACGTCGACACCATCCGCGGGCGCGAGGGCGGAGCGCGACTCGCCCGGCCGGCGGCGGAGATCGTCGTCGGCGCCGTGGTGCGCGCGACAGAGGACAACCTCAACTTGGTCGAGTGCTTCGACCCGGAGACGAACCAGTGCCCGATCGCACCGGCCTGCGCGCTCGCGCCGGCCCTCGATGAGGCACTGCACGCGTTCCTCTCCGTGCTGGATCGCTACACGCTCGCCGATCTCATCGCGAAGCCGCGATCGCTCACCCGCCTCTTGGCCTCCTGACATGGACTGGTTTGTCCGCAGCTTCCTCAAAGCCAGTCTCGTCTGGCTGTCGCTCGCCGTGCTGCTCGCCCTCGCGATGGCGTTCGTCCCGGCCCTCACCGTGTACCGCACGGCCCACCTGCACTTGGCCCTGCTCGGCTTCGTGGGGCAGATGATCTACGGCGTGGCGCTGCACGTGATCCCGCGGTTCTTCGGACAGCCGTTGGTGTACCGACGCCTGGCCGAGGTGCAGTTCTGGGCGGCGCAGATCGGGCTCACGGCGCTCGCGACGGGATTCATCGTGCGGGCGCATGGCGTGCCGGTCGCGACGGCGCTCATCGCCACCGGCGGCACACTCAGCGCCGTCGGCGCGGGATGCTTCGTGATCAACGTGTGGCGGACCATCGACGCGAGCCCGATGTCGGCCGTGCATCAGAAGGCGGCGAAGGGGCTGCCGACGCTGCCGCAGGCAGATGCACACTAGGACGGCAGATGTGAGCTGTAGGATGTAAGCGAGGAGTGAACCGACCGCGGGCGATAGAGTCCGCCAACGCCTCCCCTCTCGCCCCCGTCTTCCCCATTCCCGTCTCCCACCCCCCGCCTCTACCTCCGTCTCGCGTCTCCCACCGAGAGACCAGCAGCGAACCCGTAGCTCACCCCGTGTCTCTCGAAGAGCTCCACCAGCCGGCGCACCCCCAACCCCATCACGCTGAAGTAGTCGCCATCGACGCGCTCGACGATCGTCGCACCCCAGCCCTGGATGCCGTAGGCGCCAGCCTTGTCCATCGGCTCACCGGTCTCGACGTAGAGCGCGATCTCCGCGTCGCTGAGCGCGCGGAAGGTGACGCCCACCTGCTCCACCGCGCTCTCGATGCGCGCGCCGTGCGCCACGGCGATCCCCGTGCATACGATGTGGCTACGACCGCTCAGCCGGCGGAGCATGGCACGCGCGTCAGCGGCGTCGCTGGGTTTGCCGAGGATGTCGCCATCCACGACGACCGTGGTGTCGGCGGCGATGACGTAGGCGTCGGGATGCCGCGCGGCGATCACCGCCGCCTTCTCGCGCGCGAGGCGTTCGGTGTACGGCACCGCTTGTTCGCCGGGCCGTACATCCTCGTTGATGTCAGCCGGCATGACCTCATGGTCAATGCCGACCAAGGCCAGCAGCTCACGGCGGCGTGGCGACTGCGAAGCGAGGATGACGCGAATCATTTCTCGAGCCAGAGGGTGACGGGACCGTCGTTGACGAGAGCGACATCCATCATCGCGCCGAACTCGCCGGTGGCGACGCGCAGCCCACGCTCGCGCAGCATGGCGATGAAGCGCTCGTAGAGCGGGATGGCCACCTCGGGCCGCGCCGCGTCAATAAAGCTGGGCCGGCGCCCCTTCTGGGCATCGCCGTAGAGCGTGAACTGCGAGACCACCAGCAGCTCGCCCCCGACGTCGTCGAGGCCGAGATTCATCTTGCCTTCGGCGTCGGGGAAGAGGCGCAGCCCCTGCACCTTGTCGGCCATCCAATCAAGCCGCGAGGGCTCGTCGTCGTGCGTGAAGCCCACGAGCAGCAGGTAGCCGCGCGCGATCTGGCCGACGACGCGGCCGTCGACGGTCACGGAGGCGGAGGAGACGCGTTGGAGAAGGATGCGCATCGGGAGCTCAGACGGAAGACGGAAGCGACAAGGTCACGAGAGCATGTGCGCGACATTCCATCCGTCTTCAGTCTTCCATCTCACTTCGCAATCGTCCTCGCCCAATCCCAACCCTCCAACCCACGCGCGTTCACCGCCTTCACCGCCACATGCCAGCCCTCGCGGAGCGTGGGCAACGTCGCGCTGGTGGTGGTGGCCGTCGCGCTGAACTGCATGGGGTTGTTGGGCGGGCCGTAGCGCACGATGTACCGCGTGACCCCGCGCTCGCGCGCCGCTTCCCAGGAGGCGATGCCGCCCTGCGCGACGAGGCCCGTGAGGCGCGACGGCGCGGAGGCCATGTACATGATCGTCGCGACCGTGGCCTTGCTGGTCTCGGTGAGCTGCCGGTGGTTGATGGTCTCCAGCACGTCGTGCGGCTGGTGGTAGTGCGGGTTGCCGAGGATGGGATACGAGCCGATGCCCGCGATGATATCGCCCCAGGCGTCGTAGAGCGCCTGCGCGTCGGTGCTCTTGTAGTAGAACGCGTCGTAGGTGATGAGATCCGAGAACTGCAGAGCGGCCGCGTGCTGGATGTCGCGGAGGCCGGGGTTGGAGTAGCGGATCGTGTTGTCGAGGCGATGGTCGTTGGACCAGCCCATCATGTCGTTGTTGAGCGCGCCCACCACGGTGATGGAATCCTTCATGACGCGGCCGAACTCACGAGCCCCGCGCAGGCCGGCCTCCTCACCGGTGAAGGCCACGAACATGACCGTCGCCGGCAGCGGCCGCTTGGCGAGGACGCGCGCCGCCTCGAGAATCATCGCCGTGCCTGAGGTGTTGTCGTCGGCGCCAGGGCCCTCGGCGCGCGAGTCGAAATGCGCCCCCACCACGTACACGAGCTCGGGATTCTCCGTGCCGCGGATGGTCGCGAGCACGTTCGCCACTTCGAGCTCCTGGCCGGCGACGGTGCGGAAGCGCTGCAGGCGCGTGTCGAGCCCGAAGCCACGATAGGTCTGCTCCAGCCACTCGGTGGCCTTCCAGTTGCCGGGCTGGGTGATGTGCTTGGAATCGAAGCTGAACAGCTGCTTCTGGTAGTCGTAGATGCGACCCACGCTCACCTCGGCCACCGCCGCGCGCACCTGTGCGGCGATCGGCGCATAGGCGCGGCGCGCGAACTCGCGCAGCGCGCGTTCGTCGGCGAGACTGCGGTCCAGCCGCGCGGTGAGCTCCTGCCGGGTCACCTTGCGACGCAGGTCCGTCAGCCAGAGATGCCGATGCGGCGTGACGGTGTCGCCGTCGCGTTCAGAGACGATCGCCACGCGCGTGCCGTCGGGGCTCACAGCCCATTCATACTCCGGCGCGACGGTACGGACGGTGTTGTTGTGGAAGAAGCGCTGGCGCGTGCCGCTCTGCAGGTCGTAGAGGTACGAGCGCTGGTGGCGCCCTTCGCCCATGACGCCGAGCAGCAGGTTATCCGAGAGGAAGCGCGGGGAATGGTCGTGCTGGATCTCGCGCGTGACGCGGCGCGGCTGCGCGCCCTCGACGGTCTGCACGGCGAAGAGCTCCCAGTCCTCGCGCAGCATCACGGGGATGGCGAGCTGAGCGCCTGTGCTGGAGAGCGCGGGCGCCTGGAAGGGCTTGTCGAGCGTCATCGGGCAGACGCGGCCGCCGCTACGGCGCTGCACGCAGACGCGGGCGACCTCGCCACCCACTTCCACGTAGGCGAACGTCGAACCATCGCCGCTCCAGGTCGGCATGATGCCGCCGATCACGGGGCCGAGCGCGTTGCCGTTGAGCTCGGCCATCGCGGTGTTGCGGGACTGCTGCGCGAAGCCGGGCACCTGGCGCGCGAAGGCGCCGCGCTCGCCGAGCAACACCAGCAGGCGATTGCCGTCGGGCGAGCGCAGCAGCGAGACGGGTTGCATACCACCGGTGCTGATGCTGCTCCAGGTGCCGGCGCCGATGTTGTAGGCGAGCAGCCGCGCAGTAGAGTCGCCGGGGGCGCCAGCGATGACCACCACGCGCGCGGGATTGGCGCCGACGACCACCGCGCTGGCGATAGCGGGCGCGTCCACCGTCACGCGACCCGGCGTGCCAGCGGGCAGCGACATCAGCTGGAAGCTGGTCCCTGCCCCGCTGAACGAATAGATCAGCGTGCGGTTGTCGGGGCCGATGCTCGGCGCGAACCCAGCGGTCTCGAACACCGGATCCTGCGCGGGCGCATCGCCGCGGCGCACGGAGATACGGCGCTGCGTACCGACCCCAGTGGTGAACACGAGAAAGCGGCCGTCGGGCGACCAGATCGGCGCGTTGGCGTTCTCGGCCACGGCCGTCGTGGTGTAGACCTCGCCGGT
Source organism: uncultured Gemmatimonas sp. (assembly GCA_964498895.1). GTDB lineage: Bacteria > Gemmatimonadota > Gemmatimonadetes > Gemmatimonadales > Gemmatimonadaceae > Pseudogemmatithrix. Next base: position 17,668 of record CAZCIM010000013.1, on the reverse strand, counting down.
GAGTTCGGCGACGCGCTCGAGGTACTCGGCGCCGTCCGGCGCGGCCACGACGCGCTTGAGCTCGACCAGGGCCGAGTCGTACTTGCCCGCGTCCCAGAGGTAGTACGCGTTGTCGTAGCGCTGGGCCGTGGTCGGCGCCGGTGCCGCAGGGCGCGCGCTGCGCGCGGGCTGCTGGGCGACGAGCGGGGCGGCGGCGAGGAGGACAGCGAGGGCGAGCGTGGGACGGCGCATGGGGACGGGCTCTCGGTTCGTTTGCTTGGGCCGGCGTGTCAGTGGAAGCTATCCGGTTCCCGCTGGATTCTGAAAGCTTGGCGCGTGGGAGGGCACGGGCAACTGATGCCACGGAGGCACCGAGGCACGGAGGCACAGAGGCACAACGGCACGGAGGCCGCACGGAGACCGGCAACCACAAGTCCGGAAACGCGGAACTACCCCCGCGGTGGCACCCGACGCCGCGAGGGGCTCGCACCAGTTTCGGTGCGAGCCCCTCGGGCGAGAGCGCATTCTGCTGTGACTCCGTTCATCTGTGGCTAACAGCCAGCCGCCTCCCGCCCTACTCGACGGTGACGGACTTGGCCAGGTTCCGCGGCTGGTCCACGTTGGCGCCGCGCTTAACGGCGATGTAGTAGGCGAGGAGCTGCAACGGCACAGAGGCGAGCACAGGGGTGAGCATGTCCACCGTCTCGGGGATGCGGATCTCGTGATCCACGAGCCCCTCGAGCGCCGGCTCGGCGCGGGACGTGATGATGATCGTCTTGCCGCCGCGGGCCTTCACCTCTTGGATGTTCGACACGATCTTGTCGAACACGCCGTCGTGCGGCGCGATGAACACGACCGGCATCTTCTCGTCAATCAGCGCGATCGGCCCGTGCTTCATTTCCGCCGCGGGATAGCCCTCGGCGTGGATGTAGCTGATCTCCTTGAGCTTGAGCGCCCCTTCGAGCGCGGCCGGGAAGTTGTAGCCGCGGCCGAGGTACAGGAAGTTGTGCGCGTCCTTGTACTGCTCCGCGATCGTCTCGATGTCGGCCGCGCCGTCGAGGATGCTCTGGATCTGCGCGGGCAGCGCGGCCATGGCCTGCGCAATCTCACGTCCGCGCATCACCGACAGCGTGCGCTTGCGCGCGAGCTTGAGGGCGAAGAGCGCCAGCGCCGCCACTTGGCTCGTGAACGCCTTCGTGGAGGCGACACCGATCTCGGGGCCGGCGTGCAGGTAGATGCCGCCGTCGTCCTCGCGGGCGATGGTCGAGCCGACGACGTTCACGAGACCGAGCGTGTGCGCGCCGCGGCGCTTGGCTTCGCGCATGGCGGCGAGCGTATCCGCCGTCTCGCCGGACTGCGAGATGACGATGCAGAGCGTGGTCGGCGTGATGATCGGATTGCGATAGCGGAACTCCGACGCGTACTCGACCTCGACGGGGATGCGCGCGAGGTCCTCGATCATCATCTCGCCGATGAGGGCCGAGTGCCAGGAGGTGCCGCAGGCGGTGATGACGATGTTGTCGATCGCCATCAGCTGCTCGTGGCTCATGTTGAGGCCGCCGAGCTTGGAGGTGCCGTCCTCGAGGATGAGGCGGCCGCGCATGGTGTTCTCGACCGTCGTCGGCTGCTCGAAGATCTCCTTGAGCATGAAGTGGTCGTAGCCGCCGCGCTCGATGGCGGCGAGGTCCCACTCGATGCGCTCGATGCTGCGCCGGAGCGGCACGGCGTTGATGTCCATCACCTTGTAGCCGTCGGGCGTGAGCACGGCGAGGTCGCCGTCATTGAGGTAGACCACCTGGCGCGTGTGCGCGAGGATGGCCGACGCGTCCGAGGCCAGGAAGTACTCGCCGTCGCCGACGCCGATGAGCAGCGGCGAGCCCTTGCGGGCTGCGACGATCTTCGATGGGTCCTTGCTGCTCACCACCGCGATGCCGAAGGTGCCCTCGACCTTGCGCAGCGCGCCGATCACGGCCTCCTCGAGCGAACCCTCCCAGAGCTCCTGCACGAGATGCGCGATGGTCTCGGTATCGGTGTCGGAGCGGAACTCGTGGCCCATCTCCGTGAGCTGCTTCCGCAGCACGTTCGCGTTCTCGATGATGCCGTTGTGCACCACGGCGATCGTGTTGTCCGTGGAGAGATGCGGGTGGGCGTTGCGCTCCGTCGGCGGGCCGTGCGTGGCCCAACGCGTGTGGGCGATGCCCACCTGGCCGGTCACGGGATCTGCGGAGAGCGTCCCCTCGAGCTTCGCGATCTTGCCGGCCGCGCGACGCGTCTCGATGCTCTCGCCGTCGAACACGGCGATGCCGGCGGAATCATAGCCGCGGTACTCGAGGCGCTTGAGGCCTTCGATGAGGAATGGGGTGGCCTGCTTGGGGCCGATGTAGCCGACGATTCCACACATATTGTCGAGACGTGAGACGTGAGACGTGAGACTTGAGAGGCGCGACTTGAGACGGATGCGGATCTCCCGTCTCAAGTCTCACGTCTCAAGTCAGCTTCGCGAGAAGTTCCCTACCCTTTTCCACTAACTCCCGCGCCGCCGCTTCGTTCGGACCTTCAGCGATCACGCGCACGATCGGCTCGGTCCCACTCGGCCGAATATGCACCCAGCGATCGTTCCAGCCGAGTCGAAGGCCGTCCTGCGTGTCCACCTCGGCGTCCGCGAAGGCCTCGCGCAGCGCGGCGTAGACGGCGTCCAACGGCTTGGCGGGACGGTCGAGCTTGTCCTTGATGATCGTGTAGCGCGGGAAGCGCTCGACGATCCGGGACAGCGGCTCGGCGTCCTCATGGAGCAACTGCAAGAGCAATGCCACGCCCAGCGGCGCGTCGCGGCCGAGGTGCAGCTCGGGCAGGATCACGCCGCCGTTGCCCTCGCCGCCGATCACCGCATCCACCGCACGCATCTTGAGCGCGACGTTCACCTCGCCGACCGGCGCGCGCACGACGCTCACGCCGTGCTCCGCGGCCATGTCGTCCACGATGCGGCTGGTGGACAGGTTGGTGACCACCGCACCCTTGCGGTGTCGCAGGACGACACGTGTCGCGAGTGCGAGTGTGTAGTCCTCGCCGATCGCCCGGCCGGTGTCGTCCACCAAGGCGAGACGGTCCACGTCGGGATCGGTCGCGAAGCCGATTTGCGCGCCGGTCTGCTGCACGAGCGTCTGCAGGGCGACCAAGTTCTCCGCCACGGGCTCGGGCGGCCGCGGAAAACGTCCGTCGGCCTCGAGTTCGATGGCGTGCACCTCGCAGCCGAGGAGGTCGAGCAGTTTCGGGATCACCGCACCACCGGCGCCGCGGCAGGCATCGTAGGCCACGCGGAAGCGGCGGGCGCGGATGCCCTCCACGTCAATGAACGGCAGGGCGAGCACGGCATCGAGATGCCGCGCGACGGCTTCGGCATCGAAGTACACGCTGCCGAGTGCGTCCCACGTGGCGTAGGGGATGCCGGTGTCGACCAAGGCGCGCATCTCGGCGCCCTGCGCGGCGCTCAAGAACAGGCCGTCGGGCCCGATGAACTTGAGCGCGTTCCACTCAATCGGATTGTGGCTGGCGGTGATGCCCAGTCCGCCGGCCGCGTGATGATGCTCGACGGCCAGCTGCAAGGTTGGCGTGGTGGTGAGCCCGATATCAATGACATCGGCGCCGACGCTCTCGAGCGCCGCACGGGTGATGCTGTGGAAGAGCGGGCCGGTGACGCGGGAATCGCGGCCGAGCACGACGGCCGTGCGGCTGCCGCGGGCCTTGGCGCCGGCCACGGCCCAGGCACCGAACGCGGCGGCATAGCGCGCGACGACCTCGGGCGTGAGCCCATGGCCCACGCGGCCGCGGATGCCGCTGACGCTGATCATGAGGCGGGGGTCGGTCATGAGGAGAAATCTACTTTATAGACGTGAGACTTGAGACGGGGGACTTGAGAGGGGACGGATGACGAATGACGGATGCTGGATTGGAGCGGGGGGCGGTGGGGCGGCGTGGCCTTAAGTTTCGGTCGGCGGGAGACGGCTCACGTCTCCAGTCTCACGTCTCCAGTCTCACGTCTCACGTCTCTTTCGTGGACCTCCTTCCCCTCCGCGCCGCCGCCGGCCGCGGCACCGTTGATGGCATTCCCGCGCCGGCGCTCGTGTCAGCGGGGTTCACGCTGCTGCAGCGCTGCGTGCCGCTCGTGCGAGCGCTCGCGGGGAAGCGCTCGGCGATCCTGCTGCCGTCGTCGCCGCAGTTCCTGCTGGCCCTCGCGGCCTCCGATGGCCGCGGGGCAGTGCTCGTGAACCCGCTGGCCGCCGCAGCGGAAATTGACCATCAACTCCAAGAGGCGCAGGTGGGGGCGGTGTTCACGCTGCGCGCCTTCGCGAAGCGCCTGCCAGAGCACATCCCCTGCGTGCTGCTCGACGACGCGCCGCGTAGTGCCACGTTCACAATCTCCGGCGGCGACGACCTCACCGTGGACCTCGGCAGCCACTTCGGGCTCGACCTCGAAGGCGACGCCGAGTCCCCGGGCCGCGACGAGGAGTGTGCAATCGTCTACACCAGTGCGATGCAAGGCACGCCGATGGGCGCGGTGCTGACGCATCGCAACTTGATCGCCAACGCGCGGCAGACGGTGCAGGCGGCGGAGAACGTGCCGCAGGATCACCTGCTGGCCGTGCTGCCGTTCTCGCATCTGTTCGGGCTCACGGTGTCGCTGATGGCGCCGATGATGGTGGGCGCGCGCGTGACGACGATGCCGCGCTTCAATCCGATCGCGGCGGTGGATGCCATCGAACGGGATGGCATCACGGAGATCGTCGGTGTGCCGGCGGTCTTCGCGGGCATGCTGGCGGCGATCGCGCGGCGCGGTGGCAAGCTGCAGGCGCCGGCGCTGCGGCTTTGCATCTGCGGAGGTGCGCCGTTGAGCGTGGCCCTGCAGGAGCAGTGGGAAGCCGCGACCGGCGTTCCGCTGCGGCAGGGCTACGGGCTCACCGAGGCCTCGCCGGTGGCGCTGTTCAACCGCGTGAACGCAGAGAACGTGAACGGGACGCTGGGACTCCCCTTCCCTGGCGTGCGCATCTCCATTCGCGACCCCGAGAGCGGCGCCGAGCTGCCGACGGGCACGCTCGGCGAGATCTGCGTGGCAGGCGACACGGTGTTCCGCGGGTACGTGAGCGAGTTGCCCACGCAGGGTGGTTTTCTGGCGGCCACGGCGCCGACACCCGAGGCGTTGGCGCGGCGCGCGCAGTCGGCGGGACTACGCACGCGCGATGGCTGGCTCTACAGCGGCGACCGTGGGCGACTGCGCGCGGACGGCCGCGTGGAGTTCCATGGGCTCATCAAGCCGATGTTCACGCGCAACGGGTTCAACATCTACCCGCGCGAGATCGAGCGCGTGGTGGGACGCATGCCGGGCGTGGCGCGCGTCGAGGCGTCGGCGATCCCCGAAGCCTCGCGTGAGAACGACATCAAGCTCGTGATCACGCCGGACGGCTCGCAGGCGATCACCGAGGCGGACGTGAAGGTTTGGTGCGAACCGCGACTGGCGCAGTACAAGCAGCCGTCGCAGATCATCATCGCGGGCGCGTAACGTGACGCATGCGGGGAGCGGGAACTCCGAGTCGCCAGCGTCGCCGCAGGGCGAGCCGAGATCTCCCGCGACGACTGGCGCGACCGCCGTCCCGCCCTTGGTGGACTGGGTGTCCCGCCACTCGGGCTGGCTCTTGTTCGTGACGATCCTGCTCGCGGCGCTGCTGGAAGGCGTCGGGATCTACTACGGCAAGCGGCGGGCGGCGGACAGTGCGGCGCGCCGCGAGCGCAGCACGCAGGAAGCGCCGCCGGCGTCAGGCGCCGGCGAACAGGTCGATCTGCGGCGGCTCGAGCGGCAACCGTAGCGCCGCGAGCACCTCGGGGACCCAGCCATCACGATGCGCGGGGTCCAACGCGACCACGGGGACATCGAAGGCGCGCACGAGATCGTCGATGGTGCTGTCGATCTCCAGCTGGAACTGCACGCTCACCGCGCGCTTGCCGTCGAAGGTTGGCGCCTGGATGACCGGCACCTTGAACAGCGCGTCGTAGCCCTTGATCCACTCGCGCACGAGGTGATCGAGCTCCGGCCGGCGCCCGATGCGCGCCACGAGGTACGCGTAGTTGTCGAGCACTGAACGATCGCAGACGACGACCTCGTACATCGCCATCGCCGCGATCTCCTCGGCCACCTGCGAGTGGAGGATCCACAGCTGTGCGTCGAGCGTGGTCTCCTCGTTGATGGGCAACGGGCAGCGCCGCGCGACTTCCTTGACGAGGTCCACCGCAAGGTCGAGCCGCTTGAGATGCGCCGCGAGGTCGAAGCAGAGGGTGGTCTTCCCCACGCCGTGCGTACCGACGAAGGCAATCTTCAGGCGCCGACGGCCGTTGGCGTCAATCGGCAGGAGGAGGCGGGGCGCGGACATCGTCTGCACAATCTAATGCGCCGGCCTATCACGCTCCGGCGCCCTTCGTGGCACGCCGCCGGCCGGAGTCGGCGCAGCGCCGCCGCGACTAGAACACGTCCCCGGTGAGCACCCACGCCGCCCAGTGCACCGGCGCGCGGAAGCGCGGATTGCTGCGCACGATGCCCTGCGCGCGCGAGAGTGCGGCGGCGGGCGACAACTTGAGCGTGAGCAGGCCGCGATAGAACTCGGTCATGAGCAGCGCGGTGGACTCGTCGGGCACCTTCCAGAGACTCATGACCACGCCACGCGCGCCGGCGGCGAGGATCGCGCTCTGCAGGCCGAGCACGCCCTGCCCGGCGACCTGTGCGCCCAGTCCGGTCTCGCATGCGGAGAGCACCACGAGCTGCGCGCGGCTCAGGTCCACGCTCAGGAGTTCCTCAGCGGTGATACGTCCCGCGCCGGAGGTGGCGGCGAGGTTGGCGCCGGCGAACGCGAGTCCGGACTCGAGCATCGGATTGCGCGGCGGGCCTTCGTTGCGTGTGCTGGGGCGCGCCGCGGCCGGCGCCGCCGCGACGACGCCACGCGTACCTGCCGCGCTGCCTTCGCTGCCCCCGAAGAATCCGTGCGTGGCGACGTGGATCAAGCGCTGTTCGGGCAACGCGTCCAACACGGCGACGTCAGTGGCCGAGTCGCCCATGAGCAGCGTGACGCGAGCCCCGCTGCGGCGCGCGAGCTGCGTGATGGTGCGCGCCTCCACGGCCGTACCTGGGAGCGGCACGAACTCCTTGCTTGCCTCGGCGCCGCTCCCGAACGCGGGATCGCCCACCACGAGCAACGTGGGCGCGGCGCTCGCTGCGCCGGCAGTCGCAGCTGCTGGCGCCGCGGTCGGTGCCGTCGCCCGTGCGCCACGCGTCTGGAGCAATCGCAGCAGCTCGCGCGGCCCGCTCACCAAGCTCACGCGCTGCGTGGTATCGGCCGACAGCAGACCCAGTGGCAACGTCACGAGCGCAGCATCGGCGCCCACGTAGAGTCGCGTGCGCCCCGCCACCGCAGCGGCGAGCGGCGCCCACACGCTCTGCTGCAGCGCCGTCCATTCGTCGGCGGCGTCCGCACCAGCCACCGCGCTGCGGCGCCAGCGTGTGGCCAAGGAGTCAATCGCGGCCGCGTTGCCGAGCGGGATGCGCTGCACGGCGCGCCCAGGCGTGACCACGAAGGCCTCGTATCGCTGCTCCGCACCCAAACTGCCGAAGCGATAGATGTCCACCCATGCTTCGTCGGCGCTCATCGCCCGCAGCAGATCCTTGGCGGGCTCGAAACTGAGCGGATCCGCGAAGTCGCCGCGCACGTTGCGCGCCGCCGCCGCGCGCTCACGCTCGAGCAGTTCCTTGTACGACGTCAGTCGGCGCATGCCATGGCGCCACTCGAGCGAGTCCGTGCGCGGACGACGCGCCGTCCACGACGACATGGCCCGACGCACGGAGGCCAGCTGCTCCAGCTCGTGCTGCAAGTCATCGGCGTCGCGCCCTTCCGCGCGCGAGCGATCCGCCCGCAGCGACTCCAGCAACATGCCCTTCCAGCGCGCGAGCGGCTCGTAGACCATCTCGTCCTGGATGATCCGCGACTCGGCCGCATCAAAGGGTCCGAGCAGCGCATCCCGCACGAGCGAGTAGTTGAGATCGAGATACGGCCAACGCGACGCCAACGGCAGTTGCTCGGCGTCCGTCTTGGCCTGCAGCGCGAGGAACCCCGCGGCCCCATACGCGGTGGTGAAGCGCCGGCCCGGCAGGCGCTGCGCGGCGAGCATGGCCTGCAGGCGCACCCGCGCCATCTGGGGATTGCGCATATCCACGCGCTCGGTGATCTCCGTGCCAACGGCGATGAGCGCCGCAGCGGCCGGCGAGGAGTCGCGCGCGGCCAAGGCGCCCGCACGGACGAGCGTGGCGGCGAAGTTGCCGCTCTCCACACCCCACACCTCGCGCCCTCGCGTGAGGGCCTGCGCGAAGCGCAGGCGCGCCGCCGCCGTATCGCCCTGCTGCAAGGCCGCCTGCGCCTCGAAGTCGAGCAAGCGGGCGTGCAGCAAAGCGCGATCCACGATCGCGGTGGAATCGAGCAGCCCGCGCGTGGTGGCGATCAGGCGGCGCGCCTGCGGCCGCGCGGCGCGCAGCGTGATGAGATTCGCGACGTACACGCCGCGGGTCATGACTTCCGGCGAGAACGACAGCGGCAACAGCGCGACCGCCTCGTCCAGCCGCGATTCCGCTTCGCGGATGTCCCCCTGCTCGGCGAGCAGGTCCACGCGCTCCAATTGCACGCGCAGCATGAGCGGCAGCGGTACGCGCGCGCTGTCCGCGCGGTGGAGCGTGGTCGCGAGCTCGCCAAGCGCATCGAGTTCTGCACGCGCCGCCCACTCCACGCCCTGCGCCCGCAGCACGCGCGCACGCTCGAGGCGGAACGCCACCGCATCAGGACTCGCGTCCGGCCAGCGGTGGTACAGGTTAATCACGTTGAGCTCCTCCGCCGCGAAGCCACCGGCATCGGCGTAGGCGCGGCCGAGCAACACCTCGATGCGTCGCAAGGCCTCGGTGGAATCGCCCCAGGCCGCGAGCATGCGCTGACGCTGGCGCGACAGTCGCTCGCGCCGTGCGCTCGCGGACAGACTACTGCGCTCGAGGTCGCTGCGATGCGCGCTGTCGGCGGCCGCGAGGGCCGTCTGCACGCGCGGCGATGCGCAGTCCGCCCGCTCGATGCGCGGCCGCTCGCGGGCAGGGAGCGCCGCCAACGCACGCTTCCGCCCCGGCGCGTCGGCGCAGGCGAGTGCCAGCGCGAGCATCGTGTGCCCGCGCAGCGCTGCGCGCTCGAAGCCGCCCTCGCCGCTGTCGGGCGCGGGCTTCATCCCGACGCCGCGTGCGATCAGCTCGCGACTGAGCGCAAACAGGCCGTTCCTCGCCGCGTGGTCGAGGATGGTGAGGCCGTCCTCGTCGCCGTACGTGGTGGGGACGCCGCGCGCCAGCAGCGCGAGTGCAGTACGCTCCTGCGATCCGCGGGCGGCCAGGCTCAGATGCAGCGCGGAGAGGCGCTCCACCGACGCGCCGGCTTCAAGCAACAGGCGGATGGTCTCGCCGTCATCGCCGGCCTGCGCGCCGAGGATCGCTTCCTCGAGCGCCGACTGGCCGGGCACGAGCGCGGTGTTGGGATCCACGCCCTTCGCGAGCAGGCGCCGCAGGGCGGCGACGTTCCCGACGGCAGCGGCGCGCCCGAGCCGCAGTTGGTCGGCGAGCCCAGCGACGGGCTCCGGCACGCCGTCCGCGAGGAGCGCGTACGCGAGGTCGCGATCACCCAACGCGAGCGCGCGGCGCACGACGGCCGGCCAGGTGGAATCCGGCAAGGCGGGCAAGCGCCCTTCGCGTTGCAGTCTCCGCAACACGGGCATGGCCTTGGCGTCTTGCGTCATGACGATGACCGCCGCCGCAGGATCGCGACGGCGCAACGCATCCGTGAGCCCCGTCCAGCCGGCTTGGTCGAGCATGCGCAGGGCCGTGGAGCCGGCGGTATCCACCTGCGCACCGAACAGCAGCGCGGCGAGCAGCGGGCCCGGCTGGTTGGACGCGCGTGCCACGTCGGCGATGCGGCGCGTGCGCTGCGGTGACACGTCAGGGAGCATGGCGCCCGGCCGTTCGGGATCCGCGCCGCGCGCGAATGCCTCGAGCAGGATGCGCGTGTGCCCGTTCTGCGCGGCGAGCAGGAGCGCATCCGCACGGGCATCGGCATCGAGCGCCGGACTCACCGCCGCAAAGGCCTCGGCGTAGCCCGCACCGGCGTAGATGCGCGCGGCGCGATGCACGAAGCCCGACGGCCACGCGCGGACGTCCTGCGAGCGCAGGGCGGCCAGCACGAGCGTCTCCCGCGGGTCGCGCTCCGCAGGCGCCCCATCGCGCGGCATCTGGAGGCCGAGGGCGATGGCCAGCGACGAGAGTGTCAGCGCGTCGACGCCCGGCGCGAGCGGGGCCTCCGCCCAGGCGATCAGCACGCGATTGTTGCCCAACCGCGCGGGATCCGCCCCGGCCTCGAGCAGTCGCTTGGCGAGCCCAGGCGCCGGCATGATGGCGGCGACGGCGAGCGGATCGCGTTCCGCGTCAGGCGCCGCGAGCGGGACCTTCGCGGCGAGCAGCAGCTCCACGATGACGCTGTCGCGACGCTCGACTGCCTTGGTCAGCGCGACGGTCGCAGCGGCCGTGTTGGTGCTGGCCCCCGCACGCAGGAGGCGCGCCACGATCGCGCGGTGCCCTCGGCGCGCCGCAAGTTCGAGGCCCGTCATCCCTCCCAAGGACAGCGCATCGGGGGACACCCCGCTCGCCAGCTCACGCGCGACCACTGAGTCGAGACCCGCCCACGCCGCCTCGGGCAACAGCGCATCGCGCCGTGGGGCGTCGAGATACGCGGCGAGCATCGCATCGTCATTGGCGCGCGCGATGTCGGCCGCCGTCTTGTCCTCGGCGTTGCGCGCCTCGCGCGAGGCGCCGGCATTGACGAGCAGCATCGTGGACGGCCATTGGCCGCGCAGGACCGCGAGGTGCAGCGCCGTGAAGCCCTCGACCTTGCGCTCGATCGCGACCTGATGGCGCAGCAACTGCGCGACGACCGCGTGCGCGCCATCACGGGCCGCGTAGTGGAGTGCCGTCGCGCCGAGACTGTCCACGCCGTCGGGTTCGGCGCCTGCCGCGAGCAACCAGAGCACCATGTCCCATTCACCGCGACTCGCCGCCAAGGCGACCGGCGGCTTCCCCGGCGCACCACGCAGCGGCACGCGCGCACGCCGCAGCGCCTCGACGTGCGCATGCGCGCCCGCACGCGCCGCCAGGGACATCAACAGTGCCGGATCGGGCGGGCCTGCGCGCTCGAGCAGCGTCGCGAGGGCTTCGTGGCCTTGCGCGCGCGCGACCGCGACGGCGTCGCCCTCGGGACCCGCGAGCCGAAGCTCGGCGCCGAAGCTCCGCAGCGTGAGGGCCTCGTACACGCAGTTGTTGCGGGCCGCCAACGTGAGTGGCCGCCAATCGTTCGGCACGCCGGCGTCGGGCGCGAGACCATTGCGCAGCAAGCGATACAAAATGGCGCCGCGACAATCCCGGGCCGCGAAGTACAGCGGACCCCAGCCGTCCGGCGGCGCATCGGTGGATGCGCCGGCGTCGAGCAACAGGCCCGCGACCTGGGGATGCTTGGCAATCGCCCAGTCCAACGTCGTCATGTCCTCGCGATCGCGGATGCCGAGCCGTGCTTCCGGCCCCGCAAGGATGCGCAGCACCGCAGGCGTGGCATTGCTGTCCACCGCGACGCGGAAGGCACTGCGCCCTGCGGCGTCCGGCGCGAAGGGATCGGCCCCGGCCGCAAGCAGCATGCGCAGCATGAGCGTGTCGCCGCGCAGGGCGGCGGCGTGCAGCGCGCGGAACCCACTCCCCGCCCGCGGACCGATGCGGTACGGATCGTTGACGTTGACGTCGCGCTGCTTCAGCGCCCACGCCACCACATCGTGCGCGCTGGCCGCGGCAGCTTCCTTGAGGAGTTCCGTGGCCGCGTAGGCGACTTCGTTCGTGATGCTATCGCTGCGTGCGCGCGCGGTGGAGCTATCATCGCGCTCGCGTCCGCCGCTGGGCGTGTTCGCGCCTCCGCCGGACTCAGCGGCGCTCGCGGCAGCGGTCGTGTCGAGCGCCGCGCGCAGCGCGCGCCCTGCGCGTCCGAGGCCCTCCGCGGGCAGCGCGATCCCGCGCGCCCAGAGCCGCAGCATCTCGGCTGCATCATCGCGTGCCGCCGCGTCGCGCATGCGCTGCGAGAGCGAGTCGGACGCCACCGGCGTGACTGGCAGCGCCTGCGCGCGGAGCTCCCGCGGCGCCGCGAGGAACCCGCAGGCAGCGAGCGCAAGCACGGCGAAGGCGCGGCCGAAGCGACCGACGCCGCATGCGCGGCCCAATCGGCCGTGGCGGCCGTGGCGGCCGTCGCGGCCCTGGCAGCCACGGCGGCCTTGGCCGCGCGGAGAAAGTGAGCTACGCCTCGTCACGTCGGCGCGGAATATGCGCCGCGGAACCCGCCGCGCGCTATCCGCGCCCTGCGGTCATTCGGCGATGTACTTCCAGCCGCCCGCCTCGCGACGCCAGATCGTGAAGAACGGGAAGGGGCGGCGACTGCCGTCGGGCGCGGGTGCATTGGGCACGATATACCCCAGCGTCACGCCGAAGTCCCCACTTGGCGCAAGGATCGCTCGCTCCGCACTCCACGTGACTGGGCTCGAACCCGGCGGTGCGTTGCCCTGCACGGCCTGCGCGATCACGCGATTCCCGCGGTTGAAGTCGCGCTCGTTCGGCGCGCCGAGGTGCATGGCATCGTCGGCCCCGAGTGCCTCGAAGGCCGGGCCGATGCCGATGCGCGCTGCCGAATCCGAGAAGATCCGCTCCATGCCCTGCAGCTCTCGCAGCGCCCGCTCCTGCGCGCTGGGTTCCAGCGCCTGCAGGCTCGCCAGACGCGGGAGCCACGGCGCTTCCGCTGGGACATCACCGGCAGTCGCAGCGGTCGCCATGTCGGCGCGCGCGTCCGCTGCCGCGACCGGCGCGGCGACGGGACGTGGAATGCGTCGCCACACGCGTGCGCGCCATCCTTCCGGGCGTCGCTCCCAGTAGGCCAGGTACTTGTACTCCTGCACGCGTCCGTCGGGGCGCGCGACGGACATGACGCCGATAGTCGCGCCGTGGGCGCCATCGGCCGACACGCCCGCCCGCAGCGGCGTCCACTGTACGCGAGACCTCGCGTTCAGCGTATCGCGCATGAGCAACGCCAGCACCGCTTCGCGGCCCTCGGCGAAGCCACCCGTGGCCGGCGACGGCATGATCACGTCGGGCGCGAAGAGCGCCGCGAAGGCGGATCGATAGTCCGTGGCGATTGCAGCGCGTCCGAGCGCACGGTCGGCAGCAAGCAACTCGGCGGCAGCGCGCGCCGGATCGGCGCGGAGGCCTGTGAACAGGGAGGCCGCAAGCGCGGTGGTGAGGACGGACGCGGCGAACGGTGTCATCTCCCAATATGACACCGCCCGCCGCTTCGAGGTTGCCGCGCATGCCCCGCGCGCGGCCCCTGCCCCACCGCTACGTGAAGATGATCTGCCCGCCGGCGGCCATCTGGTAGAACTCGCCCACGGTGATCACACCCTCCACCTGCGGGATGAAGTCGTCCATCGAGAGCCCGAACATCTCCACGCTGGCCTTGCAGGCGTAGAGATGCCCGCCAGCATCGCTGATCATCTCGATGAACTCCGGGATCGGCGGGATGTCGAGCTTCTCCATCTGCTTCATCATCTGCTTGGTCACCATGGCCGACATGCCGGGCACGCCGCCCAGCCAGGTCATGAGATGCAGCCCCGGGTTCCCCACCGTCGCGACCTTGATGGCGTCGTGCCGCGCCTTGTTAATCGCGTCCATGCCGAAGAACGTGAAGAACACGTTGGCCTCGATGCCCTCCATGCGCGCACCGTTCGCCATGATGAGCGCGGGGTAGATGCCCTCCAGCGAGCCCTTCGACACGATGATCGACACCCTCGTGATGGGCGGTGGTTCGGCGACGGCGCCGAGCGCGCCGGCGTCCTGCATGAATGTCTGCGTCATGGTTCGCTCCGGTTCAGATGCAGCTCTTCGGCTTCGGGATGCCCGCGATCTTCGCCGCCAGCTTGGCCGGCCCCTTGGGAAACAGCGCGTAGAGTTCCTTGATCTGCACGCCCGACTCCTTGCCGAGCGTGCGGATGCTCGGCGCGTTCCCGGTCCTGAGGTACGTGTCGCGCATGAAATCCACGACCAGCCAATGCCGTTCGCTCAGCTGGGGGATGCCCGACTCGCGGGCGATGTCCGCCGCCAGCTCCCGATCCCAATCTTCGACGCGGTCGAGGAACCCTTCGGCGTTGCGCGCCACGGCGCTGAGTGCAGTCATGGGAGTGACTCCTGTGGTATGCGTTTGCCCGCGCGCTTCATCTGCGCCGTGATGCCCGGGAAGTCGTGCCCCGGCAGCAGCGTGTTCCAGTACGCGTGGCGGAACGCCAGCTTCCCGATGTGGTTGAGCCGGCTCTCCTTGAGCAGCGGCACTGGACCCCATGCGAACGGGAACAGCCCCGGCAGCGGCTCGGTGTCGTAGTTGAAATCGATCAACAGCGCCTTGCGGAAGCCGGTCTCGATGAAGCAGTTCGCGTGCCCGTCGAAGGCCGGCTCCAGCGGCCGTGCCTGCAGCCAGCGCAGCACGTTCTCTTCCAGGACCTCGGCCTGGAAGTGCGCCACGCTGCCGGCCTTCGAGGTCGGACAGTTGGCCGCATCGCCGAGTGCGAAGATGTTGTGCTTGCGCTCGCTCTGGAGCGTGCGTGGGTTGACCATCACGAAGTCCATCGCATCGCCGAGCCCGGGCACATCGGCGATGAACGCCGCGCCCTTGTGTACGGGCACGGCGACGAGGAGATCGTAGTCGATGCGGCGCTCGTCCCAGCTGACCAGCGTGCCACGCGGCGACGGCAGCGTCCCGTTGGCGGCGGCAGCCTTGATGGCCGCGTCGTCGACCGGCTCGATGCGACCCGTGTTGAACTCCGTCTCCAGCCGGATGCCCTTCTGCTCCAGCAGATGCCCGAGCGACTGCGCGGCCGCGGGCTTCGTGAAGGCGCCATCGAGCGGCGTCGCGAAGACAATCTCCACGCGCTCGCGGATCCCACAGGTCGTGAAGTACGCATCGGCGAGGAAGGCGAACTCCAACGGCGCGACCGGGCATTTGATTGGCATCTCGACGACGTTGATCACCAAGCGCCCGCCCGTGAAGCGATCCAGCGAGTAGGCGAGCCACTCCGCGCCTTCGAGCGTGTAGAACTCGTGCACGGAGTCTCGCCAACCCGGGCCCGTCATGCCCTCGGTCTCCTCCGGCACCACGCGAGCGCCCGTGGCGATGATGCAGAGGTCGTACGAGAGGCGCTCCCCGTTCTCCAGCGTGACGCTGTCGCTGTCGGGATCCATGGCCACGATTCCCGACTGCACGTAGCGCACGTCACGATCGATGGTCGGCGCGCGGTCCTTGGTGATGCGCTCACGGAACGAGTCGCCGAATGGGATGAACAACAGGCCGGGCTGGTAGACATGCACCGGGTCTGGATCCACGATGGTGATGTTGATGCGGCCGCCGCGCATCTCGCTGCGCAGGCGACGACTCAGCCGGTTGGCCATGACGGTGCCGGCCGTGCCCGCGCCGAGGATCAGGATGTGGCGCATTGCAGCTCCCGAGGGTGTGCCTCCACGATGCCGCCCGGGCGCGGCGCACATCTATAGGAAGAGCCCCGCGACCGCTGTACGGGGAAGCCGTAGGGGAAGCGCTGAAGCGATGCTGCGCGCGGGCAAGGGGCGCCCTGCTGTTCCGGCGCGATTGTGCCTCCGGCGGGGATGTGCCGATGCAGCCTGACGCGCCGTGAGGACTTCCGTTGTGGGATGCCGATGCTCCCCTTGCCGCCCGAATCGCCCACGTTGCCGCGGACGCTGTACGACGAGCTCCAGACGCTGCTGCGCACGCGGCGCTACAGTCCGCGCACCGCGACGGCGTACATCGGATGGATCCAGCGTTTCGTCCGCTTTCACGGCCAGCGCCATCCGCGCGAGCTCGACGCGCGGCACGTGAAGCGATACCTGAACTACCTCGCCGAAGATCGCCGCGTGAGTGCGGCCACGCAGAACCAGGCGATGTCCGCGCTCCTGTTCCTGTATCGCGAGCTGCTGGAGACGCCCATGGGGCCGCCCGAGGGCATCCATCCCGCGAAGCGCTCTGCGTACGTGCCCACCGTGCTGTCCCGCGCCGAGGTCAGCGAGGTGCTCAGCTACCTCCGCGGCGCACCGTGGCTGATGTGTTCCCTGATGTACGGGAGCGGACTGCGCGTGAGCGAAGTCGTGGCCCTGCGCGTGAAGGACCTCCACCTCGAGCGCGGCGAGCTCACCGTGCGCGCTGGCAAAGGTGGCCGCGACCGGCGGAGCATGATTCCCCAGGCATTGCGCTCACCGTTGCAGCAGCAGATTCACGCGGTTGCCGCGCTCCTCGCGCGTGACCGCGCCGCCGGCCACGGTGGCGTCACGCTCCCCGATGCGTTCGGCCGCAAGTCCGCCGGCGCCGCCTACGCGCTCGGCTGGCAGTGGGTCTTCCCCTCGCGGCGCACGTACCTCGAGCTCCCCGGCCGGATCGTGCGGCGGCATCACAGCGACCCCAGTCTCCTGCAGCGTGAGGTTCAGGCGGCCGCGCGCAGCGCTCGGCTCGGCGTGCGGGTGACCTGCCACACCTTCCGCCACAGCTTCGCCACGCATCTGTTGGAGAGCGGCTACGACATCCGGACGGTACAGGAGCTGCTGGGGCACCGCGATGTGAGCACGACGATGATCTACACGCATGTGCTGAACAAGGGCGGATTGGGAGTGCGGAGCCCGTTGGATATTCCGGCGTTCGCGCAGGTAAACGCGGAGGGGGGTGAACGGCCTAGGGCGCGGTGAGGTGGGGTGGGATGGGGAGTTGCGGGGAGGTGGGCCGGGGAGCAACGTGGTGGGCGTGCGGAGTTATTGGTGTTTTGCTGCCGCACAATCCACGTTATGCGCTACTCCGCCGGCTCCTCCCATCCTACATCTCTCTTGCGTACACTCACCAATCGCGTTGCGCACACTGTCTTCGCCGTGGTTGCGACGCTGCTAGCGGGAGCTGCCGAGGCTCAAGTCACCGCCGACCTCCACTCGTCGGCACATCCACGTGTCATTCTGCCAGCTGAGGGTGAACGCCGCATTCTGCCTGACGGCCGCTCCATACGCCTCAAGGTCGGACCGGCTTCGACGGGCAGTGGCTATCTGTTCCTCGGCGACGAGGAGTTGCCGCCGGGCAGCCGCGTGCCACGGCATCGCCACGAGTTGGACGAGGAGGTTCTGATCGTGCTCGCCGGCGAAGTGACCTTCCTGCTGAACGACTCCGCGCACCTGGCGCCGGCGGGCAGTGTCGTCTATTTGCCACCGCGCAACTGGATCGCCGTCGAGAATCGCGGGAGCGCCCCGGCCCGCGTCATGTTCGCGTTTCCACGCGGGGCCGTTGAGCGATGCTTTCAGTTCATCGGACGCTCCGAAGCCGACAGCGCAGCTGGACGCTCCCCCATGCGCGGTGCCACCGAGATGGCAGAGGAGCGCCATAGCTGTCAGATGACCTATCGCGCCCCGTAGCGCATAACGACGCTTGCTGCCGACGAGGGATCTTGCTCCAGTTCGGTTGACACT
>CAZCIM010000012.1:0-42488 GCA_964498895.1 uncultured Gemmatimonas sp. | reverse complement strand
ATGTTCGAGGAAGTGGACGCGCTGGTGGCCAACGGCGTGGACGTCGCGGGCCGCCTGTACCTCAGCGATCGCGCGCATCTCGTGATGCCCTACCACAAGCTCGTGGACAAGGAGAGCGCCGCGAGCAAGGCGATCGGCACGACGGGGCGCGGCATCGGGCCGGCGTACGAGGACAAGGTCGCGCGCCGCGGCATCCGTGTGCTCGACCTGCGGCATCCGGCGCGGCTCAAGGCGTTGGTGGAGAAGGGCACGGAGCACGCGAACCACATCCTCGCGGGCTTCGGCTCGAGCAAGCGCGCGGATGCCGCCTTCACGCTGGCGGCGCTGGAACGCATCGCGCCGCGCTTGCTGGCGATCGCCGAGGACGTCGGGCTGGCCGTGCATCGCGCGCAGCGCCAGGGCGCGGCGGTACTGCTGGAGGGCGCGCAGGGCTCGCTGCTCGACGTGGACCACGGCACCTATCCGTTCGTCACGAGCTCGAGCACCACGGCCGGCGGCGCGGCGATCGGCGTGGGCATCGCGCCGCGCTCGCTCGACGCGGTGCTCGGTGTGGTGAAGGCCTACACCACGCGCGTGGGTGGCGGGCCGATGCCGACCGAGCTGCTGGATGCCACGGGTGAGGAACTGCGGAAGGTCGGCAACGAGTTCGGGGCCACCACCGGCCGCCCGCGGCGCTGTGGCTGGTTCGACGCCGTCGTCGTGCGCTACGCGGTGCGCGTGAACGGGCTCACGGGACTCGCCATCACGAAGCTCGACGTGCTCGACGGCTTCGACAAGATCGCGTTGTGCACGGGCTACCGTATCGGCGGCGAGATCGTCTCGGAGTTTCCGGGCGACCTTGCGGAGCTGGAGGGCATCGAGCCCGTGTACGAGTGGTTCGATGGCTGGAAGTCGCCGACCCAGGGCGCCCGCAAGCTCAGCGACCTGCCGGCCAAGGCGCGGGCGTATTTGGATCGCCTCGTGGAATTGGTGGAGTGTCCGGCGCAGTATGTCAGCGTCGGTACACGACGAGACCAGATCATCGGTTTGTAGCCGGAACGGCCTAGGCAAAATGCCCTAGGCCGTTTTGCTTTTCGCGGCCATTCTGTATGCGCCGGTGACGACGCAGTGACGCCGAGGGTTATTCATAGGATTATGACCACCGCTGGCCACGCGCAGTTCCGGATTCGCCCCTTTGGAGCGGCCGTGCTCGAGCGCCTCAGCGGCGAGGGCGCGGAGGTGGTGCTGCGGGCCGGGAAGCCGCTCGCCTTGCTGCAGCTGCTCCGGGTGGCCGAGGGGCGGCCGGTCCCGCGCGAGCAGCTCGCGGACCAGCTCTGGGGCGACGAGTCGCCGGAGAACGCACGGGCGTCGTTGCGGCAAGCGGGCTATGCGCTGCGCCAAGTGCTCGGGGAGAGCGGGCTCACGAGCGACCGTGAGGTGATGGCGGTCGATCCCGCCATGGTCGCTTGCGATCGGGCGGCGCTCATCGCGGCGGCGCGTGCGGGCGACTTCGAGACGATGCTCGCGCTGGCGACTGGGCCGTTCTGGGAGGGCTCACTTACCGCCGGCGCCGATGGATTCGAGCGCTGGGCGGACAGTGAACGCCGCCGCCTCGACGGGCTCGTGATCGATCAGGCCACGGTCGCGATCCCGCAGCGACTCGCCCGCGCCGATGCCGACGGCGCGCGACGTGCCGCGCTGGCGCTGGCGCATCGCTTTCCCGAACGCTCCGACATCGCGATCCTC
This sequence comes from uncultured Gemmatimonas sp., assembly GCA_964498895.1. Lineage (GTDB taxonomy): Bacteria > Gemmatimonadota > Gemmatimonadetes > Gemmatimonadales > Gemmatimonadaceae > Pseudogemmatithrix. Next base: position 40,763 of record CAZCIM010000012.1, on the reverse strand, counting down.
TGCTTCGACACGCTGGTCGCGACCGGTGCCATTACCGAGGCCACGGAGCGTCTGAGTGCGCACGCCGCGCGGCTCTTGGCCATGGAGTACACGCCGCCGCCGGAGGTCGAGGAGCGGCTGGCGCGGCTTCGTCGCCGTCCGGCGTCTGCCGCCCCCGTGTCGCCCGGCGGCCTGTACGCTGTGGGTGAAACCTGTGTGGGCCGCGACGCACTGCTGCTCGACTTGCTGCGCGAGGCGGAGCAGGCGCGCAACGGCAACCCGCGGCGCGTGCTGTTGGTCGGGCCGGCGGGCGTCGGCAAGACGCGCGTGCTCGACGAGCTCGAGGCGCGGCTCCGCCTGCGCGGCGCGCGCGTGCTGCGCGTGGGATTTCTGCCCGGCATGTCGGACGTCGAGCTCTCGGCACTGACGAACGTGGTACGTGCGCTGGCCGCGTTGCCGGGCGCGCTGGGCGTCGGTGAGCGGAGTGCGCGCCGCCTGCTCGCATTCGTCCCGGAACTGAGCGATCGCTTTCCGGGTGCTGCGCGCGCGGGCGCCATCGTCGACGAAGGCTTGCTTGGCCTGCCCGAGGCGATGGACGACCTGCTCGCGGCCGTCGCCGAGGACCGGCCGGTGGTGTTGATGCTCGACAACATGGAGTTCAGCGACATGGCGTCGCTGCGCGTGTTCGCGAGCACGCTGCTGCGGCCCGGTACACGACTCTTCGCGGTCGGGACCTCGCGGCGCAGCGTCACACCCTCGCTCTCGGCGGGGGCCACGGTGCTGATGGACGTGCGGCCGCTGGGCGAGCAGGAAATTCGCGCGTTGTTGCGCGCCGTGGCGACGCTGCCCGATGCACCGTGGATGCACGAGCTCGTGGCGACCTTGCTCCGCCGCTCATTGGGCATTCCGCAGGTGGCCTTGGCGGCCGTCCGCTCACTCGGTGCGGCGGGACTGCTGCGCGTCGAGCAGGGGCTCTGGCACTGCGACGATCCCACGGCATTGCTGCGGGCGGCGCGGGAGTCGGCGGGCACGGCGTCGCTCGTGGGCGGGCTCGACGCGCGCTCGCGGGAGTTGCTCGACCTCCTGGCGCTCTGGGGCCGACCGCTCGAGGAGCGTGACCTCGCCGGCATCCTGGATTTGCGGCCGGACCAGCAGCCGCTGACGGCGTTGCGGCAGACGCTGCGCCGCCTTGAGGCGCTGGGGCTGATCGAGTCGCGCGAGGCCACGTGGAGCTTGGCGCATGCCGCCGTGGCCGAGGAGTTGCCGCGGCATCCCGCGCCCGTGGCTGCGTATTCGCCGTGGGAGCTGTTGCTGCGTTATTGGACCACCGACGACCGGCTGACCGTGGCGATCGTGGATCACCTCGCGTGGATCGCGGGGCGCGACGGGCCGGATGCGCGCTTGCCCGCGCTCATGCGCGCGGCGTGGCGGTCCGGCGCACTCCGCGCCGCGGGGCTACGCGGCGCGGCGTTGGCGACGCACCTTGCGCGCGCGGCCGGTCATCCCGAACGCGCGGCCGAGCTTCGGTCGGCGCTGGGATTCTGGGCGCGGCAGCCGGAGTCGGTGCGCACGGCCCTCGCCGTGCTGCTCACGTTTGCCGCGCTCGGCGCCGCGTGGTTGGCGGAGCGCCTGCAACCGCGGATCGTCGTCGGGACGGAAGCGATGGCGGAGCAGCCAGGCCTGAATCGGGCGGTGGCGCTCGTGGTGCAGCCGCGCGTGCTGGTGGAGAACGGCTTCGGGCGTCGCCTGCGGACGCCCGTGGACCTGCGCCTGCGATCGGACTTCGGGCGCGCCGTCGGGGACACGCTACGTCGGACGGTCGACGGCAGCGTGCAGTTCGAGCGCATCGCCGTGGTGAAGGACAGCAACGAGGCGACGCCGCGGCCCGTGCATCTCAGCGTGCACGGCCCGTGGTACGTGCGATCGGGCCTTGTCCCGGTACGGGGCCTGACGACCGCGACGCTGAGCGACGAGTTCCGCGTGACGGCCGTCGAGGTGAATGGCCGTCGCGTCAGCGACTCGCTGATCGTAGTCGCCCGGCCCGGCGATTCGCTGCGCGTGGACCTGACCTTCGAATACACGACAGTGCAGGCGACGGCGAACTACATCGTCGGCGCGGCGGCCACGTGGGAGCCGCGTGAGCGCGCGTCCATCCGCCTGGCGGGTCTGCCGCGCCCGGTGCGCGACGCCTGGCGACACGTGAGCTTCGCCGTCCCCGCCCCGACGGTGCCGGGCGATCACTACATCGCCATCCTCTTCGACCTCGAAGACACCGTGGAGCATCTCTTCTCCGGCACGAGCTGGCAGGCCGGCGAGCCCGTGTGGGGCGACGGGAACGACATCCAGGACCAGCCGCGGGAGTTCTTCGAATCGCTGCGGCTCGACGGGCGCGCGATGGCGCAGCGCGCCTTGCAGCGCACGCTGCGCACGCGGCAGGGCGACGTGCGTGTCGGCGACTCGGTGGTGCCGCGGCTCAACTTTCCGGCGGCGGTCGGCGAGCGCCTGAGGATCGGCCGCGCGCTGCTCGTGCGCGTAGTGCCCTGACCTACCAGGCGATCTCGGGCACCGCGCGCCATGCCGGCCGCGCGAACCGATAGCCCTGGAAGAGCCGCAGGCCCATGTCGCGGAGCACGGCGACTTCCTCATCGACTTCCACGCCTTCGGCGATCACGGTGATGCCCAGCGAGGCGCAGGTCTGCAGCGTGCCGGTGATGATGGCGCGCCGCGTGCGGTCCTGGTGGATGTTGCGGATCAGCGCCATGTCGAGCTTGATGAGATCTGGCTCGAAGTCCGCGAGCAGCGAGAGGCCGGCGTAGCCGGCGCCGAAGTCGTCGATGGCCGTCTTGAAGCCTTGGCGCTTGTACTCCGCGAAGATGCCACGCAGATGCGCGCGGTCGCCGATCGGTTCGGCCTCGTTGACTTCGAAGATGATCTGCGAGGTCGGAAAGCCGAGCTCCGCCGCGGCCTCGAGCGTGACGCGGATGCAGGTCTCCGGCCGGTACACCGCGTTCGGCAGGAAGTTGATCGAGACGGGGCTGGTCATGCCCGCGTCGGCCGCCGCGGCGATGGCGCACACCCGGGCCGCCTGGTCGAACCGGTAGCGGTTGTGCTCGTTCACCTTGGCCAGCACCTCGGCCGCGCCCTCACCGTTCGCGCCGCGCACGAGGGCTTCGTGCGCGAACACCGTCCGCGACTCGACGTCCACAATGGGCTGGAACGCCATCGTGATGCCGAAGTCGAGGCCGGCGCCTTCGCGGCAGGCGCGGCAGGAGAGGGTGGGGGGTGGTGAGCTGAGGCCGGGCACGGAGGAGACTGGAGACTTGAGACTTGAGACGGGAGAGGGCGCGAGGCGAGCTCCGACGCGATACCCAAAGTATCGGCATGGCCGCGGCCGCGCGCCCCTGCTGGGCTCCGAGATGATACGCTCGCGGTTAGATTTCCGCTCAGCTTGAAGCTTCCGTCTTCCGTCTTCTGTCTCGTATGCGCCCCGACGTCCTCGAAACGCTCGTCTCCCTCGCCAAGCGCCGCGGTTTCGTGTTCCAGTCCTCCGAGATCTACGGGGGCACCGGATCGGTGTGGGATTACGGTCCGCTCGGCGTCGAGCTCAAGAACAACATCAAGCAGCGCTGGTGGAACGCGATGGTCCGCGAGCGCGATGACGTCGAGGGCCTCGACGCCGCCATCCTCATGCACCCCAAGGTGTGGGAGGCGTCGGGCCACGTCGCCGGCTTCTCCGACCCGCTGGTGGACTGCAAGGCCTGCAAGGCGCGCTTCCGCGCCGACAAGCTGGCCGACGCCCAGTGCCCGCGGAAGCCGAGCAAGAAGCCGGGCGAACACACGGACTGCCAGCTCACCGAGCCGCGGCAGTTCAACCTCATGTTCAAGACGTTCATGGGCCCCGTCGAGGACTCGGCGGCGGTCGTGTACCTGCGCCCCGAGACGGCGCAGGGCATCTTCGTGAACTTCCTCAACGTGCAGCAGGCCACGCGCCAGAAGGTGCCGTTCGGCATCGCGCAGATCGGCAAGGCGTTCCGCAACGAGATCACGCCGGGCAACTTCACGTTCCGCACGCGCGAGTTCGAGCAGATGGAGATGCAGTTCTTCGTCGAGCCGGGCACGGACATGGAGCACTTCGAGCGCTGGAAGCAGGCGCGGCTCGACTGGCACCTGGGCCTGGGCCTCGACCGCGATCGCCTCGAGTTCCACCAGCACGGCGAGAAGGAGCTCGCGCACTACGCGCGTGCGGCCTTCGACATCAACTTCGACTTCGGTGGCTCGCTCGGCTTCCAGGAAATCGAAGGCGTGCACAACCGCAGCGACTTCGACCTCACGCAGCACCAGCAGTACTCGTCGAAGAAGCTCGAGTACGTGGACCAGGCGGCGAACAAGCGCTATGTGCCCTATGTGATCGAGACCTCCGTGGGCGCGGATCGCGTCACGCTCGCCGTGATGGTGAACGCGCTGCGCGAGGAGGCCGTCCCCGGCGAGCAGGAAGGGCGCACGGTGCTGGGCTTCCACCCCGCGCTCGCGCCGATCAAGGCGGGCGTGTTCCCGCTCACCAAGAAGGACGGCCAGCCCGAGATGGCGGAGAAGCTCGCGAGCGCCATCCGCAAGAAGTTCACGGTGTTCTACGACGAGGCCGGCGCGATCGGCCGGCGCTACCGCCGGCAGGACGAAGCGGGCACGCCGTTCGGCATCACGATTGACGGCGACTCCACGGCCAATCACGACGTCACCATCCGCTTCCGCGACGACATGGGGCAGATCCGCGTGTCGGCCGACAAGGTGGTGGAGGTGATCGGGCGGTACCTCGAGCAGGACCACGTGCGCGCCGAAGCGCGCTTGGTCGGCTGATGCTGCTGCGGCCATGGCGACGGCTGCCGACGTTGGCGGCGGCATGCCTGGTCGCTGCGGCCCCGCTCGCCGCGCAGGAGTCCGCTGCCCCGGCATCTGCGGGCACGCGATTCGACGTGCTGCTCGCACTTGGCGTCGGCGGCCTGGTTGGCGGACCGAGCCGAGGGAGTGAAACGGGACCTGGCGTCATCGGGCTGGGCGTGGAGCGCCCGCGCAGCGCCGTCAGCAGCCTGCGCTTCGAGCTGCTGCAGCTCGGCGCGTATGCGATGATCGCAACCGGCGCCGTGCCTGATCCCAAGGTGAGCGTGGGCGTCACCGGGCTGGGGGTCGGCTACCGTCGCTACCTCGGCCCCCGCGCGTTCGTCGGCGGCGGTGCCGCGCTCGCCAGAGTCACGACCTGCGAAGCCAACCCCAACTTGTCGAAGTTCGATATCGGGGCGGGCACCTTCGCCTGCAAGAGCTTCGCCGGCGCTGAGCTGACGGCCGCCGAGTTCGTCACGCCGTTGCACGCGTCGGCCGGTGTGCAGGGCGGTCGCTTCACGCTCGGGCTGCGTGTGGATGCCACGCCGCAGGCCGTGGTCCAGTCGGAGTTCGGCGACATGTCCGTGTTGAACGTCGGCGTGCTGACCGAGATCCGATTCGGCCGCCACGCCCGCACGCGGCGGTCCACCCCGCGCGTCGGTCGGGATCGCGACGAATGACGGACCGCGACCACGCGCTCGACGTGCTGCGGCAACGCGGCGAGCGATTCCTTGAGGCCATTTCCGAGGAATACCACGCGGCGTACGCCGGCTTGAAGGCCGCGCCCCAAATCCAGCCCATCTACGCCGCCCACGCCGCCGCCTACGGCGACGAGGCGTTCGCGCAGGCCCTCGAGCTGCTGAAGGCATCCGCCGACGGCAGCGAGCAGCATCGCTCGGCGCGGCTGCTGGTGGACTGGTTGCTGGAATCGCGCGTGGGCCGCGAGTTGGCATCGCTGGACGAGCGGGAGATCGCGTGGGAGAACAGCGCCATCGTGTCGCTCGGTGATGGCAGCAAGGAGCCGTACCAGCGCGTCCCGATCACGCTCGGCAACACGCGCGACGCCAAGGCGCGTCATGCGCTGGATGATGCCCGTGCCGCGCTCGTGCTCGCCGAACTCGCGCCGATGCGTCAGGAGAAGCTCGAGCGCGAACATGAGGTCGTCTCTCAGCTCGGCATCGCCGGGACGTACAACGCGACCTGGGAGACGCTGAGCGGCATCTCGCTGGCCGCGCTGCGGGCGGAGTGCGAGGCGTTCCTCCGCGACACGCAGCACATCTGGGACGACGTCTTTCCGGAGTTCCTGAAGCAGGGGTTGGGGATGACGCCCCCCGAAGCGACGCGGGCGGACGTGGCGGCGCTGATGCGTGCGCCGGAGTTCGACGCGTACTTCACGGCCGAGGCCATGGAGCGCGAGGTGCGCCGGCAGGTCACGGAGATGGGCATCTCGCCCGACGCCGAGGGCCGCGTGCGCTACGATACCGGCGAACGCGAGGGCAAGCGGCCGCGCGCGTTCTGCGCGCCCGTGCGCATCCCGGACGTGGTGAATCTCGTGTTGCGTCCGCACGGCGGCCAGAACGACTGGATGACGCTGCTGCACGAGCTTGGCCATGCGCTGCACTTCGCCAACATGCGGCGCAGCTTGCCGTTCGAGTTCCGCTGGCTCGGCGACAACTCGGTGACCGAAGGCTACGCGATGCTCTTCGACCATCGGTTGAAGGATCGGGGCTGGCTCGCCCGGTACTCAGGGCTCGACAAGAAGGCGATGCCGGCGTTCCTGCGCTACATGGGCTTCGAGGAGCTGCACTTCGTGCGGCGCTACTGTGCCAAGCTCATCTACGAGACCGAGCTCCACGGCGGGGCGGTGGCGTGGAGCGCGTTGCCGGATCTCTATGTGGAGACGCTCACCAAGGCCACGGGATTCCGCTACCAGCGCAGCGATGCCTTCGTGGACGTGGACGCGCGCTACTACGCCGCGCGCTACCTGCGCGCCTGGCAGCTGCAGGCCTTGCTCGATGCCGCGCTGCGCGAGCGCTTCGACGACGATTGGTGGCGGAATCCCCGCACGGGCCCGTGGATCGTCGAGGAACTCTTTGCGCACGGCCAACGCGAGTTGGCGCACGAGCAGGCGCAGCGTGTGGCGGGGCAGGGGCTGTCCTTTGCGCCGGTCATTGCCGGCATCGAACGCATGTTGGGTTGAGGCGGATTCCTCGCGATGGCAACCGTGTACCTGAATGGCCGCTTCGTCCCGAAGGGCGAAGCGATGATCTCCGTGGAAGACCGCGGCTTCATCTTCGGCGATGGCATCTACGAAGTGGTGCGGGCGATCCGCGGCGAGCTCTTCGAGTGGCCGGCGCATGCCGATCGCTTGGCCTACGGGCTGCGGGAGCTCCGCATCGACGCTGCGGGCACCGAGGGCCTGGGCGACGTCTGCGCACAGCTGCTCCGCGACAATGCGCTGACGGATGGTGAAGCGACGATCTACATCCAAGTGAGCCGCGGCGCGGCCCCGCGCACGCATCACTTTCCGCCCGCCGGGACGCCGAGCACCGTGTATGCGTCGGCGGCGCGCTTCGTGCCGAACATGGAGATGCGCACCAAGGGCGCCAAGGGCATCACGTATCCGGACCAGCGCTGGGCCCGCTGCGACATCAAGACGGTGAATCTCCTCGGCCCCGTGCTCGCACGGCAGGCGGCCGCCGAAGCCGGCGCGTACGAGGCCATCATGCATCGCGATGGCATGGTCACCGAGGGCGCGGCCACGACCTGCTTCGCGGTGATCGACGGCGTGCTGCGCACGGCGCCGCTCTCGAACTACCTGCTGCCGAGCATCACGCGCCGGGTCCTCATGGAGTTGATTCGCGCGGCAAACCTGCGCTGCGACGAACGGGCGTTCACGCTCATGGACCTGCGCCGCGCGCAGGAGCTCTTCGTCTGCGGCACGACGACGGACGTGCAGCCGATCGTGATGCTCGACGGTCACCCCGTGGGTGATGGGACCGTCGGACCCGTGACGGCGCAGCTGCGCGAGGCGCTCGCCGCACGGCTGTACCGCCGCTGAGCGCGTCGCGCTCGTGACTGCCGCTCCGATCCGTCGCTGAGCATGCCCCGCCGCCGGCGCTGGCAGCTGCCCGATCCCGTCCCGACGGCGGCGGTGGCCGATCCTGCCGCGCGGGTGCTCACGGACATCGCGCACGCGATGGTGCGCGCCGAGGATGGGCCAGAGGCCCTGCAGTTCGCGCTGGATCGCATCTGCCCGGCGATCGGGGCGTCGTTGGGCGCCATCTTCCTGCTCGATGGCGCGGCGGAGGTCATGCGACCAGTCGCCGCGCATGCTTGGCCGGAGCGCTGGCGCCCCTGGCTCGGGGAGATGCGGGTGCGGGTGGGGTTCGGGCCCGCCGGGGAAGCGGCAGCGGAGCGGCGGCTGATTGAAGTGGAGGACGTGTACGCCGACGCCACGCTCGAGGACTGGCAGGACGCCGCCCGCGAGCTGGGGTTCCGCGCGCTGGTGGCCGTGCCCATCGAAGGGCCCGATGGCGTGGCGGGCGCACTCGGCGTGTACTTCGCCAGCGAGGGCAAGCGCTCGGCCGCGACCCTGGCACTGCTCCGCGCCGCGGCCGACTTGCTGGCGGGCATCCATGAGCTGGATCGGCTCCGACGCCGGCTCCGCGTGCTGGAGGCCGCCCTCGAGGATGAACGCCTGGCGCCGCCCACGCGTACAGGGGACAGCGAAGCAACCCCATTGTAGATTGCAGGTGTCTGACCGACATCCTGTGGAGACCCCCCAATCGTGACTCGTCATCAGCAGTCCGGACGCACGCTGCAGCAGCAGCGCACCACCATGCCCGCCGCCGACGTCCTGGCGCTGGCGCGTGAGTTCTTCGCGCGCCGCTCCGGCATCTACGCGGCCTTCCTCGAAAAGCAGGGCCCCAACTGGATGAGCCTGCGCGGCCAGGGTGGCGAAGAGATCGTCATCGCGGCCACCGACGAAGCCGGCGGCACCTCCGTGAGCGCCTCGAGCTACATGTTCGACGCGCAGGTCGCGCAATTCCTCGCCACCCTGCCGCCGGCCGTCGAGACGGCCGCGACGGTCGCGTGAGCGCGGGCGTGTCGAACGTCGTCAACGCCCTCCGCGCCCGGCCGGGCGTGCTGGCCCTCGGGGCCGATGCTTCGGGCGCCATCACGGTGCGCGTGCAGATGCCCGAGCTCTGGGACACGCTGGCCGTGCGCTGTGCGCCGAACACGTCGGTGCGCGCGCTCAAGCAGGCCGCGCTCGATGCGTTCATCCCGGTGCACCTGCCGACGGTGGACTTCGTGATGAAGCTGCGCGGCTTCGAGGTGCTCGACGAGTCGCAGCCGCTTGAGGTCGCCGGCGCCCGCGACGGCTCGACGTTCCTGCTCACGTACCGGCACCGCCGGCCCGTCCGCTGAGCGCCACCGCCGCCGCCCCACGCCCCGACCGCGACGCCCTCTTGGCCGCCGCGCAGCGGTTGCGCGCTGAGGTCGGGCGGCGGATCGTCGGGCAGCACGAGGTGCTCGACGAGATCCTGATGGCGCTCGCCGCCGGCGGCCACGCCTTGTTGGTGGGCGTGCCCGGGCTCGCCAAGACGCTGATGATCCGCTCGGTGGCCGAGGCGATGACGCTGGACTTCCGGCGCATCCAGTTCACGCCGGATCTCGTGCCCAGCGACATCACCGGCACGGAGCTGCTCGAGGAAGACACGCAGACGGGCCACCGCGCGTTCCGCTTCGTGCAGGGGCCGGTGTTCGCCAACATCGTGCTGGCCGACGAGATCAATCGCGCGCCGCCGCGCACGCAGGCGGCGCTCCTCGAGGCCATGCAGGAGCATCGCGTCACCGCCGCCGGCGCGACGATGCCGCTGCCCGAGCCGTTCTTCGTGCTCGCGACGCAGAATCCGATCGAGCAGGAGGGCACGTATCCGCTGCCCGAAGCGCAGCTCGATCGCTTCCTGTTCGACATTCGCATCGGCTACCCCGGCGCGGATGACGAAGTGGCGATCCTGCGCGCCACGACGGGCGTGGACAACGCGCCGCTCTCGCCGATCCTCGACGCGCATCAGGTGCGGGACCTCCAGCGTCTCACGCGTGAGATCGCCGCGGCAGACGCGGCGCTGCGCTACGCGGCCGCGCTCGCCCGCGCGACGCGTCCCTCTGGTGAGGAAGCGACGGCGCTCGTGAAGCAGTACGTGCGATGGGGCGCCGGGCCGCGCGCGGGGCAGGCGCTGATCCTCGGCGCCAAGGCGGCCGCCCTGTTCGCCGGTCGGCCGCATGTCTCGCCGGCTGACATCCGTCGCGTGGCGCGGCCGGTGCTGCGCCACCGCGTGCTGCCAAACTTCGCCGCCGAGGCCGAAGGCGTTACGGCCGAGCGCATCGTGGACGACCTGCTCGAGCGCGTGAGCGAACCGCGCGGCCTCAGCGGGCTCTGACGATGGCGGTGGGCCCGTACGGCGCGTTGCTCGACGCCGTGCGCGGCGTGCGCTGGCCCGCGCGTCGGCCGGTCGCGCAGGGAGCGCCCGGGGCGCATCACGCGCGGTCGCGCGGCGTGGCACCCGAGTTCGCGGAGTATCGCCCATACCGCCAGGGCGACGATCCCAAGCGCCTGGATTGGAAGCTGCTCGCCCGCAGCGACAGGGCCTTCGTGCGGCTCGCCCCGGACCACGCCGTGCTGGGCACCACGTTTCTCGTGGACGGCAGCGCGTCGATGGCGTTTCCGCTCGACACGCTCGATAAGTGGCAGCAAGCGAAGCGGCTCTGCGTGGGGCTCGCGGCCGTGGCGCACGCGAGCGGCGATCCGGTGGGACTTGTGCTCGCTGCCGGGGATGCGCCGCGGCGACTGGAGCCGCGCACCCGCGCCGGTGTGATCGGCGATGTGGCGCGCACGCTCGACGCGAGTCGCCCCGCCGGCAGCAGCGCGCTGGCGTCGCTCATCGGCGGCAGCGCTGCGCGCTGCGTGGTCATCACCGACTGTCTCGGCGACTTCGCGGAGTGGCGGCGCGCGCTGTCGCAGCACTTGGTACGAGGCGGCGAGGCCGTCGTGGTGCACGTCGTGGCGGCGCGGGAGCTCGAGCCCGATACGGCAGCGATCCTCGCCGTGGATCCTGAGGACGGTGCGCTGCAGCGGCCGCTGTTCGACGCCACGCGTCAAGGATACCGTGCGGCCTTCGACGCGTTTCGCGCGGACGTCGCGCGCACGTTGCGCAGCGACGGCGTGCTCTACGTGGAAGTGCGCGATGATGAGCCCAGCGATGCCGCGGTGCGGCGCATCGCGCGGCCGAGCGAGGTGCAGCGGTGAGCTTCCTGCATCCCTGGGCATTCGTGGCGGGCATCGCGGCCGCGCTGGGCGTCATCGCGCTGCATCTCCTCAGTACGCGGCGGCCGCCGGCCACGCCGCTGCCCACGGCGCGGTTCGTGCCGCCCACCGAGCAACGTGCGGTGGCGCGGACCACACGGCCGACGGATATCCCGCTCCTCCTGCTGCGCGTGTTGAGTGCCCTGCTGGTCGGCGCGGCGTTCGCGCAGCCGCTCCCCGATGCCCCAGGCCCCGCGCTGCGGCGCGTCGTGGCCCTCGAGTGGACGACGGCGATCACCGATGTGGAGGCGGCGCGCGCCAGCGCCCAGCGCTTGCTCGGCCCCGGTGATGCGCTGGTGGTGTACGACACGGCTGCGCGGGTGATGGATGCCGCGGCGCTTGCGGCGCTCCCGTTGCCCACGCTCCGCCGCGCATCGCTCTCGCCGATGTTCGTCGCCGCGCAGGATGCGGCGACGCGCATTGCGCGCGGGGCGGATTCGCTGCGGCTCACGATCCTCGGCACCTTCCCGGGCAACGCGATGGACGCGGCTACGCCAGCGCTCCGGGCGGCGTGGCCCGGCGGCATCGAGTTTACGCCGCTCGCCGCCACGGCCGACACGGCGCCCGCAGCCGCGGCCGAGATACTCGGCGCCGCGGCGAATGATCCTCTGCGGCCTGCGCTCCAGGCGCTGCGGCGCGGCACGGGATCGCCAGCGTTGCGGCTGCGCGTCGGCGCGCTGGTCGCCGAAGATTCGCAGTGGCTCGCCGCGATGCCCGGCCGCGTGCTCGTGCGGTGGCCGGAGCACAGCGCGGACTCGTTGCCGGCCGACGGCGTGTTCGCTGCCAATGGTAGGTCTGCGGCGCTCGTGGCGCCGCTCGGGCGTCGCGCCGTGGGCGACGGACGCGTGATCGCCCGCTGGCGCGATGGCAGCCCCGCAGCGAGCGAGCAAGCGGTTGGGCAGGGATGCCTGCGCGAGGTTGGCGTGGTGCTGCCGCTCGCCGGCGATCTGACGCTTCGCGCGCCGTTCCAGCGCCTGCTGGCAGTGCTCACCGAGCCCTGCGGCGGCGCGCGGACGGCCGCGCTGCCCGATAGCCTGCGCGAGCGGATGGCGCCGCGCCCAGACGCTGCGCCGGGCGAGGCGATGCGGCTGGCGCCGGCCTCGGCGTTCCTAGGCGACGAGGCATCCTCGCCGCTCACGCCGTGGTTGCTGGCCGCGGCGCTGGTCGCGTTGCTCGCCGAGCAGTGGCTGCGGCGTCGCGCGCCGGCGGAGGCCGCATGAGTCTTCAGGCGATGTTCCGCCGCACGCGCACCCGCATCCTCATGGCCCTGCTGTTGCGCGCGGTCTGTCTTGCGGCCGTGGCCGGGCTCGGCACGGTGGCGCTCTTGCTCGTCGCGGATCTCAGCCTCGCGTTGCCGGCGTCGCTGCGCGAAGCATTGCGTGCGCTCCCGTGGATCGTTGCCGCTGTTGTGCTCATGGTGCTCGCCCGACGAGCAATCACCCGCGTGCACCACGCACACGACGAGTCCCTCGCCCTCTGGTTCGAGCGTCGCCTGCCGGAGCTGCAGTACGCGCTGGTCACGCGGGCGACCGGAGCAGTGCGCGGTGATGCGGCCGGCGCTGGGGCGCTCGACGCGACGATCGCCCGCGCGCCGCTCGACGCGACCCTCCAGCGCGCGTTGCGCGAGCTGTTGCTGGCGCCGCTGGCGGTCGCGCTCATTGGACTCGCGCTGCTCGTGTTGGTGCCCGCGGGCGCCGTGGCGCGCATCGCGGATCCTCGCGCCGGCGACAGTCTCTCGCGTCCGGCGGCGATCGCCCAGGCGGCCCGGAATCCGCTGGCAAGCATCGTCGCGGATGTGGAGCCACCCGCGTACACTGGGCTCGCCGTTAGTACCGTAGACGATCCTGCGGTGCTGCAAGCCATCGTCGGGAGCCGCGTGCGCATCCGCGGACTCGGCGCTGGCGTGACCGCCGCGCTCGGCGCAGATCCAGAGCGCGGCGCGGCGGAGACGGCGACGGGCTGGTCGGTGGCCGTGCCGATGCCGCCGCGCGCCATGGCGCTACGCCTGCGCTCGCGCGCGGGCGAGCGGGTCTTGTTGCTCGATCCCATCACGGACTCGCTGCCGCAGCTCACGCTCGACTCGCCCGCTCGCGACACCGTGATGCGCCAGGCCCGCGGCCCGCTCGCGCTCGCCGCTACGCTCCGCGATGACTACGGACTCGCTGAGGCGTCGTTCGAGCTGATCGTGAGTCGCGGCGATGGCGAGCTCTACGAGTTCCGCACGCTGCGCCTCGGGGTGCAACGCTTCGCCCCGAACGCGCGCGCGGCGACGCTCACGGCAACGCTCAACCTCGATTCCCTCGCGCTCGCCCCCGGCGACCTCGTGCACCTGCGGGCCGTGGCGTCCGACCGCAACGACGTCACGGGACCCGGGCGCGGTGCCTCCGAGACGCGCACGCTGCGCGTGGCGCGCAGCGATGAGTACGACAGCGTGGCGGTGGACCCCGCGCCGCCGTCCGAGCCCGAGAAGGACGCGCTCTCGCAGCGCATGATCCTGCAGCAGACGCGCGAACTCGTGGCCCGTGCGCCGCGCATCGGCCGCAGCGCCACGGAACGCGAATCGCGGCGCATCGCGGTTGACCAGACGAAGCTGCGCCAGCGTGTCGGGCGCGTCGTCTTCGAGCGGCTGGGCGAGAACGAAGGTGAGCATCAGCACTTCCCCGGCGACGGCCACGCGCATGGGGAGGAGCGACCGCTCAATCCGGACGACATTCTCGCCGCGGCCGAGCGTGCCGCCAACGCGGACGCGGCGCGCGGACTCGACAACCACGGCGACGAAACGCCGATCGTGGCCATCAATCGTCCGTTGCTCGAAGCGTACAACCACATGTGGCGCGCGGCCTCCGAACTCGAGCTCGGCGAGCCTGCCAACGCGATTCCGTGGATGGAGCGCGCGATTGCGGCGCTGCAGGCCGCGCGCGCTGCGGAGCGCATCTACCTGCGCGGCCGCCCACCGGCCGTCGTGGTGGACCTCGCCCGCGTGCGACTCGCGGGCAAGGACGAAGGCGCGCCAACGGCTCGACGCCCGCGTGCACCGGCTGATCCCGGGCGCGTCGAACGCCTCGCACGCTTCGATCGCGTGCTGGATCTCGTGCCGACTGATCCCGCCAGCGCCGCGGACTCGCTGCTCCTGCTGCGCGTGGCGCTGCCGGACGACGCGCGCGGCGCGCAGCAGGCGCTCGATGCCGCGGCCAACGCGCTGCGGCAAGGCGGCGACGTGACGCGCGCGCTGGCCAATGCGCGACGCGCGCTCGTGGCCGATCCCCCACGGCGAGGCGCGCTCAGCGCCTGGGGGATGTGATGGCCGAGTTCACGTGGGCCACGGCGCAGTACGATTCGGGCGACTGGGACTCGGCACCGATGGTCGCGCCGAATCTCATTGACTCGATCGCGCGCTACACGACGATCGATGTGGCAGCAACCGGGGTGGTGGTGCCCTTGGGTTCGCGCGAGCTGTTCCGATACCCGCTCGTGTTCCTCACCGGCCACTTGCCCGTGCGCTTCAGCGACGTCGAGCGCGCCACGCTCCGGGAGTACTGCCGCCGCGGGGGATTGCTCTTCGTCGACGACCATAACCATGACATCGACGGCGAGTTCCACCGCACGGCCTGGGAGGAGATCGCGCGCGCCGTGGGTCCATTGCAGGACCTGCCGAACGATCACGAGATCTACCGTGCGTTCTTCGAGTTCCCCGACGGGCCGCCGACGACGAGCCACGAGCTGAACGGCTGGGGCGACAACCTCGTGCACAAGCATCTGCAGGCCGTGCAGCAGGACGGTCGCATCGCGGTGCTGTATAGCAGCAAGGACTACGCGAGTGAGTGGAACTACCATCCCGACAACAAGCGCTTCATGTCGCTGGACAACACACGCTTCGGCGTGAACGTCGTGGTGTATGCGCTCAGCCGCTGACACGCGCGCCGCGCTGCGCCGCGAGGGCCTGTGGCGCGGGGCCGCGTTGGCCGCGCTCGTCCTCGCGTTCGTCGCGGCGTGGTGGCAGCGCCGCGTGACCGCGGATGCGTCGACGCCCGCGCTACACGTGGAGGTCGCGGGCCAGCTAGCGCCCGTTCGCCGCGATTCCTTCGCGGCGGTGGTGCGCGCGGGACGCAGCGTGACTTGGTCTGGGCCAGTGGCGGCGGTCATGGCCGTCGCCGAGCCGCTGCGCGAGCCCATGCACGGCTGGCGCGTCAGCGCCGTCGGCGATGCGGCACTGGCACTGCAGGATTCGCTCGGGCCGATCGATTCGCTCCCCGCGGCCGGCACATTCACCACGGAGCCCACCCGCGGGCCGCTGCAGGTGCTGGAGGCCGGGACGGTAGCCGCGGCTGCGGGGCCAGAGGCAGCGCCGCCGCGTGGCGCGCTGGTCCTCGGGCGTGTGGGTTGGGAGCCGAGGTTCGTCATCACGGCGCTCGAGGAAGCCGGCTGGCGCGTGGACGCCCGTCTCGACCTCGGCCGCGGCCGGAGCGTGACCCAAGGCGCGCCGCGGTTGGATCGCACGCGGCACGACGTCGTGCTGGTGTTCGACACCACGAGCGCGGCACGCGAGGCCGCCGCGCTCGCGCGCTTCGTGGCGGCGGGTGGCGGACTCGTTCTGGCTGGTGAGGCGGTGCTCACCGATGCGGCGGCGCTGCGCGCGCTCCTGCCCGCGCGTCCGCGCGAGATGCTCGCGCCGGAGACGCGGGACTTCGACGAGCACGGCCCCACACACGCGCTGCCGCTGTACGCCTTGTCCGCGTTGCGCCGCGATGCCGTGCTCGTGGAGGATCGTGATGGCGTGCCCGCGATCGTCGCGAGGCGCGAAGGCGCGGGGCGTGTCGTGCAGCTGGGCTACGCGGAGTCCTGGCGCTGGCGCATGCAGGGTGAGGAGGGCAGCGTGGCCGCGCACCGCGCGTGGTGGTCGCGACTCGCGGGCATGGCTGCCGCGAGTGTGGTGCCCGCCTCGGGCGTGGCGACGGGCACAGGCCCTGCCTCCGCGGGGCAGGACTTCGACCTCGCGGCCGCCGCGCCGCGCGCCGCACTCGTGCACGCGCTCGGCGACGAGCGCCCAGAGCCACGGCGCTTGGCGGGTGCGCCGCCCGCGTTGCCCTGGTGGCTCGGTCCATTGATTCTGATCCTCTTGCTCGCCGAGTGGGCATCGCGTCGGCGCCGAGGCGTTCCGTGAGTCTTGCATTCATTTCGCATGCTGACTGTGGTCGGCACGACAACGGCTGGAAGCATCCCGAGCACGTCGGGCGGGTGCGCGCCATCACGAGCGCCCTCAAGTACCAACCTGAGTTGTTCATGTCGCTCGAACTGCTCGAGGGCCGGCACGCCACCGAGGCGGAACTGCTCCGCTGCCACGATGCTGACTACATCGCCGCGGTGCAGCGGTTGAGCGAGGCCGGCGGCGGCCGCTTCGACGCCGATACTGCCGTCAGCGCCGGCAGTTGGGATGCGGCACGCGCAGGCGCGGGCTGCGTACTGGAGGCCGTCGAGCGCGCGCTCGATGGGCGCAACGTCCGGAGCTTCTGCGCGGTACGCCCGCCCGGCCATCATGCGCTGCGCGCGCAGGGCATGGGGTTCTGCCTGTTCGGCAACGTGGCGCTCGGGGCGAAGCACGCGCTCACGCTCGGCGCGCAGCGGGTGCTCATCGTGGACTGGGACGTGCATCACGGCAACGGCACGCAGGCGCTGGTGGAGGATGACGCGCGCATCCGCTTCGTGTCGATGCATCAATGGCCTTGGTATCCGGGCACCGGCGCGGCCGAGGACCGCGGGCCGCTGGGCACGGTGTGGAACGTGCCGATGGTGCCCGGGCTCGCGCCGGCGGCGTATCTCGATGCGCTCTTCCGCGCGGTTGATGGCGCAGTTCACGAATGGGCGCCCGACCTCGTGCTGGTGTCGAGCGGCTTCGATTCGATGGCGCACGATCCCCTCGGGGGATTCACCCTCGAGCTGGAGCATGTGGCGCTGCTCACGCGCGGGTTGGTGACGCGCGCCGAGCGCTGGTGTGGCGGGCGTCTGGTGAGTGCCCTGGAAGGCGGCTACGATCCGGCGCGCGTCGGCGCCGGCGTGCTCGCGCACCTCGAGGCCCTGCGGTAGCAGCAGCGGCCGAAGCTCCGCCGTCTGGCGGCAGGCCCCGTGCGCCGTAGCTTTTCATCATGCCACGGAAACGCCGCGCCTCACTCCGCCTGCACAAGCACGAGCGGCACCGTACGCCGACGCTCGATGCGTTGCCGCGGAGCTGGTACCGAGACGCGCAGGGCGTGGTGCATCGCCAGCTCGATGCCAAGGCGCTGGCGGCGGCCGTCGCCGACGGCGGCGGCATGCTCTGGGTGGACATCCACGCCGAGAGCTCCGACCAGCACGGACTGCTCTCGTCGCTATTCAAGTTCCATCCGTTGAGCGTCGAGGACACGACCTCCACCGAGGGGCGCGTGAAGGTCGAGGAGTTTCCCGGCTACACGCTGATCGTGGTCCGCGGCGTGCGCTTCGTGGCCGAAACAGAAGACCTCTACGACATCGAGACCTTCAACCTCTGGACCTTCCTCGGCTCGAACTTCGTCGTCACCGTCCACGGCCCGCATGCGCCCGGTGTGGATGCGGTCGTCGAGCGCATCGACCGGGATCCGCAGGTCTTCGAGCGTGGGGCCGCGCGGCTGGTGCATCACATCCTCGATGCCACGGTGGATGCGTATTTCCCGGTGGTGGACCAACTCGACGAGTTCGTGGACGGCCTCGAGGAGCGCGTATTCGTGCACTTCGACCAAGAGGCCTTGCGCGACATCTTCTCCGTGAAGCGTCTCGTGCTCACGCTGCGGCGGCATCTCTCGCCGATGCGCGAGGTGTTCAACATCCTGCAGAGCCGCCCCTGTGCGCACCTGCCGGCGGAGACGCAGATCTACTTCCGCGACGTCTACGATCACGTCATCCGCCTCAACGAGTCGCTCGATACCTATCGCGACCTGCTCTCGAGCACCTTGGATTCCTACCTCACGCAGATCTCCAATCGGATGGGGCAGGTGACCAAGGGGCTCACCGTCGTGGCGACGATGAGCGTGCCGTTCGTGGTGGTCAGCGGCATGTGGGGCATGAACTTCGCGACGGTGCCGCTGGCCGACTGGCCCCACGGCTTCTGGGTGATGCTCGCGGCCCAGCTGGGGCTCGGCGCTGGGCTGCTCTGGATGCTGCGCCGCAACGGTTGGCTCTAGATTTGAGTCGTGTTCTGCCCTGACTGCGGTACCTGGAACCGGAGCGCCCTGCGCCACTGCGCGCAGTGCAACCGCGCGCTGCCCGACCTGCCGTCGGCGGTGGATGCGCCGGACCATCTCATTACGTCCCTGCGGCACGCGACCGGACATCGGTATCGCATCGTGCGACGCATCGGGGCGGGCGGGATGGCCGACGTGTACGAGGCGCGGCATCACCTCCTCAATCGCCCGCTGGCCGTGAAGGTCATGCACGCGCACCTCGCGCGCGATGCGGAGATGCGCCTGCGCTTCCGCCGCGAGGCGGAGGCCGCGAGCCGGCTCCTGCATCCCTTCATCTGCGCGCCGCTGGACTTCGGGGAGACGGAAGACGCCGTGTACCTCGTGCTCCCGTTCCTCGGTGGCGGCTGCCTCGCCGACGACCTGATGCGCGACCGCACGGTGGCCGTGGCGCGAACGGCCCGCATCGCCGCGCAGGTGGCGACCGCGCTGGACTACGCGGCGCGGCAAGGCGTGATCCACCGCGACGTGAAGCCGGACAACGTGCTCTTCGATGCGGATGGCAACGCCATCATCACCGACTTCGGCATCGCGACCGCGTACTTCCACGGGCGCATGACGGCCGGTGGCCGCGCGATGGGCACGCCGCACTACATGGCGCCCGAACAGGCCATGGGGCGCTTCGTGGACGGGCGTTCGGATCTCTACGCCGTCGGCGTCATGATGTACGAATGCCTCACCGGCGCGACGCCCTTCGACGGCCCGGACGGCTACGCGATCGGCTACAAGCACGTCCATGAGCTGCCGAAGCCGCTGCTGAGCGTTGCGCCGGAGGTGCCAGCTGGCCTCGCGGCCATCGTGATGGCCTTGCTCGAGAAGGATCCGAGCGCCCGCTATCAGCGCGGCCACGACCTCGCCGACGCGATTTACCACTGGATGGCGGAGTCGGGCGTGCGTGAAGAGCCGCCCGTTCGCGCGGCGCGCCCCGACTGATGCCGGCGCCCGCGCGCCTCGTCGAGGTCGCGCTGCCGCTCCCGCTGCTGCGCACCTTCACCTACGCCGTGCCTGAGCGCACGCGGCATCCCGTGCACGCGGGGAGCCGCGTCGTCGTGCCCGTGAAGGGCAAGCGAGTGATCGGCATCTGCGTCGGTGAGAGCGACGGGACGTCGCTCGGCGAGCGCGAGGCGCGAGCGCTGCTCGATGTACCGGACGCTACGCCTGCGTTGCCCCCGGACCTGCTCGCCGTGTGCCGCTGGATGAGCGACTACTACGTGGCGCCGCTCGGGCTCGTCTGCCGCGCCGTGCTGCCGGCTGCCTTGGCCCGCGCGGGAAAGCCCGACGCGCCTGGCACGCAGGAGCGGGTGTTGGTGCTCACGGAGGAGTTGCCGAGCCTGATGGCCCGCGATGCCGCCTTCAAGCGCGCGCCGCAGCAACGGCAATTGTATGAACTGCTCGAGCAGCTCGGCGGGCGCGCCGCGGTGGCGCACGTGGTGGAGCGGCTCGGGTGTTCGCCCACGGTGGTGCAGGGGCTCGTGAAGCGCGGGCTGGCGCGAATCGAGCGCGCCAGCGCGCTCCGCGATCCGTTCGCGTCTCGCGGCGAGGCCGCCGCGGCTGCCGCTGCGGCGGCACGGCTCGTTCCCACGGCGGCGCAGGCGGCGGCCGTGCGGGACATTCTCGTGAGCGCGCCGGGTAGCGTCACGCTCCTGCACGGTATCACGGGCAGCGGCAAGACGCTCGTGTACCTCGAGCTGCTCCGTGAGATCGTGCTGGGGCAGGGCAAGTCCGCGATCGTGCTGGTGCCCGAGATCGCCCTCACGCCCCAAGCCGTGGATCGCTTCCGCGCCGTGTTTGGCGATCAGGTCGCGGTGCTGCACTCGGGGTTGAGCGATGGCGAGCGCCTCGATGCCTGGCGCGCCCTCGAGCGTGGCGAGCGTCGCATCGCCGTCGGCGCGCGCTCGGCCGTGTTCGCTCCACTGGCTAATCTTGGGGCGATCATCGTGGACGAGGAGCACGAGGCCAGCTACAAGCAGGCCGAGACGCCGCGATACCACGCCCGCGAGGTCGCGATGATGCGGGCGCGCGAGACGGGCGCACGCTGCGTGCTGGGGTCCGCCACGCCGGCGCTCGAGACCTACGTCAACGCCCGTGATGGGCGCTACGGGCTGCTCACCTTGCCGGATCGCGTCGGGGGCGGCGCATTGCCGGCCGTCCGCGTGGTGGACCTGCGGCAGGAGCTCAAGAGCGCGAATGCGGAGGAGCGCAGCCGGCGCTTGGTGCTCTCGGCGCCGTTGGAGCGGGCGCTCGGCGAGCGGCTCGCGCGCGGCGAGCAGAGCATCCTGCTACTGAATCGCCGCGGCTATGCGAGCTTCGTCCAGTGCGACCAAGGGCACGTGGCCGTGTGCCCGAACTGCTCGATCTCACTCACGTATCATCGGACGCCCGAACGCTTGGTCTGCCACTATTGCCTGCACCAAGCGCCTGCCGACGCGCCCTGCGCCGACTGCGGAGAGCCGCTGCGTCGCCAGCGCGGGCTCGGCACGCAGCAGGTCGAGCGCCTCGTGCAGGAGCGCCTGCCGACCGCGCGCGTCGCACGCATGGACGTGGACACCACGAGCGGAAAGTGGGCGCATAGCGCCATTCTGGATCGCGTGGCCTCGGGCGAGGTGGACATCCTGCTGGGCACCCAGATGATCGCCAAGGGGCTCGACTTCCCGAACGTGACGTTGGTCGGCGTGATTGACGCGGACATCGGCATCAACATGCCCGACTTCCGCGCGTCCGAGCGCAGCTTCCAGTTGCTGAGCCAGGTGGCGGGCCGCGCGGGCCGCGGCCCGAAGGGCGGGGAAGTCTTCATCCAGACGCGCGCGCCGGCGCATCACGCCGTGCGCTGCGCGATGCAGCACGACTATCTCGGCTTTGTCGCAGAGGAACTGCCGGCGCGCGAATCGCCGCCGTACCCCCCGACCCTGCGTCTCGCGAATGTGGTGGTGAGCGGGCTCGACGAGGCGGCCGTGGCCCAGTTCGCGGCGGACGTCGCTGAGTGGCTGGTGAAGGCCGACCTGCAGTTCGGCTTGGGCGTCACCCTGCTCGGCCCTGCCCCCTGTCCGCTGGAGCGCATCAAGAACCGTTGGCGCTGGCATGTGCTCCTCAAGAGTGCCCAGCCCGGCCCGCTCACGCGCCTGTTGCGCGGCCTCCTCCAAGGCGTGGATGTGCCTGCCCAGCACGACCTGCGCTTGATCGCCGACCGGGACCCGGTTTCGCTGCTTTAGGGGCTCGGGTAGGGTTCCACCCGCCCCCCGCGGGGGCGAGATTTCAGGCATGACGCAGACCATTCCGCTCGGGGCCGATGCCCGTGAGCGTTTCCTGTTGGAGATCGCCGCCGTCGTGCCTCCGCAGCGCCTCGCCGAGGCGCACTTCTTTGCGCCGTTGCGGCAAGGGCAGATCGAGACCGGCGTGTGCGTGATTGCCGCGTTGCCCGAGGGCGCGGAGCCGCTGCCGGAGGTGGAGGCCAGCGATGCTCCGGAATTCCCTGAAGGCGCAAAGATCTCGGCCCGCCATGTCGTGTACTCCGCGCGCTACCGCTGGACCCGCAAGGGCCCCGAGCGCGGGAAGTGGGAGTGCGAGGTGGTGGCCGAGGCCGATGCGCCCTTGCTCACGGTTGAGGCCGTGGTGCAGGGCGTCAGGCAGCGGGCCAGCGAGCCGTTGGAGGTGGAGCGGGTCGACGGCGACACCGTGCGCGCGATGATTGCGCAAGCGCAGCAGAGCGGCTCCCAGTGGGCGACGAAAGCGTAACCGCGGGCTTCGTGCGGTACCTGCGCGAGCACAACCTGCCCGTCACGGCGCAGCGGCTCGCGATCGCGGAAGTGCTGCTCGGTGCGGATCGCCATCTCTCCGCCGAAGAAGTCGCCGCCGAGCTCACGGCGCGGGGGCGGCAGGTCGGCACGGCCACGGTGTACCGCACCATC
Organism: uncultured Gemmatimonas sp.; assembly: GCA_964498895.1. Taxonomy (GTDB): domain Bacteria; phylum Gemmatimonadota; class Gemmatimonadetes; order Gemmatimonadales; family Gemmatimonadaceae; genus Pseudogemmatithrix. The sequence goes on along the minus strand of CAZCIM010000012.1, from coordinate 18,387 downwards.
GATACGCTGCTTGAGAGTGGCCTCATCGTCGAGCGCGATTTCGGCGAGGGGTTTCGCCGCTTCGAGCCCGCGCGAGACATCCCGAACCATGAGCATCTCGTGTGCAGCCACTGCGGCAAGGTCGAGGAGTTCCGCGATGAGCGGCTGGAGCGCATGACGACGATCGTGGCCGAGTCGCGGGGGTTTGCGCGGCAGAGCCATCGGTTGGTGATCCACGGGGTCTGTGCGAACTGCCAGCGCGGCGTCAGCTCGGACCCCCAGCGGCAAGCGCGGTGATGCCGATGCTGCGTCGTATCGCCGTCCCAGCACTCGCGCTGGCGACTGTTCTCGGGTTCGGTGTGCGTGCCGCGTCCGCGCGCGGGATCGTGTGTTCACCGGGGTACTGCGGCCGACTGTACGTCGTCGCCATCGGATACGACGGTGGGCTCGAGTCCGGCGTCTTCATCCGGTCGGCGGAATCCGACGCCGAACGGTTCGCGCGACGCCTCGTGATGGAGCCTAGCGGACCCGAGCCGCGACCGCAGGCGCTCTCGGATCTGACGCGCGAGCAACTCGCGGCACTCTCGCAGCCAAGCCCGACGTCGAACGCGCGATTGGCGCGGGCGCGGGCGGCGTTCCACGCCGACAGCATTTCTGGCCCACGTGTGGCCATCCTGACGGGCGATTCCGCGACGCGAGACATGGTGCAAGCCGCGCTCGCCCGCGTCGCGGCCGTCGCGCGCCCCCAAGACGCCCTCGTCGTCTTCTACGGCGGCATGAGCTATCGGATCGCGGGGCCTGATTCGATTGCCCAGCAGTACCTGCAGCTCGCCGGCCGCCGCATCGCCGACGATTCGACGATGCTCCGCTACGGTGTCAGCGCGACCGAGCTCGGGTCCTGGCTCTCCGGTATCGGTATCGAATCACAGCTCCTCGTGGTCGAGGCGGGATCTGGTCAGGAGTTCTTGGAAGATTTCTCGCTCGGGATCATCGAGCGTGACGAGTCGGCGCGACGCCTCTTGAAGCGCCATCGGGTGGTGTTGGCGCCCTCGACCTTCGGCGTCGAGCGTGCCGAGGGCGGCGAGCTCACGAGTGCCGTCGTCGGGGCGCGGCAACCGCTGCGGAGCATCTGGGCCTCCCCAATCCGCACACTCGCAGCCATCGAGGACGCGGCGCCGCGCCCCGGGCAAGTCGCGTTCTTCGAGGAGCGCCCGCTGCTCAACATTGCGCGGGCCCTTGCCGCGCGAGCAGCCTCCGCGTCGCGCGGTGCGCAGGGCGTCGCCCCCGAGGCCCCGCGCCCCGCACCTGCCCTCGGACGGCACGTCGCCCTCCTGATCGGCACGGACGTCTATGCCGAAGGCTCAGGATGGTCACCGCTGCGGAATCCGATTCGCGACGTGAGCGTCATCGCCCGCGAACTCGCGGAAGGGTTCGGGTTCGACACCGTCGTGCTTCGCAATCCGACCCGCCGTCAGTTGCTCGAGACGCTCGTGGCGCTCTCCGAGCGCAAGTTCGGCGATAAGGATCAACTGCTGGTCTTCGCCGCTGGCCACGGCCACTATGACCCACGGCTCCGCATGGGCTATCTCGTCACCACGGATTCTCGCCCGCTCGCGGAGGACCGCATCCGAGAGTCCTACGTTTCGCATGGCCAGATCGCGCAGTATCTCGACCCGTTGCCCGTGCGCCATGTGCTCACGGTGCTGGACGCCTGCTTCGGCGGTGCCTTTGCCGATCTTCCGGGTGGCGGCCAGCGTGGTGAGGCGGAGTACAACGACCTCAACGTCGCTGACTTCGTCAACCAACGGCTTGGTCCGCAGTCTCGCCTCTACCTGACCTCCGGCGGCACCGAGTATGTGCCCGACGGGCGCCCGGGCATGCACTCGCCGTTTGCGTATCGCTTCATCGCCACCCTGCGCAACGCGAAGGCAGGCACGCGGCCCCTCACCATCTCTGGCTTGCGCGCGGGCGTGGAGTCCGCGCAGCCGGGACCGCGCACCGGAGAATTCGGCAGCTCGGAGCCAGGGGCTGATTTCCTCTTCATTCCGCGCAGTCTCCAAAGCCGTCCCTGATCTATGGAATCCGCCGCCTCCCTCAGCCTCGCCATCGCCTTCGGCGCCGGCCTGCTCAGCTTCCTCAGCCCCTGCGTGCTCCCGCTCGTGCCCAGCTACATCACGTTCATCACGGGGATGAACTACGAAGACCTGCAGGGCTCGCGGAAGGACACGCTCGTCCACGCGCTGCTCTTCGTCGTCGGGTTCTCGTTGATCTTCCTTGCCCTCGGCGCGGGGGCGACGGTGTTCGGCCAGGTGATGATCCGCCATCGCGACCTCATCAGCCGCGTCGGCGGCGTGCTCATCCTGATCTTCGGCCTGTACTTGCTGGGCGTGTTCAACCTGTCCTTCCTCATGAAGGACACGCGCTTGCACTTGGCCGACAAGCCGCTGGGGTACTTCGGCACGGTGGTCGTGGGGATCGCCTTCGGGGCGGGCTGGTCGCCGTGCATCGGGCCGATCTTGGGCGCGATCCTCACGATGGCGGCCAACGAGGGCGACGTGGGGCGTGGCCTCACCCTGCTTGGCGCCTATTCGGCCGGCCTCGCGATTCCGTTCGTGGCCTCGGCGCTGATGGTCGAGCGCTTCCTCGAGGTCTTCGCCAAGGTGCGGCGGCACATGATCTGGGTGAACCGCACGGCGGGCGCACTGCTCGTCTTCGTCGGCGTGCTGATGCTGACCAACCGCTTCACGATCCTCGCCAACTGGCTGCAGGCCTTTACGCCCGAGTGGTTGTTCAATCGCATCTAGGCCGCGCGGTCGGGCTGCCGCGGCGCGCCTTGAGGCGCCGAAACACGAAGCCCCGCGGCGCAGTGCGCCGCGGGGCTTCGGGCATATCCGAGCGGATGTCGCTTAGCGCCAGAACACGCTGAAGCCGAAGCGCGCGCCGATCTCGGAGTCCGGATCGTACGAGTCGCCACCGCGGAAGGTCGCAGCGGCCGACCAGGAGACGCGGTTGTTCGCCATCGCCTTCTTGTAGCCGACGTCGGCGCCGAAGTCGATCGACGCGTCGATGTCCGTCGTCTTCGTCACGAAGACACCGGGCGCGACGAACAGGCCGTTGCGCCCGCGGTCGCCAGCGAGGTAGTACGGGGCAAACACGCCCACCTGGATGGTCGTGATGCCATCCCCACCGTCCGGCTTGAGGTAGCCGAAGCCAAGCGTCGGCTCGAGCGCGATCTTGTCGTTCAGGTAGATGCCCAGCGCCACGGCACCGGGGATACCCGCGCCGAGGCCCGTGTTGCCGCCGATCATGCTCAACTGCGCGACATCCACACGGATCTCTTCCACCTTCAGCTGCGCCTGCGCCACCGAGGCCGACACCGCGACGAGCGAAGCAACCGCAACCGCACGACGAAGAACAGACAGCATTTATCCTCCTAGAAGGATGATTGAGTTGGCCGTCAATCAGGCCCGGACGGCCACGGGATCCTGCTCGATTTCGTCTTCGAGCTGCTGCCGACGCAGCAGCGACCAATACCGACCTTTGACACGCAGCAAGTCGTCATGGGTTCCCTGTTCGACGACCCGCCCCTCGTCCAGCACCAAGATCCAGTGGGCGTCGCGGACCGCCGAGATGCGGTGCGACGCGATGATCGCCGTCCGCCCCGCCAAGGCCTCCCGCAAGCCCCGGAGAATCGCCGCCTCGGTATGGGTGTCCACCGCCGAGAGCGCATCATCCAGGATCACCACGCTCGGCCGGCGCGCCAATGCCCGCGCCAACGCCGCCCGCTGTTTTTGCCCACCAGACAAGTTGATACCACGCTCCCCGAGCATCGTGTTCCATCCGCCCGGGAATCCTTCGATCGTCGCCGTCAGCTGCGCGACATCGGCCGCCCACGTGGCATCGGCCGAGTTCGCGGTCCCGTACGCCAGGTTCGCCGTAAGGGTTTCGCTGAACAGCAAACTTTCTTGGGGGACGAATCCGATCTCTTTTCGTAACACGTCCAGCGGTAGGGTCCGGACGTCCACGCCGTCGACCAGCACCCGCCCCCCGGTCACGTCCGCCAGCCGCGGAATCAGCTCCAAGAGGGTGCTTTTGCCCGAGCCCGTGGCGCCCACGATGCCCAGTGTCGCCCCCGCGGGGACCGTGACCGAAATGTCGGTCAGCACGTCGCGCCCCAACCCGCCGTCCTTCGCCGGGTAGGCAAAGCGCACCTGCTCCAGCGTGATGCTTCGCCCACCCTGGGTGCTGGGCAGCGCAGCGGCGGCGCCGGGGGCTGGGTCCTCGATGGTCGGGCGCGCGTCGAGGATATCGAGCAGCCGCGTCATGGAGGCCGCGCCGCGCTGGAAGAGGCTCGTCACCCACCCGAGGGCGATCAGCGGCCAGGTGAGATTCGCGAGGTACAGCCCGAAGGCCACGAAGGCGCCGATGGTCATGCGGCCGTCGAGCACCTGCGCGCTGCCGAAGCCCAGCACCGCCGCGGCGCCCAGCCCTGCGAAGAACGTGAAGCTCGGCCCCATCAGCGCATTCAGGCGCACCAGGGCGACGTTGCGCTGCAGATAGTCCGCCGAGATCTCGTCGAAGCGCCGCTGCTCGGCCGGCTCCTGCCGATACGCCCGGATGATGCGGAGCCCGGAGAGGTGCTCCTGCACCAACGTGGTGAGATCGCCGAAGCGCGCCTGCACGCGCTCGAAGCGATCATGGATCGCCTTCCCGAGCCGCAACGTGATCACCGGCAACAGCAGCATTGGCGTCAGCGCGATCAGCGTCAGCGTCGGGGACAGGGCCACCATGAACGACAGCGCGAACACTCCGCCGAAGATCGTGTTGGTGAGGTACATGATGGCCGGCCCGACAGCCATGCGGACGGCGCCGAGGTCGTTGGTGAGCTTGGCCATGACCTCGCCCGTACGCGTGCGCCCATACCAGCCGGGGTCGAGTCGCGTGAGCTTGGCGAAGAGATCCTCGCGCAGGTCGTGCTCCACGATGCGCGACACGCCGTTGAGGATCTCGCGCATCTGGAACCGGAATATCGCCATCGTGAGTGTGACGCCGACCATCGTCGCCGCAGTCTTCAGGATGTCGCGGAGTGGTGCGCCGGCGGCCATCGCATCGAGGGCCTGACGGATCAACGTCGGGAGCCACGAGTACAACGCCGTGGAGAGCACGACGCAGAGCAGGCCATACGCGATGCGCCCGCGGTACGGGCGGACCCAGGGCAAGACCCGTGTGAGCGATGTCACAATGCGCGGGCGCTTGAGGCCGGCTGGTCCGCGAGCGAACTTTCCACCGTCTGCGAGACCCCTACCAGAGGAGAGGACATATGATGACGAATTCTATCCAGCGGGCCGCGCTGGCGCTGGCAATCATCGCGGCAGCGGCCTGCGGCGGCGGCGAGAGCAGCGAAACCGCGCGTGAGATCGAACTCGCGCCGGCCGACTCCGGCGCGCCGATGGCCGATACGCCGGCCCCAGCCAGCGCCACTCCGGCACCGGCCACGCCGGCCCCTGCACCCACGAAGGCCGCCAGCACCCCGCGCCCCGCCGCGACGCCGACCACCAGCACGCCGGCCCGCGCGACCACGCGCAGCGGTGCGCTCTCCGCGGGCGCCACGCTGGCCCTCGCGTCTGGCGCGCGCGTCTGCACGAACACGCACAAGGTCGGCGATCGCTTCACCGCGACGACCACCGCGGACGTCAACGCCACCAATGGCGTGGTGATCCCCACGGGCTCGGAAGTCACGCTTGAGGTGGTGGAGTCGGCGCGCGGCGAGAACTCGCGTGATCGCGTGAAGCTCGCGTTCAAGCCGGTGGCCATCACGGTGCGCGGCACCACGACGCCGCTCGCGGCTGACGTCACGCAGGTGGCGGCGCTCAGCTACGAGCGCGTGCAGAGCACGGGCACGCAGGCCGGCAAGGTTGCGGCCGGTGCCGCCGTTGGCGCGATCGCCGGTCAGGTGCTCGGCCGCGACACCAAGAGCACCGTCGCCGGCGCAGCGATCGGCGCGGCGGCTGGTGGTGCAGTGGCCGCGGCGACCACCGATTACAACGGCTGCTTGGCGGCTAACGCGGCGTTGACGGTGACGCTGACGGAGCAGCTGACGGTCAGGGGCTGAGAATTGAGACGTGAGACTTGAGACATGAGAAGGGGGAGGTGAGAGGTCGACAGGGTGCCCGCGAAGCCATCCAGCCTCTCCTCTCAGGTCTCACGTCTCAAGTCTCACGTCTCACGTCTCAATACCCCACCGCCCCCCCCGACCCGCGGGGCTCATGCACGCCGTGCCACACACCGCCGCTGCGCATCACGGCGTTCACGTTGGCAATGCCGCCCTGCGGCGTGAGACTGTGACCCATGCGCTTCAGCCGGCGCAGCGTGGCCTCGCTGAAACCCACACTCTCGTGACGGATTGCGTCCGGGAGCGCCTGGTGGTGCACGCGCGGCGCGCGCATCGCCTCGGTCAGCGGCATGCCGAACTCGATCACGTTGAGGATCACCTGCGTGGTCGCGGTGATGATCGTCGGGCCGCCGGCGGCGCCGACGACGAGCAAGACGCCTCCCTGCGGATCAAGCACGATCGTCGGTGACATCGCGCTCAACATGCGCTTGCCGGGCTGGATGGCATTCGCCTCGCCCTGCACGAGCCCGAACATGTTCGGCGTGCCGGGCTGCGTGGCGAAGTCATCCATCTCGTTGTTCAGGAAGAAGCCGCCGCCGCGCACCCACACGGCGCTGCCATAGCCACCGTTGATCGTCGTGGTCGTCGCCACGGCGTTGCCCTGCGCATCCACCACGGAGTAATGCGTGGTGTGCTCCGGCTCGGGACCCGTCTCGAATGCGGGCGTGCGCGAGGCGCGGCGCCGACTGATCTGCGAGGCCAGGCGTGCGGCATAGGCTTTCGAGATGAGTTCCTCGCGCGGCACCGGCACGAAGTCGGGGTCTGCAAGCTTCGCATTGCGGTCCATGAACGACCGCCGAAACGCCTCCGCGAGCAGGTGCACGTACTCAGGGCTGCCGAATGGCGGCAGCGGTGCGAAGCGCTCGAGGATGTTGAACGTCTCGCTCATCGTGATGCCGCCCGAACTTGCCGGTGGCATGGTGATCAGCGTGTGGCCGCGGTAGGTCGTGAGAATGGGCTCGCGCCACTTCGGCTCATAGCGCCGCAGGTCTTCGCGCGTGATGATGCCGCCGCCCTGCCGCATCTCCTCTACCAAGGCCTCGCCGACGGGACCGTCGTAGAATGCCTTGGGCCCCTGCTCGGCGATGAGCTGCAGCGAACGCGCCAACTCCGGCTGCACGAGCGTGCTGCCGGGCGCCGGTGCCGCACCGCCGGGATAGAACGTGGCGCAGCCGGCGAACTGACAAAGCCGTTGCTGGTTGCCACGCAACGAGAGGAACAGCGCGCTGTCCACCGCGAACCCATCGCGCGCGAGCCGAATCGCCGGCGCCATGACCTCGGCCAGCGACTTGCTGCCGTAGCGCTCCAGCGCCGCCGCCATGCCGGCGACGGCACCGGGCACGCCAGAGGCGAGGTGCCCGGTGAGCCGCTGCTCGGTGAGCTTGCCGCTGGAATCCACGTACATGTTGCGCGTGGCCGCGAGGGGCGCCACCTCGCGGTAGTCCAACGCTGCCGTGCGTCCGTCCGCCATGCGGATCACCATGAAGCCGCCGCCGCCGATGTTGCCGGCGAACGGATACGTCACCGCGAGCGCGAAGCCCACCGCCACCGCGGCGTCCACGGCGTTCCCGCCGGCCTGCATGATCTCCGTGCCCGCGGCGCTGGCCAGCGCGCTGTTGCTGGAGACCATCGCGTTCGCGCCCACGACCGGCGCGCGGAGCTCGGGGAACCGCCAGCCGCCGGCGTAAGTCCCGCTGAGCCGCGCGTCGCCGGTCGGGGCGGGCGTGCGGCACGCGCTGGCGACGAGCGCCAGCATCGTCAGCATCCAGGCAGATCGCCGTGTCATTCGCGTGCTCCCGTCACCTTCCATCGCAGGCCGATGCGCGTGGTGAACTGTTCCTGTGAACGCCGCGCGCCGGCGGGGAGGCCTTCACGCGAGCCGATCGCCGTCGTGTAGTCCTGCGCCAGCTGCGCCGCGAAGCGCTTGCCGAGCGGCATCGAGAAACCGTAGCTGAGCGCAATCGCGAACGCATTGCGCGTCGCGGCGTCATCCGCCGTGAGCGCGTCGGTTCCCGAGTAACTCGCCCACTGCGAGAGCCCGACGCCGATCTCGATCACCTGCCCAAAGCTGCGGGGCTCGGGTGAGCGGAACGTCGCCAGCAGCTGGCGCAGAGTGATGGTGCCGTCCGAGGCGAGACTGTTGCCGCGCTGGATCGGCACCGAAGCGATCGTCCCCGCCACGCCCACCGACCCAGCCCGCAGGCCGACGTCCGCCGCGACGCGGTACTGCCAGGTGTCGCCGAGGTACCAGGTGAGGCCGCTGATGCCGTCGAATCGGTTCTGGGCGAGGAAGTAGCCGGCCGAGGCCGACACCGAAATCGGCATCGAGCGCTCGTCGGCCATCGGGACCCGGATGAGTTGCGCCACGAGGGGCGCGGGCGTGGCGACCGCGGCGACGGCCAGCCATCCGATGAGAGCGGCGGTGACCCCACGCCGTCGGGTGCGAGTGTGCGTCACGCCCAGTAACTTACTCTCATGCTCGACCCCCGCGTAACCGAGCGCCGGAACCCCCGCAGCGCCGACATCGACCTCGCGTCGCCGCTGGCGATCGTGGACATGATGAACGCCGAAGACCGCACGGTGGCCGATGCCGTGGCGACGCAGCGCGAGGCGATCGCCGCGGCCATCACGCTCGTCGAGACGGCGTTCCGCGCCGGACATCGCTTGTTCTACGTCGGCGCCGGCACGTCGGGCCGGCTTGGCGTGCTCGACGCGGCGGAATGTCCGCCGACCTTCGGCAGCGATCCCAGCATGGTGCAGGGCATCATCGCCGGCGGCGACGCCGCGCTCACGCGTGCGCAAGAGAACGCTGAGGACCGCCCCGACGGTGCGCGTGACGATCTCGCCGCGGCCGGTGTCGCAGCGGGCGACGTCGTGATCGGCATCGCCGCCAGCGGCACCACGCCCTATGTGCGCGCCGCCTTGCAGCAGGCCAAGCAGATCGGTGCGCATCCCGTGATCGTCGCCTGCTCGCCGCCGCCGGCCGAACTGCTCGAGAGCGTGGACGTGGCGATCCTGCCGATCACGGGCCCCGAGATCATCACCGGCTCCACGCGGCTCAAGGCTGGCACCGCCACGAAGTTGGTGCTCAACAGCATCACCACTGGGGCCATGGTCCGCATCGGTAAGACCTACGGCAATCTCATGGTGGACCTGCGGGCGACCAACGAGAAGCTGCGTGACCGCGCCGAGCGCCTGGTGATCGCGACCTGCGCCGTGGAGCGCGACGCCGCGCGCGCGCTGCTCGCCGCCGCGGGTGGGCACGTGAAGCTGGCGATCGTCATGCACAAGCTCGGCGTGGACGCCGTGTCGGCGCGCGCGCGGCTCGATGCGGCGGGCGGTGTGATTCGGCGCGTCATCGCCGACGCACCGCCGCCCGTGGAGCGCGCATGAGCCACGGCGACGTGCTCGTCGGGTTGATGTCCGGCACCTCACTCGACGGCGTGACGGCGGTCGTCGTGCGCTTCCTCGAGGACGAGTCGGGCCGCATCACGCCGGAGCTGCTCGCACACGTGGAACGTGCCTACACCCCTGGGCAGCGCTCTCGGCTCGCGGCGGCCATGCAGGGCGCATCGGCGGCGGAGTACACGCAGCTGGACTACGCGCTCGGCTCCTGGCTCGCCGATGCGGCGACGGCGGCGATCGCCGAAGGCGGGGTGGCGCGCCCGGACATCCGCGCGATCGCGTCGCACGGCCATACGGTGTGGCACGCGGGGCCGCGGGGCAGCTGGCAGTTCGGACAGCCCGCGGTGATCGCCGAGCGCACGGGGCTGGACGTGATCGCGGACTTCCGCGCCCGCGACGTCGCCGCGGGCGGGCAGGGCGCACCGCTTGTGCCCATGGCCGACGCGCTGCTCTTCTCCCGTCCCGATGGCTGGCGCCTGCTCCAGAACCTCGGCGGCATCGGCAATGTGACGGTGCTTCCTCCGCTCGATCCCACGGCGCCGGATCTCACAGCCGTGCGCGCCTTCGACACGGGCCCGGGCGTCTGCGTGATGGACGGGGCCGTGCGCTTGCTGCGCCCATGGATGACCTTCGACCGCGATGCGGCGTTGGCGCTCAAGGGCCGCGCCATTGAAGTCGTCATTGAAGACCTGCTCGCGGATGCCTGGTACGCCGCGCCGCCGCCCAAGAGCACGGGTCGCGAGCGCTACACCACGGCGTTCATCGGCGACTTCATCGCCCGCTGCCGCGCCGCGCGCCCCGGCTGCAGCGACGAAGATGTGATCGCCACCGCCGCTTGGCTCACCGCGCGCAGCATCGCGCGCGCCGTCGAGCAGTTCGTGCCGCAGGACGTCACTGACGTGCTGCTCTCGGGCGGTGGCGCACGACATGCCGTGCTGCGCGAGGCGATCGCGATGGTGCTCTCGCCGCGCGTCGTGCGCCCCTTCGATGCGCTGTACTTCGACGGCGATGCCAAGGAAGCCGTCGCCTTCGCGTTCTTGGGCTGGCTTCACCTGCGGCGCCGCCCCGGCAACGTGACCGGCGCCACCGGTGCGCGGGGACCGCGCGTCCTCGGCGCCCTCTACCCCGCGTAATGCATCGGCTCGGCGCGCTGCTCATCCCGGAGCTGCGCTGGGACCGCGATCACGGCTTCGCGCACCAGCAGGGGCTCATTGACGACGCGCTGGAGTTCGGCGCGGGTGGCTTCATCATCGCCAACGGGCCCCGCGAGGCCGTCGCCGAGCTCGTCGCGTCGCTGCAGCGCGCGGCGCGGCATCCGCTGCTCATCGCCGCGCATGCGCAGCGTGGAGCGGCGGAGACGCTCGCCGGCAGTACTGGGCTTCCGCCCTTCGCCGCGCTCGGTCTCCTGCGGGATGAAGACGTCATCCGTCGTGCCGCGCGCCTCACGGCCCGCGAGCTGAGTGCGGCCGGCATCACCTGGGCGCTCGCGCCCTGCGCGGATCTCGCGGTGGAACCGCGCAATCCGTTCGTCGGTGCGCGGGCGCTGCATCACGACGCGCAGCGCGTCGCCGAGTGGGTCGTCGCATGGATCGATGCCTGCCAGGCCGAGGGCCTGCTCGCGACGGCGTTGCATCTGCCCGGTGAAGGCCGCGCGCTGGTGGATCCGGCGCTCGCGGCCTCGGCGGTGGATGCCGCGGGCGCGGCGCTCTGGGGTACGGATCTCGTCCCGTTCCGCGCGGCGGTGGACGCCGGCGTGGCAACGGTTCTCGCATCGGCGGTGTCGTATCCTCGACTCGATGCGACAGGAGCGGAGGCGGCGTGTTCGCGCGTCGTGCTTCGGGAATTGATGCGCGACGAACTGCAGTTCGAGGGGTTGCTCGTGGCCCCAGCGCCGAGCACGGCCGCGCTGCGGCGCCATGGCGGTGAGCCCGCCGCCGCGGTGGCGATGCTTGCCGCGGGCTGCGATCTCGTGCTGGCGCCGCAGGACCTCGGCGGCGTCTTCGAGGCCGCCGAGCGCGCGCTGGACGACGGCGTGCTGCGTTGGGAGGAGATCGAGGCCAGTGCGGCGCGGCGGGACTTCTGGGCCTCTTGGGGACGCGCCGGGGCCTCGCGGGACGTCACGCTCGAGGATGTACTCTGGGCCCGCAAGGTCAGCGACACCGTCGTGCACGCCGTGCGCGGGGTGTTCGCGAACGTCGGGCCGGTGATGGACGTCATACTCGTAGATGACGACGTGGCTGACGGGGCCGACCTCAGCGGCCGATATGCGCCGTTCCTGGCGACGCTCCGCGCCGTGGGGCTCGGGCCGCGTGTGGTGAAGGGCCCCACGGACGACGGACGCGGCGCGGTCTGCATTGCCGTGGGCGGTGCGCCCGCGTCCGCGCGCGGACGGGCGGGGTATACTGAGCGGACGCGCGCGCGCGTGGCGGCGGCCGTGGCCGCCGCGCGGGCCGCACGGCGAGGAATCGTCGCGGTGCTCTTCGCACCGCCCGCCCTCGCCGACGAGTTGCCGGAGTTGCCGAACGTGATCTGCGCGTGGTCGAGCGACCGCGCGATGCAGGAAGCCGCCGCGCGGCGGCTCGCGTGACCCAGGCCGGCGAACCTCGCGGCGCTGCAGGCCCGTAGGTACACTATCACGAACCCCGATCCCACCGTGTCCGAGTTCACCGCCCAACTGCAGGCCGCCCTCGCGCCGAGCTACACGCTTGAGCGCGAGTTGACGGGCGGCGGCATGAGCCGTGTGTTCGTCGCGACCGACACGGCGCTCGGTCGCAAGGTGGTGGTGAAGGTGCTGCCGCCGGAGCTGGCCGCCGGCGTGAACCACGAGCGCTTCCGTCGCGAGATCCAGGTCGCGGCGCAGTTGCAGCATCCGCACATCGTGCCGCTGCTGAGTGCCGGGGAGCAAGGCGCCCTCATCTGGTACACGATGCCGTACATCAACGGGCTGTCGCTGCGCGAGGCGCTGGCCCGCGGGGATCGCTTTGCCATCCGCGACGTCGTGCGAATCCTGCGCGAGGTGGCGGAGGCGCTGGAGTACGCGCACGGGCTCGGCGTGATCCATCGCGACATCAAGCCCGGCAACGTGCTCATGCAGGGCCAGCACGCGCTCGTCACCGACTTCGGCGTGAGCAAGGCCATCTCGGCGGCCATGCCCGCGTCCGGCTATACCAGCGCTGGCATGGCGATCGGTACGCCGGCGTACATGGCGCCGGAGCAGATCGCCGCCGATCCCGCGGCCGATCACCGCATGGACCTCTATGCGCTCGGGCTGTTGGGGTACGAGTTGCTCACCGGCAAGGTGCCGTTCAAGGAGGCGTCGCCTCAGCAGACGATGGCCGCGCAGCTCACGCGCGAGCCGGAGCCGGTGGAGCGCTCGCGCCCGGACGTGCCCGTGGCCCTGCGGACACTGCTCTCGAAGCTGCTGCAGAAGATCCCCGCCGACCGCCCCGCGAACGCGGCCGCCGTCGTGGCCGCGCTCGACGCCCTCGACAGCGGCTCCGGCGAGACCGCGGCGTTCGCCGCGCCGCCGTCCCGCGGCCGCATCGTGGCGGTGGCCGCCGCCGGAGCGTTGATGGTTGCGGCGGCGTGGTTGGCCGGCCAGCGGCGCGGCGAGGCCGTCGTGACGGGTCAGCTACGCGATTCCCTGGCGGTGGCCGAGTCATTGCAGGCCGCCGCACCGGCGGCAACGCTGCTCACGCGCGAGGACTCCGTGGCCATCGCGGCCGCGGTGTCCCAGCGCATGGCGCAGCGCAGCGCGCCCACGGCCGCACAGCGCGTGGACACGCAATCCCTTGCGCTCGTCGCAGACTCGATCCGCCGTGAGATCCAGCGTGCGGTGATGGACTCGCTGCTGCGCGGCATGCGCGTGCCGGTGCTCACCGTGGAGCAAGCGCAGCAGATGGCGGCCGAGGCCGAGGCGATGGCGCGGCGCGCGGGCGGCCCGGGCTTTGGACCGGAGCGCCGCGTGGTCATCGCGCCGCCGCGGCCGTCACGCTCGCGTCCCGACCTCAATGCCGCGGCAACGTTGCTGGTGGATTCGTTGGCGCGGAGCTTCGAGCGGCATCCGCGCTACGCCGTCGTGCCCCGCGATTCCGTGGACGCCGTGCTCGCGCGGTCGCGCACCGTGGACGCCGTCCGCGAGGCGCTCGCGGCCGATGTGATCATCTCGCTCTCGTTGGTGCCTACGCCGGACGATTCCGTCACGCGGCTCGTGCAGGTGCGCGATCTCACGCCGCCGGACGGTCGCACGGCGAGTCGCGTCATCTCGGCGCGGGTGCCCAGCACAGACGCGGCGCAGGGTGCGGCGCAGCTGCCGCGCGAGACTCTCAGGGCGCTCTTCGAGATCGAACGGCTCGCGCGCGATCGCGTGGAGCGCGGCGGGGCAGCGGGCACGACGGGCCCCCGGGTGCGTGTCTTCGAGGGCACGGCGCCGCGTCCGCCGGCGCCGCCGCTGACGCCCTAGCGCAGGATGCCGCGCGCGTCGGCGGGGAGCTGCGACGCGAGACGCGACGCCGGCACCGCGTAGACGATGCGCCCCGCGCTTTCGGTGGCGCCGCCGTAGATCACACCGACCACCACGCCGCGGCTATCGAAGACCGGTGAGCCGCTGGAGCCCTGCGCCGCGAAGGCATCGAGTTGCAGCGTCTCCGGCACGCGCTTGCTCACGGTGCCGACGCTCAAGGAGGCCGAGGGCGTGATCGTGTTGATGCTGCCGCTCATGCCCGCCGTGCCCGTGCCGAGCGGATAGCCAAGGATCGCGACCGGACGGCCAGTGCCTGTGGTCGCATCGTCACGGGCGACGCCGTTGACCACTGGATACGTGCCCGCCGTGACGAGGCGCAGGAAGGCCAGCTCGTCCGTCTCGCTCACCAGCTCGATCGTCGCGCGCTTCCATTGGCCGCTGGTGCCATCGAAGGCCACCGCGATGCGCTGCGCACGCACGCCGTCCGGCGTCTGCACCACGTGGCGGTTGGTGACGATCAAGCCGCTGGGCAGGATGTTGAAGCCCGTGCCCGTACTGCGCGACGAATCTGGGAACTCCACCACCAAGAACACGATCGCGCGCTGGTTGGCGTCGGCGATCGCGCTGTAGTCCATGGTCGCGAGCGAGGCCGTGCGGGCCTGCGCGTCGCGCACGCGGGCCGCCGCTGCGGACACATCCCCGCCGCGCGCCTGCTGCGCCTGCAGTTCGCGCGAGAGGCGCTCGGACTCCTCGCGCGCTGCCGTCAGCGAGGCCTGCGCGATGCCCGTCTCGTCGAGCCGCGCCGCGAGCGCGCGTGCCAGCGAGTCGTTCGCCGCGACCAGCGCCGCCAACTGCTGCCGCGTCTCGGCCGCACTCTTGCGCGTCATCCACACGGCGGCCAGCGCGCCCGCGATCACCACGACGGCAAGTCCGGCGACGATGCGCTTGAGCGCGCCCGTCTGCTTCTCGACGGCCATCGCGATGCGCACTTCCGTGTTGGGACGGCCGCTCGACGGTCGCATCGGCGCGGAGGCCGTCGTCGGCAGCGCGGCGGCCTCCGCCACCACATGAAACTCGCACTGCGGGCCGTTGGCGCCGAACATCAGCACGTCGCCGTCGAGCAGGGCGCGTTCGCCATCCAAGACCTGCCCGTTCACGAACGTGCCGTTGGTGGACCCCAAGTCCACCAGCACGAAGCGATCGCCGACGCTGCGCAGCTCCGCGTGCCGCGACGACACGTCGAGGTCACGGTCCGCGTCGAAGCGCAGGTCGTTGATCGGATGGCGGCCGATGGCGACGATCGGCTTGTCGAAGCGCTCACGGGCACCCGCGCGGGCGCCCGTCGTGATGCGGAACTCGACGGCCATCAGCCGCGGCGCATCCACACGACGATCGCGACGAAGGCCACGAGCGCGGCGAGCGCGCCGAAGAACAGCCGCAGCGTGCTGGCCGGAATGCGGCCGCCCGGCGGCGCGGGCTCCGGCAACTTGGCGCGCACGCTCGGCGCAATCTCCACCGTCGGGCCGCTGCCCGCCTTGCCGACGATGATCTTCTCCGGCTGCACCGCCGGCGTCTCCAGCGTCGGGATCTCCGCCTGCTCGTCGTCCGCGATCGCGCTCAACTGCGGGATCGAGCTGCGGTCGAGCGGCACCGTGGGGCGCTCCTGCGAGCCGCGATACACGCGATGCGCCAGCGTCTCCGCGCCGCTGCTCATCAGCCCGTCACCCTCGAAGCGCGCCGCCACCACCGTGATGTTGTCCGGGCCGCCGGCCTCGTTGGCGAGGTCGATCAGGCGCTTGCAGACGTTCACGAGGTCGGGCTCCGTGCGCACCACCTCGGCGATCTCCTTCGCCCGCACCTGGCCCGACAAACCGTCCGAGCAGAGGATCAGCGTGTCGCCGCGCATGAGCTGCTGCGAGGTGAGGTCCACCTTGATCTTCGCCTCGGGCCCCAGCGCCTGCAGGATGATGTTGCGGCGTTCGCTGACCTCGGCCTCCTCGGGCGTCATCTCGCCGGCCTCGATCAGCTTCTGCATCAGCGACTGGTCCTTCGTGATCTGGATCGCGTCGCCGTTGCGCACGATGTAGCCGCGCGAGTCGCCCACCTGGCAGAGGAACAGCGTGTCGCCGAGCAGGCCGGCGATCGTCGCCGTCGTGCCCATGCCGCGGTTCTCGGGATGCGCCGCCGCGTAGGCGTGGATGCGGCTGTTGGCGGTTTCCGTGGCGGCCTTGAGCGCGTGCGCGAAGGTCTCGGCGTCCGTGGACTGCGCATTGCGCCAGCGGTCGTTCATCTCCGCGAGGATCGTCTCGGCCGCCATCTGGCTCGCGACTTCGCCGGCGGCAGCGCCGCCCATGCCGTCGGCGACCATGAACAGCGAACCGCGCGGCCCCAGCGTGTGCTGCCGCACTTCCGGCTGCAGCGACGCGTTGAACGTCGTGAGGTCCGCAACGGCGAACGTGTCTTCGTTGTGCTCGCGCGTCCGCCCGACGTCCGTCCGCCCGAAGACGTGGACGATGATGGAACCGCTAGGTGTCGAAGAGCCCGTCACGAGACGCGGGTGCGAGGTGAAGTGGAACGCGACACGGCAAAGTTACAGGTCACTGCGGAAGGGCGCGAGGGAGCCGGGGTGTGGCGCGTGGTGATGTGCGTCACTGGCAGTAGGGCAGCACGCGGTTGGCCACGTCGAGACGGCTGGCATCGCGCGAACGCTGCTTCACTTCGCGAGCCGCCGCGCAGGTGCCCTCCTGATCTTCCAGCGCCGTATTCGCCAACAGCGTGGCGAACCAGGCTTCGGCGAGTTGCGTGCCGCTGAGCGTGGGGCGCAGCACTTCGACTTCGCCGAGGATGCGGCGCGCCGCCACCTTCGTCACGTTCGGATCCTGCAGTTCGGCAATCCATGTTTCGAGGCGCGCCCCTGTGCTCGGCTGCGACCCCGCGGGATTCGTCGCGGGTTGAGTGGGCGGCGTCGGACGTGGCTCCGTACGCGGCTGCCCCGTCCCCGGGTTCACCGGATTGCTCATCGGCGTGGTGTTCGGTGGCGTCGTACCGCCGGTGGGCGCGGGGTCGGCATTCGGCTGCAGCGGCGCTGGCGCGGGCACCTGCTGCGCGACCTGCGTGCTGTCGCCGCTACCTCCGCCGTACGTGTCGTTGAAGCCCTTTGCGACGTACACGCCCACCGCGGCGACCACTGCCACACCGGCGAGGATAGGCACGAGCTTGCTCTTCTTCTCCACGGGCGCGGGTGCTGCGGCGGCCGCCTTCGCCGGCGACTTCGCCTCATCACGCCCGGCCACGCGGGTCTTCGGCACGGCCGCCACCGGCGCCGTCTTCGCGGACGTCGCGGCCGCAATGCTCGCCGCGCCGATCACCTGCGTGGCGCCCTCCGTGGCGGCGACCGCGGGCATATCCTGCAGCGCCGCGGCGAACTCGCGTCCGAACTGTGCCGCGCTCTGGTAGCGCTCGGCCGAGTCGCGGGCCAAGGCCTTGTCGAGCACCGCTTGCACGGAGTCCGGCCACGCGATGTCGGGGCGCATCTCGCCCAACGTGCGCGGCCGGTCCGTGAGGCGCATGATCATTGCCTCCTGCGCCGTCTCGCTCGGGAACGGCAGTTTGCCCGTGAGGCAATTGAACGCGACGAGGCCCAGTGAATAGATGTCGCTGCGCCCGTCGAGCTTGTCGCCGGCGAGTTGCTCGGGGCTCATGTACTCCGGCGTGCCGACCACCATGCCCGTCTTCGTCACCTTCTGTGCGTCACTGGAGCTCGCCTTCGCGATGCCGAAGTCCACGACCTTCACGAGGTCGGAACCATCGCGGTTCTTGGCGACCATGATGTTGTCGGGCTTCAGGTCGCGGTGCACGATGCCCGCGTCGTGCGCGATCTGCAGGGCATCGGCCGTCTGGTGCACGATGCTCGCCGCCCGCGCCGGCTGCAGGGCGCCATCCTTCTCGATGAGATCGGCCAGCGCCTTGCCTTCGATGAACTCCATCGCGAGATAGATCAGCCCGTCGGGCGTCTCGCCGAAGTCATAGATGCCGCAGATGTTCGGATGCGAGAGCCGCGAGGCGTTGCTGGCCTCGCGATTGAAGCGCGCGATCGCGTCGGGGTCGGAGTTCATCCCGGGGTGCATCACCTTCAGCGCGCTCTTGCGGCCCATCTTCACGTGCTCGGCCAGGTACACGGCGCCCATGCCGCCTTCGCCGAGCTTCTTGATGATGTGGTAGCGGTCGGCGATGACCGAGCCGACCAAGTCTCCGTTGCTGCTGGACGAGCGCAGGGCCGTGCCGTCCCGCGGGCAGAACCGTTCGCTGAGGGGATACTCGGTGCCGCAGGTCGGACAGACTTTCTGTTCGCTCACAAGCTCTCCACGCG
>CAZCIM010000011.1:0-43602 GCA_964498895.1 uncultured Gemmatimonas sp. | reverse complement strand
GAGCGCCACGTTGACATCGTGGAGGTCACAAGTTCGAGTCTTGTACCGCCCATTGCCCCGCGAGGTGACTCGTGGGGCATTTGTTTCCGGCCCCGAGTTTTCGCAGGTTCAGCAGGCCCCCTCCGGCCGTCGGGCCCCGAAGGCCGCCGGCCATCCCTCTCAGACCGCGACCGATGCATACCACGCTCCGCATCCCCGCGCTCGCCGCCATCCTTTCGGCGGCCCTCCCGGTGGCCGCCACGGCCCAGGAGTGCGCGATCGACATGAACACGCCGCAGCAGCTGTTCACCGCGAACATCTCGCTACAGCGCGCCGCCGGCGACCCCAGCGGTGAAGGCACGCCGCGCGCACTCCGCGACGCCGCCCGCCAGCTGCAGGATCCGAGCAAGTTCACGGCCAACCCGATTGGCTACGCCTTCGCCAAGGCGCAGGTCTACATCATCTGGCTGCACCGCGACGAGACGCCGGCGACGATGTCCATCGCCGACCTGAACCTCGGCCGCGACCGCAACACGCAGATCAACCTGATCCACGATGCGGACTCGCTGTTGACGATGATCGAGACGGCGCAGCCGGCCTGCAAGTCGGAGACGCTGCGCTGGCGCCAGTCGAAGCCGTGGAGCGACCGCATCGGCGCGGCGTACCGCCTGCTCGCGTCCGACGCGGACTCGGCTGAGTACTACGCGCGCCAGGCCGCACGCCTCGACCGCAGCTCGCCGTTCCTGTACAACGCGTTCGCGCAGATCGCGCTCAAGCGCGGCCAGCAGGACGCCGCGATCGCCAATCTCGACACGGCCATCACGCTCGCGGCCGCGCAGGTCGCCGCGGGTGACACGGCCGTGGCGGACACGCGGCGCCAGATGCGCATCCAGCAGGCCAGCATCCTGCAGGAGTGGGGCGGCGGCCTCGAGGACATCAACGCCCGCAAGGCCGCGCTCACGCGTGCGGCGCGGCAGTTCCTGCAGATCGCGCACGAGACGCCGGGGCACGCCGACACGCCGATGTTCGTGTCCGTGGGCCTCGATGTGGCGATGCTCGTGCAGGACACGGCGCTGCTGGCCGAGGGCCTCGCACCGCTGCTCAGCAATCCCGAGCCCTACGCAGACCTCGCGTTGCTGATCGGCGCCGAAGTCTCGCGCATGAGCGGCAATGTGCCGAATGCAATCGCGCTCTACCGCGAGACGCTCAAGAAGAACCCGAACGCCCGTGATGCGAACTACTTCCTCGCCTACCTGCTGATCGACGGCAACAAGGGTGAGGAGGCGGTGCCGAACCTCGACAAGCTCATCGAGATCGACCCGTCGAACGGCGACAACTACTTGCTCAAGTCGATCGTCGTGCGCAACCGCGTGCAGGCGATCACGGCGCGCCGTGAAGCGGAGCGCAACCCCACGCGCCGCCAGGAGTTGCTCCGCGAGATCCGCGCGGTGAGCGCCGAGGCGGACTCGCTGGCGGCTAAGGAATCGGGCATGCCGCACAAGCTGCAGGTCACGGGCTTCGAGCGCCGCGCCGAGGGCGCCAAGCTCAGTGGCACAATCGACAACCGTAGCACGGCCGCGAAGACGTACACGGTAGAGATGTCGTTCCTGAACGCTGCGGGTGAGGTGGTCGAGACGCTGACGGTCACCACGGACTCGGTGGCGCCGAACGCGACCGGCACCTTCGAGCTCACGGCGACGAAGCCGGGGATCGTCGCGTGGCGGTACAAGGCGTTGCAGTGAAGACTTAAGACGGAAGACGGAAGACAAGTGGGGTGGGGCTCCGGGCCTGGGGCCCCACCCCTTCCTTCTTGCAGCTTCCGTCTTACGGCCTCAACGCGTTGACGTCCCATCAGGGCGCCACTATCTTTCGGATTCCCTCGGAGCACTTGGCCGAGGCGCAGGATGCGCTCGTAGCTCAATTGGATAGAGCATCTGACTACGGATCAGAAGGTTGGGAGTTCGAGTCTCTCCGGGCGCACTCAGAAGACGTGGGACTTGAGAAGTGAGATGTGAGAAGACTTTACCGAACATCGGGGCGTAGCTTAGCCCGGTAGAGCGCCTGCTTCGGGAGCAGGAGGTCGGAGGTTCAAATCCTCTCGCCCCGACTGACATAAACAAAAGCCCCGCAACGACTTAGTTCGTTGAGGGGCTTTTGCGTTCTGCGGTCCTTCTCAGAAAAGTCTCCAAAAAGTCTCCATCAGAATCTTTGGCAGATTCGGTCGCGCCGAGACCGGGGTGCGGCCTCGAGGGAACTCGCTGAGCTCAACTCACGGCCACGCTCCCGACGGTCGCCGAGGCTGCGCGCTCGCCCTATCGAAACACCTCGTCAAGTCGCCATAGAACCCTTAGTGCCTCCGGCCAGCCGGCCTTCGCAAACACATCCATCAGCCTCACGAAGTCAGCGAGTGAATCGCCCGCCATGATCGCTTCTCGGTGATCGCTCAAGAACGACTCCGCGATGGCCACGACTTCCTTCACGGCCATAGAGTCGAGATGATAGTTCCCCTTTTCTGCGGTCACGGTCACAACTTCCGCGCACAGGTGGAGAACGAGCCGAGGATTCACCGGGAGCATTATCCTCAGCAGCTCTACGAGATGGTGCGCTGAGTGAGCGATTAAGGCCGTGCGCGGGAGCTTCCCGAATGCTATGACATCCTCAAGGAGGGGCTGAACAAGAGCGAAGTATCGCTCGAGCTCATTAGCGTCGAGTCCAGATCTGGCCTTGCCGTCGTCGGACTCGTGCCTCACGAGAAAGTAAAGGCGACTGGCCACTTCGTCGACGATTCTGTAGGCTGTCTCTGGGGCGTCGACAGTCAAGTCCGTCGGCAGTTCTGCCTGCTGCAACGGAACCCCGACTCCGTGAACCGTGGTCCGCAGTACTGTCAAGCATCGACCAGCCAGAGCGCGGCCCGGCTCATCTCTGAGCTGTTCTGGCGCGAGCGCGAACAGCAGATCCCTTACGAGGTGTTCCGCGAGGGCACCTGCGTGCAGCGGATGGGCAGCGATCTCACCGACACGCTCAATCGCCCATTCATCCTGAGCATTGAGTCCCAACCATGCGAGCAGGCGCGAGTACGAGTCAAGGAGTGCCGACCTGCCCTTCGGCTCGAGTCCGCGCGCATGGACTCTCCGAACAACTTCGGAGATTCGTGGGACATCCACTTTCGGCAGGTACGAGAGCGAGGAGAGAAGAGCCGATAAGACAACCTCGTTGCGTTCTCGCTCCACGATCTCGCCGACGATTCGCCAGAAATCCGCTTCTGCCTTCCCTCGCACTCGCCATAGATCAAGCGCTGTGAGGAACCGCACCGCAGGGCGTAGGCTCTTCGCTAACTGCTCCATTGCCTGGATTACACGCCTGTCCGGGTCCCGAAGCGCGAGCCACGCGAGCCCCTGTGCGGCCTCGGTAACCGGGGATGGAGACCAAGCTGGGGATGTGAACCCTTCTTCCTCCTCGGCATTTTCAGCCGGATTCTCCGGCAGCGCAGCATCCGTTGACACGGCTTCGAGTAGCACAGCTGCGGCGAGCTCATATTCCTCGATGGTGAGATCTCCTTCGGAACGGGCGATGACACCCGCAGCGTCGCACAGGCGCGTCAGCGAGGAAGCGACAACCTCGCTAGAGGCCTCGGCACTCAGTCGGCGCAACATCTCTCGAAGATCCACCACGGCCCCGACTAGAGCCGGCCTTTGCTCGGCGAGCATCCGGCCGTTCTGCCAAGGCTGAGTTAGCGCCTTGAGTCGCTCGCTTGAGTCCAGTAGCTGCCGGTTCTGAGGTAGGACCGTATCAACGCCCTGCTCCGCGAGCCAGTCCTCATGACTGAAATCTCGCGAAGACACCGAGAACGTCACCGGAGGAATGTCGTTGGGCGCTCCTCCGCGTGCCTGAATCCGCACCTTTCGCTCCCGAAGCTCGACGCTTTCTATCAGCTCGGCTGGAACTGCGTCGGTCAGGACGTCGGGAATGCTTCTTCTCCCGTCCTCGTCCTCCTCTTTGTCGTGTTGCTCGTACAAACCGAGCAACACAGACTCAAACTGCCTTCGCTGATGCTCCGTCCACGATGAGAATGAGGTCGTAACGAGCTTGCCCATCCAGTGATAGCATTGCTCGACAAAGAACGGAACACTTCCGAGATCTCCAATAAGAGGACCGATCAAGGCCGGCTTCTTCGCGGCCGCACGAATCAGCGCAGCCCATGCACTCGCGACCGACGCATTTCGGGCGAAACATTCAAGCATCGCCCTCGCTGTACTCGAGTCACCCGCCTCGATGGTGCGTTCAATCTGTTCGATGACCGCGAATAGCAGGGCGTGTTCGTCGTCCGGGTGCGCGGACTCCAGCCAGAACCCGTAGGGGTCCGGCGCAATCTCGACCTCTACATTCTCGAACGTGAACTTTACTCGTTCGCGTCCGCCTTGGTCGGATGCGTTGCTGGAGAAGCGGTCGCGCTTCAGGGCAGCTGAGGCGCCTCTTGTGCCGCCTGCGACAGCCGCCAGGGGAGCCGCCTTCGCGAAGGCGTCGAACTCGCGCAAAAGCGTGTATGCGCACATGCGAAAGTCCTGCCGTCGCGTGCTCGTCATCGGCAGAATCGGAGTACCCATGTCTGTCTTCTCCTCGCTCACCTCATCGTGTGAGAAGACAACCTCATAGACGGTCGCAGCGAGCGCGGGTGCGACGGGCGCCAATTCCGCAACGCAATCGCATAGCCGATTGAGATACTGAATTGGAAAGTTTGGTTGACCCACGAGGCCCAAGACCGCCCGCAAGAGCGACTCACTCGCAGCGGCGTCGGTCGCGTATGTGATCGCGGTCAGCCTCGTTCCCCAGAACGCACCCACATTATCAACGAAGGGCCCGGGACGCTTTGACCGCTCCTGCAGAGCCCATCGCAGCGCTGCGCGCCCGGCAACGCCAGCCGCGCGCCTTTGAGATTCCGACGACGTTTCACCAGCGCGCTCAAGTACACCGGCGGCAAGAGACACGGCGTCCCAGATGTAGATCGGACTCGCGCGTTCGGCTGCCATCGCAGCCACCTCTACCCATGGCGATCTGTCCGCCGTAGCAAGTGCCCTCGTTGCTTGGAAGACGCGAAGCAGGAACTCACGTGCTATAGCGCTCTCAGAATCAATCCGCTTGAAGAGTGGATCTAGGTCGGCTTTGACTCTCGCTTCATCCACGACAACTGCGGGTGGGATGATCCGCGCGACCAGTTTCAGGTGGGGCGACGAAGACTCGAGCGAAGTCAGCGCAAGCTCCCAGAACACCTCCCGCTGATCGTGCCACAGCCTGGTGAACAGGAAGATGACGCTTGGGCGAAGGAAAAAGGGTCGAGAAGGACTCTCGTCGAAAAAGCGTTCCAGTGTGCGCCGTTCGTCATCCAACAAGAGGACACTTACGGCGTAGTCGAAGAGAATGTTGTGTGCAAATCCAATGCGTTTCTCATTGGCACCCTGTGCAACTAGGAGCTCTGTGCTGAAGACCTCCGACCACGCATCGGGATCGGCTCCCTCGCGCAGAACGTCGCGATCTGTCGTGAGGAGATTCTCTGCAACCATACTGCGCACTGCGCGATAAAGCAGCTGTCGAGTCGCATCAGGATTCTCGCCCGTCAGCACACGGCGCGCCCAAAAGATGCCGAGCAACTGTGGAGAGGAAGAGGCAGCCGTCAAAGGGACCTGGGCGCTCGGCAGACGGACGAGCCTCTCGACTAGCCAGAGATTAAACGGGATTCTCAGCAGCTCGTTGAAGTCTCGCGAGGCGCTTGCAACCACTGCCGGGAGTCCGTCGATTTGTTGAATTGCATTCGCCACTTCGTCGTCGG
This sequence comes from uncultured Gemmatimonas sp., assembly GCA_964498895.1. GTDB lineage: Bacteria > Gemmatimonadota > Gemmatimonadetes > Gemmatimonadales > Gemmatimonadaceae > Pseudogemmatithrix. Next base: position 37,799 of record CAZCIM010000011.1, on the reverse strand, counting down.
TGAACGGTGGCACCACGATGTGCCGCGCCTCGCTCAAGGTTCTTCCGCGCACCGGCGGAGGCTCTTCGATTCGCGGAAAGAGGTCTCGAAGCTTCTGCGAGCGAGTCGCGTCGTAGGTGCGCACTGTAGCGAGGACGGTCCAGTTCGTCCGCCCAGAGGCAACGACCTGTCTCATCAGGCTGAGAATGCGCTCGCGCGTCTGCTCATTGCGGGCTGCGTCAACGCCATCGAACAGTACGACACCCTGCTCATCGCCAAACTCTCGAGACAGTAGTGCAATGAGGCTGCTTTCGCCGCGAAACAGTGCTGCGATTTCCTCCGGAGTGGCCGCGCCAAGTTGCTCAATCGGAATGAGCAGATGCTTGAACCCCTCCGCAGTCCACTTTTCGTGAAGCTTGCGAACCACATACGTCTTTCCGACGCCAGGCGCGCCGGTCACGAGTCCGTGTCCAGCACGCGCAAAGCGTGCTATCTCATCAATCAGAGGTGAGCGATCAACGTTCATTCAATTAGACCCCGCCGAGTAACCATGTTGATCTGATTCAGCTGACTTACCGACTTCCCTTGACTTTCCGTCTTTCCACGGAGGTCACGAATCACGTTTTGCAATGCTGAGTGCGTATTGTCATCGTTCGGGTAGAACGCCGTTGCGATACTCAGGCGTTCACGCCAACTCGCAGCAGCATCGCAGTACTCTGCCTTGCGTTCGCGGGTTGTCGGCATCAACGCAAAGTGCCTCGCACGGCCCCAAGTCCCGAGTTGATTCGCGATCGCTTCGAGCATTCGAACGAAGTATGGATCTTGAAAGCTGAACCCGACGAAGATGACCGGATACCCCGTAAACACCTGCTTCAGAAAGGACTCCACACGTGTAGGTGCCCGATCGATTCCGCTCTCACCGTAAGCACGACGATAGTCCGTTGCCGTAAGTACTATCGTCTCGGGGTGTGTGAAGTATCCGTGGACGTGCGCGACAAGTCGGCTAGAGCGCGTCCTAAGCGCATCGTAGAAGTCTGTCTCGCGGTTAGCAGGACCACCGTCGACGATTACTGTCTTCTCGACAGGCCGAAAGTCACCGGGTCGCCTCATCAGAGACGTCTGAATGGTGTTGTCGTAGTTCGTGGTTAGGAAACCGCGAACGGGCAAGGCAACGAGGTCATCGTGGAATGGAGTCAGTGCCGGAGGCCCCACAAAGCGCTGATACAGGAGTTCATGGTATCTCTTCGCGCCCTTCGGCCCGCTTGACAGGTGTTGCCGAAGCTTCTCGGCGTAGCCAAGTGAATCAGCTTCTCGGAGACCCTTGTCTCTGACGAAGCCACTCTTCACCTCGTCGCAGGCAGATTCCAATGTTTCAAGAAGTCTCGGCCAGGACGGATAGCCTGATGGAATGCTACAGCCGGCCCCTACGAAGAGCACGGCGTCTCCGGTGGCCAAGCATTCCTCGCAAGCTCGCAACGCATCCTCCGACCGATCGTCGCAGCTCGATCGGTCGGCATTGCTCGGATCGATAGCCTCCCCGGCGTCATCGGACACGGACCAAATCTGCGTCGGCTGAGGCCAGACAGGCAAACCCCTTGGCGCAACGCAACTGACGCCTTTCCTCTTGGGTGACACCGGCGGAGAGGCGTAAGTGGTAATCGGATCGCCGCTCCGGTTCCGAGAGTCACGCCCTAGGGAGTGCAGAATGGGAACCGGCAGTTCCCGCGCGGTTCTACTTTGGTTCCCGCTGCCTAGTACCGGTTCCTGCGGGGTTCCGCACGCCATCGGCTTCGATTGGCAGCTGGTTCCGCGCCTGTTCCAGCCGCGTCAGCCGGGAACCAAACCAGGAGCCAGTGTCAGTCCGCTCTCGCCTCTCATTATGCGGCCTTGTCCTTGCATTTCCTTGACGGCCTTGCCAACTGCATCCTTTCGCATCCCGACGCGCTTGGCGAGCTCCTCGATATTCGCCGCGTCCCCGTCGCTCAGCGCGCGCCGAATGCGGGATTCCAGAGTCATCGCATTCTTGCCGCGTGAGTAGTGCAGGCCGTCGGGTGCAGATACCCATTCGTGCAGCTTCGGGCCGAACCGAGTGCTCCCATGCAAAAGCCGGATGCCTGTATCGGGGGCATCGCTTTCCGTGTCGGACTCAGCGGCTGAGTTCTTGTCCCTGTTCTTGCGCGGATCTTCCAGAGTCAGCGGCGCATCCACCAACCCGCCAATGGTGACGGAACCGATATACTCCCCACGCCCCTTGCTCGCATGCGCCACAATGCAGCCGGCGGCGTTGTGCTTACGGATAACCTCAATGAACGGTCGCAAGCGCGGGAGAACCTCATTCGATTGATTGAGATTCACACCCATGAGCAGCTCGTTCAGCGTGTCAATGCAAACCAAGCTGTAGCCGCCGTCAGCCAGAATGCGGTCAAGTTCTGTTGCGGTTGGCACTTCGAAGGCGAGATCCAAGCGATGTCTATTCGCGCCCAAATCCGTGAATCGTCGCACAGTGTCGCCCCGCCACTCATCCAAGGCGAACCACAACACACGATTCTCCTTTAGCGAAGTGCCTAAGAATTCCGTGCCCGCACTCACGGCAGCAGCGGCATTTGCTAAGAGCGTTGATTTTCCGCTCTTCTCGCGGCCGGAGAGGAGCGTGACACGCCGCGCGTAGCAAATAGGTGGCGCAATGGGTTCGGGTGGCTCCAAGAGGCTTAGGTCATTCTGCAGCTTATCCAGCGAGAATATCTCGACACGCGGAACGGTAGTTACTGGCACCGGCCGCTTCGATTCCTCGATCGGCGGAGGCGCAATGCGCCTGCGCGTTCTCGGCACGTCACCTACTACGCCGTTGCTGCCTGTTTCCGCCATTTGATGTTCCTAGCCGAAGAGCCATGACGACGACTTCTTCTGTTCCGTCGTTGTGCTGTGCTCTGCAACCCACGCCTCCACGTCGGCGAGCGCATACAGAATCACCTTCTTGGAGATCTTTGTGAATCGCGGCCCAGATCCGTCGGAACGCATGCGTTCTAGATGTGACCGGCTCACGCCGAGCAACTCGGCGCATTGCGCGGAACGCAGGAAGCGCGGCGGTTCGGCGATTGATGACTTCTTGTTGACCATTTGCTTCCTCTCCTCTTTGCACGTGATAAACAAAAAGCCCGGCGGCACGACGTTCCCCCGCGCAATGCGGGGAAACGTGTGCCACCGGGCTAGGGCGACCCTCTCAGTTGTGTGGCGGCGCGAAGCCTTGCGGCATTCTCGCCCCGCCGAGGACCATTCTAAGACTATTGCTCGCGATTGCGCAAGTGTTCCGGAGACTGCGCTGATTTAGGAGCCTTTGGCACCTTCTTCATAATCGCGCCCTGTTGAAGGTGCTCGATGATGTCCCCATTCAACTCGCGCAAAGCGTTCTGCTGACGCAAGAATTTCTGATAGTCGCGCTCGTGCTCTTCTGCCGATTGCGGCGCATCAGGCGGCGGTCCAGCATCAAATATTTCCAGCGCACCAAGCTTGCGAAGAAAGGCGCGCTCCATCTGCGGCCGGTTGTTAGCAGCATCGCCAGGCTCCAGCTTGCCTAGCCGATCCTCGAAGCGCTGATACTCGCGCCGCGACACGGCCACATAGAACATATGGGTAAAGGTGTGTGAGTTACCCGGCGTTAGCGGCTCACGGCGCGGCGGGTACATCTCAATTGCATATCCGCGTCGGCAATGCTGGCACTCCCAATGCATACGGCCAATGATGTGCGGATGCCCTAACGGCTTTGTGCATGCCGGGCACAAGAAGCGATATCCAAACAACGAAGTCTTAAATAGCGGTTCATTGGGCGTTTCTATGCCTGTGTGCGCTATGAACCCCGCCAATGGCCCCTCATTCGCGCTTTTGGGCATACTACGCCCTCTTCTGGCGAAGGGGAATCACGTTATCCGTCACGTGACGACGTGACAGCACGCGTCCCAGTGTAGCGGCTGCATCACGTGCGGCCGCATTCTCTATTTTCGCGTAACGTAGCGTTGTCTTTGGGTCGCGATGCCCAAGCAATGCACCCACGGCCGCAAGCGGTACGCCTTCGGACAACGCAATTGTCGCCACGGTATGCCTAAGTGAGTGCAGGGGCTTTGTGACACCGGCACGTACACGTACACGCTGCCATATCCGCTTTACTTCTGTACGCGGCGCATCTGCATTTTCAGGGGATGCGAACACGTATAGGCCACGTCGCGGTATTTCGTCCAGCAACGCCCACGCATCAGGGGACAAGGCGCGTTCCGAACGACCCGTCTTCGTGCTTGTCAGCGTGACCATACCCGTTACGCGGTTTAGGGCGTCCCACCTTAGCGCGAGCACCTCGCCCTTTCGCCATCCCGACAGCGCAAGCAAACGGATCGCGTCCACAGCGTCCCCTCGCTGCGTCTGTGCCTCTGCATCCAACTGAGCAAACAGCGCCGCGACCTCCTCGCGGGTGAACGGCTGACGGGTCATTTCCTCGCGATACCAACGGTTCGCACCGCGCTTTCCGGCGGCAAAGGGGTTCGGAGTGCTTCTGGAATCCCCGGCGAAGTTGAGAAGGGAGCAACAGACCTGTTGAACGCGGTTCGCCAAAATGCGTCGGCCGCGCGGCAGCGCCGCGCGCACCTTGTCCGCGTCGGTACGGTCAATTTCGGAGACCGGACGTTGCCCAATGATCGGGACAACGTGCTTGTGCAAAAGGCGCGTCCATTCCCGAATCGTCTTTGGGCTTCGGGAACGCGCAATGGCGTCAGCGATGAAGTCTTCCGCGACTTTATGCACTAGCCGCGCATTGCGCTCAGCTTCCCGCGCCCTGGCCAAATCGCGAGCCTTTCGGTCCTGCCCCTCTCGCCGCTCTAGCAGCGGGTCGCGCCCGGAAGCGACAAGACCCTTCAGGGCCAACGCAATCTTGCGGCCGGAGTGGGCCGTCAGCGTTGTTTGTGACCCGTCCGGCATAACTACCGGCTTACCTAGCTTGCCGATGCTGAGCCGCTGTTTGCTGCGTTCTACGGGGCTCCAGTATTGCAGGAACAGAGAGCGTAGGCCGGACGGCCGAACTACCAGACCATAGCCCCCTATCTCGCTGTCCCGAACGGTATGCTCTACGCCGGGTTCGTACGACGCCGAAACAACACGTTGAGTAATCAGCTCGGTCGCCACTCAGGACGCTCCCCAGAAAAAGTCTCCAAAAAGTCTCCACTCTATTGCCGAAGATTACCCGTTACTATGGCGATTGCGCAATATGTGTATCTACGTAAACTGTTGTCACGTAGTCATTTACGGCTTTCGCTGGCTATTGGCCCTTTTTGCTGTCTCTGCTTCGGGAGCAGGAGGTCGGAGGTTCAAATCCTCTCGCCCCGACTGTGATGACACGACGAAGGGCCGGCACCCACACGGGGCCGGCCCTTTGTCGTGCAGAGCGTCGCTGGGAGGCGCGTCAGCGCCAGGGCTGCAACCGATACCCCTCGGCGTAGAACACGTTGAGCGCGGTCATCGCGGAGGCGGCGAGCTGTACGCCGGGCAGCAGCTCCTCGCGGCGCACGCCGCGCGAGGCGGCGGTCTGTCCGCAGACGGCGAAGCGGGTGCCGGCCGCAATCAACTCCTGCACCAGCGCCTTGCTCGGATTCGGTCGCCCGTAGCGCGCCTGATAGGCTTCGTCGGTCAGCAACGGGATCCAGCCGTTCCCATAGACGACGGCGGCGCCCTGCAGGTTCTCCTTCGCCACGCCGTTGCGCACGTGCAGGTTGTAGAACCGCGCCAGCGTGCCGAGCTGCGGGTTCACCTGACTGGAATCCGGCTGCGCATTGATCTCCCACATCACGCGGAACACATGGCCCGGCGGGATCGGGAAGTTGGCGTCGGGGACTTCGAACGACGGGCCTCCGCTCATGATCAGCGGGCCAGACTCCTGCATCGGCACGCGGGGCGCCTGCGCCCCGAGTGCCGACGCCAGCAGCATCGCCACGGCGATCGGCGCGGTACGCATCAGCGGCGCGGCTGGAGTGTCATCCGGCCTTCGACCCACTGGAAGCGCAGCTGCGCGGCGCCTTCGAGAGCCGAGATGGCGGCCTGCGACGAGCCGAGCGGCACGTCGAGCGACACGGTGCGCGTGGCGGTCGTGGAATCGGTGACGGAGATGTCCATGCCGTACCAGCGCCACATCCGAGTGACGACGTCGCCGACGCTCACATCACGGAGCACGAAACGGTTGTCGGCCCACGCGAGGTCCTGCTCGACCGTCGCGGCCTCGGCATCGCTCACGACGTCGCTACGGTCCACGATGACGGCCTGGCCCTGCGTGAGCGTCCGCTCGGTGGTGCCGACCATCACGCGGAGGCTGCCGGAATCGGCGCGGATGGTGCGATGGCTCTCGTCGGCATAATCGCGGACGGTGAACCGACCACCATCGGAGAACACCGACGCGCTGCCGAGTCGCGCCTCGAAGGCGTTCGCGTTACCAGCGGTCACCGAGAACACGGCGGTACCGGCGACCGTGAGCGTGCGGTAGTCGCTGCCAAACTCATCGACGATCACGAGCCGCGTCTCGGGCCCGAGACGAGCCGTGGAGTTGTCGGCGAGCGTGACGCTGCCGAGCTGACCGGCGCGGGTATTCACCTGCTGCGCCTCGGCCGAGCCGAGCATCTGGTTGATGACCTCGGCGCGGGAGCGCTTGGTCATCCACTGCGCACCGGCGAGGGCGATCACGGTGGCGACGATCGCGACGATGGCCGGCGTCTTCCAGTTGGCGCGCTGCGTGACCGTCTGGATGTGCTCCGAGACTTCGTGCGAGCGATGCTCCCGGCGGCGCTTGGCAGCCGTCGCGGCATCCACCTGCGGCTTGTGCAGCTCGGCGGCGATCTCCGTCCACAGCTGGTCGGCGGTGGGGGTGGTGGTCGGCGGGGCAACGTGCACGCCCTCGGCCTTCTCGAAGCGGTGCACGGCGGTCATGCGGGCGCGGATCGCGCGGGCGCGGTGCCGCAGCTCTTCGTTGAAGAACGCCTCGATCTCGGCGCTCGAGTGGAAACCGTCGCGCTCTTCCCAGAACTCGCGCACCGTGTTGACGATGAGCTTCGGCGCGGCGGCGGTCTCGCCCTTGAGGCGCTCGAGTGCGCGCTCGAGGATCCAGTCGAAGTGGTCGCGGAAGATCTGCTCGAGCGCGCGTTCGCCGCCGGCGTTGAGAGCGGAAATCGTCGCCTGGTCGATCGGCGCGAAAGTGGACGACATCGACTGGTCCTCGTAAAGGTCGGGGAGATCCGGGCGCCCTGGACAGCGCAGTGGGAACCGGAGGGTTCCGCAACTATAGCCCGCGCGCGTTCGATTTGCATCCCCGCTGCGGCAGCGGGTCGTCCGCGGCGACCGTTCGACCTACCCGAAGCGGGGGGGCCGCGAGTATCTTTCCCCATCTGCGCGAGTAGCTCAGCTGGATAGAGCGCTGCCCTCCGGAGGCAGAGGTCGTGGGTTCGAATCCCGCCTTGCGCATTGCAGTCATCCTAAGGTCGCGCCCCAACCCTCCCCGCCCCATCGTGCGCGGGCCCGGCGCCGCCTCCGCGTCTCCCTCCTAGACCCCGCGTGGAAACCGCGTCCCTGCGCCGCCTCCCTGAGGCCGAGCTACGCTCCCTCGCCGAGCGCCTCCAGCTCAATCCGCCCCCGAACGCTCGCATTGGCGACATGCTCCTCCGGGTGGAGAAGGCCCTGCTCGCGCAGGGCGAACCGCTGGTGGCTGAAGGCACGCTCGAACTGGTGCAGGGTGGCAGCGGGTATCTGCGGCAGGCCGAGCACAGTTACCTCGCGGGACCAGACGACGTGCAGCTCTCGGCGGCGCAGGTGAAGCGCTTCGGCCTGCGCACGGGCGATGTCGTGCGCGGTACGGTGCGGCCGGCGAAGCCCTGGGAGAAGTTCCTCGCGCTGGCACAGCTGGAGTCCGTGAACGGCGGACCGCCGGAGGCCGCGCTGGCCCGCGTGCCCTTCGACGCGTTGCGGCCGAAGTATCCGGACCAGCGCATTCGGCTGGAATCGAAGTCGGGCGGGCTGGCGATGCGCGTCGCCGACCTGATCGCGCCGCTGGGCAAGGGGCAGCGCGGGTTGATCGTGGCGCCGCCACGGGCCGGCAAGACGTTGTTCCTGCAGCGCATGGCGAATGCGATCGCCGAAAACCATCCCGAGGTGACGCTGATCGTGCTGCTGATCGACGAGCGGCCGGAGGAAGTCACGGACTTCATCGCGACCGTGCCGAGCGCTGAGGTGGTGGCGAGCACCTTCGATGAGGCGCCGAAGCGTCACGTGCAGGTGGCGGAGATGGTGATCGAGAAGGCGAAGCGATTGGTCGAACAGGGCAAGGACGTGGTGATCCTGCTCGACTCCATCACGCGCCTCGCCCGCGCGCACAACGCCGTGACGCCGATGAGCGGCAAGATCCTCTCGGGTGGCGTGGACGCGAAGGCGATGGAGAAGCCCAAGCGCTTCTTCGGCGCGGCGCGGCGGATCGACGGCGGCGGCTCGCTCACGATCGTCGCCACGGCGCTGGTCAACACCGGCTCGCGCATGGACGAGGTGATCTTCGAGGAGTTCAAGGGCACGGGCAACCAAGAGATCGTGCTCGACCGCGACATCGCGAACCGGCGCATCTACCCGGCCATCGAGATCAACAAGTCGGGCACGCGCAAGGAAGAACTGCTGCTCTCCGAGAAGGAACGGAACCGCATCTACCTGCTGCGACACTTCTTGGGAGACATGGCGCCCGAGGACGCGACGCAGTTCCTGTTACGCAAGCTGGCGGTGACGGCGACGAACGAGGAGTTTTTCACGCGTATGGCCGAGGGAGGCTGAGCGTGACCTGGCGCCGACGCTGGATGGCAATCGACCTGGGGGATCGCCGCGTGGGGCTCGCGGTAAGCGATCCCGCGGGGATGATCGCGTCGCCCGCGGGTTTCGTCGAGCGCCGCGCGGGCAAGCGTCCGCCACTCACCGCATTGCTGGAGCAGGCCCGCACGCTGGGCGCCGAGGGCTTCGTGGTGGGCCTCCCGCTCGACCAACAGGGCGACGACACGCCGCGGGCGGAGGAAGCGCGCCGGCTCGCACAGGAACTCGCGACGCGCACGGGGCTGCCGGCGGAGTTGGTGGACGAGCGATTCACGACGGCGGCGGCGCTGCGCGCGGTCCAGGCGATGGACGGTTCGACGCGCGATCGCAAGGGCGACGTGGATGCCCTCGCGGCCACGGTGCTGCTGCAGCATGCGTTGCGCACGATGGAACTACGCGAGTCGGCGCCGGTGCCGGGCGGCGATGATGCGTAGCCGCGCGTGGCGGGCGGTGCTGACGGCAGTGCTGATGGCGGCGCTCGTGACGGCGACGCTGGCCTGCGGCACGTCCGAGACCGACAGCGTGGCGGTGACGATCCGCATGGGATCGTCGTTCCGTGAGGCGGCGGACTCGCTCGCGGCGCACGGCCTCGTGCGCACGCCGCGGCTCTTCGGCAAGTACGCGGCCTTGGTGAAGCGCGACCGGACCATTCGCTACGGACGCTACATCATTCCGCGCGGCGCCAACTGGAACGAGATCCTCACGGCGCTCGAGCAGGGGCGCGGGATCGTGCATCGCGTGGTGGTGCCGGAGGGCTGGGCGGTGTGGGACATCGTGCCGACGGTGGCGGAATCGCTGTCGGTGCCGGTGGACTCCGTGGAAGCCGCCGTGCGCGACACCGCGTTGCTGCGGCGCGTGGGCGCCCCGCGAGGCACGCGGACACTCGAGGGATACCTCTTCCCCGACACCTACGACTTTCCCGACGGCGCAACCGCTCGCCAGGCGATCGAACTCATGGTGCAGCGCTTCGAGCGCGTGTGGAAGCCGGAGTGGAACGCACGCGCGACGGCCCTCAAGCTGAGCCGGCATCAAGTTGTGACGCTGGCGAGCATCGTCGAGAAGGAAGTGCGCAAGGGCGACGAGCGGCCGACGGTATCGGCCGTGTACCACAATCGGCTGCGCATCGGGCAGGCGCTGCAGGCGGATCCGACGGTGCAATATGCGCTGGGCCGCCGCCGACCGGGGCGCGTGCTCTACCGTGACCTGCGCGTGGACTCCCCGTACAACACGTACCGGCGTGTGGGCCTTCCGCCGGGACCGATCGCGAGCCCCGGCGCCGCGAGTCTCGAGGCCGCACTGTTCCCGGCCGACGTCCCGTATCGCTACTTCGTGGCGCATCCCGACGGGCACCACGAGTTCCGCGTCACGTACGCGGAGCACCTCAAGGCCATCGAGTACGTGCGGTCGGTGGCGCGGCGCGACTCCTTGGAGCGACAACGGCGGGCGGTCCAGGCCGCGCTCGACTCGGCGACGCGCGCGGTGGGACTGCCGCCGGCCTAGTCGGCGAGCAGATCCGCGCGCAGCAGGATGGCGTCGCGGAGATATACGTGGCGGATCTCGTTGCGGGCGCGGCTGGTCTCGGCGTGTACCATCACGCGGATGCAGCGCGGCAGCGCACCGCTGACGGGGAGCTCCTGCGCACAGAGCAGCGGGATGTCCGTCCAGCCGTAGAGCCGCGCCGCATGGGCGGGGAACTCACTCACCAGGTCGGGCGTGGCGGTGAAGACGGCCGAGATGATGTCCATCGGCGCGAGATCGTTGTCGTCGAGCAGCGCGTCGAGCATCTCGTGCACCGCCTCGCGGATAAGCGCCGGTTGATCGGCGCTCACCGTGGTGGCGCCGCGGACGGCGCGGACGGCGCGGGGACGAGGCGTGTTGCGCATGGTCCGAAGATGCGCGCCGACGCGGGCGCTGTCCACCGCGCCTAGATTGCATCGCATGGCAACGCTTCCCCTCGCGGTGGTTTCGTCGCGCGGCGCCCGCCGCTGGCAGGATGGGCATCCGTGGATCTTCAAGAGCGACGTGGTCACGCCGCCGGCCGCAGTCGCGGGTGCCGTCACCGTGCGCGACGCACAGGGCCGCGCACTCGGGACGGCGCTGTGGAGCCCGCAGTCGGAGATCTCGTTGCGCTTCGTGACGCGCGAGACCGACACGGCGCTCGATGCGACGTGGTGGGGCGCACGCATCGGGGCAGCGATCGCACGGCGCCGTGGCATCCTCGATGCTGACACCAACGCCTGCCGGCTCGTGCACGGCGAGGGCGATGGCCTGCCCTCGTTGGTGGTGGACCGCTACGACCGTTGGCTCGTCGTGCAGCTCCTCTCGGCCGGCTTGGAGGCCTTCCGCGGCGAGATCGTGGACGCGTTGGCGACACTGACGGACGCCGAGGGCATCCTGGCGCGCAACGACGCGAGCGTGCGCACGCGTGAGGGGCTGGCGAAGGCCGTAGAGCCGCTGCGCGGCAGTGTGCCGGAGACCGTGGAGGTGCGCGAGCACGGCGTCCGCTACGTGGCGGCGCCGCACGCAGGGCAGAAGACCGGCGCGTTCCTCGACCAACGGGAGGCGCGCGCGTTGATCGGCGGCGTGGCCCGCGGCCGCGCGCTGGATGTGTTCAGTTACCATGGCTCGTTCGCGCTGCACGTGGCGCGCAACGCCGAGCATGTGCGGGCGGTGGACGTGAGCGCGGCGGCGCTGGCGCGCGTGGAAGCGAACGCCGCGCTGAACGGCCTGCAGAATGTGGAGCCCGTGGAGGCGGACGCGTTCGACTTCCTGCGCGAGGAGGAGCGGCGCGGGGCGCGCTACGACACCATCGTGCTGGACCCGCCGGCCTTCGCGAAGAACCGCGCGTCGCTGGCCGGCGCCATCCGCGGGTACCGCGACGTGAACCTGCGGGCGATGAAGCTCCTCGCGCCGGGCGGACTGCTCTACACGGCGAGCTGCTCGTATCACCTCACGAAGCCCGAGTTCCTGAACGTCATTCGCGAAGCCGCGGCGCATTCGGGGCGGCGCATGATCCTCCGCGCGCTGACGGCGCAGCCCGCGGACCATCCCGAAGTGCTGACGATTCCCGAGACGGGCTACCTCAAGGGCGCGCTGCTCGAAGCCGGGGACTGACGGGCGCAGTCGCGCTGACGGCGCGGACCGACGCAGCGCGCGACGTCAGCGCGCGACGTCAGCGCGCGACGTCAGCGCGCGACGTCAGCGCGCTTGGCAGCGGGCGCAGAAGTAGGTGCTGCGCCCAGCTTGCACGATGCGACGCACCGCCGCGCCACAGCGCAGGCACCGTTCGCCCTCGCGATCGTAGACGTTGAAGGGGATCTGCCGCTCCCCCCGATGGTAGCGGCCCGCATTGACATGGCCGTCCGCGAGGGCGGTCCGTAGGCCCGCGAGCAAGCGCACGACTCGCGGCAGCGTGAGGGAAGCCGCGGCGGCCCGCGGCGAGATTCCCGCATGCCACAGCGCTTCGGCCGCGTAGATGTTGCCGACGCCGGCGATGACGGCCTGATCGAGCAGCACCGGCTTGATCGGCCCGCGCTTCGTGGCCAACCGCGCGCGCAGCGCTGGAGCGTCCAAGCGGGGATCCTCGGGCTCCGGCCCGAGCCCCAAGTCCGGATGCTGGCCCGCGGCGTGCCACGTGAGCGTGCAGAGCGCCCGCGGATCGGCGAGCACCGCGCGACGCCCGTTGCGCAGCTCGAGCGTGATGCGCGCGTGTGGCGGCAGGGCCGTGTCGCTGCGGCCGAATACCCATTCGCCGTCCATGCGGAAGTGCACGAGCAGGAGTGCGCCGTCGTCGAGATGCAGGAGTTGGTGCTTGCCGCGACGCTCCACCTGTTCGATGCGTCGCCCGAGGACAGCGCGCTCCACGCGTGGGGTCACCGTGCGGCGCTGCGAGGGATGATGGGCGCGCAGGCGCAGGATCTCGCCGCCCCGCACGGCGCGCCGCAGGCGGCGCACGGCAAACTCGACTTCCGGCAACTCAGGCATTTGGCGAGTGTTCAGGATGACGCGGACCGCGGGAATCCAGCGCACGCTGGCGATCATCCTCGGGCTCAACGCCATCGTGGTGACGGTGAAGCTCGTGGTCGCGCTGCGCACGGGAAATCTGACGGTGCTCGGCGCGACTTTCGAGAGCTTCCTCGATGCCGCCAACAATGGGATCGCGATGGTCGTGGTGGCGTTGGCGGCGCGCGGGCCTGACGACGACCACCCCTACGGCCACGACAAGTTCGAGACGATGGGCGCTCTTGGCATCGTCGTGTTCCTGTCTATCTCGTGTTACGAGCTGCTGCGCGGTGCGGCGAGCCGATGGATGGGTGCAGCGCCTCCGGCGGCGCCGTCCACGGCCGAGATCCTGCTGCTGGCGTCGACGGCGCTGATCAACGTGGGCGTGGTGTGGTACGAGCGTCGCGAGGCGTCGCGGCTCAAGTCGCCGCTGCTGGCCGCAGACGCGGCGCACACGGGCGGCGATCTCTTTGTCACGGCGTTGGCGGTGGCCTCGCTCTGGAGCGCGCGCGCCGGCCTCTCGTGGGCCGATCCGTTCCTCGCCGTGGCCGTGGCGGGCCTGATTGCGCACAGCGGCTGGCAGATCCTGCGGGTCACGGTGCCGGTGTTGGTGGACGAGCGCGGCGCTGACGCCGAACGCATCGCGGCGGCCGCCTGCCGCGTGCCCGGCGTGACCGGCTGCCGGCTCGTGCGCAGTCGCACCATCAGCTCCGGACTCGTGTTCGCGGAAGTCACGATTACGGTGGCCGGTGAGATCCGCATCGCCGACGGGCATGCGATCGCCGACCAGGTGGAGGACTCGGTGCGCGCGGCGCTCGGCGGCACGGCCGACGTGGTGGTGCACATCGAGCCGAGCTGACGCGAGGCGCGCGACGGCAGGCCGCGCCGTGGACAAGGGTTGTCGGCAGGGCGAAAGCCCGTAGCTTGGTGACAACCTCCCTTCCCTGCCCGCTCGATCCCGATGTCTCCGAGCCAGTCGCCACGCTCGCTCCGCGCCGAGTACCAAGAGTTCGTCGAGCGCGAGATCGAGGACTACAAGAACTCGGTGTCCCGCGAGTACTTGTACAGCATCGCGGCCGAGGCCGACCACGCGCTGGGCGGCGCGGCACAGCTCGGCATGCGCGACGTGCTCTTGGCGGATGAAGTGGACCGTATCATCGCCAAGCGGCTGCGCCTGCCGACCTACGAGACGTGGCGACGGCGCCTGCTCAAGAACGCGAACGAGCTGCGCAAACCCGAGCATTGGGGCCTGCGCCCCGACACGCCGCTCAAGCAGGCGATTCCGGCACATGCGTCCACGGCATCGGTGTTGGTGGCGGGCCCGCGCATCGAGGGGTCTGCGCTGTACCTCGCCGCGAACGGCTGCGAAGTGATGGCCGTGGAAAGCGAAGTGGCGGTCGTGAACAAGGTGCTGCAGTCGGCCAAGGATGCTGGGCTGACGGAGAAGTTGCGCGGCTTCGTGGCGGACTTGGTGAGCTACACGCCGGACGGCCCGTTGGCGGCGGTAGTCTGCACACCGGCGGCGTTCGCGGGGCTCTCGGCGTACGAGCGCGAGCGCGTGATCGAGATCCTGCAGCGCGCCACGCTAGACGGCGGTGTGCACTTGATCGAGACGCTCGTGGCGGGCCAGGCGGTGCTCACGGAAGAGGAACTGCGGCGCCGCTACGATGGCTGGGAGATCAAGCTGGTCCCGGAGCCCGGGGCCACGCGGACGTTCATGGCGAAGAAGCTCGTCGCGTAGCGGAGCGACACGAGCGGGACGCAGATCACTGTGTCACAGTGCGACATCGGCCCTTTCGCGAGCCGCGGCACATGCGCACAAATCATTGCCACACAATGAGATAGCATACATCGAAACTGGCATCGAAGTTGCGGAGTCTATCATATGAAGGCGCGCCGAGGTGCGGCGTGCAGCAGGTCACTCCGTCCCCACCAGGAGGGGACATCATATGGTGGAACTCGCAATGCAGGTTGAACTGGAGCAGGAGCCGGTGGGGATCGTGATTTCGCGCGGGAGCCGTGATGAGGCGACGCCGCGGTTCTCGGCGTATGTGTGGGGGCCGGTTCCCGAAGATTCTGAGCCTGCGTCCGTTGAGGCTGCCTGAAGACTTGAGACGTGGGACTTGAGATGTGAGAGAGGGCGCGAGGCTTCGGCTTCGCGCCCTCTCAAGTCTTCCGTCTCAAGTCCCACGTCTTGGCGGAAAGCACACGGGGACCGCCGCTCGCGCGACGATCCCCGTGTGTGTGAAGCCGGACCGCTTACTTCTTCTTCGCGGCCTTCTTCTTGGTGGCCTTCTTCGCGGCCTTCTTCTTCTTGGCAGCCATTGTATCGCTCCTTAAAGGAGTTGTGTTCCCGGCCGATCCCCCGGTGGATCGGTGGGTGCTACGGCAGTGTCACCACTACCGCAGTTCGTGCGTCCCGGTGCCTTGGGACTGATCCATCACACCGCCTCGGAGAGGCTGGTGAAGTTGAAATCTCGAACCTTCAACGCCGGCATCACCACGCTGCCACCGGCTTCTGTCCCTGCGAGACGCTCTGCATTGCCGAGCATTTCGAGGTTGTTGAGCATGAACAACGGTGACTCGTTGAACCGCAAATTCCGAATTGAGCGCGAAATTCTTCCCTGTTCGATAAGAAAAGTTCCGTCGCGTGTCAAGCCCGTATAAAGAATGGTGCGTGGATCGACTTCGCGTAAGTACCAAAGTCGGGTGACCAGAATCCCGCGTTCGGTGCTCCGGATCATGTCCTCCATCGAACTCGACCCGCCCTGCATCTTCAACGACGTCGCCCCCCCGGTGGCAACACGATTCTGCTTCTGCGCCCAGAAGCGCGAGGTCTGCAACGTCTTCAAGTTGCCGTTCTCGACCCACACCTGCCGCGCGAGGCGCATGCCTTCGCCGTCGAAGGGCTGGCCGAGCAGCTGCGGATCCTGCGGATCGGAAAACAGCGTGACGCGCTCGTCCACGATCTTCTCGCCGAGCTTGTTGCCGCCGCCCTGCTTGGAGAACGGCGAGCGACCTTCGTCGGCGAGTCGCGCGTCGGCGTAGCCGGCGATGAGCTGCACGAGGTCGCCGACGGCCTGCGGCTCGAGGATGACCGTGTACCGGCCCGGCTCGATGGCGCGCGGCTCGCGCGAGGCGCGGGCCTTGTCGATGGCGCGCTGCGAGACCTTGGCGAAGTCGATCTGGCGCCAATCGGGATGGTCGGCGGCGGCCCAACCCGAGCCCGTGCCGTCGGTGGTGCGCACGGTGAGCGTGTAGTTCGTGCTCGTCGCGCGGTGATACGCGAACATGCCCTTGCTGTTGGCCAGCGCGGTGGCGCCGGCGCTGACGACGAGGAAGCCCGCCGCCTTGAGGTCACCGGCACTGCGCGCCGGCTGCAGCGCGGTCAACGCAGCCCGTGCGCGGGTCGCGGCATCCGCCGCGGCCGTGCTCTCGAAGTAGGCCTCCACGGGCACGTACTGCTGCGGCTCGAGCAGCGGCATCGCCTCCGGATCGTCCGGCGCGAGGCGCGCGAGTACTTCCGACTGCTCGACGCAGCGGCGCAGCGAGGCCTCGGAGAGATCGTTCGTGGTGACGACCGCATGCTTGGGGCCGAACCAGCTCTGCACCACCAGGCCGCCGTCGGTGACAGCGCCCGCCGTGCTCATCTGGTTATCGGCGAAACGGACGTTCGTCGTGTGGTTCGAACCCAGGCTGACATCGATGCCATCGGCCTTGGAGAAGCGCATGGTGCGTTCGACGATGGCCTGCGCATCGGCGCGCGAGAGCACCGCGCCCGCCGGGACGCCCTGCTTGAGCCGCGAGAAGCCCGTTCGCGTATTGTCGGCGCTCATCCCTGCCTCCCGGTGTTAATCACGTTGACTTGGCGGAAGCGCGCCGGGGGCGAGCCGTGGCTGACGGCGTTCACCTGGCCTGGCTGGCCCTTGCCGTCGAAGAAGCTGCCGCCGAGCTCGTAGCTGGCGCGGCCGCCGATGGCGTCCATGGAGTTCCAGAAATCCGGCGTGCGGATCTGGTAGGCCACGTCCTTCAGCATGCCGTTGAGCTTGCCGTTGCGGATCTCGTAGAAGACCTGGCCGCCGAACTGCGCGTTGTAGCGCTGCTGGTCGATCGAGAACGAGCCGTCGCCGACGATGGCGATGCCGCGGTCCACGCCGGCGATGAGGTCGTCCATGGTCTTGTTGTCGTTGCCCGGCATCAGCGAGACGTTCGGCATGCGCTGGAAGGCCACGGAGCCCCAGGAATCGGCATAGGAGCAGCCGTGCGAGCGCACGGGCTTGCCGCTCTTGGCGTACCACTCGCGCAGCCACGGCGCCTGCTCGCGCGTGGTCTGGTAGTCGTTGAACATCCCCTCCTTCACGATCAGGAAGTCGTCCGGGCGCTCCCCGTCGTCGTCGTAGCCGATCGTGGACAGCGCGCCTTCCTGCGAGCGATCGCCCTGGATGTTCATGAGCGTTGGTCCGTACTTCAGGATGCCGAGCTGGCGCTCGGGCGGCGCGATGAAGCTGGTGCCGGCGTAGTTGGCCTCGTAGCCCATCGCGCGGTCGAGCTCCGTGGGATGCCCGATGCTCTCGTGGATGGTCAGCCACATGTTGCTCGGCGCGAGCACCAGATCGTACTTGCCGACTTCCACGGGCTTCGCCGAGAGCTTCTCGTTGGCCTGCTCGGCCCACTTCCGGGCGTTGCCCGGCAGGTCGCACTGCTGCACGTACTCGAAGCCGCGGCCCATCGGCGCCGCCTCGGCGCCGGTGCGGCTCTGGAAGTCGGAGAAGTCCGGCTTCACGGCCGTCGCCGTGAACAGCGGCCAGCTGCGGATGAGCGTCTGGTCGGTGACGGTGCCTTCGGTGCTCGCGAAGAGCTTCTCCTGCTTCACGAAGAACAGGATGCTGTTCACGAAGCGGACGTTCTGGACCTTCATCGCCTCGGCGTTGGCCGAGAGGAGGAGGCTGACTTTCTCCTCGAGCGGCACCTCGAAGGGATCGCGCGTGACCGGCGAGCGCCAGGTGGCGTTCGGGTAGGCCTGCACCGGCGCGAGCTCGACGGAGCGGTCGCGGGCCACGCGGTTGGCGCGGGCGATGGCGACGGCCTCGCGGGCCGCAGAGGTGATGGCCTCGCGCGTGAGCGTGCGGGTCGCGGCGAAGCCCCAGCAGCCGTCGACGAGGGCGCGGACACCGCAGCCGAGCGTGTCGGTGTCCACGACGTTGACGATCTGCTGTTCGCGGGTGACGACGAAGTTCTGGCGGATGCGCGCGATGCGGGCATCGGCGTACGACGCGCCGGCCATCTTGGCGGCGTTGATCGCGTCCATCAGGAGTTCCTTCGAGAGTCCGCTTTGAAAGCGGTCGAGGTCGTCCAGGGCCGGGGCGGCGCCTGCGGGTCGTGGTGCTGACGCGAGGGCGATGGCCGCAGCCGCTGCTGCTCCGGTGGTCCGGAGGAAATCGCGGCGGTCCGTCATTTAGATGGCGTCACTCGTGGAGGTGAAGTTGAAATCCCGGATCTTCATGGCCGGGATCATGATGGCCTGGCCCGGGCCGCCGGCTTCCGACGCGCTCACGCGTTCGGGGCGACCCATGGCGAGGAGGTTGTTCAGCATGAAGATCGGCGACTCATTGTAGCGCAGGTTCTTGACCGGACGGGTCACACGCCCGTTCTCGATGAGGAACGTGCCGTCGCGGGTAAGACCGGTGAAGAGGATGGTGCGCGGGTCCACGCCGCGGATGTACCAGAAGCGCGTGACGAGCAGGCCGCGCTGCGTGGAGGCGATCATGGACTCGACGGTCTCGGTGCCGCCGTTCATGGCGAGCGTGCCGCCGGTGCTCGACTGCTGCTTGCCGGTGCGCTGAGCCCAGAAGCGATCGTAGGCCAGGTTCTTGACGACGCCGTTCTCGATCCACGTGGTCGCACCGACGGCCGAGCCATCGCCATTGACGGTGTTGGCGGGGACGCGCGGGTCGAGCGGGTTGGAGTAGAGCGTCACGCGCTCGTCTACGACCTTCTCGCCGATCTTGTTTCCGCCGCCGGCCTTGGAGAAGAATGAGCGGCCTTCGTCGGCATTGCGGGCGCCCAGCGCGCCGCCGATGAGCTGGATGAGGTTCGCCGCCGCCGTGGGCTCGAGCACCACGGTGTAGCGGCCCGGCTCAATCGCCGCCGCGTTCACCGAGCGCCGCGCCTTTTCGATGGCGCGCTCGGCGAGCTGGCGTGGGTCGATGCGCGTGAAGTCGTTGTCGGACGCGCCGGCCCAGCCGGAGCCGCGGCCGTCCTCGGTGCGCACGGTGGTGGTGAAGGCCACGCCGGTGCTGCGCTGGTAGGCGAAGAGCCCGCGCGAATTGGCGATGGCGAAGGCCTGCGCCTGTGCCTCGAGATAGCCGGTGCTCACCAAGCCTGCCGCGCGAGCGCGCTCCGTGATCTGGCGGACGGCATCAGCGCGCGCCTCGGGCTCGAGCGAGGCGGTGGCGTCGTTCCAGACGATATCGGGCTCGTAGGTCTGGGGCCCGAGCTCCGGCAGCAGCTCGGGATCTTCCGGCGCGAGCTTCGCGATGCGCTCGGCGTTCTGCACGGCTTCGCGCAGGGCCGCGTCGTCGAGCCGGTTCACGGTGACGTTGGCGACCTTCTTGCCGAACACGGCGCGGATGTTCACCGAGGCGTTGTAATTGTCGCCGGCGGTGGAGATCTGGTTCACGGCAAAGCGCGTGTTGGCGCGCACGCCGCTGTTGATGGTCACGCGACACTCATCGGCCGTGGAGACCTCGAGGACGCGCTTGGCAATGGCTTCGCACTCGGCGCGTGAGAGATGGCGCGCGACGGCGCGCAGGGAGCGGGTCGACATTACGCCTGCCTCCCGGTGTTGATGACGTTCACTTGCTTGTGCCGGGTTGGGGGGCAGCCGTGCGAGACGGCGTTGGACTGCGAGGGCTGGCCCTTGCCGTCGCCGAAGGCACCACCGAGCTCGTAGCTGCGCTGGCCACCGATCATGTCCATGGCATTCCAGAACTCCGGCGTGCGGATCTGGTAGGCGACGTCCTTGAGCATGCCGGTGATCTTGCCGTTCTTCACTTCGTAGAACAGCTGGCCGCCGAACTGGGCATTGAAGCGCTGCTGATCGATGGAGAACGACCCGTCGCCGACGATCGCGATGCCGTTCTCGGTGGCGGCGATGAGGTCTTCCCACACGAGGTCCTGCTCGCCGGGCATGAGGTTCACGTTCGGCATACGCTGGAACTGCACGTCGGCCCAAGTCTGCGCGTAGGAGCAGCCGTGCGAGCGCGTGGGCATGTTCTGCGACTTGTACCACCAGTCGAGCCACATGGCTTGCTCGCGCGTGGTCTGGTAGTCGACGAAGATGCCGTTCTTGATGATGTGGAAGCTCTCGGGCGCGACGCCTTCATCGTCCCAGCCGCAGGCGGAGAGCGAGCCCGGGGCCGAGCGATCGGCGACGACGTTCATGAAGTCGGGGCCGTAGCGGAACTTGCCGAGGAACTGCTCCGGCGGCGCGAGGAAGCTGGTGCCGGCGTAGTTGGCCTCGAAGCCATAGGCGCGGTCGAGCTCCGTCGGGTGCGCGATGGCCTCGTGGATGGTGAGCCAGAGGTGCGTGGGGTGCAGGATGAGGTCGTAGCGGCCGACCTCGACGGGCTTCGCGGTGAGCTTCTGCTTGGCTTCCTCGACCCAGCGCGCGGCGTGGCGCTTGAGGTCGGCGTCGAGCACGTGCTCGTAGCCGAGGCCTTTGGGCTGGATGTCGGTGCTCTGCCGCGTCTGGAAGTCGCGGTTGTCGGCGGAGACCATCGTGACGGTCATGCCGGGCTGGGCGCGGAAGATGGTCTGCTGCGTGACCGTGCCTTCGGTGCTCGCGAAGGTCTTCTCGTCCTTGAGGAAGAACATCTGCGAGTTCACGAAGCGCGCCCCCGCCGCGAGGGCGGCGGCGTTGGCTTCCATGAGGTACGCGACCTTGTCCTCGATGGCGACCGTGAACGGATCGATGCGCGCCGGCGAGCGCCATTGCCCGTTTGGCACCGGCGGGTGGTGGATGGGCGCGAGCTCGAGCGGCTTCACCATGGCGCGGCGATTGGCGCGGGCCTGCGCGACAGCCTGGCGTGCGACGCGGGCGACTTCGTCGGCGCTCAGCTCACTGGAGGCGGCGAAGCCCCAGGTACCCTCGACCATGACGCGGACCCCGAAGCCGAAGGTCTCGTTGTCGCCGATGTTGGTGACGCGGCGTTCGCGCGTGCCGATGTTCTGCGAGCGCGCGGACGAGATGCGGCAGTCGGCGTAGCTCGCGCCGGCGGCGCGGGCGGCGTCGATGGCGCGCATGGCCAGCTCGCGGTGGTCGCTGTCGCCGGTCCACAGCGTTTGCCGGCCTTCGAGGGCGGCGGCCTGCGCGCGGTCGGCGGTGAGGAGGCTCGCAGCGGCCGCGGCGGCGGCCGAGCTGCGGAGGAAGTCACGACGGGACGTGCTCACGCGGAACCCTCGGTAGGGGAAATGGCCTGCCCAGCGAATATACGGCCTGACACGTTGTGTACGCGCAGGTGAAGTGCCAACGTTCAGACACTGGATCCCCCCTCCGGAGTTTGCCGCGATGCCCAAGTTGACCATCGACGGCCGCGAGTGCGCGGTCGCGGATGGCGCGACGATCCTCGATGCCGCGCGTTCCGCGGGCATCGACGTGCCGACGCTGTGCTGGTATCCCAAGTTGCCCACGGTGGGCAACTGCCGCGTCTGTCTCGTGAGCGTCGACGGCACGGGCAAGCTCCTGCCCTCCTGCGCCACGCCGGCGGCGGACGGCATGGTGGTGCACACCGAGAGCCAGGCGGCGGTAAAGAACCGGCAGGGCGTGCTTTCGCTGCTGCTTGAGCGGTATCCGGTGGAGGACATCCCGGCGACCCAAGGTCGCAACGAGTTCGAGCGGCTCGTGCATCGCTACCAGGTGCCGCTCACGCGCTCGGCGGAGCTGCCGCTGCGCAGCGGCGACGAGCGGCCCACCGACCACATCATCACGCACGACATGTCCACCTGCATCCTCTGCACGCGCTGCGTGCGGGCCTGCGAGGACATCCAGGTCGTGGGCGTGCTGGAGGTGGCCGAGCGCGGCGAGCACGCGCAGATCATCGTCGGTGCGGATGGCAACCCGGAGCACGCAGGCTGCACCTGGTGCGGCGAGTGCGTGCGGGTGTGCCCGACGGGCGCCATCCACGACATCCTGCCGCTCGCCAAGATGAAGGCGGGCACGATGGACAAGCCGGCGGAGACGGTGCGCTCCGTGTGCCCGTACTGCGCGGTGGGCTGCCAGCTGGATCTCGAAGTGCGCGACGGGCAGGTGACGCGCGTGCAGTCGCCGTGGATCGAGGACGATACGCCGAACGCAGGCTCGACCTGCGTGAAAGGCCGCTTCGGCACGGACTTCGTGCTGCACCGCGATCGCCTCACGATGCCGCTGATCCGGCACGGCTGGTTCCGCGACGACTCCGGCACGTGGCAGTTCGACCCCGCGCACCCGATTGCCGCGCGCTATGCGAAGCGCACCGGCCCGTGGACGGACGTCGAGAACGAGGTGAACCCCACGCACCGTCCGCGTACGAATCCGTTGCGTCGTCGCGCTGACGGCGGCGCCGAGTCGGTCGCTAACCCCGTACTCGGCGATCCGCGCGACCGTCTGGCCACGCCCGCCGAGTGGTTCGCACCGTTCCGCGAGGCCACGTGGGACGAGGCGCTGGATCTCACCGCGCAGCAGCTGGCGCGACTCCGCGATACGCATGGGTCCAAGAGCCTCGCCGTGCTGCAATCGGCCAAGTGCGCCAACGAGGAGAACTACGTCCTGATGAAGTTGTTTCGCGCCGGACTCGGCACGAACAACGTGGACCACTGCACACGGCTCTGCCACGCGTCGTCGGTGAGTGCGATGCAGCGGGCCATCTCGACCTCGGCCGCCTCGGGCTCGATGCGCGAGGTGGAGCATGAGTCGGACGTGATCTTCGTCCTCGGCGCCAACACCACCGAGAGCCATCCGGTGTTCGGTGCGGCGATCAAGCGGGCACTCAAGCGCGGGGCGACGCTCATCGTGGCCGATCCGCGGCGCATCGAGCTCGCCGCGCGCGCGGACATCCATCTGCAGCTGATGCCAGGCACGGATGTCGCGCTGTTGAACGCGATGCTACACCACGTGCTGGAGCGCGGGCTGGAGGATCGCGCGTTTATCGAGGCACGGACGAAGGATTTCGACAAGGTACGTGCTGCGGTGGCGCGCTACACGCCCGAGCTCGCGGAGAGCATCACGGGCGTCCCTGCGGACTTGATTCGACGCGCAGCGGAGCTTTATGCCTCTGGCCCGAAGTCCGCGACGCTGTGGGCGATGGGGCTCACGCAGCACCACACCGGCACGGACATCGTGACGTCGCTGCTCAACCTGATGCTCTGCTGCGGCATGATCGGGCGCTGGGGCGCGCCGATGATTCCCATCCGCGGCCAGAACAACGTGCAGGGTTCCAGCGACATGGGCGCGATCCCGTTCGCGTTCACGGACTACCGTCGCGTGGACGATCCTGCCGCCCGCGCCGAGTACGCCGCCGCCTGGGGCGTGCCCGTGGACCGTCTCGACCCGAAGGTCGGCCTGAAGGTCACGGAGTTCACGAAGGACGGCTCGCCTGTGCGCGGGCTCTACGTCATGGGCGAGAATCCCGTGATCTCGGACCCGGACATCGCGCATGCCGAGGAGTGGTTCCACGGCCTCGAGTTCCTCGCGGTGCAGGACATCTTCCTCACGGAGACGGCGCGCGCGGCAGACGTCGTGCTGCCGGGCTCGTCGTTCGCCGAGAAGGACGGCACCTTCGTGAACACCGAGCGCCGCATCCAGTTGTCACGCAAGGCCGTGGAGCCGCCGGGGCAGGCGCGCGCGGACCTCGACATCGTGCTGGATCTCTCACGGCGACTCGGCGTTCCGTCGCCGTACGCCACGCCCGCCGAGGTGTTTGACGAGATCGCGCGCGTGACGCCGAGCTGGCGCGGGGTCTCACACGCGAGGTTGGCCGAGCGCGTGGGTGGTCTCCAATACCCTGTGCCGGACACGACGCATGAGGGCACGGCGTTTCTCTTCGACGATCACTTCCCGACGCCCGACGGCCGCGCGACGCTGGTGCCCGTCGAATACTTGCCGCCGTCGGAGCTGCCGGATGCGGAGTTCCCGTTCTTCATGAACACCGGGCGCCAGATGTACCACTGGCACACCGGCACGATGACGCGGCGCTCGCAGGCGCTCGACGCGCGCGAGAGCACAGCCACCGTCGAGTTGAACCCGCTGGATGCCGCCGAGCTTGGCGTCGCCGACGGCGACGAGGTCAGCATCACGTCACGTCGGAATGCGATTCGGATCGCGGTGCGCCTCTCAGCGCGCGTGGCGCGACGGCAGGTGTTCGTCCCGATGCACTATCGTGAAGCGGCGGCGAACCTGCTGACTAACCCCGCGCTCGACGGCCCCTCGGGGATTCCGGAGTTCAAGGTCTGCGCGGTGCGGGTGGAAAGCGTGCGGCCGGCGCTCGTCTGAGGTCTATGCGTCGTCGGCCTATCCGTCCGCAGGCGCGGCTGGAGGCGCGGCTGGAGGCGCGGCGGCGGCACCCGGCAGGAGCACCGTGAACGTGGTACCGACGCCCAGCGTGGATTCCACGGAAATCTCGCCTCCCGCCTGATGCACGATGCCGTGCACCGTGGCGAGGCCCAGCCCAGTCCCTTTGCCCTGGGGCTTCGTCGTGAAGAACGGCTCGAAGATCTGGGCCACGACCTCGGGCGTCATGCCCGTACCCGTGTCGCGCACCGCGATGCGCGCACCGTCTTGGCCACGAAAGCGCGTGCGGGAGACTTCGACGGCGAGTTCGCCGCCGTTCGGCATCGCGTCGCGCGCATTCACGGCGAGGTTCATCAGCACCTGCTCGAACTGCACGGGATCCACGCGCACATCGGGAACGTCGTTGGCGATGCGCACGGACGGCCGCACGGTACTCCCAAGGAGCGGCGCGATGAGTCGCATGAAACCGCCGACCAATTCGCTGACGTCCACGACCTTCGGGGCGATTGTCTTGCGGCGCGCGAAGGCCAGCAACTGCTGCGTGAGCTCACCGGCGCGCGTGGCCGCCTTCTCGATCTCGGAGAGGTCCGCCTGGCGCGGATCGCCGCCCGGTAGCGACTGCCCGATGATGCCGGCATAACCGAGCACCGCCGCCATGAGATTGTTGAAGTCGTGGGCAATGCCGCCAGCGAGGCGACCGAGAGCCTCGAGGCGACGCGCGTCTGCGGCGGCTGCTTCTTGCCGCCGGCGTTCGGTGACGTTGCGCACGACCTGGCTGGCGCCGACGATCTCGCCGCGCTCATCGCGGACGGGACTGTAGGCGATCTCGAACTCCTCGCGTGCCAGGGCCGGATCGCCCACGTATCGAAGTGCAGTGAAGCGATGTCCGTCGAGGGCGCGACGCCAGTTCGCGACAGACTCGTCGTAGTCGAGCGCCAGGCCTCGCAATGCCTCGTCCATGCGCATGCCGGTCGTGATGCGCACGCCGGAGATGCGTTCGAAGCCGCGGACCCAGGCCGGATTCGCCGCAATGACCACCAGGTCACGATCCACCGCGGCGATCAGGTCGCCGGAACTCTCGATGATGGCCGAGAGCTGCGCGAAGGCTCCGCGCGCCCGAGCTTCGGCGGCCGCGCGCTCCGCGAGTGCAATCGGAAAGATCATTGTCGGGCCGGCGAGTGAGGCCACGTAAATCCACGCCCGCCGCCCCCGCTCGATGGGGTCGGGGCCGAACTCGCTAAACGGCCCGATGTTGATGATCGTCGAGGCAACCACCGCGGCGGTGAACATCGCCGCGAACACGGCATAGCCGCGGACGCCAAACCTGAGACCCGCCCAAACGAGGAACGGGACGGTGGCGACCGCCGGCGCGAGGCGCACCGCATCCGCGCCAACCTCGAAGAAGGCGAGCGCGAGTGCCCCAGCGTAGACGAGCGCGACGGCGGCGAATTCCGCGCGAGTTGGGCCGCCGCCGCGCGCGTGAACTTGCGACGGCGCCGATGGAGCCAACACCAGCGGTGTGATTGCGGCCATCGATGTCACCGCCGCGATCCACCACGCCAGCGTCGTGTAGCCGGGGGCGACCTCTGGACCGATGATGCGCACGGCCGCGGTCGCGAGCAGCGTGGTCGGCAAGGTACCGATCAACGCGGCAACGCCGAGCCAAGCATACGACAACGTTCCGCGGAGCGCATGCCGCCCATTCGTCAGCCACTGGTGCGTCGTCGTCACGACAATGGTCTGGCCAATCAATTGACAGGACGCGGTGAAGCCACGGGGCCAGTTCCCGCTGTGCAATCCTGCGCCAACGACGATGGCCGCCCAGAGCCCGAAGGCGACGCGCACCCGCATCGCGGAGGGCGCAGCGAGCATGACGCCGAGCGCGAGGCCGTGCACCGGCCACGGTACCACGGCATTCGGCATGTGACGCAACACCTCGCCGGAGGACCACGTGACGAGCCCAACCGCCACCGTCAGCGCGGCGGCGCTGAGCGGTGAGACGGCATCGGGAGTCGGCGGCTGATGCGACGGCGTCACGGCGACGGTCAGGAGTGTCGGAAGGCCCGCCCCCTTTATTCCGAGGGTCGGGAGGGCGACGTTTCAAGTCGTAAGCTACGCGGTTTTCCCCCAGAAGTATCGGCCCCAGTCCACGACCCGTGCGCGCTCTCGTCAAAACCGCCCCGACCCAGGGGTTCACGCTGAAGGAAGTCCCCGTCCCCACCATCCGCGACGACGAGGTGCTGATCCGCGTTCGGCGCGCGGGCGTCTGCGGGACGGATGTCCACATCCACGAATGGGACGCCTGGGCGCAGGGGCGCTGCAAGCCGCCGTTCATCGTGGGCCATGAGTTCGCCGGCGAGGTCGAGAAGGTGGGCGCGCTGGTGACCGACGTGAAGGTCGGCGACCGCGTGACCGCCGAGGGCCACATCGTCTGCGGGATGTGCCACCTCTGCCGTACAGGCAACGCGCATGTCTGCCCGAACACCAAAATCATCGGTGTAGACCGCGACGGCGCCTTCGCCGACTACATCGCCATGCCGGCGACGAACGTGTGGCAACTCGATGCGAACATTCCCTTCGAGATCGGCGGCATCCACGACCCGATGGGCAATGCGTTCCACACGGCGCTGCACGGCACGGAACTCTCGGGCAAGACGGTGCTCGTGACCGGTTGCGGCCCGATCGGCATCTTCGCGGTGGGCATCGCCAAGGCGGCGGGCGCCTCGCACATTGTCGCGAGCGACGTGAACCCGAAGCGCCTCGCGTTGGCGACGCAGATGGGCGCGCACAGCGCGGTACACCCGCAGGACGCCGAGGCGGCCGTGCAGAAGGCCACGCAGGGACTCGGCGTGGACGTGGTGCTCGAAATGAGCGGCGTGCCCGCGGCGATCCACCAGGCGTTCAAGCTGGTCCGCGTGGGCGGACGTGTGCAGATGCTCGGCATCCCCGCGAAGCCGATGGACGTGGACTTCGCCACGGAGATCATCTTCAAGGGCATCACAGTCTACGGCGTCGTCGGCCGTCGCATGTACGACACCTGGATCCAGATGACGCAGTTCCTGCGCGCGGGGCAGTTCGACCCGACGCCGGTGATCACGCACCGTTTCCCGCTGGAGCAGCATGCGGAGGCGATTGCGGCGATCAAGAGCGGCGAGGCGGGCAAGGTTGTGTTCGAAATCTCTTGACCTGAGACTTGAGACGGGGGACTTGAGATGACTGCGCCCCCGCCCAAGTCTCACGTCTCAAGTCTCACGTCCCATTCAATGAACCAGAACTTCGTTTCCGAGCTCCAGTCCGGCCTCGACGCCCTCAAGTCCGCCGGCACGTACAAGAAGCTCAACCACCTCGACTCCCCGCAGTCCGCACGCGTGCAGATGGAAGGCCGCGGCGAGGTGCTCATCCTCTCGTCCAACAACTACCTCGGCCTCTGCGACGAGCCGAGCGTGATCCAGGCGGGCATCGACGGGCTCAAGCAGTACGGTGCCGGCACGGGCTCCGTGCGCTTCATCTGCGGCACGTTCACGGTGCACCGCGAGCTGGAGACGGCGCTGGCGCGCTTCGTCGGGACGGAAGCGTCGATGAGCTATGTCTCGGCGTGGAACGCCAACGAGGGACTCACGGCGAGCATCGTGCAGGAAGGCGACTTCGTGATCTCTGACGCGCTGAACCACGCGTCGATCATCGACTCGATCCGCCTCGCCAAGGCCATCACGAAGTGCACGACGGCCGTCTACAAGCATTCCGACCTCGACGACCTCGTCGAGAAGCTGTCGGCGCAGAAGGCGGCGAAGCGTCGGCTGATCTGGACGGACGGCGTGTTCTCGATGGAAGGCAGCATCGCGAAGCTGCCGCAGCTGCTGCAGATCGCCAAGGATCACGACGCGATCCTGATCATGGATGACTCCCACGCGACCGGCGTCCTCGGCAAGACGGGGCGCGGCACCGCGGAGCATTTCGGCGTGCTCGGCGAGGTGGACGTCATCACGAGCACGCTGGGCAAGGCGCTCGGTGGCGCGGCCGGTGGATTCGTCGCAGGCCCCGCCGCGCTCTGCGACACGCTCACGCAGCGTTCGCGGCCGCAGCTGTTCTCGAACGCGTTGCCGCCGACGGTGGCCGCGTCGGCGCTCGCCAGCGTGGAGTTCATCGAGCGGCACCCGGAACGCGTTCAGCAGCTGCGCGACAACACGGCGTTCTTCCGCGGGGCCATCACCGAGGCGGGCTTCAACCCGCTCGAGGGCGATACGCCGATCGTGCCGATCATCATCGGCGAGACGGCCGACGCGATCCGCATGAGCGAGCTCCTGCTCGACGAAGGCATCTTCGTGACGGGCTTCGGCTTCCCCGTCGTACCGCACGGCACCGCACGGCTCCGCTGCCAGATCTCGGCGAGCCACACGAAGGCGGACCTCGAGTATGCGGTTGCGGCGATCAAGCGCGTCGGGCTCAAGACCGGGGTGATCAAATGATCGCTTTGGGACGGAAGACTGAAGACGGAAGGACTGTGGTCCAGAGATCTTCTGCGCTCTGGCCGGCGCCGAAGTGCTTCAGGATGTGCTTGGCGACCGTGCTCGCCTGCATCGCTCCTTCCGTCTTGCGTCTTCCGTCCCATCTCCAGGCGCAATCGCCGACGCTCACGCCCGTCGTCTCCACGGACTGGCTCGCGGCCGAGCTCTCCCGCCCCGGCCTCGTCGTCTTGCAGCTTGGCAGCGACTCGTCGTTCCGCGCGGCGCACCTGCCGGGTGCGCAGCGGCTGGACTTCGACGCCGTGGTGCTCGCGCCGCCGGTCGAAGGAGGCCTTCGGATGGAGTTGCCGGCGGCTGATCGGCTCCAGACGGGGTTGCGGGCGCTGGGCGTGCGCGAGGATTCGCGCGTGGTGATCGTGTTCGATGCGCCGCAGGCGTTCACGCGCGCGGGGCGGACGTTCTTCACGCTGGAGTGGGCGGGACTGCGCGGCCGTGTTGCGGTGCTCGATGGCGGCCTGCCCGCCTGGCGCGCCGCGAACAAGCCGCTGAGCACCGGCGCAGCGCTGCGCGTGGCTGTGGGCGACATCAACGTGCGCCCGAACGCGGCGCAACTCGCCACGCGCGACTCCGTCTCGGCCGCCGTAGCCGGACGTGGTCGCCGCCTCGTAGACGCGCGCGCGCCGGAGTTCTACGACAACTCGCGCCCCAACGGCATGCCGCGTGGCGGGCACATCGAGAGCGCCGTGAACCTGCCGTTCAACACGGCGACGCTGCCGGATGGACGGTTCAAGCCGCGCGCGGAGCTGGAGCAGCTCGTCGCCGCGGCCGGGATCGGCAGCGACGAGGAGCTCACGACCTATTGCCACATCGGGCTGCAGGCGTCGTGGATGTATCTCACGCTGCGGTACCTCGGGCGGGACGTGACACTGTACGATGGGTCCTTTGACGAGTGGAGCCGGGACGCGGCGCTGCCCGTCAGGCCCTGACAAGACGGAAGACGAAATGCAGAAGGGGCGCGCCGAGCTGACTCGGCGCGCCCCTTCCGTCTTCTGCGGTCCGTGCGACTACGCCTTGGCCTTCTTCTTGGCCGCCGGCTTCTTCGCCTTCGGCGCGGCGCCGTTCGACTCGGCCTTCACCGCCTTCTTCTTCGCAGCGGGCTTGGCCTTGGCGGCCTTCGGCTCGGCAGCCTCTGCCTTCGGCTCCTCTGCCTTGGCGACCGGCGCGTCTTCCACGACACCAAGGAGCAGCAGCGACGGCGGCACCGGCTTGCCGCCGCGCGCGCCGTTCTTGGACGGAATGCCACGCGCACCCATACCGCGCGGGGCGGGCGTCGCAGCCACCGGCGCCGGCGTATGCGCGGCCTCGGCGGCGTTCAGCTGATCCGCGATGCTCGGCGCGGCGCTCGAGGCCGTGACCTCGAAGGCCTCGCCGCGCTTGCGGAGATCGAGGATGCCGGCGTCGTGCGCGTCCTTGAGGATGCGCGCGAAGTTCTTGGCCGAGAGGGACTCAGAATCGCGGCCGAGCAGCGAGAAGGCCTTGGCACGCACCGTCTCGCTGGGCACCGGGTTGTCACCGGCGGTGACGGCGTTCACCGCATCGCGCACCAGCCCGAAGGCCTCGTCGCGCGTGAGGCGGATGCCCGACACGCCGATCGTTTCGTCCACCTGCGGGGCAGGCGCGGGACGCGGGCCGCGATCCGGACGGCCACCGCGATGCTCACGCGCTGCAGGAGCAGGGGCCGCCTCCGCAGCGGGCGCGCCGCTGACGGCGAGTTCGCCCTGCACCGGCGTCTGCGGGCGATCGTCGCGATCGCGCCCGCGTCCACCGCGACCGCGACGGCCACGACGGCTGCGGCCTTCACGCTCTTCGCGCTCACCATCGGCGCGCGGCGCGGCGGCGGCCGGCGCCGACGCGGCGACCGGCGCGGCGCCGCCCTTCGGAAGCCCCACCTCCAACTGGCCGTTCTCGAGCTTGGCGACGTGGATCAAGCCCTTCTGCGCGGCTTCCATGCAGAAGCGCGAGAACTTCGACATGCCGAGGTTCTTCTCGTCGAACGTCGGGTCGATTTCCTGCATGACCTGCTTGAGGCGATCGGCGCGCATGACGTCGCCGTTCTTCTGCATGCGCTGGATCGACTCGGTGACGAGCTCCCAAGGATCCCACTTCTTGGCGGCACCCGCCTCGTCGCTGCTCTTCACGAGGCCCGCGAGCGCGTTGTAGCTGTAGTACTCGTCGCAGTTCTGCACGAGCAGGTCGCTGGAGCTCTCGCGGATGCCGACGCCGATCACGTACTTGCCGTACTCCTTCAGCTTCAGCACCAGCGACGAGAAGTCGCTGTCTCCGGAGAGCAGGATGTAGGTACCGATCTCGGGGCGCGTGAAGACGAGCTCCACGGCGTCCACGGCGAGGCGGATATCCGTCGCGTTCTTCTTCGACGAGCCGTAGGCCGGGGCGAAGATGAGGTCGATGGACGATTCGCTCAGCGGAACGATGTACTGCGGATAGCGGCGCCAGTCGGCATAGGCGCGCTGGACGGCGACCTTACCCGAGATGATGGAGCTGCTGAGGAGATTGCGGAGCTCCGTCTGGAGATCGGAGCGGATGCCCATCGTGACGTTGTCGAAGTCGATGAGCAGCGCCGCATTGGGCGCATGGTGCGTCGCGCCGAGAGCGCTGGCCTGCGGGCCGCGGTGGACAGGCGCCACCGGGACGCGCGAATGCGCGGCCGCAGGGGACGTACGAGGTGCGTGCATCAGTTTTCCTGGCGAATCGTCGCCGTATGAGTGCCGGCGGGGAGACATCTCACCCGCTCGGGGGCGCCAGCTCGACGTGCCGATGGTCTCGCGCGGAGGGCTGCGGATCATCGACGCGCCGAGCGCGTCCCGTCTGGGAAAGCTAGCGGCATCGGGCCCAAATGTCAGTGGGGTGGGCACTTGGACACCCGAAGGCCCGCCGGGGACCCCTGCGCCAAGGGGGCGCCCGGCGCAGATTTGAGGCGTGCCCACGCCGCGGTTCCGCACTCGGCTCTTCATGATCCTCGCGCTCTTCGCCTTCGTGCCGGCCCTTGTGCTGACGTTGGCGTGGAGCGGGATTACCGCGCGCATCCTGCCGCGGCTCTCGAGCGTCGGGGCCTGGGACCAAGTGGCGGCGACCGGCGAGGCCGCCATCCGCGCGACGCGCACGGCCCCCGGCAGCGCCGGCGCGGATTCCCTGCTCCGCCAACTCGAGACGGAGCTCGGCGAGTCGCGCGTGCAGGCGCGGCGCTTTCGCTTTCTCGTGGACCGCACCGCCGTGCTGCTGTTCGTGCTCGGACTCGTCGTGACCGTGATCCTGAGTTACATCGCGTCGCGGGTGGCGGGGCACCTGAGCCGACAGCTGTCGCGACCGCTGGATGAACTGGTGGGGTGGACGGAACGCATCGCCAAGGGCGAGCCGCTGCCGCGCAAGGGCGAGGAGCGCACGCAGGGCGCCCCGGAGTTCGGCACGCTGCGCGAGCGCATGCGCACGATGGCTGAAGACCTCGAGGCGGGCCGGCGCTCGGCCATCGAAGCGGAACGCTTGGCAGCGTTCCGCGAATCCGCGCGGCAGGTGGCCCACGAACTCAAGAACCCGCTCACGCCGATCCGCTTCGCCATCGCGACGCTGCGGCAGAAGGTGGGGCCCGAGCTACGCGACACCGTCGAGGTGCTGGAGGCGGAGTCGTCGCGGCTCGAGGCCATGGCCAAGAACTTCGCGCAGTTCGGGCGTCTCCCCGAGGGGCCCGTGGCAGACGTGGACCTTGCGGACCTCGCGCGCGAGACGGCCCGCGCGACGCTGCCCCGCGGCGTGACGCAGGAAGTGAAGACCGACGGCGGGCCGTTCGTGGTCCGCGGCCAGCACGACGCGCTGCAGCGCGCGCTGACCAACGTGCTGCTGAACGCGGTGGACGCGACGCAGGGCAAGGGCACGATTTCGCTGCGGATCAGCGGGCGAAACGGCAGCGTGACGCTCGCCGTACGGGACGATGGCATCGGCATCCCGCCGGAGACGCTCGCGCGGATCTGGGAGCCGTATGTCACCACCAAGACCGGTGGCACCGGGCTCGGGCTCGCGATCGTCAAGCAGACCATCCTCTCGCATGGGGGTTCGGTCGAGGCGACGAGCACCCCGGGCGCCGGGACCGAGATCCGGTTCATCATCCCATCGGCCGCGCCCGCGGCCGCGGAGCGGGCATGAACGAAGACATCTTCTTCATCGGCGGTTTCTTCTTCACGGTCATCGTGCTGGCCATCGGCGTGCCCCTGGTGCGCGCCTACGTGCGCCGCAAGGATGCCGAGCCGCCGGCCTCCGTGTTGGCGAACGACCAGCGCTTGGCGCGCATGGAGCAGGCGCTCGATGCCCTCGCCATCGAGGTCGAGCGCATCAGCGAAGGCCAGCGCTTCGTGACCAAGTTGCTTGCCGGGCGCGACAAGGACCACGCCGCGTTGCCATCACAGGACCGCAGTTCCAACCCGTAGCACAAGCGCCGTTCGCGTCCGTCATCCGTCATCCGTCATCCGTCTTCCGTCCTCATATGGCTTCCGTTCTCATCGTCGACGACGAACCCAACATCCGCCGCATGGTCGGTGCGCTGTTGGGCGCCGAAGGGTACGAGGTGCACGAGGCCCCCGACGCGCGCGCCGGGCTTGAGAAGGCGAGCGAGACCGACCCGGACCTCGTGCTCCTGGATCTCATGATGCCGAACCCCACCGACGGGCTGGTGCTGCTCGAGCAGCTCCGCGAGCGCATTCCCGACTTGCCGGTGGTGATGATGAGCGGCCGGGCCGGCCTGGGCGATGCCGTGAAGGCGACGCGGCTCGGCGCGGTGAACTTCCTCGAGAAGCCGCTCACGCCGGAGGGCGTCTTGCTGGCCATTTCCGGGGCGTTGGAGCTGCGGCAGGCCCGTCGTGAGCGTACGGCCCTGCGCGCGGACCTCGGGCTCGCTGGCACGCTCGTGGGGAACAGCCCCGCGATGGATGCGGTGAAGGCGATGATCGCCCGCGTGGCCCCGAGTGACGCACGCGTGTTGATCACGGGAGAGAGCGGCACCGGCAAGGAGTTGGTCGCCGCGGCCATCCATGCGCAGAGCGCGCGGCGCGAGAAGCCGTTCGTGCGCGTGAACTGCGCGGCGATCCCTCGCGACCTCGTGGAGAGCGAGATGTTCGGCCATGAGCGTGGGGCGTTCACCGGTGCGACGGAGCGCCGGATCGGCCGCTTCGAGATGGCCCACACGGGGACGCTCCTGCTCGACGAGGTCGGCGAGCTCTCGCTCGAAGCGCAGGCCAAGCTGCTGCGGGCCATCGAGGCGCGGGAGATCGAGCGCGTCGGCGGCGGCCGCCACATCAAGGTGGATGTCCGCGTGATCGCCGCGACCAACCGCGATCTCGCCAAGGAAGTGCGCGAGGGGCGATTCCGCGAGGATCTCTATTTCCGCCTCAACGTGATCCCGATGGCGGTGCCGCCACTGCGCGAGCATCCCGGCGACATCCCGGACTTGGTCCTGCACTTCGCGACGCTGCATCGCCGCCGCAGCGGCCAGCCGGCGCCGACCTGGAGTGACGAGGCCGTGCAGGCCATGACGCGCTATCGCTGGCCCGGCAACGTGCGCGAGTTGGCGAACATCGTGGAGCGTCTCGCGATCCTCCACGCGGGGCGCGAGATCACCGCGGATGACGTGCACGACGTGCTCCCGGCGCTGGACATCGCGACGGCGGCGCCGGCGGCGCTACCCGACGCCGAGCGCCTCGAGATGGGACTGAGCGAGCAACTCGACGACTACGAACGGCTGCTCATCCAGCGGGCCCTGCAAGCGGCCAACGGCGTGGTGGCCGAGGCGGCGCGGCGTCTGCAGACGGACCGACCGAACCTCTACCGCCGGATGCGCCGGCTCGGCATCAGCGGGGTAGAGTGAGGCCATGACCTTTCTGGAGCGAGTGATGCGACAGGCAATGGCGGCAGCGGCGATCCTCGTGGGCATGGTGTCCGCGGCGACGCCTGCGGCGGCGCAGCGGAGCGTCGCCGCGCAGGCCGTAGGCACCTGGAACGACGAGGCCACGACGCGCGTGATCGGCGCGTACGACATCCCGGCCGGTGCCGAGGTGAGCGGCGCGGTCGGCGTCCTGAACGGGCCGGCGACGATCGCGGGTACGCTGCGCGGCACGTTGGTGGCGATCAACGCAGACGTGCGCCTGCAGAGCGGCGCGCGCATCACCGGCGACGTGATCGTCGTCGGCGGAAGCGTGCAACGCGACGACGGCGTCAGTGTGGACGGCGACGTGCGCGTGCAGGCGGAACTGCTGCGTTACACGATGGACGGCGACCGCATCGAGCCGGAGAACTTCGTGGCCGGTGAGTGGCGGCCTCGCCTCGGCGACGACAATCCACAGCGCGAGTCCTACACGGATCTCTTCTTCGTCGCGGCACGCACGTACAACCGCGTCGAGGGATTGCCGGTGCTGATTGGACCGCGTTTCCGCCGCACGACGGATTGGGGACGCGTGCAGGTGGAGGCGCTCGGCGTCGTGCGCACGGCCGAGCCCGTACGCTGGGATCGCGGGACAATCGGTCACGATGCCAAGGCCGAGGTGCGTCTCGGGCGCAAGTATGGCGTCGTGCTCGCGGGCCGGCTCTTCGACGTCGTCGAGCCGATCGAGGCCTGGCAGCTGCGCAACGCCGAGGCCGGATTGCTGGCCTTCTTGATGCGCCGCGACCTGCGCGATCACTACGGACGGCACGGCGCGGAGGGAAGCATCGGTGGCCGCATCGGCGAGGAAGTCTCGCTCAACGTGGCGTTCGGCAGTGAGCGTTGGCGCAGCGTGGTGGAACGCAACGCGCTCTCGCTGTTCAATGACCGCACCCCGTGGCGCGAGAACTCCGAGGTGGACCAGGGCAAGATCGACTTGCTGAGCGTGCGCTTCAACGTGGACACGCGCGAGCGCCTGCGTGCGCCGTGGACCGGTGGGTGGTACATCGCGGCGGACGTGGAGCGCGGCCGCGGGACGCTGGCGCGCACGCTGGCGCCGTTGCCGACCTACGCGCCACCCGCCGAACTGACCTACACCCGCGGCTTCGTGGATGCGCGGCGCTACACGAATCTCTCGCCCGGCACGCAACTCAACCTGCGCGTCGTGGCCGGCGGCCAGTTGGGTGGAAACGAACTGCCGCTGCAGCGGAAGTTCTCCGTGGGCGGTCCGGGGTCGATCGAGGGCTACGACTTCCGCCGCGCGCCGTATGACGACGACGTGTTCACCTGCGGCGGCATCGCGACGATGCCCGGGCGCGCGACGCTCTGCGATCGCATGGCAGTGGCGCAGGTGGAACTGCGTCAGGACTTCCACGTGAGCTGGGTGCGCACCGACTGGGACGACGACTGGTGGCGGCCGGGCTTCAATGGGCGTGGCCAGTGGGTGCTGTTCGCCGACGCGGGCCGCGGGTGGACCGTCGGCGATGGCATCCCGGAGGCACGGCACGACAAGGGGATCCCGCCGCTGAGCAGCTTCCGGACCTCGCTCGGGCTCGGCCTCGACTTCGGCGACCTTGGCATCTACTTCGCGAAGGCCGTGTCGTCGCCGAAGGAGCGCGTGAACGTGCTCATCCGTTTGGGGCGCCGATTCTGACATGATGCGACGCTGCGCCACGCTCACGCTGCTGCTGGTGGCCGCCCTCGGGCGTCCACTGGCCGCGCAGCGTCCGGGGCTCGTGGTGCAGCTGCCCGCCGCGGCACGGGTCACGCAAGATGGCCCCTTGGTCCACGCGCGCAACGTACTGAGCGACGCCCGCATGCGCGCGCTGCTGGAGGCGGGATTCCCCGCGCGGCTCCGCTACCGCGTCGAGGTGTGGTCGAGCGAGCGCTTCGCCGACGAGTTGTTCCGCGCGGCCGAGTGGGAGGTGCTGGTGCGCTGGCGCGGGACGGATCAACGGTACGAGGTCAGTCAACGTGTCGGCACGCGGGTGCTGTCGTTGGGCGCGTTCGCGCGTCTGGAGGACGCCGAGGCCGCCGTCGAGCGGCCGCTGCGCGTGCCGATCTCGGCGCCGGCACGCAACCGGCGGTATTACTACCAGGCAACGCTCGAGGTGCGCACGCTGAGCGTGAGCGACCTGGACGAAGTGAACGCCTGGCTCCGCGGCGAGCTCACGCCAGCGATGCGAGGCCGGACGAATCCCGGGACGGCGCTGACCAACGGCGTGCGCAACCTGACGACACGGTTGCTCGGCGGCGAGCGCCGCGAGTATGCGGCGCGGTCAGGGATCTTCCGGCCGCCACCGCCGGCGCCATAAGTGCTGCGGGGCCGGCGATGCGTCGCCGGCCCCGCATGGCTTCTCCGCACACAGGCGTCAGAGCACCTGGGCTTCCGGTGGCAGCGTGCCGCCGTGGCGCCGCTCCATCGCCTCGAGCTGCCGCACGACGTCGCCGCCGTAGAACAGCTTGATGTAGCGCGCCTGCGTGGGCGTGAGGCGCCGCACCGCCCACGACAGATGCACGAAGTGCGGCTCCATCGGCGGATGGGCGAGGTGCATGCCCACTTCGTCGAGCAGGTGATTCGCCTTGCGGGTGTTGCACGGCGAACAGGCGGTCACGACGTTCGTCCACACGTTGAGTCCGCCGCGCGACACGGGGATGACGTGATCGCGGGTGAGCGACTCGCGCGGCCGTAGCTCATAGCTGGCGCGGCCGCAGTACTGGCAGCGGTAGCCGTCGCGCGCGAAGAGGAAGGTGTTCGTGACTTGGCGGCGGAAACGGCGCGGCACGTGCACGAACTTGCGGAGGCGGATGACCACCGGGCGCGGCACGGCGAGGCGCTCGGAGCGCACGGCCTTCCCGCGGTCGGACTCGACGATCTCGGCCTTGCCGTCGATGACGAGCCGCAGCGCACGCTTGAGCGGCACCATCGTCAACGGTTCGAAGGACGCATTGAGCGCGAGACAGC
>CAZCIM010000010.1:0-45835 GCA_964498895.1 uncultured Gemmatimonas sp. | reverse complement strand
GCATCGCGTCGGTGACGGGCCACGAGATCACGCGCGCCGACGTGGACCGCGCGAACGCCGTGGCCCGCGCGCAGCCGATTCCGCAGGACCGCGAGCTCATCCACGCGATTCCGCAGGAATACACGGTCGACAAGAACCAAGGCGTGCGCGATCCGGTGGGCATGATCGGCACGCGGCTCGAGACCGAGATGTACCTCGTGACCATCGGCTCCTCGCCGGCGATGAACCTGCGCAAGGCCGTCGAGCGCGCAGGGTACAAGGTGGGTGAGTTGGTGCTCGAGCCGTTGGCCTCCGCGCTGAGCGTGCTCACCGACGAGGAAAAGGAACTGGGCGTCGCGCTGGTGGAGATCGGCGCCGGCACCACGGACCTCGCCGTGTTCCACGAGGGCAAGATCCGCCACCTGGGCACGATCGGTTTCGGCGGTCTCAACGTCACCAGCGACATCGTGCACGGCTTGGGCGTGACCGCGCTGGACGCCGAGCGCCTCAAGGAGCAGTACGGCGCGGCCTACGAGCCGCTGGTGAAGAACACGGGCGAGTCCATCAAGTTGCCCAGCACTGGCGCGCAGGGCGATCGCGAGATCCCGCGCGAGCTGTTGGCGCACATCATCCACCTGCGCACGCAGGAGATCTTCGAGATGGTGCTCCGCGACCTCGAGGAGCATCATCTGGTGAACAAGCTCGCGGCCGGCGTGGTCGTCACCGGCGGCGCCGCGGCGCAGCCGGGTACGGATTTGCTGGCGGCGGACGTGTTTGGACTGGGCGCGCGCATCGGGGCGCCGGGCGAACTCCTCGGCGGCTTGGCCGACAGCATCCAGAGCCCGCGCTTCTCCGTGGTGACGGGCCTCGTGCAGTACGGCGCGCATCGCGTGGCCATCAGCGGGAGCCAAGGGAAGGGACGCCGGCTCTCGCTGAGCAACGCCGCGCCGAGCATGGACTCGATGGCGCAGCGGTTCAAGACCTGGCTGCAGGATTGGTTCTAACGGCGAACTGCCTCGCCACAGAGGCACAGAGGCACGGAGGCGTGGAGGATTGCGCTGGGCCGATGACTACACCCGCTGGGGGTCCGCGCTGATGGTTCGGCGCGGACCCCCAGGCGTTTGCTCGGCCGTGCCGCGTCCTTCGCGAGGCACGCAAGGCTCTGTGCCTCCGTGTCTCTGTGGCAAAGCGGTGGAACGGTCATCACAAATATTCGCGGACGCGCGCGGACGGTGGATTTCGCCGCCGCGACGGCGTGGTATCCTGACGCCCCATTGGCTCGTCTTTCGCCTGTAAGCCCGTCTCTGGGCGCGCTATATTTCCGGCCTTCGCAGTGGCCGGTGCGCGCCGGCCGAGCATCCGTCATCCGTCTTCCGTCCCAGGCCTGACCATGTCTCTCTTCGAATTCGAAGAACCGAACGCCCAGCACGCCAAGATGAAGGTCGTCGGCGTCGGCGGCGGCGGTGGCAATGCGGTGAATCGCATGATCGAGGAGCAGCTCGACGGCGTGGAGTTCATCTCGGTGAACACGGACGCCCAGGCGCTGCTCAGCTCGAAGTCGGACGTGAAGATCCAGATCGGCAAGAAGCTCACGCGCGGCCTCGGCGCCGGCGCCCGCCCGGAAATCGGGCGTCAGGCGATCGAGGAGAACCGTGACGAGGTCGCGCGCGCCATCGCGGGCGCTGACCTCGTGTTCGTCACCTGCGGCATGGGCGGCGGCACCGGCACGGGCGCGGCGCCCGTGGTCTGCGAGCTGGCCCGCGAGCAGGGCTCGCTCACGGTGGGCATCGTCACCAAGCCGTTCCTCTTCGAAGGCCGCAAGCGCATGCGCCAGGCCGACGAGGGCATCGCCGAGATGGCCAAGCACGTGGACACGATGATCGTCGTGCCCAACGAGCGCCTGCTCGCCGTGGTGGGCAAGGGCATCCCCTTCCAGGACGCGCTCAAGAAGGCCGACGAAGTGCTGCTGCAGGCCACGGGCGGCATCTCGAGCATCATCACGAAGGCGGGCCTCGTGAACGTGGACTTCGCCGACGTGCGCACGGTCATGAAGGACGGCGGCTCGGCCATCATGGGCACCGGTATCGGCCGCGGCGAGAACCGCGCCGTGGACGCGGCGCAGATGGCGATCTCCAGCCCGCTGCTCGACAACGTGTCCATCGCGGGTGCGCGCGGCGTGCTCATCAATATCACGGCGGGGCTCGACACCTCGCTCGACGAATACACGACGATCAGCGACCTCGTGCGCACGGCGGTCGGCGACGACGCCGAGATCATCTTCGGTGCGATGCCGGAGCCGGCGATGCAGGGCGAGGTGCGCGTCACGGTGATCGCCACGGGCTTCAGCAAGCGCGCGGCCTCACAGCCGCCGGTGATCGGCAGCCGTGCGGTGTCCGGTGGCACGCCGGTGATCCCGCTCGATCCCGCCGCGCGCGCGCCGCGTCCGGTGATGCCGGGTGCCGCGGGCGCGTCGGCCGGCAACACGGTGCCGGCGGCCAAGCCGCGCCCGTCGTCGGCTCGTCCGCTCGAGGATCTCAGCGACCTGGAGATCCCGACGTTCATTCGGAGACAGATGGATTGAGCCCGCGGACGACGCGGCTCCTCCTCGGCGCGGTGGTCGCGGGACTCGCGATCGCCGCGCTTCGCCTGCCCACCCCGCAGTTCGGCGATCCGCGTGTCCTCTTCGGCACGCTCGACGCCCCCGACCTGCAGCCGTGGACGCAGCACGACACCTTGGGCAACGGCGAGACGCTGACGGGCTTGCTGGCGCGCCGTGGCATGTCGGATGCCGACGCGCAGCGCGTGATGCGCGCGACGCCGCTCAACCCGCGGCGCATCCCGGCCGGCCTGCCCGTGGAACTCCGCGGCGACACCACGGACGCCCGCCCGCAGGAGATCCGCCTGCGCCTCGGCGTGGACCGCATCGTGCGGGTCGCCCGCACGGGGGATGAGTGGGCCGCGACGGAAGAAGTGCTGCCGTGGAAGACCGACACCGTGATGCTGCGGGGGACGGTTCGCGATCACCTGTACCAAGCTATCGGTGAGGGGTCCGACTCGTTGTTGGTCGGCCGCGCGCGCGATGAACTCGCCTGGGCCATCGCGGACATTTACGAGTACAAGGTGGATATGTCGCGCGAGCTGCAGCAGGGCGATCAGGTGCGCGCCCTCTTCGAGCGGCAGATCGCGCCCGACGGCAGCATGCGCATCGGCACCATCATCGCGGCGGGCTTGCAGCGCGCGGGCACCGAGATCCAGGCGTATCGCGTGGTGCAGCCGGACGGTCGCGTGCGCTACTACGACGAGCGCGGCCGCTCGCTGGCCGCGGCGTTCCTGCGCGCGCCACTGCAGTTCCGTCGCATCTCAAGCAACTTCGGCCGCCGTCGCCATCCGATCCTCGGCACCATGCGCCAGCACCAGGGCATGGATTACGCCGCGAGCGCCGGCACGCCGGTGCGTGCCATCGGCGACGCGACGGTGATCTTCGCCGGTGTGCGCGGCGGCTACGGCAACGTCGTCGAGCTGCGCCACGTCAACGGCATGGTGACGCGCTATGCGCACCTGCGCGGCTTCGCCAAGGGCGTGCGGCGCGGCGCGCGGGTCTCGATCGGCGAGACGATCGCCTACGTGGGCTCGACGGGCCTCTCGACGGCGCCGCACCTGCACTTCGAAGTGCTGATCGGCGGCGTGCACCGCGATCCGCGGCGCGCGCTGGCGAACGCCGAGGCGGGGCCGGCGCTGACGGGTGCGGCCCTAGCGCGCTTCGAGGCCGTGCGCGACGGCGTGGCCTTCGCGCTCGAGCAGCCCGCGGGCGTCGTCCGCGCGCTCGGCAACTGACCGCACAGGCTTTCGTGTGTTGAGCTGGCTCGCGGCACTGGGCATCGGTGCCGCCGTGGCGGCACTCGGCTATGCGGCGGCGCGACCGCTGCCGCGCCTGCTGCTCGGCTTGCGTGCCGTCGGCGCCACGCTCGTCGCGGCCCTCTTGCTCGATGCTCCCTTGGCACCGCCTCGGCCGCTGGCACCCTGGGTGGCACTCGATGCCTCCGCGTCCTGGGGCAATGACAGCGCGCGCTGGAACGCGGCGCGACGCGTTGCAGACTCAGCCCTCGCGGCCGGTGGGGATTCGCTGCTGGTGTTCGGCGAGACTGTGCGCGCCGGCGCGCTCACGCCGCCGCGGCCCGAGGACGCCGCCAGTCGCATCGGTGATGTGGTGGAGTTGGCTCGGGCCCAAGGCCGTCCCGTGGTCGTCGTGACGGACGGGCGCTTGGACGATCCCCAGCGCTTGGCGGAGCTCCCACGTGGCTCGCAACTGTTTCTCCCCGCGGCCGAGGCGCAGGCAGACTTGGGCCTCGCGCCGCTCACGCTCCCGCGCGCCGCACTCATCGGCGACAGTCTCGAGATCAGTGTGCTGCTGCGTGCCAACGCGGTGTCGGCGACGTCCGCACAAGGGGCCGCGGCGGCGGCGACGCGGACGCTGAGCGTCACGCTGGGTGGCCGCACGCTCTCGACACAGCGCGTCGAGCCACTCGATGCCGACAGCGAGCGGGAACTGCGCGTGTTGGTTGCCGTGCCGCCGATGGACGGCGAGCAGCCCCTCATCGTGGCGCTCGACGGGCGGGATCTTCGCGCCGACAACGACACGGCGCGCGCGACGCTGCTCGTGGCCGGTGCAGCATCCGTGGCGATGGTCTCGACCGCGCCAGACCAGGATGCGCGCTTCGCATTTGCGGTGTTGCGCGAGACGCAGCGCGGGGCCGTCCGCGGCTACTGGCGTGTCGCGCCCGGGCAGTGGCGTGAGGGCGATCAACTGCGGCCGGTGCCCGAGGACGTCGTGCGGCGCGCAGTGGCGACGGCCGCGCTCGTCGTCCTGCACGGCGACACGGCCTACTTCGGCCCGCCGCGGGCGCGCGCTCGGGGCGGCCTCGTGCTCATGCCCAGCGTCGGCGAGAGCGAGGAGTACTACCTCACGGCCGCCGGGGACGCGCCGCTGCGCGCGGCGCTTGGCGACTTGCCGTTCGCCGACCTCCCACCGCTGCGTGTGGGACCCTCAGGCCGCGGCGCGCCGGCGCTGCTGGCGCGCCGCGCCCGCCGCGGGGATGAGCGTGCGGTCGTCGCGCTGGAGGAGCGCGAGCCGCGCAGCGTGGTGGTGAGCGCCGCCGGGTTCTGGCGCTGGCGCACGCGCGGCGGGCGGGCGGCGGAGGCCTTCGATGCGCTCTGGGGCAGTATATTCGACTGGGTCGCGGACGCGTCGGCGCCGCAACGCCGCACTGAGGCGACGGCGACCCGCGCGGAGGAGATCCTTCCGCGTCCGCTGCGGGTCGTGGCGGGGCCGGTGGGCAGCGCACCAGTGCGTGATTTGGCGCCCCGCGCCCGCGACGCCTGGTGGTTGGCCGCGCTGGCCCTCCTCGCCTTCAGCGCAGAATGGATGTTGCGCCGGCGAATCGGATGGCGCTGACCTCCGCGCTGCCCTTCACGTTCTAGCCTCTGATGGCCCTCAACCTGCTCGGCAAGCGCTCCCTCTGGCAGCGCATCAAAGACATCGCGCTCACCGACGTCGGCGTGCTCGCCCGCGGCGGCGTGGACGGGCTCACGCTCGAGCGCCTCGAACAGACGTTGCTCGAGGCGGATCTCGGCGTGCCGGTCACCATGCGGCTCGTGGACGAAGTCCGGAGCCGCGCGGCCAAAGGCAAGATCAAGACGCCCGACGATTTCCGCGCCGCGCTCGTGGAGCTGCTCAGCGAGGCGCTCAGGGCCGGCAATGCCGATGCATCGCTGCGCCTCGCCGCCGCCAAGCCCACCGTGATCCTCGTGCTCGGCGTCAACGGTGCGGGCAAGACGACGAGCATCGGCAAGCTCGCCGCCCGCCTTCGGCGTGACGGCAAGACCGTACTGCTCGGCGCCGGTGACACCTTCCGCGCCGGTGCTATTGACCAGTTGAAGGTCTGGGCCGAGCGCACCGGGGCCGAGTTCGTGGGCGCGCAGCCAGGCGCGGATCCTGCGGCCGTGGCCTTCCAGAGCATCGATGCCGGCATCGCGCGTGGCGTGGACGTCATCATCATCGACACCGCCGGGCGGCTGCACACCAGCCACGCCCTGATGGACGAGCTCAAGAAGGTGCAACGCGTGGTCGCAAAGCGCCTGGACGGCGCGCCGCACGAGGCGCTCCTCGTGCTGGACGGCACGGTGGGCCAGAACGCCGTGCAACAAGCCAAGCAGTTCGCCGAGGCCGTGCCGCTCACGGGGCTGATCGTCACGAAGCTCGATGGCACGGCCCGCGGCGGCGTGGTGGTGGCGGTGCATGAAGCGGTGAACGTCCCCATCAAGTTCCTCGGGTTGGGCGAACAGGCGGCGGATCTCGAACCCTTCGACGCGACGGCGTTCGCCGCGGAGCTGCTCGCGGGATGAGTCCCGCCGCCGCAGGGCCGCGGCGCACGCTCGAGACGCCGGTGGAGTACCTCACTGGCGTCGGCCCACGGCGCGCCGAGGCGCTGCGCCGGCTGAACATCTTCACCGCGCGGGATCTGCTCTTTCACATCCCGTTCCGCTACGAGGATGCGAGCACGGTCACGCCCATCGCGAAGCTGCGCGTGGGCGACGACGCCTCGGTGATCGGCACGGTCATCAGCAAGGGCATCCTGCCCACGCGCAAAGGCCTGCGGATCTTCCAGGCCGTGGTGAAGGACGCCTCGGGCATGATCGAGGTGAGTTGGCCAGGTCAGCCGTGGCTGGACCGCGCGATCAACAAGGACGATCAGTTGTTGCTCACCGGTCCGGTTCGCTTCTATCACGGCCGCCAGCTCGCGCCCCGCGAGTTCGTGAACCTCGGGCCCGAGGGCGATCCCACGAGCGCCGGCCGCGTGCTCGCGGTGTACCGTGCCACCGAGGGCCTGAGCTTCAAGCTCATCCGCCAGCTCGTCGAGAAGCATCTCGACGCGCTGCTGCCTCTCGTGCAGGAATACCTCCCGCCGGCGTTGCTGGCGGAGGCGGCGGTCCCGCCGCTGCCGGAGGCGTTGCGCGCGCT
Organism: uncultured Gemmatimonas sp.; assembly: GCA_964498895.1. Lineage (GTDB taxonomy): Bacteria > Gemmatimonadota > Gemmatimonadetes > Gemmatimonadales > Gemmatimonadaceae > Pseudogemmatithrix. The sequence continues at coordinate 38,838 of CAZCIM010000010.1, read as the reverse complement.
GCATCGGCCGACGTCCGTCGCCGAGGCGCTGCGGGCGAGGGGGCGGCTCGCCTACGAGGAGCTGCTGTTCGTGCATCTCCTGCAACGCCGCGCCCACGAGCTGGCCAAGCAGGCGCGCGATGGCATTCGCTTCGTCAACAAGAAGGAGCTCACGTCGCGGTTCCGCGAGGTGCTGCCGTTCGAGCTGACCAAGGCGCAGGTGCGCGCCGTCCGCGAGATCGTGGCCGATATGTGCGCACCGGAGCGCATGCATCGCTTGCTGCAGGGCGACGTCGGCGCGGGCAAGACCGTCGTGGCGGTGTTCGCGGCGCTGCTGGCGCTCGAGAACGGATATCAGGTTGCGGTCATGGCGCCCACGGAGTTGCTGGCTGAGCAACACGCGCGGACGTTCGATGCATTGCTCGCCCCGCTCGGCATCGTGCCGGTGCTGATCACCGGCAGTCGCAGCGCCAGGGAGCGCAAGATCGCGGCCACACGCTTGGCAAGCGGCGAGCCGCTGATCGCCATTGGCACGCATGCGTTGCAGGTCGAAGGCACGACGTTCACGAAGCTGGGGCTGGCCATCATCGACGAGCAGCACCGCTTCGGGGTGGAGCACCGTCGCGCGCTGGTGGAGCAGGGGAAAAAGGGCGAGAAGCCCGATGTGCTCTTGATGAGCGCGACGCCGATCCCGCGCTCACTGGCGCTCACGATGTACGGCGACCTCGACGTGAGCGTGCTCGACGAACGCCCGCCCGGCCGCCAGCCGGTCACCACGGCGCTGCGGCCCGAGAATGGTCGCGCGCGGGTGATGGCCTTCATCAACCGGCAGATTGACGAGGGGCGGCAGGCCTATCTCGTGTACCCGCTGATCGAGGAATCCGAGAAGAGCGCGCTCAAGGCGGCCACCAAGGCCTTCGAGGAGCTCTCCGCCGGGCCCTTCGCCGGCAGACGGCTGGCGCTGCTGCACGGGCGCATGAAGCCGGACGAGAAGGATCAGGTCATGCGTGCGTTCCGCGACGGAACCCTCGACGTGCTCGTCGCCACCACCGTCATCGAAGTCGGCATCGACGTGCCGAACGCGACGGTGATGGTGGTCGAGCATCCGGAGCGCTTCGGGCTCTCGCAGCTGCATCAGTTGCGCGGCCGCGTGGGTCGCGGCGCGGCGGAAAGCTTCTGCATCCTGCTCGGCGATGTGGGCGAGGAGGTGGCCGAGCGCCTCAGGCCCTTCCTCGAGACGGAAGATGGCTTCGCGATCGCGCGGGCTGACCTCGAGCAGCGTGGCATGGGCGACCTGTTCGGCGAGCGGCAGAGTGGCGTGCCGATGTTCAAGGTGGCGGACCCGCTGCGCGACGAGGAGTTGGGGGAGGTCGCGCGGCAGGGCGCCGTGGCGCTGCTCGCGCGCGACCCCGACCTGTCGAAGCCCGAACATCTGGGCCTTCAGCAGGTGCTTCGGCGTCAGTACGGGCGGGCGCTGGAGCTGTTCCGCGTGGGCTAGGCTGCTCCGTGGGCTGGCGCGTCCGTGGTCCCAGCCCCACACTGGAGTCATGCCTGGGACGGTCGAATCGCCCTCTGTGTCGATCCGCCGCCGGACGCGGCTGATTGCCGGCTGGGCTGCGGCGGCGTTTGCCGTCGCAGCGGTCGGTGCCCTGGCGTTTGATCGCTGGTATGGCGAGGTGCTCGAGGCGGAGGCCAGTGTGGCCACGCAGCGCAGCATGGGCCCCACGGTGTCGGCGCTACAAAGTGCCGTGGCCCGGCGCGTCGCGCTCCTGAACGGCCTGCATTCGTTCGCGGAGGCGCAGCCCACGCGCGAACGGTTGGATCAGGGATTCCCCACCTATGCGGCGGGCATCATCGCGAGCACCGAGGGGGTGCGCGCGCTGCAGTTGGTGCAGGGCGGGGTGATCGTCGCGACATGGCCGATCGAGGGCAACGAGCGGGCGCTCGGCTATAACTTGCTCGCCGATGCACGCCCCGCCGTGCCGCTCGGCGTGCGCCGCGCGCTCGCCACGGATTCCGTGATCATCACGGGACCGATAGAGCTCGTGCAGGGGGGCAACGGCCTGCTCGTTCGGCGCCGGCTGACCCCGCGCGCCGGATTCCCCGACCTTGTGGCCATCATCCTCGACGTGCCGGCTATCGTCCGCGAGGCCGGCATGCCCGACGCCCGCACTGGCTTGTTGCTCGAGGTGCGCGATCGCTCCGGCGACCGCTTCGGCGGCGATCGCTTACCGGACGGGCTGCGGCACGAAGTGCTGCCCGTGAGCGTGCCGGATGGCGATTGGAGCCTGCATGCCGCGCCGATTGCCGGCTGGGCAGCATTCGGGGCCGCGGAGCGCGCCGCCGCGCGCACGGCGGGGGTGGTGCTCGTCTTGGCCATCACGCTGCTCGGCGCGGTGTACGGCCTTCGGCAATCGAACCAGCAGGACGCCATGGCGGCGCGCACGGCGCGGTTGGGCGTGGCGCTCCGTGCCGGGCGCATGGGAACCTGGGAACTGGACGTGCCCGCCGACCGCATGGTGTTCGACGCGAATGCGTCGGCGATTCTCGGTAGGCCGCAATCGGAGATGATTGGCGGGCTCGAGAAGTTCTTCCACATGATCCACCCCGAGGACGCGACCCTGGTGGCGCGCGTCTTCCTCGAGATCCTCAAGTCCGATCAGCCGGAGTACACGCTGGAGCACCGGGTGCTGCTACCCGATGGCGGCGAGCGCTGGATCTTGGTGCTCGGCGAGATCGAGCGCGACAGTCAGGGCCGCGCGCTGCGTGCGCACGGCGTCATTTCCGATGCCTCGGACCGACGAGCCATCGAGGCGCGGGCGCGGCAGCTCGATCGCATCGAGACGATCGGCTCGATGGCGGGCGGCGTCGCGCACGACTTCAACAACCTGCTGGCGGCCATGAACTCCTTCGTGGAACTCGCCCGCGATGGCATCGGCGACGCACCAGAGGGCAGTCCGCTGGCGCTGGCGAAGGCGGACCTCGACGAGGCCCTCAAGGTCGCCGCGCGGGCCCGTGGGCTCACGGCGCAGCTGCTGGCCTTCAGCCGTGGAAGCACCGCGGAGCCCCAGGCCACCGACGTCGCGCGCACGCTGCGGGAGATGGATCCGCTGCTCCGTCGCCTGCTCGGCACGCGCATCACGCTCACCATCGAAACAGACGCCGCGACGCCTCCGGTGTGGATCGACGCGTCGCAATTCACGCAGGTGGTGCTCAACCTCGTGGTGAACGCCCGCGATGCGATCGAGGGGCACGGCAGCATCGCGCTGCGGCTGCGGCGCCTGCGCGCCGCCGAGGACCGGCCGGCGCAGGCGCCGACCGGCGATTGGGTGCTGCTCCAAGTGCGCGACACGGGCATCGGCATGGCCGAGGACGTCCAGCGGCGCATCTTCGAGCCGTACTTCACCACCAAGCAGGATGCCCGCGGTACGGGGCTGGGCTTGGCGGTGGTGCGCGGTGTGATTCGCTCAGCAGGCGGTCACGTCGCCGTGGAATCGGTGCTGGGGCAGGGCAGTTGCTTCTGGATTTTCTTGCCGCCGTTGGGCGTCGCGAGTCGCAACTCCAGTGGGGCAGCCAGTGCCTGAGCCGTCGCGTCTGTCACATTTCCGTGGGGCATGTCATTCATGGTGAGTCGCGTGTTCTGTCTCCTTCTGCTCGTCGCCTTGGCGCTGCCGGCGCAGGCCCAGCAAGGGCTGACGCTGCACGTTGTCGACGGCGACGGCATCGCGATTCCCTTCGCGACGGTCATGGCGGACCCGGGCGGCCTCCGCGTGGCGGATGATTCTGGGTGGGTGCGATATCCCCAGGTGGCGACGGGTGCGCGGATGGCGCTGCGCGTGCAGCGCATCGGGTATGAGCCACAGTCGTTCCGCGCCGTCGTGCCGGACACGGTGTTCCGTGTCGTCCTCACGGCGCTGCCTCGCACGGTCGCGCCCGTGCTCGTGACCGAGCGGGCCAATACGGTGCTCGCGCGGACCGGCTTCTACGAGCGGGCGCAGGAACTCCAAAGCGGATCGTTCACCGGTGAGTTCATCACGCCGGAGGATCTCGAGCGGCTCGGGGTGTCGCAGGTCTCGCGCGCCGTCGCGGGCTCGCGCTACGTCTCCGTCCAGCGCACGACGCCGTACAACCAGGCCGTCTTGCTCGGCCGCGCCTCCTGCGGCATGAACATCCTCCTGAACGGCGTCTTGGTCCGCGGCATCATCGAGAGCGACGTCGCGGGAGCGACGTCGCTCAATGCGTTCTCGAACGCCGGCGGAGGGCGCGGGATGGCAATCGAGGACGTGATCACGGGATCTGCACTCGCGGCGGTGGAGATCTACCCGAGCGTCTCCAACGCGCCGCCGGCCATCAAGGCCGCCGCAGTGAACGGGCGGCAGACCTGCGGGGTGATCGCCTTCTGGACGGGACCGCGGCGCTAGCGGTGGGTGGAGCGGGCGGCACTCGCGCCGCAGCCGCACGCTCGCGCGGTGGGTACTCAGCGCATCTCGCGCAGGTACTGCGAGCAGTACGCGGCCACGCGTGCCCGTTCCGCCTCGCCGAGGTGCCGATATCCCGCCACGCGCCCCACGCAGCTCGGCGCGCCGCAATGGCAGCTGAACGGCTCGGCCATGTCCCACTCGGTAGCGTTGTAGTCGAACGTCACGCCCTCGCCCGCTACGATGTCGCGCAGCGCGATCACCTCGAGGCCGCGCACCCACGCGCTGGGCTCGCAGGAGTGATTGAGGTACATCCAGTAGCGCTCGCGCACGCGCGCCTCGTCCGTGGCGAGATCGTCGGAGTCGAGATGCATCTCCGGCCCGACCTGGATCGAGTACCGGGTCGCGGTACGTGTCTCGCGGCCGACGAGCGTGAAGATCACTTGGCCAGCGGCGATTGCCTGTTGCGCCACGAGCCGTCGCTGCGTGGCCTCGACCAACACGCCGACGGCGGGGCAGGCGGTGGCGAGGATGGTGCCAGCGGGGTAGGACTTGGGCGTGGCATCCACGCCCGCGCGGAGAGGATTGGCGGACATGGACGTGGAAACTGCGCGTCGCGCCACGTTTCCGCCACTCCACTCGGTGGCTTTCGACCGCTTAGGATTGAATGATGCGATTTATCGTGCTGCTCGGTTTCGTCGGCCTCGTGGCGCCGTTGGCGCCAGTGCGCGCCCAGTCGGATTGGTTGCCCATCCCGGTGGAGGAGCCGCGTCGCGTCGATCGTCGGCCCGCCGTCGGTGAGTGGCACGTGGGGGTGGACGCGGGCTTCGCGAACTTCATCCCCACCCAGTTCAACGAGCGCGGCACGCGCTTCACCCTGTTCGGCGAGCGGCAGGTCCATCGCTGGGTGGCGGTGCAGGCCAGCGGCGATTGTTCCCGCGGCTCGCGTCCGCGGATTCCGGGCAACCCGCAGGAGTTCGTCTCGCTCTGCAGCGGCGTGCTGAGCGCGATCGTCCCGATTCCGCTGCATCCGCGGGTCTGGCCGTACCTGCGGGCGGGGTACGGGCTGGCCCTGTGGGACGATCGTGCCGCGGAAGGGTTCTTTGACGTCGACGAAACCGAGGCGACGGCGGTGGTGGGGCTCGGGCTGCGCTCGTACTTCAACAACAAGCAGACCGTCGGCATGCGCATTGACGCGGTGCGGCAGCAGACCACGCTCTACGGCGATCCGGTCGCGCATTGGAGCTTCGGCGTCGGGCTGAGTTTGCGCCTGTTGCGGGAGTAGGGTCCGCCTTTCCCATCCCGTTGGCCTGCCGTAGCTTACAGGGATGACGCGCACCAGCGAACCGACACGAGTTTCCACGCTGCCCACCCTCGTCGGGCAGACCGCCACACTCAGCGGCTGGGTCACCCACACGCGTAGCTCCGGCAAGGTGGCGTTCGTCACCATGCGCGACGGCACGGGCATCCTGCAGTGCGTCGTGGTGAAGCCGCAGGTGAGTGCGGAGACCTGGGAGGCCTTCCAGCAGCTCACGTTGGAATGCTCCTTCACCGTCACCGGGGAAGTGAAGGCCGATGCGCGCGCGCCCGGCGGCGTGGAACTCGGGGTCACGGAGCTCAAGCTGATCGGCCCGAGTGCGCTGGATTATCCGATCCAGCCCAAGGAGCACGGGGTGGACTTCCTGCTCGACAACCGCCACTTCTGGCTGCGCACGCCGCGCCAGGTGGCGATCATGCGCATTCGCAACGAGATCGAGCAGGCGATCCACGATTTCTTCTACGAGCGCGGCTTCCTGCGCACCGACACGCCGATCCTCACGGCGGCGATCGGCGAGCGGTCCGGCTTGTTCGCGACCGAGTACTTCGACGAGGGCAACGCCTACCTCGCGCAGACGGGCCAGCTCTACGGCGAAGCCCTCGCGGCGGCGTTCGGCAAGATCTACACCTTCGGCCCGACGTTCCGCGCCGAGAAGTCCAAGACGCGTCGCCACCTCACCGAGTTCTGGATGATCGAACCCGAGGTGGCCTTCTACGACACACACGACAACATGCGCCTGCAGGAGGACTTCGTGTCCTTCCTGGTGCAGCGCGTGCTCGAGCGGCAGCAGCCCGCGCTCAAGGAGCTCGAGCGCGACGTCAGCAAGCTGGAGAAAGTCAAGGCGCCGTTCCCGCGCATCGACTACACCGATGCTGTCGCGACGCTGCAGAAGAAGGGCAGCAGCGTGAAGTGGGGCGATGACCTCGGCGCCGAGGACGAGGCGCTGCTCGTCGAGGATTACGAGACGCCTATCTTCATCTGCAACTATCCGAAGGAAGCCAAGGCGTTCTACATGAAGGAGAACCCGGCGGATCCGCGGACGGTGCTCTGCGACGACATGCTGGCGCCCGAGGGCTACGGCGAGATCATCGGCGGCTCGCAGCGCGAGGACGACTACGACAAGCTCCTGCACCGCATCAAGGAAGAGAACCTGCCGCTCGAGGCGTATTCGTGGTACCTCGACCTGCGGAAGTACGGCACGTTCGTGCACTCGGGCTTCGGGCTCGGCCTCGAGCGCACCATCGCGTGGATCTGCGGCACGCCGCATATCCGCGAGTGCATCCCGTTCCCGCGTCTCATGACGCGCCTGCATCCCTGAGCGTGGGCCCCCGCATGCGCCATCACATGCGCGGCTTCACGCGCGACACCGTCCCACCGACCACGTGAGCGCCTCCGAGCTCCCTCGCAATCCTGGCGGCCCGCTCGACCTCGATGTCGTGCGGGCCATCCGCGTGAACAGGAGTGCCGCCGAGCGCCGCTCGGCGACGATTCCCACGCGGCGCACCGTGAAGAAGCAGTGGCAGGCCGCCTGGCTGCTCAAGGCCATCACGCTGATGGACCTCACCACGCTCTCCGGCGACGACACGGCCAGCAACGTGAAGCGGCTCTGCGCCAAGGCGCGGCGTCCGCTCCGCGACGACCTCGTGGACGCGCTGGGCGTCGCCGACCTCAACATCACGGTTGGCGCCGTGTGCGTGTACCACCAGTGGGTGGCGACGGCGGTCGAGGCCCTCGAAGGGTCCGGCATTCCTGTTGCCGCCGTCAGCACGGGTTTCCCGGCCGGCCTCTCGCCGTTCAAGCAGCGTGTGGAGGAGATCCACGAGAGCGTGAAGGCTGGCGCGAAGGAGATCGACATCGTCATCACGCGCCGTCATGTGCTGACGGGTGATTGGCAGGCGCTCTACGATGAGGTGAAGGCCTTCCGTGAGGCCTGCGGCGACGCGCATCTCAAGGCGATTCTCGCCACGGGCGAGCTCGCCACGCTCACGAACGTCGCGCGGGCCAGCTGGGTGGCGATGCAGGCCGGCGCGGAGTTCATCAAGACCAGCACCGGCAAGGAAGGCACCAATGCCACGCTGCCGTTCTCGCTGGTGATGGTGCGCCAGATCCGCGAGTACGAGCGCGCCACGGGCTACAAGGTCGGCTACAAGCCGGCCGGTGGCATCCGCACGGCCAAGCAGGCGTTGGAGTACCTCATGCTCATGAAGGAAGAACTCGGCAACCGGTGGTTGGAGGCGGACCTGTTCCGCTTCGGTGCCAGCTCGTTGCTGACCGATATCGAGCGCCAGCTCGAGCACTTCGTCACGGGCCGCTACGCGGCGGCCCATCGCCATCCGATGCCATGACCAGCGTTGCCGAGATCTTCAAGACGATGGACTACGGCCCGGCGCCGGAGAGCGACGCCGAGGCGCGCGCGTGGCTGGCCAAGCACGGCGCCAAGTTCGGGCATTTCGTGAACGGTGCGTGGACCAAGCCGGGCGCGACGTTCGACGTCATCGACCCCAGTACGACCGACCTGCTCGCCAAGGTCACGCAGGGCAGCGGCAGGGACGTGGATGCCGCCGTCGCCGCCGCGCGCAAGGCGCAGCGCAGCTGGGGCAAGCTCAGCGGGCATCAGCGCGCCAAGCATCTCTACGCGCTGGCGCGCATGGTGCAGAAGCACTCGCGCCTGTTCGCCGTGGTCGAGTCCATGGACAACGGCAAGAGCATCCGCGAGACCCGCGATCTCGACATCCCGCTCGTGGCGCGGCATTTCTACCACCACGCGGGCTGGGCGCAGCTGTTCGAGCAGGAGTTCGCGGGCTACGGCGCGGTGGGCGTGGTGGGACAGATCATCCCGTGGAACTTCCCGCTGTTGATGCTGGCATGGAAGGTGGCGCCGGCGCTGGCGGCGGGAAACACCGTGGTGCTCAAGCCGGCGGAGTTCACGCCGTTGAGCGCGCTGCTCTTCGCGGAGCTGGCGCATGAGGCAGGGCTGCCGCCCGGCGTCCTCAACATCATCACCGGCGACGGCAAGACCGGCGCGGCGCTCGTCGAGCACAAGGACGTCGACAAGATCGCGTTCACGGGCTCCACGGAAGTCGGCAAGATCATCCGCCGCGCCACGGCGGGCAGCGGCAAGAAGCTCTCGCTGGAGCTCGGCGGGAAGTCGCCGTTCATCGTGTACGAGGACGCGGATCTCGACGCCGTCGTCGAGGGCGTGGTGGACGCCATCTGGTTCAACCAGGGACAGGTCTGCTGCGCCGGCTCACGGCTGCTCGTGCAAGAGGGCATCCACGATCGGTTGATCGAGAAGCTCCGCGCGCGGATGGAGACGCTGCGCGTCGGCAAGCCGTTGGATAAGGCCGTGGATATGGGCGCGATCGTCGCGCCGGAGCAGCTGGAGCGCATCACCGCGCTCGTGAAGCAGGGCGCCGACGAGGGCGCGACGCTGTGGCAGCCGAGCTGGAGCGTGCCGAAGAAGGGTTGCTTCTACCCGCCGACGCTGTTCACGAACGTGGAGCCGTCGAGCACGATCGCGCAGGTGGAGATCTTCGGTCCCGTGCTCGTGGCGATGACCTTCCGCACCCCGGAAGAGTCCGTGGCGCTGGCCAACAACACGCCCTACGGCCTCGCGGCCAGCGTGTGGAGCGAGAACATCAACCTCGCGCTGGACATCGCGCCGAAGCTCAAGGCGGGCGTGGTGTGGATCAACGCGACGAACCTGTTCGACGCGGCGGCGGGGTTCGGCGGGTATCGCGAGAGCGGGTTTGGGCGTGAGGGCGGGCGCGAGGGGATGTTTGAGTATGTGAAGCGAGACGCGAGACGTGAGACGGGGGACGTGAGTGTGCGTCGTCCCGACGCGAAGGCTGGTGCGCAGAGGGGCAGTGCTCCCAAGTCTCAAGTCTCAAGTCTCCCGTCCGAGATTGATCGCACCCCCAAGCTCTTCATCGCCGGCAAGCAAGCCCGTCCCGACAGCGGCTATTCCCGCATCGTCGTGAGCCCGAAGGGCCGGCGCATCGGCGAAGTCGGTGACGGCAACCGCAAAGATCTCCGCAACGCCGTCGAGGCCGCACACGCTGCCGCGAAGGGCTGGAGCAAGTCGACGGGGCACCTGCGCGCGCAGATCCTCTACTACATCGGCGAGAACCTCTCGGCTCGCAGCGACGAATTCGCGGCGCGTCTGCGTGCGCAGACCGGCGCCACGGCTGCGCAGGCCAAGGCGGAAGTTGAGGCCGCGGTGGCGCGGCTCTTCAGCTACGCGGCCTGGGCGGACAAGTGGGACGGGGCGGTGCACAACGTGCCGATCCGTGGCGTGGCGCTGCAGATGAACGAGCCCATCGGAGTCGTCGCCGTGGCGGCCCCGGACGAGGCGCCGCTGCTGGGCTTCATTTCGACCGTCGCGCCGCTCATCGCCACGGGCAATGCGGTGGTCGTCGTGCCCAGCGAGTCACACCCGCTCTCGGCGACGGATCTCTACACAGTGTTCGAGAGCTCCGATGTGCCGGCGGGTGTGATCAACATCGTTACCGGCGCCAAGGATGCGCTGGCCAAGACGTTGGCCGAGCACGATGATGTGGAAGGGATTTGGTACTGGGGCAGCCGCGACGGCGTGAAGGCCGTCGAACTGGCCAGCGCCCACAACATGAAGCGCACCTGGTGTCACGCCGGCGCGACGGATTGGTTCGATGCCGCGGAGGGCGAGGGACGCGAGTTCCTGCGTGAGGCAACGCAGGTGAAGAACATCTGGATTCCCTACGGCGAGTAACTGATTTCACCACGAAGGCGCGAAGTCACGAAGGAGTGACTTTGCGAGCATGCACTTGGGGGGCTCGCACCGACGTGTCGGTGCGGCCCCCCTTTGCGCGGACTGCCAACGATGTCCTTCGTGTCTTCGCGCCTTCGTGGTGACAGCCGTTGCGGTTACCGCGTCGCCGCCGCGAGCTGCCGGAGCGCTCCCGCCAGCGTGCGCACCTTGTCCGCATCACGCGACTGCGCGGCCATCGGCGCCACCATCGCCGCCGCAGCATTCAGCTGCCGCTGGCGCTCCGCACCGTTCGCGCGCTCGGCGGCGTCGATGGCCCGCGCGATCTGCCCAAGCTGTGCCGCCGGCAACGCGTTGCCGCGCGTGAGCTGGTCGAGGTAGCTGCGCGCGACGGGGAACGCCGCAGGCCACACCAGCTTCGGCTGACTCTGCGGATTGTACTCCTCCATCATCACCAACTTCGCGGCCGCGATCTCGTTCGCCGAGAGATGTTCGCTCGGCTGCAGCTCGAGGATGTCGAGCCCGCGCGCCATCTCGGCCGAGTAGATGCGGCCATTGTACCAATAGGCGCCCCAGGAGCCGGCGATCGTGCTGCGGCCCGCGGGCTGCCCGCCGGCCGGTGCAGCGTCCACCGGTCCGCGGTCGAAGTACGCGATCTCGAACGGCTTGTCCGCGTCGGTGAAGTCAATGACGTTCACGCCACCCTGGTACCAGCCCTGGACCATGATGTCACGGCCCGGCACGGGAATCAGGCCGCCGTTGTGCGAGACGCAGTTCTCCTGCGCCGACTGGGCCGTCGGGATCTTGAAGTACGCGTGCTGCGTGAGCCGGCGGTCCGCACCGATCACCAAGGTGGTGTTGCCACCCATCTCCAGCGGATGCATGGCCTGGCAGTTCGGCGAGGTGCCGCCGCCCCACTCATCCGTGAAGACGACCTTGCGGCCGTCGTTGCTGAACACCGCCGTGTGCCACAGCGAGAAGTTCGTGTCGGCCACGGCATCGAGGCGACGCGGACGCTCGGGGTCGGAGATGTCCACCAGCAGGCCATAGCTCGCGCAGGCGCCGGCGAGGAGGTTCATGGCCGGATACGCCGTGACGTCGTGGCAGTTGCGCGGGCCGTTCATCGCCATGCGCGCCATCTCTGCGCTGTCGGCGCCCGGCGTCGCGCGGGCGCCACGGGCGCGCCCGCCGCGGGCCGGTGCGGGGCCCAAGCCCGTGAAGATGCGCGCGCCCGTCACGACCTCGGCGTCCTGCGGCCGGGCAAGCGTCACCTTGATGACGTCGAGCCGGTAGAGCGAGTTGGTCTCATCCGCCGGGTCGGAGCCGTTGCGGCAGCCGGCGAGTTCAGACGCGGGGCGCGCACCCTGATTGCCCGAGACGTAGATGTAGACCACGCCGCGGTCCGTCGGATGCGGCACCACCGTGTGCGTGTGCGAGCCTTTGCAGGTATGCACGTTCTTGATGAAGCGCGGTGCGCGGGGATTGCTCACGTCGTAGATGCGCACGCCGGCCATGTGATCGGCCGGGTTCTGCACGCCGCCTTTGGCGCAGTCATTGCGATTGCCCGCGCCTTCGGCCGAGATGAACAGCAGGTTGCCGACGATGCTGGGGTCGCCCTGCGCCGTGATGCACTCGACCGTGCTCAAGATCTGCGGCTGGGCCGGGTTCGACACGTCATAAATGACGAAGCCCGCGAAGTTGCCTTGGTAGACCAGGTTGCCGCGGAAGGCGAGGTCGGAGTTCACGAAAGTGAGGCCGCGGATCGAATCCAGCGAGGCCGGCTTCGGTGCGGTGGAGATGAGCCGCATCCCTTGGATCGCGATGCCGGCGTCGGCGAGGCCGGGCCGGAGATTGTTGCGCGGGTCCGTCGCGCTGGGATACGTCTGCGCCGCGAGGGGCGCAGCCGCCAGTGCAAGCGCGGAGAGGGAAGCGAGGGCAAGCACACGCATCGAGAGTTGCTCCTTGGGGTGAGTCATCCGAGGTCCGCCAGCATCTGCCACATCAGTTCGATCTCGGCCAGCTGCGCAGCCTCGATCTCGTTCGCGAGCACGTTCACGTCCACTTCCTGTGCCGCACGCGGCGTGTTCAGGAGGTCCGCCACCATCTGGATGGCGCCTTCGTGGTGCTTGATCATCAGTTGCAGGAAGAGCCGGTCGAAGTCGCGGCCGCGCGCGGCCGTGAGCTGCTCCAGCTGTTCCGGCGTGAGCATCCCCTGCATCCGCATCCCGCGCCAGGACTCGGTGTCCGGCACGTGTTGCTTGTACTCGGCGAGCCAGCCCTGCATCAGCGCGATCTCGCCGGCCTGCGAGAGGTCGACCTTCTGCGCCAGCTTGAGCACGCGGTCGCTGGCCCCGGCGCCTTCTGCGAGACGCGTCATGTACACGGCCTGCGCGTGGTGGCCGATCATCATCTGCATGAAGCGAACGTCGGCTTCGGTGATCAGCGCGCCGGCGGGGATCTCGACGGGAGGCAGCCCGTGCGACGCGTGATCCTCGTGGCCCGCGTGCTCGTCGGCGCTGCCGCCCGTGTCCCGCGCGGGCGCCTCATGTCCGGCGTGCTCGTCCGCGGTGTCGGCGGGGCGCGCGGCCGGGGTCGTGGTCGGCGCGGCCGCGGGGAGGCACGCGACGGTCACGGCGAGCGCGAGGCAGGGAAGCAGGCGAAGCGTGGGCATCAGGGGAATCTGTAGAAGAACGCCTGGAGCCGCCCGGGCGTTGAGGCGGTGACCGAGCCAGCGGCGCCGTCACACATCGAACGCTCCGCGTACGCCGCGCGATGCATAGTACGACTGCGCGCCGTTGTGATACGTGAACACCTGGTCGTAGCGCCGGTCGCAGAATAGCGCGCCGCCCAGCGCACGGATCGGCGCGGGCGTCAGGATCCAGCTCGACGTCTTGAGGTCGAACGCGCCGAGCTGCTGCAACGCTCGGTATTCCTCCTCGTTCAAGACGCGGATCCCGATCCTCGCGGCGACGTCGAGGGCCGAGCTCTTGGGCTTGGCTTCCTTGCGGGCGTCGAGCGCGGCGCGGTCGTAGCAGAGACTGCGCCGCCCCTCCGGGCTCTCCGGGGAGCAGTCGGTAAATGTGATGCGGCCGGACCTCTTGTCCACGCCGGTCACGTCGGGCTCACCGCCAGTCTCCTCCATGGCCTGCAGTACCTTGAGGGCCGCGGCGTTGCCCTCGATGCGCGCACGCACAGTCGCCCACGGCAAGCCGCGGTGACGCTCCGGATGCGCGGCGAACCGCGCCTCGAGTGTGTCGAGCAGACCGCGAGCCGTCGGACGCTTCGGCATGGCCACTATCTCCGGCTGGGAATCAAGTAGAACGCCTCCTGCCGCGGCCGGAAGAACCGATAGCCCTCCGCCGTGAGGTAGGCGCAGTCCTCCATCATTACGAATACCTTCTTGCCGCCCCACTCCGGCACGGCGGTGGCCGTGTTGAGCTCGATGGAGATGTACGAGCCGTCACGCAGCGCGAGGGCGCCATCGTTGCGATCCGTGCGGAGCGAGGACCGGAAGTCGATCGACGCCCCGAGCCCGTGCCCCTGGGCGCCGAGCGGGTGCGAGTAGATCATCGCCTCGATGCCGCGTTCGCGCATCTCGGCCATGGTTGCGGTGAAGACATCGCCGCCGGTGCGGCCAGGCCGAGCGTGCCGGAGCATGAGCGCGTCTTGCAGCGTATTGGTGTTGCGCAGGGCCGCCTTGAGGCCCGCCGGCGCGTCGGTCTCACCGGGCTTCAGCACGTAGGCCATCTTTTGCCAATCGGTGTCGAAGCCCATGTAGCTGATGCCGAAGTCCACGTGCACGAGGTCGCCTGGCTGGATGACGGTCGCCTCGGGAGCGACGGCCAAGAAGCCGCGCGACGTCGCGATCTCACCAGTGGCGCGTTGTACGCGCAGGTCCGGTTGGAACCAGGTGCGCACGCCGGCGCTCCACAGCAAGTCGTACAGGGCACGGCGCACGTCGCCGACGGTCGTCAGGCCGGGCGTGATCACGTCGGGCGAGAGCGCACGCCGGACGATCTCTTCCGTGACGCGCACGGCGCTGCGGTAGTGTTCGAGTTCTTCGGGGAGGCGCGTGTCGAGCACTTCGGTGGTGAGCGGCGCGGCGCTGACGAAGCGCGCGACCGCCTCTGGGCCCATCGCGTCGGCGATGAGTTGGTAGCTGTCGTACGAGAGCGTACGCGTCTGGCCGCGACCGCCGCCGATGCCGAGGGCGATCGTCTTCGGCTGATACCGCGTCCAGAGGTTGCGCAGCGTCGCCGCCGGCGGGAGCGGTTCGTCGCTCGGGGCCTCGAAGAACCGCGCGAGGTTCTCCTCGGTGTAGCCCGTGATCGCGAACTTCTTGAGCCCCTCCGCCCCGGCATCCACGAACACGAAAATGTCGCGGTTGCCCGTGTAGGGGCGCGGCGGCGCGATCTGCGGCACCACCGGGTTGTCGTGGAACTCCTCGTTCACGACGATCCACATCGCCACATCGTGGCGGCGCATCATCGGCAGGAGCAGCGCGTGGCGCTTGGCGAGCCACTGCTCGCGGACGGCGATCTGGGCGGACCAAGGCAGCAGGTCGCGCGCGGATTCGACGACGAAGCGCCGTCCCTGCGGCTGCGGCTGTGCCGGGATCGAACGCGGATGCAGCAGGACCAGCGAGAGGACGGCGGCGAGGATGCGGATGGACGTCATCCGCAGAAACTACTTCCGTCCCGCCCGCGCGCGATACCGCTCCAGGTATACGGTCGCCCAGCTCTCGTAGCGGCCCGCTGCCAACTCTACGCGCGCTTGTCGCATCAAGCCCACGAGGTAGTGCACGTTGTGCAGCGAGAGCAGCCGCAACCCGAGCATCTCCTCGGCGGCAAACAAGTGCCGCAGGTAGGCGCGATCGTAGTGCCTGCAGGTGTGGCAGTCGCAGTCTTCCACGAGCGGACGCTTGTCGAAGCGATGCTCGGCGCGACGGATCTGCACCGTGCCGTCCGGCGTGAACGCCGTGCCGTGGCGCCCCATGCGCGTGGGTACCACGCAGTCGAAGAGGTCCACGCCGCGGCGCACGCTCTCCACGAGATCGTCAGGGAAGCCGACGCCCATCAGGTAGCGCGGCTTGTCGCGTGGGAGTTCGGGGTCGCAGACGGCGATGGTCGCGTACATGTCCGGCTTCGCCTCACCCACACTCAAGCCGCCGATCGCCACGCCGTGCCAGTCGCCCGTCTGCAGGATGCCGCGCACGCTCGCACGGCGCAGCTCGGGATGGATGCCGCCCTGTACGATGGGAAACAACGCCTGCGGCGGCGCCTGCCGCTCGGCCTCCAAGTCGCCGTGCAACGCGGGGGCACCCGGCGGCAGGTCGATCGGCGCGAGGGGTTCGCGGCCCTCGCGCTCCAACCGCTCGAACTCGATGCGGCAGAGCTCCAACCACCGCAGCGAGCGCTCCATCGCGCTCTTGCTCGGCGCGAACTCCGACTTGCCTTCAATCAACTCGTCCAGCTGCATGATCACGTCGGCGCCGATGTTGCGCTCGATGCGCATCACCGCCTCCGGCGTGTAGTCGTGCTTGCTGCCGTCCAAGTGCGATTGGAACTCGATGCCTTCCTCGCGCACCTTCCGCATCTGTGAGAGCGAGAACACCTGGAAGCCGCCCGAGTCGGTGAGCATCGGACCCTTCCAACGCGCGAACGCGTGCAGGCCACCGAGGGCGCGCACGGCCTTGTCGCCGGGGCGGAGGTACAGGTGGTACGCGTTGGAGAGGACCATCTGCGCGCCGGTCGCCTCCAACTCGTGCACGCTGAGCCCCTTCACGGTCGCGTTCGTGCCTACGGGCATGAAGGCCGGCGTCTCGACGATGCCGTGCGGCGTGTGGAACCAGCCGCGCCGGGCGGCTCCCTGTTCGTCCGCCGTGTGGAAGCCGAACTGGGGCAGCGACGCGGCCGCGGCCGGCACGGGGAGCGACGGGATCGGCGTCGGGCCGAGCGAGGCCGGACCGCCGGTGACGACGTCGCTCACGCGTTCGCGCTCCCACCGGTGGCGTCCTTCACCTCACCGGCCTTCACTTCATCCCAGAGCTTGTCGAGCGCCTCCAGCCCTGCGCTCCGCACGTCAATGCCGCGCACGGCGGCCAAGGACTCAATGGCCTCGAAGCGGCGCTGGAACTTGGCGTTCGCACGGTCCAACGCCAGCGCGGGATGCGTCCCCGCCTTACGGCAGAGGTTCACCACGGCGAAGAGCAGGTCGCCCAGCTCCTCCTCGAGTGCCGCGTGGCGGGCATCGCCGCTCGGGACGCCGTGCGTGTCGAACGTCGCGCCGTCCTTGGCCACCTGCGCGCGCACTTCCTCGAGTTCCTCGGCGACTTTCTGCATCGGGCCCTCGACATCCGGCCAGTCGAAGCCGACGCCGGCCGCTCGCTCCTGCAGGCGATGCGCGCGGTGCAGGGCCGGGAGGCCGCTCGGCAATCCCTCGGCCAGTGACTTGCGCGACTTGGCCTTCATCTGCTCCCAGGGCGTCCGCTCCTTGTCCGTGCCGTAGAGCCACGGATGCCGCACAGTCATCTTGCGCACCAGGGAGCCCGCCACGTGCTCCGGCCCGAAGGCGCCGCGCTCTTCGGCGATCACCGCGTGGAACAGCACCTGCAGCAGCACGTCGCCGAGTTCACTGCACATCGCCGCGTCGTCGCCGTCGCGCAGGGCGTCGTCGAGCTCGTGCATCTCCTCATTGAGGTAGGGGCGCAGCGAGTCGTGCGTCTGCGCGCGGTCCCAGGCGTCGCGAGCCCTGAGGTCGCGCATGATGGCGAGCGCATCTTCAAGCGTGGCTTTGTCTTGCATCGCGTTTCGGCGTTCCGGTATCTTGAGGGTTCCGATGCCCACGCAATCTAGTCTGGACGCGATGCCACGCGCTTGGGTCGAGGTGGACCTCGCGGCTCTTGTCCGCAATGCGAGGGCCCTCGCCGATCGCTCGCGCGCGCGCCTGATCCCGATGATCAAGGCCGATGCCTACGGCCTCGGGGCACTCGCCGTCGCGGGTGCACTCGAAGCGCTCGATCCCTATGCCTACGGGGTGAGTTCGATCCTCGAGGGCGAGGAACTCCGCGGCGCAGGCATCGCGCGCCCCATCATCGTCTTCACGCCCACGCTTCCGGATGAGCTGCCGCGACTCCGCGCGGCCGGCCTCACGCCGTCGCTGCATTCCGTGGCCGGCATCGAGCGCTGGGCTGCGCTCGGCGGTGGCGACTGGCAGCTGTCCATCGAGACGGGCATGCATCGCACGGGCGTCTCCTGGGACCGCGTGGGTGAGCTTGCGGACGCCCTTCGACGCAGTCCGCCGGCGGGGATCTACACGCACTACCACTCCGCGGAGTGCGACGACGGGTCGCTCGAGCGACAGGAGCAGCGGTTTCGCGATGCGTTGGGCTCGCTGCCGACGCGTCCCGCGGTGCTGCACGCCGAGAACTCCGCGGCGGCGGTGCGCCGCGCGCCCTCGGCGTGGCAGGCGATTCGTCCCGGTGCGTTCCTCTACGGCCTCGGGAGTGGCCCGGGCGCGGCGATCCAGCCGGAGCCGGTGGTGCACATCCGTGCGCGCGTCCTCGAACTCCGCGACGTCGCCGCCGGCGAGACGGTCAGCTACAATGCGACGTGGACGGCGCGTGGCCCGCGCCGCATCGCAACCGTCGCGGTGGGGTATGGTGACGGATATCGGCGACACCTCAGTAACGCCGCGCGTGCGCTCGTCGCAGGGCACGACGTCCCGATGGCGGGCCTCGTGACGATGGACTGCACGATGTTCGACGTCACGGACACGTCGGTGGCCGAGGGTGATGTGCTCACCTTGCTCGGTCGCGACGGCGCGCGCGTGCTGACGGCGGAGCAGGTCGCGGAGTCGGGACGCTTCTCGCCGTACGAGTTGATCACGGGCCTGCGGCAGCGGCTGCAGCGGGTGTACACGGGAGCAGAGTGATGGCACGACGCGCAGTGATTCTCGTGTTGGATGGCGTGGGGATCGGCGAGGCGCATGACGTTGCCGCCTACGGCGACGAGGGTTCGAACACGCTCGGCAATCTCGCGCGGGCGGTGGGCGGGCTACGCCTCCCGAACCTCGCGGCGGCGGGACTTGGCAACATCGCGCCGCTTGAAGGCGTGCCGGCAGCGGCGCAGCCGCGCGGCGCCTGGGGGCTCATGGAGCCGCGCTCCGCGGGCAAGGACAGCACCACCGGGCACTGGGAGATCGCGGGCGTGCATCTCGCAGAGCCGTTCCCGACCTATCCGCAGGGGTTTCCCGCCGCGGTGCTCGAGGAGTTCGCGCGGCGCACCGGCCGCGGCGTGATCGGCAACGTGGTTGGGAGTGGCACGAAGGTGCTCGAGGACTTCGGGGCGGAGCATCAGGCGACGGGCAAGTGGATCGTCTACACGAGTGCTGACTCCGTCTTTCAGGTCGCGGCGCACGAGGAGACGATTCCACTCGAGGAGTTGTACGGCGCTTGCGAGACGGCGCGGACGATGCTCGTGGCGCCGCACAATCCGAGCCGGGTGATCGCGCGGCCGTTCGTCGGCAGCCCTGGCGCCTGGGTGCGTACGAAGAACCGTCGGGACTACTCGATCGCGCCCACGGAGGAGACGTTGCTCGACGCCCTCATGGCCGCAGGCATCCCGCGAACGGGCGTCGGCAAGGTGGACGATCTCTTCGCCTGCCGGGGGCTTCAGGGTGGCCATACCTCGGGCAATCCCGAGGGCATCGCCAAGATCCTCGACTGGCTGCGGAGCGGCCCCGATGGGTTGTTGTTCGCCAACCTTGTAGATTTCGATCAGGCCTACGGGCACCGGAACGATGTTCCGGGGTTCCATCAGGCACTGCGCGACTTCGATGCCGCGTTGCCCGACCTTCTGGCCGCCCTCCGCGAGGACGATCTGCTGTTCATTACCGCCGACCACGGCAACGACCCGACCACGCCGTCCACCGACCACAGCCGCGAGAATGTGCCGCTGCTGGCGCTCGGCGCGCGCGTGCGTCCGCAGGCCTTGGGCGTGCGGCGGACGTTCTCGGACCTCGGCGCGACCGTGGCCGAGTGGCTCGGCGTCGCCTTCCGGGGTCGCGGCACCTCGTTCTGTTCGTCCCTCGTCGGATGACACTCAGCGCCGCGCAAGAGCACGTGTTGACGGACCGCGCCCGGGCGGCGAAGAGCCGCGCGTACGCGCCCTACTCGCATTTCCACGTCGGTGCCGCGCTGCTCTGCGCCGACGGTTCGATCATTGACGGCTGCAACGTCGAGAACGCGTCGTACCCCGCCGGCACCTGTGCGGAACGCGTGGCGCTCGGGGCCGCCGTCGTCGCCGGACATCGGGAGTTCACGGCGGTCGCCATCGCGACCGACGCGCCCGAGGCGACACCTCCTTGCGGGATTTGCCGGCAGGCGCTGGCCGAGTTCGCGCCGGGCATCGCGGTCGTGGCGATCGACGCCAGCGGCCGCGTCACGCGCTGGTCGCTCGACGGCCTGCTGCCGAATCCCTTCACGCCTGCTTCGCTCCATCGCTGATGTCGAGACTCGCTCGTTGGCCGTTGTTGTTGGCGCTCCCTCTCGTGGCGGCGATCGGTGCCTGCACCGAGGACCTCCAGACCGGTGAGGGCTGCCCGCTGCTCTGCCCGGGGCAGGAGATCGAGATCATCGACACCATCCTGACGGATGTGGTCACGCTCGATACCAGCCTCTTCGGGTTCCCCTTCCAGGGCAGCGAGGATCCCCTGCTGCTCGCCTCCCGCGGCGACACGCTCGACGTGCGTCCGGTGGTGCGCTTCGACACGCTGCAGCGGCTGTACGCGCGCACGGGCGTGGACACGCTCGAGCCGATCGTGAAGGTGGATTCGGTGTACCTGGCGGTGTTCCTGCGCGCCACCGAGCTCGCGACGCCCGGCGATTGGGCAATCGACGCGTATGACGTGTTCGACTCCACGCTCACCGATACCATCCCGGGGCTGCTGGAGCCGTTGTTCACGCCCGCGCGGTTGATCGGGACGTACGTCGGAGACACCGCCTTCACCGACACGCTGCGCATCCGCATCCCGATCGACACCACGTATTTCCGGACCATGCTCGGCACGCCCGGGCAGCGGTTCCGCGTGGGCTTGCGCGTGCGCTCCACGCAGTCGGTGATGCTGCGCATGCAGGCGACGGGCGCCGCGAGTCCGCCGAGCATCAGCTACAAGATTGTCTCCGAGGACACCACCGTGCCCTCGCCTCGCAATGTCGGCTCGACGTCGCTCACGCCGGCGTCGCCGTCGGCGCTGGCCTCGGACCTGCGCGACTTCCACGTGGTGGTGGCGGCCCCCGACCAATCCGCCGGCTCCGCACTCGTGGTGGGCGGCTTCCCGGGCTCGCGCGTGTACATGCGCATGAATCTTCCCGCCTGGCTCACCGACTCGGTGGGGGTGCTGCGCGCCGAGTTGCTGCTGACGCAGGATCCGGTGTCGGGCCTCTCGTCCGCCGACTCGCTCATTCTCGACGGCCACCTCGTCGTGGCGGGCCAGACCGTCACGTCGCTGATGCGCGCGGCGACGCTGCTCTCGAGTTCCAACCTCTTCATCCCGAGCCAGCGGCTCTTGCCCAGCGATAACCGCACGGTGCGCATCAACATCAACAACCTGGTGCGGCAGTGGAACACGGCCAATCCCACGCGGGGCAATCCCACGGCGATCCTGCTGCGTTCGGACCTCGAGGGCGCATCGCCGGCCGCGCTGCGATTCTACAGCAGCGAGGCGGCCACGCCTGCGGTGCGTCCACGCCTGCGCGTGAGCTACACGCCGGGCACCGTCTTCGGGCGGCCCTGATGCGTATGCTCCGTCGCGCCGCGATCATTCTGCTTCTGCCCGCGGCGCTCGCCGCGCAGGGCAGCATCAGCAACCAGGGCTACGGGTATCCCACCGGCGGCCTCTCCGGCTCCGCCGCCTCCATGGCCGGCGCCAACGCCGAGATCGATCCGAACTCGGCCATCAATCCCGCCGCCATCACGCGCAGCAACCGGCTCTCCGTGATGCTGCGCTACGAGCCCGAGTTCCGCCGCACCACGTTGGCCGATGTATCCTCCGACGCGACGGTGCTGCGCTTCCCGGCCTTCCAGGCCACCGGTGGCTATGGCCGCTGGGTCGGCGCGCTTGGCGTCTCGTCCGTGCTCGATCGCACCTGGCGCAACCAGTATGCGGACACCTTGCTGATCGGCGGTGATCCCGTGAGCTCGCTGCTGCAGGTCGGCAGCGAGGGCGCGATGAGCGATGCCCGCGCGGCGGTCGGGTACGTCGTGAATCCGCGCTTGCAGCTCGGCGCGTCGCTGCACGCGCTGGTCGGCGAAAACCGCACCCTGTTCTCGCGCACCTTCGATCCGACGAGCGGCGTGTCGGCGATCAGCCAGTCGTCGTCCTTCGGCTTCACGGGCACTGCGGTGAGCCTCGGCGCCGTCGCGGAGGTCGTTCCCGATCTGGTCGTCTCGGGGTCGGCGCGCTTCGGGCAGCGCATGTCGGTGGAGCTGCTGGGCACGGAGGTCGCGGACGCCAAGGTACCGGCGCGCTACGGGCTCGGGGTGACCTACTTCGGGATTCGCGGCGTGTCGATGTACGGCCGCGTGGACCAGACGCAGTGGACGGACATGGCGGACATGCTCACCGATTCGACGTCGGTGTTCGATGCCACGGAGCTCTCGGTGGGCGTCGAGGCCCTCGGGCCGCGTGTACTCGGTGCGTACTCGGCGCTGCGTGCGGGCCTGCGCACGCGCACGTTGCCGTTCGGCGTGAACGGCCGCGAGGTGAGCGAGCAGGGCTTCGCCTTCGGTGTGGCGCTGCCGCTGGCGCGCGGACGTGGGCAGATCGACCTTGGGGCGCAGCGCATGTTCCGCTCGGTCTCGGGCATCAAGGAATCCGCGTGGCTGCTCTCGCTCGGGCTCGGCATCCGGCCCTGACGCATGGAGTCGGCGGCCTGCGTCCTCGTGGCCGATGACGTCGAGGCCAATGTCGAGCTGCTGACCGACCAACTCGCGCCGCTGGGGCTCAAGATCGTGCGCGCCGCCGACGCGCCCACGGCGCTCGCGCTGGCGATGGACCTGCGGCCCGATCTCTGCATCCTCGACGCGTCGATGCCGGCCGGCACGCTCGGTGTCCCGGACCGCGAAGCCGGGTTCGAGGTGTGCCGCCGCCTCAAGCGCGACCCGCGCACCGCTCGCATCCCCGTCATCTTCGTGTCGGCCCTGAACGACGCGAGCGATCGCCTCAAGGCCATCGAGAGTGGCGGCGACGACTTCCTCGTGAAGCCGCACAATCGGCATGTGCTCGGGGCGCGTGTACGGTCCTTGCTCAAGCTCAAGGGCGCGACCGACGCGCTGGAAGAGTCGCTGCGCCGGCTGCGCGAGGTCCAGCAGGCGCGTGACGACATCACGCGCATGGTGGTGCACGATCTCAAGACGCCGCTGACGTCCATGCTGGCGACGCTCGAGATGCTCCGCGACGGCGACTTCGGCCCGGTGCCGGACCGCGCCGCTCGCGCCCTCAGCGACGTGGAAGGCAAGGCCGAGGACCTGCTCGGCCTCATCCACAACCTGCTCGACGTGGCCCGCGCGGAAGAGAAGCCGCTGGCGCTCGCGCTCGAGCCGATCGCGCCCTTGGCGCTGCTCTCGGAACTGGAGTACGACTGGGCGCTGCGCTTCCGCCAGGAACAGACGACGGCACGCATCGAAGTCGCCGACGACGCCCCGGTGTTCCAGGCGGACAAGGCCATCCTCAAGCGCGTGTTCTCGAACCTGATCCAGAACGCCATCACGCATTCGCCGCTGCCCGTGACCCTCGAACTTCGCGCGCAGCGTGAGGGAACGGGCATCCTGTTCACCGTGCGCGACGACGGCCCGGGCATTCCGCAGGAATACCACGAGACGATCTTCGCGGCGTTCACGCAGCTCAGCGTGCCGAACGCGCCGCGCGTGTTCTCGAGCGGCCTGGGGTTGGCGTTCTGCCGCGTGGCCGTGGAGAACCACGGGGGGCGGATTGCCGTGGAGAGCGTCGAGGGGCGGGGGAGTACGTTCTCCATCTGGCTGCCGGGGGGCGTGTAGATTTCGGGCATGCAGAAGCCCGCCCCGACCGTCTACATCGAGACCTACGGCTGCCAGATGAACGTCAGCGATTCCGAGCTGATGTACGGGCGGCTGGAGGCCGAGGGCTACGTGTCGGTGGACTCCCCGCAGGGCGCCGACGTCGTGCTCGTGAACACCTGCGCGATCCGCGACAACGCGGAGCAGCGCGTGATCGGACGCCTGGGTGAACTGCGCCGCGATCTCAAGCCGGACGCCGTGCTCGGCGTGACGGGCTGCATGGCGCAGCGCCTCGGGCCGCGCCTGCTCGAGACGGACACGCGCGTGCAGTTGGTGGTCGGGCCGGACGGCTACCGCTCGCTGCCCTCGCTCATTGACGGTGCGCGGCACGGCGAGCGCTTCAGCGCCACGGACTTCGACCTCGAAGAGCACTACGAAGACTTCACGGCGCGCCGCTTCGACGGCGTGAAGGCGTGGATCCCGGTGCAGCGCGGCTGCGACTATCGCTGCACGTATTGCATCGTGCCGACCACGCGCGGGCCCGAGCGCTCGCGCAAGCTGGCGGACGTGGTGCGTGAGACGGCCGAGGTCGCGCAGCGCGGCATCACCGAGGTGGTGCTGCTGGGGCAGACGGTGAACTCGTACCACGACGGCACGCACGACTTCGCCGACCTGCTCCGCGCCGTGGGCAAGGTGGACGGCATCCGTCGTGTCCGGTACACCAGTCCACATCCCAACGACTTCTCGGACCGCGTGATCGCCGCGATGGCCGAGACGCCGACGGTCTGCGAGCACGTGCACCTGCCGATGCAGTCCGGCTCGACGAGCATGCTCAAGCGCATGCTGCGCCGCTACACGCGCGAGGAGTATCTCGACTGCGTCGAGCGCCTGCGCGCGGCGATGCCGGGCTTGGGGCTCACGACGGACATCATCGTCGGCTTCCCGGGCGAGACGGATGAGGAGTTCGCCGACACGCTCTCGCTCTGCCGCGAGGTGCGGTTCGACGACGCCTTCACGTTCAAGTTCTCGCCACGCGAGGGCACGCCGGCCACGCGCATGCCCGCCGAGTGGACGATTCCCGACGCCGTGATGGACGCGCGGTACACGGAACTGCTCAACACCATCCGCGGCATCTCGCGCGAGAAGAACATGGGGCGCCTCGGCGAGCGCATGGAGGTCATGGTGGAGAAGGAGGCGCGCAAGGGCGACCTCATGCAGGCGCGGTCGCGCGACTTCAAGACCGTGCTCGTGCCCGGCGGGCCCGAGCTGATCGGGCGCTATCTCATGGTGGAGCTCACGGGCACCACCGGCGCAACGTTCACGGGCACGCCCGTCCAGGAACGCCAGCCGTTGCCGATGGCGGGATAACGCGCCACGGCGCGATGCGGTGATGCGACGAGGGGCATCGCGGCCCAGAGACTGCCGCCATGCCCCTCGTGTTGCAGATGCTCGTGCTGTGGGCCACAGGAACGGCGCTTGGGCTCGCGGGGCACAGCGCAGCCGTCGCCGTCCCGCTGGCCGGGCTCCTTGGCATCTGGTTGCTGTGGCGCGCACTCGCGCGCGGTTCGTCAGCGCAAGCGGCGAAGCAGGACGGACCGGCCGCGATGCTGCTGCTCCTGCTGGCGGCACTGCTGACGGGTGCCGACCTCGCGGGGCGCGATGCGCGCTGCGCGGCGGCGGCGCGCAACGCGAGCGTATGGACGTTGCAGATTGCCCGCGAGGCCGCGCCGACCGCCTTCGTCCCGGGGGAGCTGCGGGCCCGGGGCTGCCGCGTACCGATCGCTATGGCGGTTAGCCGTGGGCGGGCAGCGGCGGGCAGCACCGTGCGCGTGCAGCGGGCCGAGGTCACGAGTGGCACGCGCGGGCTGCTGCTGCGCGAGGCGGTGATAACGCCGGTGGCGCCACCGAATGCGCTGTGGCGCTGGCGGAACCACGTGGCGGCGGGCATCGAGCGACGCTTCGGGCCCGACGCGGGAATCGCCAAGGCGCTGCTCATCGCCGACACGCAGGGCCTCTCGCCGGAGCTCCGCGAGCGCTACGCGGATGCGGGGCTCGTGCACATCCTGTCGATTTCGGGGCTGCACGTGGGCATCATCGGCGCGGCCTTGCTGCTGCTGGTGGATGCGCTGCGCGCGCCTCAGACACTGGGGCGCCTCGCGGCGGTGGCGGTCGTGGGCCTGTACGTGCTCGCGATCGGCGCGCCGGCTGCGGCCGTGCGCAGTGCCGGGCTGTTCGCCGCGGTCACGTTGACGCGGCTGCTGCAGCGACCCACGTCACCGTGGGCGACCTATGCCTTGGCGGCCGCGCTCCCGCTCGTCGAACCGCGGACCGTCCTCGATCTCGGCTGGCAGCTCAGCGTCGCCGGATACGCCGCGCTCATCGCAGCCGGCCGCGCGGCGAAGCGCCTGCTGCCCCGCGGCTCGCGCGGCTGGCGTGCCACCATCGGGCGAGAGCTGCTGACCGGCGCCCTCACGACGGCGGCCACCGCGCCGCTCGTGGCTTGGCACTTCGGTCGCGTGTCGCTGGTGGCAATCGTCTCGAACCTCGGGGCAGGTCCCGTGGTCGCCATGCTGCAGCCGACGCTGTTCCTCGCGATGCTCGCCCCCGGTGACGCGCTCGGCGCGTTCGTCGCCGACGCCGCGCGGCCGCTGCTGCGCGCGCTCGACGCCGTCGCGGCGACTGCCGCCGCCGTGCCGGGCGCTGCAGTCGCGGTGGCGCCGACCGCGCTCGTGGTCGTCGCCGGCATGTTGGCCGCCGCGGCACTCGTTGTTGCCGCCTGCAGCCGGCACTGGATGCCCTGGCTCACGGCGGCCGTCGCCGCGCTCGCGCTCATGGTCTGGCGCGGCGACGCGCCGCTCGCGGGCACGGGGATGCTCGAGGTGCATGTGCTCGACGTCGGCCAAGGCGACGCGATTGCGCTACGGACCCCGGCCGGACGCTGGATCCTCGTGGATGCGGGGCGGCACTGGGCCTCGGGTGACGCCGGCCGCAGTACCGTCGTGCCGTATCTGCGACGCCGCGGCGGGGCGCTCGCGCTCTTCGTGCTCACGCACCCGCACGCGGACCACGTCGGCGGCGCGGCCAGCGTCGCCGCGGCGCTGCGTCCACGCTGGATCCGTGACGCCGCGTTCGTGGCGGCGAGCCCCGCGTACGCCGAGCTCCTGCACACGGCGCGGCGCATCGGCAGCGACTGGGCGCGGGTACGGCCGGGTGAACAGCTCGTGCTCGACAGCGTGCATCTCGAGTTCCTCGCGCCCGATTCGGCATGGACCGCGGCCCTGGACGATCCCAACGAGGCCAGCAGCATCCTGCGCGTCCGGTACGGCGCGCGCAGCATCCTGCTCACCGGCGATGCGGAGCAGGCGCTCGAAGCGTGGTTGCTGCAGCATGCGCGCGATCGGCTCGACGTCGACGTCCTCAAGGTCGCGCACCACGGTTCGTCCACGAGCTCCACGCCGGCCTTCCTCCGCGCGGTGAGCCCGCGGGTCGCGTTGGTGTCGGTGGGGCGCGACAACACCTACGGGCATCCGAGCGAGGAGGTCATGCAGCGCCTGCTGTCCCACGGGGCGACGGTGCTGCGCACGGACCAGCTGGGCACGCTGGTGCTCCGCAGCGACGGCCGCGAGTGGGAGGCCGAGGCTGCCGGGCATCGCTGGCGAATCTCGATGCCCGATGCCCCCTGAGGGTGGGCCGCAGCGCGCTCGTGTGCCATTGCCCCAGCCAGACGGAAGCGAGAACTTTCCGAGCATTGCTCCATCAGTCTTCCGTCTTCCGTCATCCGTCGTGGTCAAGCACACCGATACCAGCGTCGTCACCATCGACCGCTACATCATCGAGCAGGAGCGCAAGTATCCCGATGCCACGGGTGAGCTCTCCGGCATCCTGTACGATCTGGCGCTGGCCTCGAAGATGATCGCCAACAAGGTCCGCCTCGCGGGCCTCGTGGACATCCTCGGCGCCGAGGGTACCGAGAACGTGCAGGGCGAGGTGCAGCAGAAGCTCGACGTCATCGCCGACAACATCATCATCAAGGCGCTGGATCACGGCGGCCGCCTCTGCGCGATGGCCTCGGAGGAGCAGGAGCAGCTCATCCCCATCCCGCCGCAGTTCAAGCGCGGCAAGTACCTGCTGCTCTTTGACCCGCTCGACGGGTCGTCGAACATTGACGTGAACGTGCCGGTCGGCACGATCTTCTCGGTGCTCAAGAAGGTCTCGCCCGGCGAGGACGGCGTGATGTCCGACGCGCTGCAGCCGGGCCACCAGCAGGTCGCGGCCGGCTACGTGATCTACGGGTCGAGCACCATGCTCGTGTACACCACGGGGCACGGCGTGCACGGCTTCACCCTCGACCCGTCCATCGGCGAGTTCCTGCTGTCGCACCCGGACATGAAGATCCCGGAGCACGGGCGGTATCTCAGCGTGAATGACGCCTACGAGCAGATCTGGCCGGAGAACGTCCGCGCCCTCATGCGCCGCTACCGCGGGCTCGACGGCAAGCGCGCCGCGATGAACGTGCGCTACGTGGGTTCGCTCGTCGCCGACTTCCATCGCAACCTGCTCGGTGGCGGTCTCTTTGCGTATCCGGCCAACACGAAGAGCCCCGAGGGCAAGCTGCGCCTACTCTACGAGTGCAACCCGCTGGCGTTCATCTGCGAGCAGGCGGGCGGCGCGGCCATCGACGGCACGCAGCGCATCCTCGACGTGCAGCCCACCAAGCTGCATCAGCGCACGCCGTACTACGTGGGCTCAAAGACGGACGTGGCGATCGCGGCCGAGATGTTGGCGCAGGGGTGAGCGGCGTGAGCGAGTCGAAGGACGGTGCCACGCGCGCCGCGGGCAAGTCCGCGAAGCCCGCGGACAGCGAGCGGCTCTCGCCGAGCGGGATTCCCATCGCGCCAGTGTACCGGCCGGCGCAGGCGGACGCGAGCTACGCCGAGCAGCTCGGTGAGCCCGGGCAGTTCCCGTTCACGCGTGGCGTGCAGCCCACGATGTACCGCGGCCGCCTGTGGACGATGCGGCAGTACGCGGGCTTCGGCACGGCGCAGGAGACCAACGCGCGCTTCAAGCTGCTGCTCGAAGCCGGCCAAACCGGCATCTCGACGGCCTTCGACCTGCCGACGCAGATGGGCCTCGACTCCGACTCGCCGCGCGCGCTCGGCGAGGTCGGGCGCGTCGGCGTGGCGATCGACACGGTCGAGGACATGCACGCGCTGCTCGCCGACCTGCCGCTCGACAAGGTCTCGACGTCCATGACGATCAACGCGACGGCCAGCGTGCTGCTCGCGATGTACGTCGTCGTGGCGGAAGAGCGGGGCATTCCGCGCGCTAAGCTTAGCGGCACGATCCAGAACGACATCCTCAAGGAGTACATCGCCCGCGGCACCTACGTGTTCCCGCCGGAGCCGTCGCTGGCCCTGATCGCCGAGACGTTTCGGTTCTGCGCCGCGGAGGTGCCGAGCTGGAACCCCATCTCGATCTCGGGCTATCACATCCGCGAGGCGGGTGCCACGGCGGTGCAGGAGCTGGCGTTCACGTTCGCGAATGCGCTGGCCTACGTGCAGCGCGCCGTGGATGCCGGGCTCAAGGTGGACGAGTTCGCGCCGCGCCTGAGCTTCTTCTTCGCCTGCCACAACGATCTCTTCGAGGAGGTCGCGAAGTTCCGCGCCGCGCGCCGCATCTGGGCGCGGCTGATGCGCGAGCGCTTCGGCGCCAACGATGCCTCCTGCAAGCTGCGCTTCCACACGCAGACCGGTGGCGTCACACTGATGGCGCAGCAGCCGCTCAACAACGTGGTGCGCGTCGCCGTGCAGACCCTGGCCGCGACGCTCGGCGGCACGCAGTCCCTGCACACCAACGGCTACGACGAAGCGCTGGCGCTGCCCACCGCCGAGGCCGCCACGCTGGCGCTGCGCACGCAGCAGATCGTGGCTTACGAGAGCGGGGTAGCGCAGACGGTGGACCCGCTGGCCGGCAGTTACTACGTGGAGGCGCTCACCGACGAAGTCGAGCAGCGCGCCCTGGAGCTGCTGGGCAAGGTCGAGGAAATCGGCGGCAGCTCGGCGGCCATTGACGCGCGCTTCTTCCAGGAGGAGATCGGGCGCTCGGCCTACGAGTTCCAGTTGGCGGTCGAGCGCGGCAGCACCGTGCTCGTGGGCGTCAACAAGTTTGCTGACGGCGAGGACCCACCGATCATTCCGGCGCCGAACTACGCCGCGTTGGAGCAGGGGCAGCGCGAGCGGCTCGCGGCCGTGAAGGCCGCGCGCGATGCGGCGGAGGTCGGGCGCGCATTGGCGGCGATTCGTGCGGCCGCACCGGCTTACGCGCAACTTGGCCAGCCGAGGGCGCCGCTCATGCCGCTCATCATCGACGCCGTGAAGGCCCGCGCGACCGTCGGCGAGATCTCCGATGTGTTGCGCGAGGTTTGGGGCGAGTACCGACCGGCCTAAGCGGTTGACCGCGCGGGTGCACGCCTTGAGTTTGCGGGCGTGTATTCCACCTGCACCTTCTGTCACGCGCCGCTGGGCCGCAACGAGGCGCTGGAGCACTTCCCCGTCGGCCAGCGCCTCGCCTTCGACCAGGCGCGCGGTCGCCTGTGGGTGGTGTGCCCGGCATGCCGCCAGTGGAACCTCTCGCCGCTGGAGACGCGCTGGGAGGCCATCGAGGAGGGCGAGCGGCTCTACCGCGACACGACGAGGCGCGTGGCGACGGATCAGATCGGTCTCGCCAAGCTTCGCGACGGCACGGAACTGATTCGCATCGGCGAACCGTTGCGGCCGGAGTTTGCTGCCTGGCGCTACGGCGAGCGCTTCACGCGTCGCTGGCGCAATGCGATGCTCTGGGGCGTCGGCGGCGCCGCGGTGGCGGGCGGATGGTTGGTGGCGGGGCCCGCGCTCGGGCTGGCGTTCGGCGGCCTCAGCACGCTGCCATTCAACGTGTACTCGACCATCAAGGCGGCGTACGACGATCGCAAGGTCATCGCGCGGCATGAGGGAGACGACGGTCCATTCTACGTCACTCGCACGCACGTACGCTCCGCGCGGATCCTGCGCGACGCCTCATCGCCGCTAGGGTGGAGCGTCGAGGTGAATGCGCGGCCTGGCATCCCCGATGCCAAGGGGCGCGGAGAGTCGCGCCAGATGCTCGGTAAGGGCGGGGGGCGCGATCGGCCGCGCATCATTGCTGGCGCGGCGGCGCTGGACGCCATGCGCGCGATCCTACCCGAGGTGAATCGCAGCGGCGGGCGCGCCACCACCGTGCGCGAGGCGGTGTCCATTCTCGAGTCCGTGGGCGGGCCGGACCGCATGTTCCTCGACGGCGTGAAGTGGTCCGGGCAGGCGAAGATGCTCGGGCGCAGTTGGGAGCTGGGCGAGATCGAGGGCAATGTGCGCCTCGCGCTGGAAATGGCCGCGCACGAGGAGACGGAGCGTCGGGCCATGCAGGGCGAACTGGCCGCGCTCGAGGCCGTGTGGCGCGACGCCGAGGAAGTCGCGGCGATTGCCGACCAGTTGACGTTGCCCGAGCGCATCGTGCAACGCGTCGAGCGCCTGCGCGGCAGCTGACGCTGCACGGGGGCGGCGCGGTGGCGCGCGGGAGGCTGCCTCGCCTTGAATGCCCCTCTCTGGGCCGCTAAGTTTAACAGGCTCCACACCTTACGCCTGTTCGCGCCATGCCGACCTACGAGTACCGCTGCCCCGAGGGGCACGAGTCCGAGGACTTCGTCCTCAAGATCAGCGATGCCAAGCCAGAGATCCCGTGCCCGACCTGCGGCGCGGTGGCCGCACGTCGTGTGAGTGCCGGCTCGGGCCTCCTCTTCAAGGGGTCTGGGTTCTACATCACGGACTACG
Source organism: uncultured Gemmatimonas sp. (assembly GCA_964498895.1). Lineage (GTDB taxonomy): Bacteria > Gemmatimonadota > Gemmatimonadetes > Gemmatimonadales > Gemmatimonadaceae > Pseudogemmatithrix. The sequence goes on along the minus strand of CAZCIM010000010.1, from coordinate 7,501 downwards.
GCAAGGACGGCAAGAAGGACCTGCGCGAGAAGCAAAAGACGTCCGGCACCAAGACGAGCGACAGCGGTGCATCGTCCAGCGGCTCCGCGGCAACCCCGGCCGCTCCGGCGGCCGCGTCCACCACGGCTCCGAGCAGCGGATCGAGCGGCAGCAGCGGCGCGAGCAGCGCGTCGTGAACAACCTCGCTCCGCTCCGCGACGCGCTGCAGCGCGCCGCCGCCGCCCTTGGCGCGCCGTCAGATGTCGAGGTGAAGCTCGAGCGCCCGCGCGATCCCGCGCACGGCGACTGGGCGACCAACCTGGCGATGACGCTCGCGAAGCCGCTCGGCAAGAAGCCGCGCGACATCGCCGATGCGCTGGTCGCGACGCTCGACCGCAAGGCCGCCGGTGTGTCCGACATCTCCGTCGCGGGGCCGGGTTTCATCAACATCCGCCTCGACACCGCGGATCTCGCGTCTGGCCTCGCGACGGTGCTCGCGGCCGGCGAGCGCTGGGGCCGTGGCGACGCGGGGGCGGGGAAGGTCGCCAACGTCGAGTTCGTCTCGGCGAATCCGACGGGGCCGCTGCACGTCGGGCACGGGCGCCAGGCGGCGCTCGGCGACTCGATCGCCGCGTTGCTGCAGTCCCAGGGATGGCAGGTCACGCGCGAGTTCTACTACAACGACGCCGGCGTCCAGATCGCCAACCTCGCCAAGAGCACGCAGGCGCGGTTGCGTGAGCGCGCCGGCGAGGCGCTGGAGATCCCCGAGGGCGGGTACCACGGCGAGTACATCAAGGACATCGCCGAGACGTACGCGCGCGAGTTCCCCGACGACCCCCGCGGCGAGGACTTCGACCGCGTGCGTCAGGTCGCGGTGCGCGAGCTGCGCAAGGAGCAGGATCTCGACCTCCGCGCCTTCGGCGTGAAGTTCGACGTGTACTACCTCGAGAGCTCGCTCTACACGGACGGGTTGGTCGAGAAGACGGTCGCGCAGTTGCAGTCCAGCGGCCACACCTTCGAGGAGGGTGGGGCGCTCTGGCTGCGCAGCACCGAGTTCGGCGACGACAAGGACCGCGTGATGCGGAAGTCGGACGGGACCTACACGTACTTCCTGCCCGATGTCGCCTACCACGTGACCAAGTTCCAGCGCGGCTTCACGCGGGCCATCAACGTGCAGGGCGCGGACCATCACGGCACCACGGCCCGCGTGCGCGCGGGTCTGCAGGCGCTGGAGATGGGCATCCCGCAGGGCTACCCGGAGTACGTGCTGCACCAGATGGTCACGGTGATGCGCAGCGGCGAAGAGGTGAAGATCTCCAAGCGCGCCGGCAGCTACGTGACGGTGCGCGACCTGATCGACGAAGTCGGCCGCGACGCGGTGCGCTACTTCTTCCTGATGCGGAAGGGCGACAGCCAGCTGGTGTTCGACGTGGACCTCGCCCGCTCGCAGAGCGAGGAGAACCCGGTCTACTACATCCAGATGGCGCACGCCCGCGTCTGCGGGATCTTCCGCGTGGGCGAGGTGGACCCGGCATCCATCACGGGCGACGGCGTCAACTGGTCCGTGCTGGACACGCCCGAGGAACGGGAACTGGTGAAGGCGATCCTCGACTGGCCGGCCTTCGTGGCGCTGGCCGCCGAGAACCTCGAGCCGCATCGCGTCGCGAACTGGCTGCTCGAGACGGCGCGCCTCGTGCACACTTGGTATCACAAGCATCACGTCCTCGGGGAGGCGCCGGAGGTCATGCAGGCGCGGCTCGCCCTCGCCAAGGCCGTGCGGATCACGCTCGCGAATGGCCTCGGTCTCCTCGGCATCGCCGCGCCCGAGCGGATGTAGTTTCTTCTCGTAGTCTTAAACGGCAATTACCACGAAGGTACGAAGACACGAAGGAAAGCGCCGGTCGGGCTGGACCGTTTCTGTTCGTGCTCGTGGTGCAGTAGCGGTTCGTTGCTGTGATTGCGCAGCGAGACGATGTCCTCCTTGTCTTCGTGCCTTGGTGGTGAAAGCAGTGGCAGGTTCCTTCCGTCCTCCGTCTTCCGTCCGAGCTTCTAGATGAGCGTGCTTGTCGTCGGTTCCGTCGCCCTCGATTCCGTCGAGACTCCCTTCGGCAAGGCCGAGGAAGTGCTCGGGGGTTCCGCCAACTACTTCAGCGCCTCGGCGTCGCACCAGACCAGCGTGCAGCTCGTCGGCGTGGTCGGCAGCGACTACCCCATGGAGAAGCTCGAGCCGCTGAAGGCGCGCGGGGTGGACTTCGCCGGCCTCGAGACTGCGCCGGGCGAGAGCTTCCGCTGGCGCGGTCGGTACCGCCACGATCTCAATTCGGCCGAGACCCTCGAGACGCGCCTCGGCGTGTTCTCGCACTTCCAGCCGAAGATCCCCGCGCAGTTCAAGCGTGCCGACTACGTGTTTCTCGCCAACATCGACCCGCGCCTCCAGCTGCAGGTGCTGGCGCAGGTGGAGCGCCCCAAGCTCGTCGCCTGCGACACCATGAACTTCTGGATCGAGTCGCGGCGCGCCGACCTGCTCGAGCTCATCGGCAAGGTGGACCTGATCACGCTCAACGACGGCGAGGCGCGCCAGCTCACGGAGAAGGCGAACCTCGTGCACGCGGCCAAGTGGATCCTCGAGCGCGGCCCCAAGACCGTGCTCATCAAGAAGGGCGAGCACGGCGCGTTCATGTTCACCAAGAGCTCCATCTTCCACGCGCCGGCGTATCCGCTCGAGAGCGTGTTTGATCCCACCGGCGCGGGCGACTCCTTCGCTGGCGGCTTCATGGGCTGGCTGGCCCGCACCGGAGACTTGAGCGAGGCCAACATGCGCCGCGCCGTCATCGTCGGTTCGGCCATGGGCTCGTTCGTCGTGGAAGGCTTCTCGCTGCAGCGCCTCCTCGAAGTCACGCGGGAGGACATCGAGCGCCGCGTCGCGGACTTCCACCAGCTGGTGACCTTCGACCGGGCCCTCAACGCGTGAGCGCCGACGACAAGCTGACCTACGCGAGCGCCGGCGTCGACATCGACGCCGCCGACGACTCCAAGCACCGCATCAAGAAGCTCGTCGAGAGCACGTTCACGGCGGGTGCCCGCGGTGCCTTCGGTGGCTTCGGCGGCATGTTCCGCGTGCCCGAGGGTGCCAAGAAGCCGCTGCTCGTCGCCAGCGCCGACGGCGTGGGCACGAAGATCAAGACGGCCATCGAGGCCGACCGGCACGACACGATCGGCCACTGCCTGGTCAATCACTGCGTCAACGACATCCTCGTGCAGGGCGCCAAGCCGCTGTTCTTCCTCGACTACGTCGCGTTCGGCAAGCTCATCCCGAGCGTCGTCGAAGGCGTGGTCGCCGGCGTGAGTGCAGGCTGCCGCGAGAACGGCGCCTCGTTGATCGGTGGTGAGACGGCCGAGATGCCGGGCGTGTACACGCCGCCCGACTACGACCTCGCGGGGTTCATCGTCGGCTGGGTGGAAGAGGACCAGGTCATCACCAGCGCGGGCGTCAAGGACGGCGATGTGCTCGTCGGCCTCGCCAGCACCGGCCTCCACACGAACGGCTACTCGCTGGCGCGGCGCATCGTCGCCGAACGCCTCAAGCTCGGGCCGCATGATGTGTTTCCCGAGCACGGCGGCAAGAGCGTGGCTGACGTGATGCTTGCCGTGCATCGCTCCTACCTGCCGATCCTCGGCGGTGCCTTGCATCACGTGCATGCGATGGCGCACATCACGGGTGGGGGAATCCCCGGCAATCTCGACCGCGCACTGCCGTCACATCTTGACGCCGTGGTGGACACCAAGGCCTGGGACATCCCAGCGTTGTTCCGGGTATTGGAGGACGCCGGGAAGGTTGAGCGCGCGGAGATGTATCGGGCGTTCAATATGGGAGTCGGGATGATTGTGATTACCGACACAGCCGGCGCGTCATATATTCGCGATGTTGCAAGTCGTGCCGGTGTCGCGAACTGGAACATCGGCCACATCCGTCCCGGGTCGGGGCGGGTTCACCTCGTTTAGCAAGGAGCGGAGTCGATGCGTCGGATCCTGGTAGCTTCGTTTGCGGTGGCTGCGCTGTCCCTCACTGCTCCGGCCACGGCGGCCGCGCAGAACTGCGGGCCGGGCAGCGATCCGCTCGCCGATGATGCCTGCGCCACCGGTCGTGACTTCCTGCTGTACATGGCCCCGCAGCTCGGCACCTCCCTCGTCGGCGGCAGCCACACGCTCGGCATCGGCACCAACCTTGGCGGCCTGTTCCACTTCGCCATCGCAGTCCGCGCCAACGCGGTGATGGGCTCGCTGCCGGACATCGACAACCTCGGTGCCGGTACCGCGACGTCCCGCGACTACACCACCAAGGACCAGTACATCGGCCTGCCGACGGTGGACTTCGCGCTCGGCCTTACGAAGGGCTTCAACCTCGGCGTGACGCGCATTGGCGGCATTGACCTCATCGGCGGTGCCACCTACGTGCCGGAAGTGAACGAGACGGATTTCAGCGTCGCGGCGCCGGATGGCTCGCTGTCCATCGGCTACGGCGCGCGTATCGGCGTGCTGCAGCAGTCGGCGCTGATCCCGGGCGTCGCCGTGTCGTGGATGAAGCGCGACATGCCGACGCTGAACCTCGCCACGCAGACGGACGGCGGTGACCAGCTCTCGATCAACAACCTGGCCATCAACAGCACGTCGTGGCGCATCTCGGCGCAGAAGAACTTCCTGCTCTTCCAGTTCGGCGCCGGCTTCGGTCAGGATACCTACGACTTCAACGCCGATGTCGCCGCCTCGGTGGACGGCGGTGCGCAGCAGGGCAGCTTCTCGGCCGCGCAGGAGATGAAGCGCACCAACATGTACGGCTCGCTCGGCATCAACCTGTTCCTCGTGAAGGTCGTCGGCGAAGTGGGCCAGGTCAGCGGCGGCAACGCCCCGACCTTCCACACGTACGACGTGCCGGCTGACGACAAGCGCCTCTACGGCACGCTCGGCGTCCGCATCAGCTTCTGAACGAACGAGTTCTCGTGACTCCAGCCGACGCCGCGCAAGACGCGGCCCACATGCGCCGCGCGCTCGACCTGGCGCGGCGCGGCTGGGGCCAGACGGCGCCGAACCCTATGGTCGGCGCCGTCGTCGTTCGCGATGGTGAAGTCATCGCTGAGGGCCATCACGCGCGCTACGGTGGCCCGCACGCGGAGGCGGCCGCGCTGGCCGCCCTCCCCAAGAAGGGCGCGCGCGGGGCCGACGTGTACGTCACGCTCGAGCCCTGCGCGCATCACGGGAAGACGCCGCCCTGTGCCGATACCTTGATCAAGGCGAAAGTCGCGCGCGTGATTGTCGCCTGCCGCGATCCCAATCCGGTGGCGGCCGGCGGCATCGATCGCCTGCGCGAGGCTGGCATCGAAGTGACGTTCGGCGTGGAGCAATCCGCTGCGGAAGAGCTCAACGCGGCCTTCCTCTTCGCCGCCCGCCGCGAGGACCGGCCGTTCATCACGCTCAAGCTCGCGCTCTCGGCCGAGGGGGCCATCGCCCCTGGCGACGGCTCGCAGCGCTGGCTGACCGGCCCCGAGGCCAAGCGCGAGGTGCACCGGCTCCGGGCGGGCGCCGATGCCGTGCTGGTGGGCATCGGCACGGTACTGGCCGATGATCCGGCGCTCACGGTGCGGGAATGGCCCGAACCGCGGGTGCCGCCCAAGCGGTTGGTGCTGGACCGCCGGGCGCGGCTCCCCATGACGAGCCAGCTGGTACGCACGGCGCGGGAGGTTCCCGTCGGGCTGCTCACCGAGTCTCCCGACATCGCCGCGATGACAGCCCTCACGGCCGCCGGAGTCGAGGTGTCTGTGGCCCCAAACCTCGGGGGGCACCTCCGCCAGCTTCGCAGCCGCGGCGTACGGCACCTGTTGGCCGAGCCCGGCGACCGCGTGGCCACGGCGCTCCTGCAGGCCGGTTTTGTGGACCGCCTGATTATCTTTCGGACGTCGGTCCCGCTGGGGGCCGACGCCCTCGCCGGGGTCGGGAAGGTCCTGCCGCCGGTCGAGGGGGGCGCGGGATGGTCGGTGCTCGCCGAACAGCGGTTCGGGGCGGACACGATGACCATCTACCGGAACGACGCGCCTCGCTGATTCCACCCTCGCGGCGCCGATGTTCACTGGTCTCATCACAGCGGTTGGCGAAGTCACGGCAGTCTCCACCACGGAGGCCGGCCGCGAGTTGGTGATTGCGGCCCCCTACGAGGGGCTCACGTTGGGCGAGAGCATCGCCTGCAGCGGCGTCTGCCTCACCGTGCGCGAGTTCTCCGCGGGGCAGTTCACGGTCGGCGCGGTGGTCACGACGCTCGACCGCACCGTGATCGGGGAGTGGCGCGTCGGTACCAAGCTCAACCTCGAGCGCGCCATGGCCCTCGGCGACCGCCTCGGCGGCCACATCGTGCAGGGCCACGTGGATGGCGTGGGCGTCGTGGAGCGCGCCGAGCAGCGGAAGGACGCGTGGATCCTCGACGTGCGCGTCCCCGACGACATCGATGAACTGCTCGTGCCGCGCGGCTCGATTGCCGTGGACGGCGTGAGTCTCACGGTCGTCGAGTTGCCCGCGCCGAACCTCTTGCGGCTGAGCATCATCGACCACACGATGCGCCACACCACGCTCGGGAGCCTGCGCGTGGGCCATCGGGTTCATCTGGAAGGCGACATCCTGGCCAAGCACCTCAAGCGCCTCGCGGCGCCCCTACTGAAGAGTTGACCATGTTCGGCACCATCGAACAAGCCATCGCCGACCTCAAGGCCGGCAAGTTCATCGTCGTCGCGGACGACGAGGATCGCGAGAACGAAGGCGACCTCATCGGCGCGGCGGAGTTCACCACGCCCGAGATGGTGAACTTCCTCATGCAGGCGAAGGGCATGATCTGCGTGGCGCTGAGCCCGGCGCGAGTCGAGGCCCTGAACCTCGAGATGATGGGGTCGGAGAACACCGACGCCATGCGCACGGCTTACACAGTGACCGTGGATGGCGCGCCGCGCCACGGCGTGACGACGGGCATCAGCGCCGCGGATCAAGCGACGACGATCCGCCTGCTCGCCGATCCCTCGGCCGCGCCCTCGGACCTGCGCCGCCCCGGCCACGTGCATCCGCTGCGCGCCCGCGAAGGCGGCGTGCTGCAGCGAGTGGGCCACACCGAAGCGGCGGTGGACCTCATGCGCATGGCCGGCCTCCAGCCCGCGGGCGTCATCTGCGAGATCCTCAAGGCCGACGGCTCCACTGCCAAGCGTCCCGACCTCGAAGTCTTCGCCAAGGAGCACGGGCTCACGTTCATCACGGTGGCGCAGCTGGTGGCCTACCGGCTGCAGCACGAGCGGCTGGTGCATCGCGAGGCCGACGTCCGCCTACCCACCGAGTTCGGCGAGTTCCGGCTCGTGGGCTATCGCAACGACGTGGACAAGCAGGAGCACGTCGCGCTGGTGTACGGCGAGGTGGCCGGTGCGGACGACGTACTCGTGCGCATGCACTCCAAGTGCCTCACCGGCGACACCTTCCACTCGCTGCGCTGCGACTG
>CAZCIM010000009.1:0-52681 GCA_964498895.1 uncultured Gemmatimonas sp. | reverse complement strand
TGTATCCGTTCACGCGCGGCATCCACCCCACGGGCTATCGCGGCAAGCTCTGGACTATGCGCCAGTTCGCCGGCTTCGGCTCGGCCCGCGAGACCAACGAGCGCTACAAGTTCCTGCTCAAGAACGGCACGACGGGCCTCTCGGTGGCCTTCGACTTCCCGACGCTGATGGGCTACGACTCCGACCATCCGCGCTCGGAAGGCGAGGTGGGCAAGTGCGGCGTGGCGATCAGCTCGCTGGCCGACATGGAGCAGCTCTTCGAGGGCATCCCGCTGGACCAGGTGTCCACGTCGATGACCATCAACGGGCCGGCGATCATCCTGTGGTGCTTCTACATCGCGGCGGCCGAGAAGCAGGGCGTGAAGCCCGAGCAGCTCCGGGGGACGATCCAGAACGACATCCTCAAGGAGTACATGGCGCAGCATGCCTGGTGCTTCCCGATCGAGCCCGCGCTGCGACTGATCGTTGACATGTTCGAGTACGGCGCCAAGGCGGTGCCGCAGTGGAATACGATTTCCATCTCGGGCTACCACATCCGCGAGGCGGGCTCGACGGCGGCGCAGGAGCTCGCGTTCACGCTGGCCGACGGGTTCACCTACGTGGAGCGCGGCATCGCGCGCGGGCTGGACGTGGACGAGTTCGCGCCGCGGCTCAGCTTCTTCTGGGACATCCACAACGACTTCTTCGAGGAGATCGCCAAGCTCCGTGCGGCGCGCCGCATCTGGGCGCGGCACATGAAGGAGAAGTACGGCGCGAAGAATCCGCGCTCGTGGATCATGCGCTTCCACTCGCAGACGGCGGGCGTGACGCTCACCGCGCAGCAGCCGATGAACAACATCGTGCGCGTCGCGTACCAGGCGATGGCGGCGGTGTTGGGCGGTACGCAGTCGCTGCACACCAACTCGATGGACGAGACGCTGGCCCTTCCTACCGAACACGCTGTGGAGGTCGCGCTGCGCACGCAGCAGGTGCTCGCCTACGAGACCGGCGTGCCGAACGTGATGGACCCGCTCGGCGGTTCGTACTACGTGGAGAAGCTCACCGACGAGATGGAGCAGGCCGCGGAGGCGCTGTTCGCGCAGATCGAGGAGCAGGGTGGAGTGGTGGCCGGCCTCGAGACCGGCTGGTTCCAGCGCAAGATCGCCGAGAGCGCGGCGCGCCAGCAGTGGGAGATCGAGCAGCATCGCCGGCTCATCGTGGGCGTGAACGCCTTTGAGACCGACGAGTCGGCGCTGACGATCCCGCTGCTCAAGATCGACGAGCAGGCCGCGCGCGAGCAGGCCGAGGCCCTGGCCAAGTTGCGCCAGACGCGCGACAACGCGCGCTGCGAAGCCAACCTCGCGCGGTTGCGCGAGGCGGCACGCGGCACGGAGAACGTCGTGCCATTCATTCTCGAGTGCGCGCGCAGCTACTGCACGCTCTATGAGATCCGGGCGGCGCTCGAGGCCGAGTTCGGCGCGTACCGGGAGCCGGTGTTCTTTTGACCGGACGGATGACGAAGAACGGAAGCTCCGAGGCGGCGCCACCGAAGGATTGGTGGCGCTCGTACTTTGACGGCGGATACCTGAACGAGTACTCGCCGGTGTTCGATCTCATCGAGGAGCGGCAACAGGTGGCGCGGCTCGCGGAGCTGCTCGCGTTGCCGCATGGGTCCCGCGTGCTTGACCTCGCCTGTGGGCAGGGGCGGCACGCGCATCTGCTCGCCGAGGCGGGCTTTGTTGTCGATGGCCTCGACTATTCGCGCGAGATGCTGAAGGCGGCCAAGGCCCGCGGGACCGGCAAGACGCTGCGCTACACGCGCGGCGATATGCGTCGGTTGCCGCTCCGCTGGACGCGGCGATTCGACGGCGTGGTAAACCTCTTCACGAGTTTCGGGTTCTTCGACGATCCGGCCGACGACGCCTTGGTGTTGCGCCAGGTCGCGCGTGTGCTGAAGCGCGGCGGGGTGTTCGTGTGGCAGGGCGGCAACCGCGATGGGCTCACGGAGCGCTTCCTGCGCGGCGATGAATGGCGCACGGCTGACGGCACGGTCGTGCGACAGGAGCGTAATTTCGATCCGGTGTCAGGCCTCCTGACAATCTCGTCCACGTGGACGCGTCGCCGCGCGGTGGAGCGGCGGGTGCATCGCATCCGGCTCTACACCGCGACCCATCTTGCGGCCCTCGCCGGTGACGCAGGGCTCGAGCTCGTCGAGGCGTTCGACTCGTTTGCCTCGCGGCCGTTACGGCGAGCGAGCCACGAGATGCTCCTCGTGTTGCGGCGGCGCTGAGGGGGCGCCGCCGCATCGGCGCGGCGCTCGTCGCCTGTCAGTCTTCGCTCGGCGCCCCACCCGTGCGCGCCACTTGGTCCGCCTTCACGTTGCCCGCGTTGAAGCGCTTCGCCGCGCCAAGGATCTTGTCGATCGTGCTGTCGAAGTCCGGGTGCTTGTCCTTCACGAAGCGTAGGTGGTTGATGCGTGAGACCACAAAGGCCTTGAGGTACGGGCTCTCGAGCCCCTTGGCCTTGAGCGCCGCCACCGCGTCGTTCACGTAGCCGTTGAGCTCCAGCAGCTTCGCCGCGCGCCGCCGCCGCTCCTCGAGCGCCGCGGAGAGCTTGATGCCGAGGAACTGGTCGCAGCGCTTGAGGATCGGGTGGTACGCGCCGCCGGAGAAGCGGCCGTTCTCCATATAGCAGAGCCCAAGCGTGATCAGCGGCGCTTCCTCGAACACTTCGGCGTAGGATTTCTCGCTCCCCGCATCCAGTCCGGCGAGGGCCTCAGCGAGCCGAGCGACTTCGAGCGCGCGCTCGCGCAGGTTGTGCGCCTTCTCGGTATTTAGGGCGAGTATGCGATGCGCCACGCCGTGGTCAGGCACGACGAGTGCGACGATGGCCTTGGCGCCTAGCTGGCGCATGGCGCCGAGCCGATGGTTGCCGTTCGGTGTCCAATACTGCCCATCATCGGCCGCGACGGCGACGATCGGATCGAGAAAGCGGTCGAGTTTATCGATGGCGTCCGCGAGCCGCGCCACGTGGGTGTCGGACAGATCTCGCTGATAGGGTGTCGGGGCCACCTGGTCGATCGGCAGGGACGCGAGCAGCTGCCACTGGCCGCCGAGTGGATCGCGGTAGCTCGCCAGGACCTTCCCGCCATCCTCGGCAATGCGCTCCGCGAGCGCCGTGACGGCGCCGGGTGGGTTTGTGCTCGCGAGCTTCATGGGATCGAGGCCGCGGGTCTTCGCCGCGGCGGCCTTCTTGGACTTCTTGACGGGGCGCTTCTTCTTCGCGGTAGCCATGCGGAGAGTGTGGCACGGATTTGTCGTGGCGGCCAGTCGCCGAGGGCGACGGCTTGACGCGACGCGGCAACGGCGTACGTGGTTGCGACGGCAACCATATGAGGCGAGGACGCTGTCAAACAATTCTCGGGCGGCCTGCGTACAGCAATCGTCCCGCTCGCTCCCGCTGCCGTCCGTCCCCCTCGCATGCGCCGATTCGCTGCTCTCGCTTCCGCCGTTGTACTCGCGCTGTCCGACGCCGGCGCGCAGCCGAGTGACCCGAACACTGCGCAGGTTCGTGCCGTCCGGACCGAGACCGGCATGACGCTCGATGGTCGGGACGCCGAGCCCGTGTGGGCCGCCGCACCCGTGGCGGATGAGTTCTACCAGTTCACGCCGGCGGAGGCCGGCCCGGCGCGCTTCCGCACCACGATTCGCGTCGCGTATGACGATCGCGTGCTCTACGTGTTCGTGAAGGCCTACGATCCGCGGCCGGACTCCCTCGTGGCCCTGCTCAGTCGCCGCGACCTGCGCACGCCGTCAGAGTGGATCAAGGTCGTGATCGACGGCTTCCGCGATCGTCGGTCGGCGCTGCAGTTCATGGTGAATCCGGCGGGCGTGAAGCGCGATGCCACCGTGTACGGCGACGTGCAGGAGGACATCGCCTGGGACGGCGTCTGGGATGCCGCCACGGACATCCAGCCCGACGGCTGGACCGCCGAGTTCGCGATTCCGTTCAGCCAGCTGCGCTTCACGCCCAAGGAGGAGCATGTGTTCGGCTTCGGCGTGTGGCGCGACATCGCCCGCTACGGAGAGCGCGACGCCTGGCCCGTGTACCGACCCTCGCGGCAGACCTTCGCGTCGCAGCTCGGCGATCTCGTGGGCATCCGTGACATCGGGCGCGCACGACGGCTGGAAGTGATGCCGTACGTCGTCAGCAAGAATGTCACGGAACCGACGCCCACGGGCTGGCGGCATCCGCAGGAGCAAGCGGCCGGCCTGGACCTCAAGGCCGGCCTCACCAACAACATCACGCTCGACGCGACGATCAACCCCGACTTCGGCCAGGTGGAAATGGACCCGGCGGTGCTGAACTTGAGCGCCTTCGAGATCCGTTTCGAGGAGCGGCGGCCGTTCTTCCAGGAAGGCGTGAACCTGTTCCGCTGCGCGGGGCCCTGCGAGGGCATCTTCTACACGCGGCGCGTGGGTCGCACGCCGCAGCTGCGCAGCGCACCCTCGGATCCTCGGTTCAGCCGCATCCAGGCCGCGGCGAAGATTACCGGGCGGTTGGAGGGCGGCGCGCAGTTCGGCGTCGTGGCCGTGTCGTCGGCCCGGGAGACCGGCAGTGCGGGGCAGACGATCGAGCCGCAGACGACGACGCTGGTCGGCCGGTTCGTGCAGGACTTTCGCGGCGGGCGGTCGCAGCTCGGGACCATGGTCACGGGGCTGGTGCGCGACCTCGACGCCGCCACGGAGCCGCAGCTGCGCCGCGAGGCCTATACGCTGCTGCTGCAGGGCTACCATCGCTTCGCTGATCGCTGGGAAGTGAGCGGGTACAGCGGGCGATCGACCGCGCGCGGCAGCGCGGCCGCCATCGCCCGGACGCAGCTGAGCAGCGTGCACTTCTTCCAACGGCCCGATCACGAGATGCAGTACGACCCCACGCGGACCTCGCTCGACGGCGGGGTCGCGTCGCTCTCGCTGCGGCGATACGCGGGGCGTGTGCGCTGGGAGACGACCACGCGGTACGCCGAGCCGGGCACGGAACTCAATGACCTCGGCTTCGTCACGCTCGTGAACGACGTGATGCTGCGCAACCAGCTCGTGCTCGCCGCGCTGCGTCCCGGCCTCTGGCACCGGCGCGTGAATGCGGTGGTCTCTGGCGAGCAACACTGGACCACCGGCGGCATGCCGACGGCGTCGCAGGTGCAGCTGCATGGCTTCGCCGAGTTCACGAACTTCTGGATGAGCACCATTACGTACACGGCCTCGAACCTCGGGGCCACCCACTGCGTGTCCTGCGCACGCGGTGGGCCGGCGCTGCGGCAGTCCGCGCAGCATCGGGTAGCGCTGACCTTCGACGGCGACGCGCGTCGCGCGGTGCAGCCCGGCATCGACTTCGCGTATTCGATCGGGGACGAGGGGCGCAGTGAGGCGCGGGCCGTGGAGGCCGGCGTCACCGCGCGCGCCGGCACGCGCACGTCATTCGAGCTCTCAGCTGGCTACGAAGCACGTGTCACGGACGCGCAGTGGGTGCAGAACTACGGCAGCGCGTTGAGCGACACCACGCACTTCACCTTCGCACGGCTCGACCAAGACGTCGTACAGCTGACGGCGCGCGCGAACGTGACGCTGAGCCCCACGTTGTCGCTGCAACTCTATGCGCAGCCGTTCATCGCCAGTGGTGACTTCTCGGATTGGCGCGAGATCGCCGACCCCTACGCGCGGGACTACGACGCCCGCTTCCAACCCTACGGTGGCGGGGCCGATCCGGCTGGCTTCAACACCAAGCAGTTCAATTCCAACGTGGTCTTCCGCTGGGAGTACCGGCCGGGATCCGTGCTGTTCGTCGTGTGGCAGCAGGGTCGCGCCGATGCCCGCAACCCCGGCACTTTCGACCTCGGGCGCGACGTGCGCTCGCTGTTCGCCACGCATCCGGATAACACGGTGCTGGTGAAGATGAGCTACTGGTTCAACCCGTGACCCCGCGCCGCGTTGAATCGGCATCGTCCGAGGGATAGCTTTCCGGCATGTCCCGCCCAATCCGCGTACTCGTCGCCAAGCCCGGTCTCGATGGTCATGACCGTGGCGCCAAGGTCGTCGCGGCCGCCCTGCGCGACGCCGGCATGGAAGTCATCTACACCGGCCTGCACCAGACGCCTGAGATGATCGCCTCGGCCGCCATCCAGGAGGACGTGGATGTGGTCGGCCTGAGCATCCTCTCGGGAGCGCACATGACGCTGTTCCCGCGCGTCCAGCAGCTGCTGCGCGAGCAGGGTCGCGATGACGTGCTGCTCACGGGCGGCGGCATCATCCCCAAGGAAGACATGGCGGCGCTCGAGGCGCAGGGCATCGGGAAGCTTTTCGGCCCCGGCACGTCCACGGCCGATCTCGTCGCGTACATCCAGGGCTGGTTCGCCGAGCGGCAGTCGCAGGAAGCGTGACGGCCGACCGCACGGCCGCCCGCGGCGCGGCCTCCCCCCAGAGCCGCCTGCGAGAGCTGGCGGATGCCTGCCGCAGTCTCGAAGCCACGCTCCGCCTCGGTGGCGGGGCCGATCGCATCGCCAAGCAACACGCGCAGGGCAAACTGACGGCCCGCGAGCGCATCGCCGCGCTCAAGGATCCCGGGTCGGCGTTCCTCGAGTTCGGCCTGCTCGTCGCGCACGACCGCTACAGCGGTGAGGCGCCGGCGGCCGGCGTGGTGACGGGCATCGTGCAGGTGCAGGGCCGCGAGTGCGTGGTCGTGGCCAACGACGCCACGGTGAAGGCCGGATCTTGGTGGCCCGAGACCATACCGAAGATCCTGCGCGCACAGGAATGCGCGATGCGCTGCCGTATCCCGATCATCTACCTCGTGGACTCGGCCGGCGTGAACCTGCCGTACCAGGGCGGCGTGTTCCCCGGCCAGTACGGCGCGGCACGCATCTTCTACTACAACTCGCTGATGCGGCGCTACCTGCGCATCCCGCAGATTGCGGCCGTCATGGGCCAATGCGTCGCGGGCGGCGCATATCTGCCGGCCCTCAGCGACGTGATCCTGATGGTGAAGGGCAGTTCGTTCATGGGATTGGGCGGCCCGAATCTCGTGAAGGGCGCCACCGGCCAGAGCGTGGATGGCGAGACCTTGGGCGGCGCCACGATGCACACGACCGTCAGCGGCGTGGCGCATTACGCGGCCGACGACGACGCGCAGTGTCTGGCGATGGTCCGCGAGCAGGTAGCGCTCCTCGCGCCGCCGCCTCGCGTGGCACCGCACGATGCCGCCGCGGCGCCGGCCGTCGATCCCCGCGCGCTCTACGATCTGCTGCCGAGCGACCATCGCATGTCGTACGACATGCGCGAGTTGCTCAAGGCCGTGCTCGACGACGGCGCCCTAACGGAGTTCCAGCCCGATCTCGCGAAGGAGATGCTCTGCGGCGACGCGCGGATCGAGGGTATTCCGGTGGGCGTGATTGCCAACGCCCGTGGCCTCATCAAGGGCCGTGAAGGCGAAAAGCCGCGCTTCGGCGGCATCATCTATGCGGAGAGCGCGGAGAAGGTCGCGTTCTTCATTGACCGTTGCGATCGCCAGGGCATCCCGCTGCTCTTCGTGCAGGACGTGAGCGGATTCATGGTGGGCAAGGAATCCGAGCAGGAGGGCATCATCCGGGCAGGTGCGCGTTGGGTGGAGGCGATGGCCACCGCGACCGTGCCGAAGGTCGTGCTTACGGTGAATCACGCCAGCGGCGCGGGGTATTACGCGATGGCGGGGCAGGGCTTCGATCCGGACTTCATCCTCTCGTGGCCCACGGGCCGGATGGCCGTGATGGAAGGAGAGTCCGCAGTCGCCGCCGTGCACGGGCCGGCGCTCGAAGCGGCCAAGAAGGCCGGCACCGATCCCTCGCCGGCCGTGCAGGCGGCAATCGCCGAGATGCGCGATGACTACGAGCATCAACTCGATGCGCGCTATGCGGGCGCCCGAGGGTACATCGATGCGATCGTCTATCCGGAAGACACGCGCACGATGCTGGGCGTCGCGTTGCGGGCCGCATGGCAGAATCCGGGGCCGCACTTCGGGCCCTATGTGATTCCACCGTTCGTCGGACCGTCGCGGTGAACGAAATCCTCGTCTACGGCGCGACTGGATACACGGGGCAGCTGATCGTCGAGGAGGCCGTGGCGAAGGGCGTGCGCCCGGTGCTGTCGGGGCGGAATGCGGCTGCGGTGCAGGCGCTGGCGGAGCGTTTCGGGCTGGAGGCGCGGCCGGCTGCGCTCGAGGACGCGCCGGCGCTCGACGCCGCGATGCGCGGCGTGCGCGTGGTCTTGCACTGCGCCGGGCCGTTTCACCGCATGGCAGGTCCGATGCTCGCGGCCTGCCTGCGTAATCGCGTGCATTACCTGGACATCACCGGGGAGATTGCGGTCTTTGAACGCATGGCCGCCGCGGGCGCCGAGGCGGCGGCGCATGGCGTGACCCTGCTACCGGGCGTGGGCTTTGACGTCGTGCCTAGCGATTGCCTGGCAGCGCATCTCAAGGCCCGTATGCCCGAGGCCGTGGCGCTCGAGCTAGCGTTCACCGGCGGCACGGGCCTCTCGCGCGGGACGGCCACCACGATGGTCGAGGGCATTGCACAGGGTGGGGCGATTCGACGGGGCGGGCGCATCGTGCGCGTGCCGAGCGCCTACGCCACGCGCGACATCGACTTCGGACATCGACGCCTGCACTGCGTGACGATTCCCTGGGGTGACGTCTCCACGGCGTATCACTCGACGAACATCCCCGACATCCGGGTGTATACGGCGGTGCCGCCGAAGACCGTACGCATGATGCGGCTCACGCGGCCGTTGCTTCCGTTGCTGGGTACGCGGCTCGCGCAGCGCTTCCTCAAGGCGCGGATCGCGGCGCGCACGCCAGGCCCCAGTGCCGAGCGGCGCGCGGGCGCCGAGAGCCGGCTCTGGGGCGAGGTCCGAGATGCCAACGGCCGTATGATGCAATCGCGACTCGTCGCGCCTGATGGGTACTCGTTGACCGCGATGACCGCCGTGGCCGCTGCGGTACGTGTGGCGGCGGGTGCTGTGCCCGCAGGCTTCCAGACGCCTTCGTCCGCGTTCGGTCAGGATTTCATCCTGCAGTTTCCCCGCGTCCGGCGCGAGGATATCGTCTGATGCCGGTGCATGTGGCGAAGCTGGTGCTGACCGTAGCGGGCGTCCTCGTGTTCTTCTCCGGAACTCGCACGGACTTCGCGTGGTTGAGATGGTCGGGCATCGCGCTCGTGGCGATCGCCTTTTTGTTGCGCTTCTACCGGCCGTCGCGGCCGCTGTCGGACACTCACACTCCCCCGGAGGATTCCCGATGACTATCCGTACTGCCGTTACCGCCCTGCTGCTCGGCGCTTCGTCGCTGGCCGCGCAGGGTAACGATCCCGACCGTCAGGTGTCGCAGGGCCGTGCGCCGGCGCCCGCCGGCTGGACGCAGCGCTTCGACCGCGCCAACGCCGATCGCAACGCCGTGCGCTTCGAGACCATGGGGACCGGCCTGCATGTGACGGGCGGACCGGCCGCGACGTACTGGAATCCCGCCAACGCCGCGTCGGGTGCGTACACGATCGAGGCGACCTTCACGCAGATGAAGGCGCCGCAGCACGCGGAAGCCTACGGGCTCGTGTGGGCGGGTCGGAACCTGGCGGACGCGAACCAGGACTACCTCTACTTCGTGATTCGCAAGGACGGGAAGTATCTCGTGAAGCACCGCGCCGGCGCGGAGACGCACACCATCACGGACTGGACGGAGCATCCCGCCATCGTGAAGGAAGGCGCGGACGGCAAGCAGACCAACACGCTGCGGGTGGAAGTCACCGCCACGGCGTCGCGCCTGTTCGCCAATGGCCAGTTGGTCCGCGAAGTGCCGCGCCAGGGCATGGCCGCCAACACCGACGGCATCGTGGGGCTGCGCGTGAACCACAACCTCGACGTCCACATCGAGGGCTTCGCGGTCCGCCGCTAGGCGTCGCCTCGCAAGGACGAACGGCGGCGGGTCTCGATCCGAGACCCGCCGCCGTTTCCTGTCGCTTCCGTCTTGAAGTCTGCGTTAGCTCTTCAACCGATACCCGTGCTTCACGTCCGAGGCGCCGGCGCGTGTCCCCAAGCCAACGGCGAGGCCGAACGCGATTGCCGTGCCGCCCGTGACGAAGGGGAGCAGCCAGGCCACCGGCCAGGCGACCAGGGTGGCGCCGATGCCGGCCACGATCGCGGCGCCACCGTTCAGGGCGCCGTCCACGTAGCGCAAGCGTTCACGGACGAAGCGACGTGCCGTGCCGTAGCCGAACCACGCAGCGCCGAGCGAGATGACCAACGACAGGAATCCGAGCATAGAGCCTCCGTGTTGTGGCGTACGGCGGCGCCGGACATTCGGTTTCGTCGATCGCGGGACGGCCTTGTTCAGGGCGGCGGGACCACCGAGATTCCCGATATGCTCATGGGCGACCAGCGCGTACAGATCGTGGAGCAGGAATTGACCCGCGTCCGGCGGGACTTCGAGGCGGCGCTGTCGGCCATCCCGGAGCCGCGCCGGCACAGTGCGCCCCCCGGCCACTGGACGCCGGCGCAGATCATCTGGCACGTGGCGAAGGTCGAGCGCTCCGTCGCGCGATTGATCGAGCGCAAGACGGCCGAGATCGGGCCGCAGGCCACAGTGCCGCCGGGGCCGTCCGCCGCGCAGGTGCTGCACGTGCTGGATCACATCCCGTTCCTGGATCGGACGCGAAAGCTCGAGGCGCCCGAGGGCATCCGGCCGCCCGAACAGATCGATCTCGTCGCTGAACGGGGGCGTTGGGCCGATGGGCGTGTGCAACTGCTCGCGGCGGCCTACGAATGCGGGCCGCGGCTCTCGCTCGTGCGCCACGATCACGTGTACTTCGGCGCCTTCGACGGCTGGCAGTGGCTCATGATGGTCGCGCGCCACGAGGAGCGCCATCTCCTCCAGATGCGGGAGACGGCGGCCGCCTCGGCCTGAGCGGTCGCCTGCGGTCCCCGGGTAGATTCCGGCGTGGCCCGCACCCCGATTCCTGAACTCCTCGCACCCGCTGGCACGTTGGATGCCGTGCGGGCCGCCGTGGCCAATGGCGCCAACGCGGTCTATTGCGGCGCCTCAAAGTTCAACGCTCGCGACGACGGTGCGCAGCTCACCCTCGACGAGCTCGAGCAGGCCTGCCAGATCGCGCATGAGCGGGGCGCCCGCATCTACCTGACGCTCAACATCCTCATCAAGCCGCGGGAGATGGCCGAGGCGCTGGAATACCTCGGCGAATGCATCGATCGCGGCGTGGACGCGGCGATCGTGCAGGACGTCGGGTTGATCCGCATGATCCAAGCGGTGTATCCGGGCTTCGAGATCCATGGCAGCACGCAGCTGACCGTGCACGATGCCAGCGGCGCGAAAGTCATGGAGCGGCTGGGCATCGAACGTGTGGTGCTCGCCCGTGAGAACACGCTCGACGACATCCGGGAGATCCGGGCCGCGGTGCCCACGCTCGGCCTCGAGACCTTCGTGCACGGCGCGCTCTGCATCTCGTACAGCGGCCAGTGCTTCATGTCGGGGATGATCTCCGAGCGTTCGGCCAACCGCGGATCCTGCGCACAGAGCTGTCGCAAGGACTACGTGCTGCGTGACGCGGCCAGCGGCGACGAACTGGATCGTGGCTACCTCATCTCGGCCAAGGACCTCGGCGCTTGGGAGCACCTGCCCGAGATCGCCGCGGCCGGCGTGGGCTGCCTGAAGATCGAAGGTCGCAAGAAGAAGCCGGAGTTCGTTGCGACGGTGACGAAGGGGTACCGCGAGTTCCTGCAGCGCGTGGAGCGCGGCACCTTTGCCGCGCCGAGCTTCGAGGACGTCCAGCCGCTGGTGCAGATCTTCTCGCGCGGATTCACGGGCGGCATGTACGGCGGCCGCGAGGGCCGCGATTACATCACGCGGACGCAGCCGGACAACCGCGGCCTCGAACTCGGCGTGGTGGTGGGCCAGGAGGGCAACGAGGTCATTGTCGAGGTCCGCGCGCCGATCGCCGAACGCGACGGGTTGGGCTTCGAGCCGCCGGCTGGCGGTCATCTGGAAAGCGTCGGCTTCGCGGCCGGTCCGGTGCGCACGCTGTCGCAGCGCGCGGGGCTGTGGCGACAAGCCATCACGGCGCGGCGGCCCGTGCCGATCGGCTGGACCGTCGTGCGCAACGCGCAGGTGTCGCTCATGGAGTCGGCGCGCGCGACCTACGCCGGCATCGGGCAGGGCAAGCGGCGGCGGCGCGGGCTGGCCGTGCGCTGTTTCGGATCGGCCGGCGGACCCTTGAAGGCGGTGTTCACGTCGGGCGGTGAAGTCGTCGAGGTCCGGAGCGACGTGCCGCTCGCGCCCGCCCAGAAGCGCGCACTCGACGTCGCGCAGCTCCGGGAACAGTGGGGGCGGCTCGGTGAGTCGCCGTTCGTGCTGGGCGAGGTCGATGCCAACGGCGTGGCACCGGGATTGTTCTTGCCGGTCTCCGAACTCAATCGCATGCGGCAGGAGGCGACCGAGCAGTTGCAGGAGCGACTCGGCTGGATGCACGATGCCGATCGTGCCGCGCGGGGCGCGACGATCGCGGCGGCCATCGCGTCAGCATCTGCTCCATCGAACCCCTCAGTGCGCACGCCAGGGCACGAGGCGGCGCATGCCGCCGCGCCGGGGCAGTCCCCCGCCGCGCTGGTCGCCGAGGTGTGGCGCATCGAAGACGCGGATGCGGCCGCCGCCGCTGGCGCCGACGAGATTGTCTTCGATCCCTTCCTCCGGCATCCGTTTCCGCCGGTTACACAGGTGGCGGCCCTCGCGGCGCGGCTCGCGGCGGCTGGCAAGCGGTTCCGGCTGCGCCTGCCGACGATCGTGCGTCCGCAAGAGCGGAAGAAGCTCGACAAGTGGCTCGCGCTCGGCACGCCCGTGCTGACGGGCCATCTCGGGTTGTTGGCCGAACTTGCGGCCGCGGGACGCGACGCCCAGGCCGACTATGCGACAAACGTCTTCAACGTGGCGACCGCCCGTGAGTACTTTGCCCTCGGCGCCTCGGCGCTCACGCTGAGCGTCGAGCTCACCGCCCGCGAGATCGCCGATGTGGTGGCCCCCTGGGGCGGGGCTGGGTTCGAGGTCTTCCTGCATGGACGCCCCGAGGGCATGACGCTGGAGCACTGCGTGCTCAGCGCGGCCTTCGATCGCACGCCCACGCATTGCCGCGACCTCTGTACCAAGGCGCACACGGACACCCGGCTCACGGATCCTGCCGGCTACGAGTTCCCGGTGGCAACGGATTACGCCTGTCGCAATCGGCTCCTGCACTCGCGGCCGATCGAGGGCAGCGAGTTCCTGCCCGAACTCTGGGCGCAGGGCCTGCGACGGTTCCGGCTGGTGTTCAACGTGCCGGGCGACGCCGTGGCCGAGCGCGTGGCGGCGTATCGCGAGGCGCTCGACGCCGTCGCTGAGGGCGCGCGGCCGTCGCGCCGTCCGCGCGAAGTGCTGGGCGACGCGATCACGCGCGGGCACTTCGCCCGCGCGGTCTAGTCGCCCGCGCGCGCCTCGCGCTGCTCGCCGGGGTTGCCGTCCAACATCTGCCGGACGGTCAACGCGAGATCGTCGAGGGAGAAGGGTTTCGACAAGAGCCGCGCACGCTCGGGCATGCCGTGCTGCCAGCGCAGGGCCTCTTGGCTGAAGCCGGAGATGAACACCACGGGCAGGCCGGGGCGCGCATCGCGAATCCTTGCGCAGGCCACGTCACCGTGAATGCCGGGCATCACGATGTCGCTCACGATGAGGTCGATGCGCTGTGATGCGTCGGCCGCGAAGGCCACGCCGGACTCGCCATCCGCTAGGGCGTGCACCTCATACCCCAGGCGCCGGAGCAACTTGGCGGTCACCTCGCGGACGGGCGTCTCGTCTTCCATGAGGAGGACGTTTTCCCCCACCGCGGCCCGTGGCAGTGGCGGTTTCGGCGCGGGGACGGCCAGCTCGTTGGCGGCCACGACGCGCGGGAAGAACATCGAAAACGTCGTGCCGCGGCCCGGCGTGGAGTCCACGCGGATCTGGCCCCCCATCTGCACCACCGCGCCGTACACGGTGGCGAGGCCCAATCCCGTGCCGCCGCGATCCTGCTTCGTGGTGAAGAACGGCTCGAAGATGCGCTCGAGCAACTCCGGCGGGATGCCCACGCCGGTGTCCTCGACGTCGAGGCGCACCCAGTCCCCCTGCGCGAGGTTCAGCGATTCGCGGCCACTGGGCCCGATGGCGATGTTGCTCCCGCTCATGCGGAAGGTGCCGCCGTCGCTCATGGCATCGCGCGCGTTGACGGCGAGGTTCACGACGATCTGCTCGAACGCCGTCGTGTCGGCGCGGATGGACCAGAGCGACTTCGGCAGGTCGATGTCCACGAGGATCTGATCCCCGAGCAGCCGGCGCAGCAGACGTTCGAGATCGTCCACCTGCGTCGGGATGTGCAGGACACGCGGCTCGATGCGCTGCTGCCGCGCGAACGCGAGCAGCCGGCGGGTCAGCTCGGCGCCGCGCTGCACCGACTGTTCGATCTCCTGCAGGTGATCGCCATGCCCCGGTGCGTCGGGCGACTTCAGCTTGAGCAACGTCACGTTGCCGGCGACGGCCGTGAGCAGGTTGTTGAAGTCGTGCGCGACGCCGCCGGCCAAGCGCCCGATGGATTCCAGCTTCCGCGCGGCCGTGAGTTCGTTCTCCAGTCGATGCCGCTCGCGCACGTCGCGCAGCGCGACGATGAGGCGTTCGCTGCCGTCGCGCTCCGTGTACGGGCGAGAGACGCCCTCGAGCGGCACCCACTCGCCGCGGGAATTGCGGGCGCGCAGCGGGACCACCGTCGGGACGGACTCGTCGTGGGCCAGCGAACGTTGCAGGGCATCCGCCACGGTCGGCACGTCGTCGGGATGCATGAATTCGAATCCGCTACGCCCAACCATGTCCACATGGTTGAACCCGAGGATGCGATCCACCGACGGGCTGGCGTATTCGATTCGGGCGTCTCCGGTGACCTGAAAGATCATGTCGCTCGCATTCTCGATCAGCGAGCGGTACCACTCGTCGCGGCGCGCGAGCTCGTCGCGGAGCCGCTCTTCCTCGGTGGTATCGTGTGCGACGACGAGCGCGCCGATGATGCCGCCCCGT
This sequence comes from uncultured Gemmatimonas sp., assembly GCA_964498895.1. Taxonomy (GTDB): domain Bacteria; phylum Gemmatimonadota; class Gemmatimonadetes; order Gemmatimonadales; family Gemmatimonadaceae; genus Pseudogemmatithrix. The sequence continues at coordinate 37,540 of CAZCIM010000009.1, read as the reverse complement.
TCGAGCACTGGGGTGAAGCGCACGGTGAAGCCGCGCGGGTCGTTGCGGCCAGGGAACAGGAAGCGCTTGCGCCGCAGCTGCGGCTCGCCGGCCAGCACCTGCGGCAGCACCTCCGCCCAGAACTCCCGGGTCGGCTCGTCCATCAACGCGCTGATCAGCATGCCCGGTGCGGCGCGCGTACCAGTCGCTTGCTCGACGAGTTCGAGGAAGATGCGATTGCCCGCGATCAGCACGCCCTCTCGGTTCACGATGAACACGGGATCACTGCTCGTGGACAGCGCCGCGGCGAGGGCGGCTTCCGACTCCGTGGCGCTTCGCTCCGCCGCGGAGCGTGCGCCCGCCTCGGCGACCGCCCGCGTGCGCTCCACCTCAAGCAGCGTGATGAGCATCCCCGCGGCGATGGCCACCAGCAACGGGAGCCCGCCGAAGGTCAGCACCTGCGCGAGCACGGGGCTGGGACCCAGGAAATGCGTCGCCGGTTCGAAGACGCGGAGGCCGGCATAGCACAGCAACGTGGTGGCGAGCACCGCACGGCCGAGCGCGGAACTTCCCGGCGACCGCTTGATCATCTGCCAGCCGGCCACCGCGTACGCGAGGCCCCAGGCGACGGCGAGGACCGTGATGCGGATGAGGTAGAGGCGCATCGACGCATCGCTGCGCGCCTCGACGGGGATCAGCGCCACCAGCACCGCAGTCCCGATGAGCAGGGCCAATGCGACGGCGGCCCAACGGCGCTCGGGCTCGTCCGGCGCGCACAGCGCATGCATGCCGCTCAGGAGGGCGCGCGCGTGCAGGTACGCCGAGCCCATGCTGGCCACGGAGAAAATGGTGCGGAACGGGGCGAGCGGCGGCACGTTCACGGCCAGCAGCGCCAACCCCGCGAACAGGGCGTAGGCCGCCAGCGCCATCCACATGCGCGTCCAATCGCGCACGTAGCGCCGCTCGTAAGTGGCGCTCAGCTGCCGGAACGTCCATGCGAACCCGAGCGCAAGGACGACGAGTATGCCGGAGGCCGTGACGAACAGGGGAATCCGCACGCCAACAAGATAGCACGCCGGCAATGTGGTGATGCCAGCACGCTAGGAGCGCCCGCTATCCTTCGGTGTGGATTCTCCGCCGCTTGAACCCTCCGTCGACGCCGCGCGCCAGCTGCTGCGCGAGCGCTTCGGCTACGACGACTTCCGCCCCGGCCAGACCGCCGCCGTCGCCAGCGTGCTCGCGCGCAAGGACACGCTGGTGATCCTGCCGACCGGGGGCGGAAAGTCGCTGTGCTACCAGGTGCCGGCGCTCGTGCTCGGCGGGCTCACCGTGGTGATCTCGCCGCTGATCTCGCTGATGAAGGATCAAGTGGACGCGCTCGAGGCTCGCGGGCTCCCGGCCACGTACATCAACTCTACGCTCAGCCAGGCCGAGGTCACGGCGCGCATGGCGCGGGTGCAGCGCGGGGATATCCGGCTCCTGTACCTCGCGCCCGAACGCTTCGACCTCGGGCGCAGCGCCGAGCGGCTGCGCGACATCGGGGTCACGCTGCTCGCCGTGGACGAGGCGCACTGCATCAGCGAGTGGGGCCACGATTTCCGACCGTCCTACCTGCGCGTGCGCGATGTGCGCACGCGGCTCGGCAACCCGCCGACCGTGGCGCTCACCGCCACGGCCACGCCTGAGGTCCGCGAGGACATCGCCCGGCAGCTAGGGCTGCAGGATCCCACCGTGGTCATTACGGGGTTCGATCGCACGAACCTCGCGTATCACGTCATCCCCACCAAGAACGACGCGGCAAAGGACGCGACCCTCGCCGCACTGCTGCGCGAGCACCTCGAGACGCACCGCGACGGCGTGGCGATCGTCTACGCCAGCACGCGCAAGACGGTCGAGCGCATCGCCGGCACCCTGACGAAGGCGAAGTTGCCGGCGCTGGCGTACCACGCCGGCCTCGACGACGCGCACCGGGCGGAGGTGCAGGATGCGTTCATGTCCGAGCGCCAGCGCGTGATCGTCGCCACCAACGCGTTCGGCATGGGCATCGACAAACCCAATGTGCGGCTCGTCGTGCATTACGCCATGCCTGGCACGCTCGAGGCGTACTACCAAGAGGCGGGGCGGGCGGGGCGCGACCGTCAGCCCGCCACTGCGATCCTTCTGCACGCGTTTCCGGACCGGTTCACCCACGAGTTCTTCATCAAGGGGGCGCTGCCGGAGCGCGAGGTGGTCGCGGGCGTTTACGCGGCGCTACAGCGGCTGGCGGATCGCGAGGGACTCGTGGCCGAGGACGCCGCCGAGATCGCCGCTGCGGTGGGCGGCAAGCTCAAGGTCAGCGACCGCGAAGTGGACGCCGCGCTGCGGATCCTGGCGCGGGCGGGCGCCGTGGCGCGCGCGGACGCCTCGCGTACCCACGCGCACGTGCGCCTGCTCGCGACGCCGGAGCGCATCAAGACTGAACTGTCCGAAACGGATGACGGCCTAGCCCTCGCGCTGCTCCGCTCACTCTGGAAGCGAAGCGGCGCGGCGCTGCAGCGCGGCGTCGCGGTGGACCTCGACGCCGTGCCGCCGGGTCTCGGGGGCGCATCCGGCGCGATGGCCCAGCTCGATGCGCTCCAAGCCCGGCAGTTCGTGGTCTGGCAACGCTTGGGCGAAGGGCTGACACTCGTGGACCCCGCCAGAGCCCTCTCGGAGTGGCCGGTGGACTGGGCCGGACTCGAGCGCCGACGCGCAGGCGAAATGCGCAAGCTCGACATGGTGCAGCAGTACGCGTACACCAAGTTCTGTCGCCGTGCCTTTGTACTTCGCTACTTCGGCGATCCAGCGGCGAAGCCGCGCTGCGACAACTGCGACAGCTGCCTCGGCATCACGCACCAGGCCGCCACAGCGGTCGCGTCGCCCGCCGCGGCGCGCGGTCGTCGGCGCGCGGACAAGTCGAATACGTCGGACGCGTCAGGCGCGAAGCGGCGCGGCAACGGCGCCGCCACTGATGCACCGCTGTCCCGCGACGAGCTGTCGCGCTTCGACGCGCTCCGGGAGCTGCGCGCACGGCTCGCCAAAGACGAGGAGGTGCCGGCCTACGTGATCTTTCCGGATCGCGCGCTCCGTGGCATCGCAAAAGCCAACCCCGCCTCCTACGCACAGCTCGCGCAGGTCAGCGGGGTGGGGCCCGCGCGGCTTGAACGCTATGCGCGGGCAGTGCTGGAGTGCTTGCGTGACGCCGGCTAATTCCCCAGCGGCTGGCACTGGTCGATCACCGCGCGCTTGAAGTCGCGCGGGTTCTCCAGCACGCGCCAGAACTCATCGAGGTAGGCTTTCGCCTCGCTGAGCCGCCGCGCATCCTGGCCCGGCTCCGCCGTGGTCCAGATACGATCCAGCTCCGCGCGTTTCGACTGGAAGTACGCGATGGTCGGCGCCCATTGCTCCGCCGTGCGGCAGGGACCGCGATGCAGCCGTTGGCGCACAGTGCGGATGCCTAAGGTCGGGTTCGGATACGCATAGCGTGGATTCACCAGCCCGGTCCAGTCGAAGTCGTAGGCCACGGGGCGATACGCGCCGCTGCTGTCGGTGTAGATGACGATGTTGTGCAGCGCCGAGACCGACCAGTCCGTGTTGCCGATCGCGAACTCCCAGAGCGCGATGCGGTCGATGTGTGGGCCGTCGAAGACATCCCACAGCGCGCCCTGGCGCTCGAACACCTCGAGGCCGTGCTCGTCGCCCACCTCTTCGTCGGTCTCCATGAAGAAGGCCGTCACGGTGATGGGCCGCATGCGGCTGGCGGAATCCACGTAGGTGATGTTCGCGAGCCGCACCCGATGGTGCACGGAGTCGAGGACCGCGTAGCTGCGGTAAGCCTTGTACTCCGTGAAGATGTACTGCTGATAGTCCGCGCTGGCCGGCCGGCAGGGCGTCACGATCTTCAGGCGCGGGTTGCCCTGCAGCAGCGTGCCCTCGCGCGCCTCGCGGCCCGCACGGACGAAAAGCGGCGGGAAGGTGCAGTTGCTGGACTGGCGGCGGAAATGCCCGCGCGCGCGAAGCTCGACGGGCATCGTCCGCTCGCTGCCTGCGCTGTCCACCCACTTCAACTCCGCGCCGAACCACTCGAGCTCCAGTGAGTCGCGCTCCCGCGTGAGGTCGCGCAGGTTCGTCGTGAGCGTCACCTGTACGGGTGCCTCTCCCCGGAACAGCTGCTGCGCGCCGAGGGGGTGGAGCGCGAGAACCAGCGCGAAGAGCGTAAGCAAACGCATCATCGGATTTCCACGCCGCGAAGCGGCGAATCGGGGAGGCGGCCGAGGTCGTCGGAGACGACGCCGGCGGTGACGGTCGGGGCCAGCGTCACGCCGTACTCAAGGACGCGGATGTCGCCGTCGCGGACGCTGCCTAGGAACTTCCATTGGGAGAACAGGGAGGGGAAGAGGGGCTCGCAGCGCGCGCGGGCTTGCTCCACGTCCACGGTCCGCAGCCGGAGCATCTTCTCGTAGCGCGGGGCACGATCCGGCACCGAGTCCTCCTCGGCGAGATCGGGGTCGTTGCGCTTGCGGCGGCGCCAGGCGCGGTCGGCCAACGCCTCGAGCTGCTCGGGCGAGAGCGACTTGAGCACCTCCTCGTCCATCTTCGCGATGAACGTGCCGGTGCGGTTGGCGATGCTCAGGGCGCGCTCGAGCTTCTTCTCGGCGACCTTGCCCTCGAGCGCCATCGGGCGACCGAAGTCCGACCACCACAGGATAAGCATCAGCAGGTTGAAGCCGACCGAGATCACCCAGGCTACCGACGGCGCAACCGCCGCTGCCATGCCGATGCCGATCACCACGAAGATGCCGGCGGCGTCCTTGGAGTCGTCCAGCGATGTCCGGAAGCGCACGGCCGCGACGATGCCGCCCAGCGAAAACGCGAGCGCGAGCGAGTGCTTGACCAGCACCACAATGCCAGCAGCGACGACGGGCAGGATGAGATACGTCTGCACCACCGACTGCTGGAAGCCCTTTTTGCGACGCGTGAGTGTGTAGATCCACGCCACCGGCAGTGCCGCGGCGAACGCGGTGATCATCGCAATCGACGCCGCGAGCGCGGTGGGAGTGCTAGCCGGCGCGCTGCCGGTCACGTCTGGCGTACCGCCGACGAGATCGCCCAACGATTCGGTTCCGAGCACGCCCCATGAGCTCGGGGCGTAGGCGCCGAGTGCCCATGAGGCGGCGGCGCATCCGGCGTACCACAAGAGCGTGCGCGCATAGAGGTTGCGCCACGCAAAACTGTTCGTGAGATCAGGCATCCGGGTGGGAGAGGGTGTGCGGCGACGAAACTGCGACCGGATCGTGCCAAAGGCAACTGCACGCTCGCTGGCCCGAGGGGTACTTTTGAATATCCCTCCACCTCACGAGTCCCTGCATGCGCCGTCTTTCGCTCGTCGCCGCTGTCCTCGCCCTGTCGCTCGCCGCTTCGCCAGCCTGTGCTCAGCGTGGGCAGCGCGGACAGCCGTCGGTCGCACCGGAGCAGGCCCCGGCTCCGCAGGGCCCGCGGCCGACGCTCGTGGTCTTCGTCACCATCGATCAGCTGCGGCCGGACTACATCACCCGCTGGCACGACCAGCTCACCGGGGGCCTGCGGCTCCTCGCCGACCAGGGGCACTTCTTCGTGAACGCGGTGCACGACCACGCGATCACGGAGACCGCGCCCGGGCACGCATCCACGATGAGCGGCCGCTTCCCGTACTCCACGGGCATCGCCAGCAACTCGGCCGGCGTCAACACGCCCGCCGCGCCGCTGATCGAGAGCGATGGCGTGGGGGCTTCGCCGTTTCGCTTCAAGGGGAGCACGCTGACGGATTGGCTCCTGGCGGCGCATCCAGAAGCCCGCGTGCTGTCCGTGTCGCGCAAGGATCGTGGGGCCATTCTTTTGATTGGCGCGGGCAAGTATCCGGTGTTCTGGTACGCCCAGCGCTCCGGCAAGTTCACCACCAGCACGTACTACGCTGATACGCTGCCCAGCTGGGTGCGCGCCTTCAACGCCCGCGATCTGGCGGGCACGCGCTACGCCGGCCGCGCCTGGGAGCCGCTGCTGCCCCTCTCCAACTACCCCGAGCCGGACTCCGTGCAGGCGGAGAGCGCGGGGCAGGAACCGGCCTTCCCGCATCCGCTGCCGACGGACCCCGAATTGGCGCGCAACGCGATCATCGGGTATCCGTGGATGGACGACATGACGCTGGAGTTCGCGTGGGCCGGCGTGCGGGCGCTCGAACTCGGCGCGCGCGCGGGGCACACGGACTTGTTGGCGGTGTCGTTGTCCACGACTGATGCGGTCGGGCACCGCTGGGGCCCTGATTCCCGCGAGCTGCACGACCAGATTCTTCGCGTAGATCGCGGGCTCGGGGCGTTCTTCGACTCCCTGTTCACGCTACGCGGCCGTGAAAACGTCGTCATCGCGCTCACGTCCGATCACGGCGTCGCGCCGATCCCCGAAGTGCGCTCCACCTGGGGCGACAACTCGCGGGCCTCGCGGCTCCGCTCGCAGGACCTCGAGCCGGTCTTCGCCGCCGTGGCGCCGGTGGTCCAGCGCCTCGGCCTCGATGCGACGGCCTTCAACCTCGACTGGGGCGTGTTGGAGGTGGACCGCAGCAAGGTGCAGGGCAAGGAGCGCGAGGTCCGCGAGGTCGCGCGCGAGTTCGCTCGGCAGGCGCGCCGCATCCCCGGCATTCTCCGCGTGGACGTCGTGGACGACCTCGTCCGCGCCGACACCACCCGCGACGTCATCGCGCGACGCTGGTTCCACATGTTCCGGCCCGGTGGTGAGGCGATCGCCGTGATCACGATGGAGCCGTACTGGCTCTACGGCAGCTCGATCTCTACCCACGGCTCGCCACACGACTATGACGCCAAGGTGCCGGTCATCTTTTGGGGCCAGGCGTTCACCGCCGCCCGAGACACTGGTGACGCGCGGGTGGTGGACATGGGCCCCACGCTCGCACATCTGCTCGGCGTGAGCCCCACCGAGAAGCTGGACGGTGTAGTCCTCGGCCGCGCCTTCAAGCGATGATGTAGGCAACTCGGTCGATCGGCGCGAGGTCGGCCGCTCACCTCCGTCGCGCTCTCACGTCTCAAGTCTCACGTCTCAAGTCTCACGTCTCAAGTCTCTTTCCCCCTCAATGCACGACTCGCTCTACTTCCAAGACCACCATCTCGCCACGCGTGAGATGGTCCGCGCCTTCGCCCTTGAGGAAGTCGCCCCCGTCGCGCGCCACTTCGACGAGACCCAGGAGTTTCCCTGGGAGAACGTGAAGAAGATGGCGGACCTCGGCCTGCTCGGGATTCCGTGGGCAGAAGAGCAGGGCGGCGCCGGGCTCGATACCATCTCGTTCATGATCGCGATCGAGGAGCTGGCGCGCGTCTGTGCCTCGCACTCGATTACCATCTCCGCCCACACCACGCTGGGCACCTCGCCGATCGTGAACTTCGGCAACTCCGAGCAGATCGCGCGCTTCGTGCCGCGCTTGGCCAGCGGCCGCGTGCTCGGTGGGTTTGGCCTCACCGAGCCGAACGCAGGCTCGGACGCGGGCGGCACCCAGACCCGCGCGGTGAAGAAGGGCGACCGCTACATCCTGAACGGGACCAAGCGCTTTATCACGCACGGCGGTGTCGGCGAAATCTTCGTCGTCACGGCGGTGACGGATCCGGCCAAGGGCACCAAGGGCATTTCGAGCTTCATTCTCACCAAGGAGACCTGTGACCTCGCCGGCGCGCAGCGCGTGGGCATGGGGCACGATCCCGAGCTGACGCCGATGCCCGGCTTCCGCGCCGGCAAGAAGGAGGACAAGCTCGGCTGGCGCGCCTCCGACACGCGCGAGCTGATCTTCGAGGACGTCGAGGTGCCTGCCGAGAACCTGCTCGGCGAGGAAGGGCGCGGCTTCATCAACTTCATGAAGACCCTCGACGCGGGGCGCATCGGCATCGCCGCGCTTTCGCTGGGCGTGGCGCAGGGCGCATTCGACGAGGCCCTCAAGTACACGGGTGAGCGTCGGCAGTTCGGCAAGCGCATCGCCGAGTTCCAGGGCGTGCACTTCCAGCTTTCGGACATGGCCACCGAGCTCGAGGCCGCTCGGCACCTCGTGTACCACGCGGCCTGGCTGAGCCAGAACGGGCATCCGTATTCCAAGGAAGCCGCCATGGCCAAGCTGTTCTGCTCGGAGCTGGCGATGCGCAACACCATCAAGGCCATCCAGCTGCACGGGGGCTACGGCTACACCAAGGATTATCCCGTGGAGCGCTTCATGCGGGATGCCAAGATCGGCGAGATCGGCGAGGGGACGTCGGAAGTCCAGCGCATGGTGATCGCGCGGCACCTCATTGCTGGCTTGGGGCGCGACTAGCGGGTCGCCGCCCCAGGGTGGCCCCGAGCGGGCGTGCGGGAGTTGCGTTCCCGCGCGCCAAACCCCACACTTACAGTCACTTACAGGGGCCTTCCGGCCCCTTCCGTGTATCCGGGCCAATCGGCCCACCCCCTCGCGTCCGCACCTGATGCTCCTGGATCGCACGTCGCCCCGACATTTCCTGACCGCGCCGGCCGCCCTTCGTGGGCAGGCCTCGGTGGCGGGCCGGGCGGGCGCGCCGTGGTCGATCCCGTGCGGAACGGGGCAGTCCCCACTCCTAGGCCGGTATGAAGCGCGAGATTTTGATTTCGGCGACGCAGCGGGAAGTCCGCGTCGCCATCCTCGAGGACGAACAGCTCGTTGAACTGCAGGTCGACCGTCCGGAGAACAAGCGGATGGTTGGTGATATCTACCTCGGAAAGGTCGAAGCGGTGCAGCCCGGGCTGCAGGCCGCGTTCGTCAGCATCGGCACCGAGAAGAGCGCCTTCCTCCACAACTCGGATCTCGCCTACGACGAAGACGGCGACGATGACGACGACGAGGATGGCGACGACGACGAGCCGGACTCGGCTGAGGCAGACGCCGCCGAGGATGCCGCGGCCGATGCATCCGCGGCAGCGGAGGGCGGGGACGCCAAGGACGGCGACAAGGCCAAGGGCGGGCGTCGCGGGCGCGGGCGCCGCCGTCGCAAGGAGCCGCCGCAGATCCAGGACGTCCTGAAGCGCGGCCAAGCGGTCATCGTCCAGGTCAGCAAGGAGCCGATTTCCACCAAGGGCCCGCGCGTCACCGCGCAGGTGTCGTTGGCGGGGCGCTTCTTGGTCTACATGCCCTTTGCCGCGCGCCGTGTGGGCGTCAGCCGCAAGATCGGCGAGCGCGCGCAGCGCCAGAAGCTGCGCGAGCTGGTGGAGGGAGTGCTCCCGAAGGATGCCGGCGGCGTCATCGTGCGCACGGTGTCCGAAGGCGTGACGCAAGAGACCTTCCAGCGCGAGCTCGACACGCTGATCGGCCAGTGGACGCGCATCGTCAAGAAGCAGAAGCACGTGGGCGCGCCGCCCAAGCTGCTGCATCGCGAAACGTCGCTCACGCGCGGCATCATCCGCGACCTGTTCTCCACGAAGGTGGACCGCCTCACGGTGGATTCGAAGCAGGTTTTCAACGAGATCGTCGAGTACCTGCAGGGCATCGCGCCGGAGCTGATTGACCGCGTGCAGCTCTACGAGGACAAGGTTCCGCTGTTTGATAAGGAAGGGATCGAGACCGAGATCCGCGACCTCTTCAAGCGGCGCTGCGACTTGCCCAGCGGTGGCTACCTGATCATCGAGCCCACCGAGGCCCTGGTCTCGATTGACGTCAACTCGGGCCGCTTCACCGGCAAGAAGGACCCAGAGAAGACGGTCACGAAGACGAACATGGAGGCGGCCCGGGAAATCGCCCGGCAGCTGCGGCTCCGCGACGTGGGCGGGATCATCGTCTGCGACTTCATTGACATGGAGTCGAAGTCCAACCGGGATCGCGTGCTGCAGGAGCTCCGCACGCACCTCGGCCGCGATCGCGCGCGGACCAAGGCCTATGCGGTCAGCGATCTCGGCTTGATCGAGATGACCCGCCAGCGCGTGCGGCAGAGCCATTTCCACGCGATGACCGAGGCCTGCCCGGTTTGCAACGGCACAGGCCGCGTGTTCACGGCCGAGACGATCGTGCGCCGGATGGAGCGAGCGGTTCGCCGCCTCGCCTCCGAAGGCCGGCGCGAGGCGATCGTCGTGAAGCTCTATCCGGACACGGCGATCTACGTGCTGGAGCAGGAGAAGGAGCTGATCGCGCGGCTGGCCAAGCAGGTCGGCTTCAGCGTGGAGATGCGCGACGATCCGTTGCTCAAGCCCGACGAGTTCAAGCTGGTGGTGAAGGGGGCGGGGAGGGATATCACTTCCCAGTACGCGGTCGCGTAGCGGCGGGGCGCTGGGAGAGGGGAGAACGGGGCGGGGGCGGGTATGGATAGACGGGAAGGAGGGAGATGGGGGGTAGACGGGTGACGAGGGCGGGTGTCGGCCCACGCGGAGACTTCCACTTGCGTGTGCCCCCGCGTATCCCCCAGTCGCCTCTCCCCATCTCCGCCCCTGTCCCCGTCTAACTTCTCCCACTGCAACCACTTGACCAGTGTCCCCCAAGCGGATAAGATTCTAGGCTCGCTCCAAACCTATTTAGCAGAGTTCCCTATGTCGTACGCCATCTTCCGCTCCGGCGGTAAGCAGTTCCGCGCCGAAAAGGGCAGCACGCTGCGTCTTCCCACCCTCCCGGGTGAGGCGGGCGCGACCGTCGAGTTCAACGAGGTCCTCCTCGGCTCCGACGGCACCGCCGTCAAGGTCGGCGTGCCGACGCTCAAGGGCGCCACGGTCACCGCGGAGATCGTCAAGCACGGTCTCGGCGACAAGATCATCGTGTTCAAGTTCAAGCGCCGCAAGAACTACGCGCGCAAGCAGGGCCATCGTCAGGGCTTCACCGAAGTTCGCATCCGCGACATCACCCTCGGCTGACCCGGGGAGAGAGGATACCATGGCACATAAGAAGGGCGTAGGCTCCTCCCGCAACGGCCGCGACTCCAATCCGCAGTACCGCGGCGTGAAGAAGTTCGGGGGCGAGAAGGTCGTCGCCGGCAACATCATCGTCCGCCAGTGCGGCACGAAGTGGCACCCGGGCAACAACGTCGGTCTCGGCACGGACTACACCATCTACGCCCTCATCGATGGCGTGGTGAAGTTCGAGCACAAGTCGAAGACCCGCTTCAAGGTCTCGGTGTACCCGGCGGCGTAAGTCGCTCGCTGCGAAGCCAAAGGGCCCCGACGCCAAGCGTCGGGGCCCTTTTTGCATTGCCCGCGGCACGTGTCAGGAGCCGAGCGGCTACGGCGCCGGCGCGTCACCCGTCTTGGCGCCGTCGCGCTGGAGCACTTTCGCCAAGTCCTCCTCAAGCTGCTTGGCCTCCGTCTCGAGCTTTTCCAACGTGCTGTTCAGGTGCGCGAAGGTCTCGGCCGCCAGCTCCACGTTGTCGCGCTTGGCCCGATGCACCGCGTAGCCCAGCGCCTGGGCCGCCTTGTCGGCTTGCTGACGCACGCGAAAGAGCTCGATGCGGAGCTTGCCTTCATCCAGCGCGCCCTTTGCCGCGGTCCCGGCCTTGTCGATCTCCGCCTGCAGTTTGTCCCAGAGACTCATGTGGTGACTCCTCCTGCGGGGGCGTACGGGGCGGGGTCGTCGCGAGTTTCCGCGAACGCGACGAGACGGAAGACGGAAGACGGAAGGAGCCCGTGAGCTGGCGCCTTCCGTCTTCCGTCTGTTGCCGGCTACGGCCGATACGGCGCCGCCGGCAAGGTCCGGTACCGCTCCAGCAACTGCTGCTGCCGAGACGGCTCCGTGAACTCGCGTCCGCGGATGAACACCGCGGCGGTCGTGGAGGAGAACTCAAACGGATCGCCGCTCCAGATCGCCACGTTGGCGTCCTTGCCGGCTTCGAGCGTCCCGATGCGGTCGGCGACGCCGAGCACCTGCGCCGGTGCGAGGGTGATCGCGCGGAGCGCGTCGTCCCAGCTCATGCCGTAGGCGACGGCGTTGCCCGCCTCCTGCCGGATATTCCGCACATTGAACGATTCGTTGTCGCCCGGGCCATTGCCGATGAGCACCACGGTGACTCCCGCGGCACGAAGCAGTGCGGCGTTCTCCTGCGCCGACGACAACGCGTCGAAGCTCACGGGGATGTTGTTCATTGCGCCCACCATCACCGGCACGTTGGCCGCGGCGATCTCCTTCGCGACCACCCAGCCCTCGGCGGCCCCGAGCAGCCAGAGCTTGAGCCCGTTCTCCTTGGCGAAGGACAAGGCCTCCAGGATGTCCGAGGCGCGGTCCACGGCGAGCGCGAGCGGTAGCTGCCCCGTCGCGACCGGCACGAGGGCTTCGAGGTCCGCCCGCGGCGCGGCGAACTCGCGCGTCGCACCGCTCTCGTACTGCGCGCGGCGCTGGGCGTAGGCCTTGGCGTCGTCGAGCAAGGCCCGCCAATCGGCCCAGAACTCGGCGCGCGAGGCCGCGTTGCCGCTGCCCGGACTGCCGAAGTTGCCGAGCATCGCGACGTTGCCGCGGCGTAGCATCTCGCCAGCAGTCGAAGCCTGCACGAGGTCGATCACGCCGATACGGCCCGCGACCATGCCGCCGTTCGGTGCAACGACGACGGTGGTCACGCCCTCGCTCCTGGCGGGGCCGAACAGCGTGCTGGCTGGGTTGATGCCGCGCCAGGCATCGAAACCTGCGGTGATGCCGTTGCTGCCACGGGCGCTGGCATCGTTGTAGCCACCGGAGAACTGCGGTGAGCCCGCTTCGGACAGGCCGAGCGTGGTGGCCGCGTTAATGAAGCCCGGCGTGACCCACTGGCCGCGCGCATCAATCACGCGCGCACCGGATGGCACGGTAACGCTGCCCGCCGGACCGACGGCCGCGATGCGCCCATCACGAATGAGCACGGTGCCCGATTCGATCTTCGGACCGCTCACGGGATACACGGTGCCGCCGACGATCGCCACCGTCTGCGCGTCGAGACGGCCGAGGGCAAGCGTGACGAGTACGGCGGTGGAGAGGCGAAGGATCTGTCGCATTAGCGGGCCCCTCCCGGCGTGCGGATGTAGCCGAGTTCGAAGTCCGTGCGCCACTGCGACGCGCGGTTGCTGCGGTCGTACATCAGGGCGCCATCCACCCACACCTTCTCCGCGCGTGTGTACACGGAGAACGGATTGCCGCTCCACAGCACCACGTCGGCGTTCTTGCCGACTTCCAGCGATCCCGTCTGCGTGTGCACGCCAAGCGCCCAGGCCGGATTAATGGTGATCCACTGGATGGCTTCTTCGTCGCTGATGGTCAGCCCCGCACGACGCGCGGCGGCCAAGGACTTGGCGGCTTCCTGGTTGAGTCGCTGTGCGTACGATGGATCGTCCGAGTGCACGATGGTCCGCGCACCGCCGCGGTGGGTCAGGCCGACGTTTTCCTTGATGCCGTCGAGCGCTTCCATTTTGAAGCCGCCCCAATCGGACCAGATGCTCGCCGAGATCGAATCCGCCGCGAGGCGGTCCGCAATCTTGTAGGTCTCCACGCCGTGATGGAACGAGCGAATGCGGTAGCCGAACTCGCGTGCGATGTCCATCATCACGAGCATCTCGTCGGCCTGATAGCAGTGGTTATGCACGAGAATGTTGCCGCGCAGCACCTCGGCGAGCGTTTCGTTCCCCAAGTCCCGACTCGGCGGATCGCCCTCGGGCTTCGCGAGCCACGCGTCCCAGCGCCGGCGGTAGGCATCGGCCTGGATCCAGGCGCTGCGATATCCCGCGACGTTCGCCATGCGCGTCGCGGGCCCACGGCCGGCGTACACCCGCTTGGGATTCTCACCGCAGGCCATCTTGAGGCCGTATGGCGCGCCGGGGAACTTCATGTCCTGCACGCTGCGTCCCGGTACCACCTTGAGCGTGACGCTGCGACCGCCGATCAGGTTGGCGGAGCCGGGGAGGATCTGCACCGTCGTCGTGCCACCGGCGAGCACGCGCGGGAACTGCGGATCCTGCGGCCACACGGAATGCTCGGCCCATACATGCGCCGTCACGGGGCTCGTCGCCTCGTTGCCGTCGTCGTGCGCCGCCGTGCCCGGCGCGGGATACACGCCGAGATGCGAGTGCGTGTCGATCAAACCCGGCGTGACGTAGCGGCCCTCGCCGTCGATCACGACGGCATCAGCCGGTGCCGTGACGTTTTGCCCGACGGCGGCGACCTTGCCGTCCTGCAGCAGGATGGCGCCGTTGCGGATGAGTGGCCCGGCAGCCGTGAAGATGTGCACGTTGCGGATGACCGTCGGCCGAGACGGGAACGGGCGGTACGTGCTCGGGAACGGATCGGCGTTGGGCCGCGAGTACGCGCCGGGCACGCGTGCGGCGCCTGAGGCGGCGCTCGTGGTGCTGGCGGACGATCCACTGTTTGGCGCGGCGGCTCCAGGTGCGGGGCTGGGGTTCTGCGCGGCGGGCGCCGTCGCACACCCAGCCAGCGCCATGGCGAGCGCGAGCTGCAAAGACTGCTTCACGACACGTACCTCAGAATGGGAGGGGAGGCAGCGCAGCCGAGTGCCGCGCGGGTCGGTGGGGAGGCAGAAGCTACGCGCCGAGGATGCGGCGGGCTAGCGCGACGTCGTCGGTGCAGACGGCGTCCACGCCGAGCGCGGCGAGGCGCTCGAGTTGGGCCGCGTCGTTGACGGTCCACGCGACGATGCGGCAGCCGGCGGCGTGCGCGGCCTGCACGAGCGCGTCGTCAATGAACGGCCACTGCCGCCAGAGATCGCGGCCGCCCACGGCCTGCAGTGCGTGCAGGTGATCGACTGGGTAGGAGACTTCCAGCACGCCGCGGGGAATCTCGGGCGCGAGGCGCCGGGCGGCGGCGATCTGACGATGATCGAATGCGTGCACGGCACCCGTGCCTCCATGGGCGGCCAGTGCGGCCAGCGTACCGGGCGCGGTGTTCGGTCCCTTGAGCTCGGCGTACGGCGTGAGCCCACGGTCTCGGTGCAGGGCGAGCACGTCGTCGAGGGTTGGGACGTCTGCACCGACCGACTGTCCGGGAGCGAGCGGGTCGTGGTGCACGCGCAGCAGGCCATCGGCATGCAGGTGGACGTCGAACTCGCAGCCGTCGGCGCCGAGGTCGGCCGCGCGGCTGAAGGCCGCGAGGGTGTTCTCGGGGCGCTCACGGGAGGCGCCGCGGTGGGCGATGATCTCGGGGCGGGGCACGGCGATAGTTTAACGTCTGGGCCGGCCCGCCGTCTGACCTTCCGAGGATGCCAGTGACCGCTTCCGCAGTGCCCGCGACGGACACGGAGTTGATCGCCCGCTGGCAGGCGGGCGATCAGCGGGCCGCCGCACAGCTCGTGGAGCGGCACGCGCAGGCCGTGGCGCGTTTCGCCGCGAGCCTGGGCGTCCGGGACGAGGTGGACGAGCTGGTGCAGGACACGTTCGTGCGGGCGTTCCAGTCGTTGGATTCGTTCCGCGCCGATAGCCAGCTGCGCACGTGGCTCTTCACGATCTGCAAGCGGCTGTTGCTCGATCGCCGGCGCGCCGAGCGACGACGACGCGATGTGGCCGAGGTGGATGAGCGGGACCTCGCCACGGAGTACGATGCGCTGGATGTGATGGTGGGCGATGAGATGGCCGAGCGATTGCGGGACGCGCTCGGAGAACTGACGGCCCTGCAGCGCGAGGTGTTCGCGTTGC
This sequence comes from uncultured Gemmatimonas sp., assembly GCA_964498895.1. Taxonomy (GTDB): domain Bacteria; phylum Gemmatimonadota; class Gemmatimonadetes; order Gemmatimonadales; family Gemmatimonadaceae; genus Pseudogemmatithrix. Next base: position 21,928 of record CAZCIM010000009.1, on the reverse strand, counting down.
GGGTTAATGATGGGATGGCGTATGCGGAGATCGCGAAAGTGGTGGGCAGTACGGAGGGCGCCTGCCGCGTGCATTATCACAACGCCCTCAAGGCAATCAAGGACCGGGTGCTCGATGCATAACTGCGAGAATGAGACGATGCGGGACCAGCTGCCGCTGCTTGTGCAGGGCACGCTGGCCGCGGCCGACGCGGCGGCGCTCCGCGCGCACGTCGCGACCTGTGCGGCCTGCGCGGCGGAGCTCGAGCTACTCACGCGCGCGGGTCGCCTGTTCAGCGCGGCGACGCCGCAGGTGAACCTCGCGGCGATCGTCGCCAAGCTACCATCGCCGCCGGCGGCGGGGCGTCCGCAGCTTCGCGTGGAGCGCGGGGGCATGCGCCGCAACGCCATGCCGCGGTACGCCATGGCGGCAGCCGCCTCGCTGGTGCTGGTGGCGACTCTGTCGTTCGCGGCGCTCAGGGGGCGTGTCTTCGACGGCGGCACGGGTGTGGACGTGGCCCCCGACACGGCAGGCGAAGTCGCCATGGGCGAGGCGGGCACACCCCCCGTCGCGTTGGTGGGCGGCAGCGAGCTTGACGGGTTGGGCGAGCAACAGTTGGAGACGCTGCTGCAGGAACTGGATCGGCTCGAGGCGACGGTCGCCGCGGATCCGGTGAGCCTGCAGCGTCCCGTGGCCGGAACGCCGGAGGGCTTGTGATGCGGATGCTTCGTGTGGTGTGGGTGGTGCTGGCCTCGTGCACGCTGGCATCGGCGATTCAGGCCCAGGGCGTGCGTGGCGACACCTCGGCGCGGCGCGACTCGCTGCAGGCGCGGGTGCAGGCGCGCATGGCGCAGGTAATGCGGACCCAGTTGGGGCTCAACGACGACCAGGTCCGTCGCCTGCAGGCGACCAACCGGCGCTTCGAGGGCCAGCGGCGCGAGCTCTTCGAGCGTGAGCGGCGCGTGCGCATCGAGCTGCGGGCCGCCATCGAACTCGGGGACTCGACGCAGAACGCGAAGATCGGGCCGCTGCTCGACCAGACGCTGCAGCTGCAGCGGCAGCGTCTCGACTTGCTCGAGGCCGAGCAGCGCGAGCTCGCGACCTTCCTCACGCCGTTGCAGCGTGCGAAGCTCTACGGCCTCGAGGAACAGATGCGGCGGCGCATGCAGGAGATGCGTGAGGATGGCCCGGCGGAGCGTCCGATGCTGCGGCCCGGAGCCGGTGGCGGGGTTCGGCCTGGCGGGGCACGGCGCCCGCCGGCCTTCCGCTAAGCGGCACACGAGGGGCGGAGGACGGGACGCTCGATGGTCGGGCGTCCCGTTCTGCATGGAGCCCGATTATGTTTCGCCTCGCGCCCGGATGGCGGAACTGGCAGACGCAGGGGACTCAAAATCCCCCGATCGCAAGGTCTTGTGGGTTCGATTCCCACTCCGGGCATGCTGCACCGAACGGTGGGCGGCAGAAGACGGAAGGTCGCCTACGGCGCCTTCCGCCTTGTGCGTTACTGGCGGTTCGGGTCGAGGATGAGATCCGCCGCCAGCCACAGCGTGCGCGTAAACGGATAGAGTAGCAGCGGAGCGAGCAGCATCGCCGCCACGAGCACGAGCTCGATGCGCCCCCACGGCACGTCCGGCCACACGCTGACCATCCACAGCCCGAAGGCCCCGGCAAAGAGCAGTTCGGCGGCAATCAGGTTCACGAGATACGCGCCGACGAAGTGATCCGGGTTGCCGCGATCGGTGGCCAGCCCACAGTGCGGGCACCGCCGCTGCAGGAGCAGCCAGCGTCGGAACAATCCGCGGCCGCCGCAGGCGGGGCAGCGCAGCGTGAGGGCGCGCAGGAGCTGGGTGGTGGCGGGAGTCGCAGCGGTGGGATTGCTCACCCGTGCAAGGTACATTGTTCGGAGTTGGCTTTCACATCTCCGACCACTCGCAGCGATGCCAGGCCGTCATCATCTCTTCGTTCCCGGTCCGTCCAACGTGCCGGACCGCGTGTTGCGCGCGATGCATCGGGCGCAGGAGGACCATCGCTCCAGCGGCTTCCCCGCGCTGACCGAAGGATTGCTGCGGGATATCCGGCCGGTGTTCGGCAGCACGCAGGCGCGTCCGTTCCTCTTCGCGGCGACGGGAACCGGGATGTGGGAGGTGGCCATCACGAACACGCTGTCCCCCGGTGACCACGTGCTTGCGGTGCGGCTGGGCCAGTTCTCGCACCTGTTCATCGACACGGCGGAGAAGCTCGGGCTCAAGGTCGAAGTGATGGATCTCGAGTGGGGCGAGTCCTTCGACCCGCAGGTCATCGGCGATCGCCTGGCGGCAGACCGCGCCCACGACATCAAGGCGCTGCTCGTGGTGCACAACGAGACGGCGACGGGCGTGACGACCGACATCGCCGGGTTGCGCGAGGCCATGGACGCCGCGAAGCATCCCGCGCTGCTGTTCGTGGACGGCGTCAGCTCGATCGGCTCGTTGGAGTTCCAGCAGGACGCGTGGGGCGTCGATGTGGCCATTACCGGCTCGCAGAAGGGCTTCATGATGCCGGCGGGGCTGGGCATGGTGTCGTTGTCGCCGCGCGCACTCGAGCGCTTGGAGACGGCGGGCTTCAAGCGGCACTACTTCGACCTGCGTCCGCAGGTGCTGCATAACGACCAAGGCTATTTCCCCTACACGCCGCCGCTCGCGCACCTGTTTGGCCTGCGCGAAGCGCTGGACATGATGCAGGAGGAGGGCTTCGCCAACATCCACGCGCGGCACGCGCGCTTGGGTGAAGGCGTACGCCGCGCGGTTGCCGCCTGGGAGCTGCGGATCTGCGCGCGGGACCCCGAGCGCCGCTCGAACACGGTGACGGCGATCGTGGTGCCCGATGGCAAGGATGCGCGGCAGGTGATCGATCACGCGTACCGCCGGTGGGACATGGCGCTTGGCTCTGGACTGGGCCGCCTGAACGGCAAGGTGTTCCGCATTGGGCACCTCGGTGACCTCAACGAGGGCATGCTGCTCGGTGCGCTCGGGCTCACGGAGCTGGCCCTGCATGACGCAGGGATTGCGGTGCCGCTGGGCGCCGGCGTGGCGGCCGCGCAGCGCTGGTACCGCGAGTCGAAGTGAGCGCACGGCCCGTCGTCTGGGTCACCCGTCGGCTGCCGGAGTCGGTCGAGCGGGCCCTGCACGAGCGCTTCGACGTTCGGCAGCGCGTGGACGACACTCCGCTCGACGGCGCAGCGCTGGCGTCGGCGTTTCGCGAGGCCGATGCCGTGCTCTGCACGGTCACCGATCGCGTGACCGCGGCGATCGTCGAGCAACCTGAGCGCCGCACGCGCGTGCTGGCCAACTTCGGCGTCGGTGTGAACCACATCGATTTGGCCGCTGCGGACGCGTCGGGCGTTGTGGTGACCAATACGCCCGATGTGCTCACGGACGATACCGCCGATCTCGCGTTACTCCTGATGCTCGCGGTGCTGCGGCGCAGCGGCGAGGGCGAGCGGCAACTGCGCGCCGGGGCCTGGACGGGCTGGCGACCGACTCACATGCTCGGCACCCGCCTCAGCGGCAAGACGCTGGGGATCGTCGGCTTGGGGCGCATCGGACTCGCCGTGGCGCAGCGCGCGCACGCCGGTTTCGGCATGCGCGTGCTCGCGTGGTCGCGCTCAGCGCCGCGCGGCCCTGAGCCTGGCGTGGAGCGCGTGCCGTCGCGGGAGGCCCTCTTGCCCGCCGTCGATGTGCTGAGCGTGCATTGCCCGGCGACGCCCGCCACGCGGCACTTGATCGGCGCAGCGCAGTTGGCGGCCATGCGGCCGCAGGCGGTGCTGGTGAACACCGCGCGCGGGGACGTCGTGGACGAGGCGGCGTTGGTGGCGGCGCTCGAGGCGGGCCGCCTCGCGGGCGCTGGGCTCGACGTCTACGAGCGCGAGCCGCAGGTGCATGCGGGACTGCTGGCACGCGAGAATGTCGTGCTGCTGCCTCACCTGGGCTCTGCCACGCGCGAGACCCGCGAGGCGATGGGATTCCGCGCCGTCGAGAACCTCGTGGCGTTCTTCGACGGTCGCCCGGTGCCGGACCGCGTGCGCCACGCCTAGTCTCGGCTTGCTCGGCGCAGCGGCCACTTCGTAGCTTTCGCCCTTCACACTCAGCCGTCCCACATCCCCCTATGGCGACCTACAAGTACGCGACTGTTCCCGCGAAGGGCGAACGCATCGAAGCATCCGGCGGCGACTTCCGCGTGCCGGACCAGCCTATCATTCCGTTCATCGAGGGCGACGGCACCGGCCCCGATATCTGGCGCGCCTCCGTGCGCGTCTTCGACGCCGCCGTCGAGCGGGCCTACGGCGGCAAGCGCAAGATTCACTGGATGGAGATTCTCGCCGGCGAGAAGGCGTTCAACGCCACCGGGGAGTGGATGCCGGCCGAGTCGCTGGAAGCCGTTCGCGAGTTCAAGATCGCCATCAAGGGGCCGCTGACGACGCCGGTGGGCGGCGGCATCCGCTCGCTCAACGTGGCGCTGCGGCAGGAACTCGATCTCTACGCCTGCGTCCGCCCCGTGCGCTACTTCCAGGGCGTCGGCGCCCCGGTGAAGGAGCCGCAGAAGGTGGACATGGTCATCTTCCGCGAGAACATCGAGGACGTGTACAGCGGCATCGAGTTCAAGGCGGGCACGGCCGAGGCCGAGAAGCTCCGGCAGTTCATCGAGAAGGAGTTCGGCAAGAAGATCCGCCCGGAGAGCGCGATCGGCGTGAAGCCGATGTCGGCGTTCGGCTCCAAGCGGCTCATCGAAATGGCGATCAAGTACGCCATCCGCACGCATCGTCCGTCGGTGACGATGATGCACAAGGGCAACATCATGAAGTTCACGGAGGGCGGCTTCCGCGACTGGGGCTACGAGCTCGCGAAGGAGAAGTTCGGCGAGTACGTGGTGGCCGAGGCGGATCTCGCGGCGGCCGGTGGCAAGGCGCGCGCCGACGCCGTGGTGCTCAAGGACCGCATCGCGGACTCGATGTTCCAGCAGATCCTGCTGCGTCCCGAGGAGTACTCGGTGGTGGCCTGCCCGAACCTGAACGGCGACTACATCTCCGACGCGCTCGCCGCGGAAGTCGGCGGCTTGGGCATCGCGCCGGGCGGCAACATCGGCGACGAAGCGGCCGTGTTCGAGGCGACGCACGGCACGGCGCCGAAGTATGCCGGGCTCGACAGAATCAACCCGGGCAGCGTCATCCTCTCGGGCGTGATGATGCTCGAGCAGATGGGCTGGAACGAGGCAGCAAAGCTCATCATCACGGGCTTGGAGAAGGCCATCGCCGCCAAGACCGTCACGTATGACCTCGCGCGGCAGATGCCGGGCGCCACGGAAGTCAGCACCTCGGGCTTCGGCGACGCGATCATCAAGGGGATGGCCTGATGTCGCTGCAGTTCAGCCTGACCACCGGCGATGCGGCGGCCGCCAAGCTGCCGCTGCTCGCCGTGCTGTTGCCCAGCGAGCCGCAGTTGCCCCGCGCCCTCTCGGCGTTGGACAAGCAACTCAGCGGCGCGCTGTCGCTGGCGCTCTCGCGCGGCGACTTCGCCGGGGGCAAGGATGAGTCGCTGCTGCTGGTGAATACCGGCAACGGGCCGCAGCGCGTGCTGCTCGTCGGCACGGGTAGCAACGACACCAAGGCGCTCACGCGCGCGGCCACGCTCGCGGGCCGCAAGGCCAATGCGCTTAACGTGGGCACGATGGCGCTCTGGGCCGAGGAGTTGCAGGGGGAGCGTGTGGAAGGCGTCGTCGTCGGGCTCTCGCTGGGCAGCTGGGAGTTCCGAGAGCTCATGGCCGCGCCAAAGACGGGCAAGCCGAAGCGGCCACTCAGCGCCGCGAAGATCTTCGTGGAGAATGCGACGGCGACCAAGGCCGCGCTGGCCGCTGGCGTGGCGGTGGCGGAAGGACAGCGCCTCGCGCGGCGCCTCGCCATGCTGCCGGGGAACATCTGCACGCCGAGCTACCTGGCAGACGCCGCGCGCGACATCGCCAAGCGGCATGGGCTGGGTGTGACGGTGCTGGGGCGCAAGGAGATGCAGAAGCTGGGCATGGGATCGTTCCTCGCGGTCGCGCAGGGCACGACGCAGGATCCCAAGCTCATGGTGCTCGAGTACAAGGGCGGCAAGGCCGGCGATGCGCCGGTGGCCTTGGTGGGCAAGGGGCTCTGCTTCGACACCGGCGGCGTGAGTCTCAAGCCGCCCGCCGGCATGGAGATGATGAAGTTCGATATGTCTGGCGCGGCCGGTGTGCTTGGCGCGATGGAAGCCATCGCGCGGCTCAAGCCGAAGGTGAACGTGGTCGGACTCGTCGGCAGCACCACGAACGTCATCGATGGCGACGCCATCCGGCCGGGCGATGTGGTGACGGCGAGTGACGGGACGACGATCGAGATCCAGAACACCGACGCCGAAGGCCGGCTCGTGCTCGCCGACGTGTTGCACTACGCCAAGCGCTTCAAGCCGCAGGCGGTGGTGGACGCGGCGACGCTCACGGGGGCTGTCGTCATCGCCTTGGGTAACGTGACGATGGGCGTCATGGGCAACGACCAAGAGACGGTGAACGACGTGCTGGCCGCGAGTGGCCGGGGCGGTGAACTCGCCTGGCAACTTCCGCTGTTCGAGGAGTACAAGGAACAGCTCAAGTCGGACGTGGCCGACCTGCGCAACATCGGTGGGCGTGGGGCAGGGACCATCACCGCCGGCCTGTTCCTCCAGCACTTTGCGGGAGACATGAAGTGGGTGCATCTGGACGTCGCCGGCACGGCGTACTCCGAGACGGATCTGGTGGTGATGCCGAAGGGCCCGACGGGCGTTCCCGTGCGGACCTTCGTCGAGTTCGTGCGCGGGCGGGCGCGCTGAGGGCTGCGCTCACGCGCGCATCCGCGCTCGCATCCGCGCTCGCACCCGCGGCGGCTCTCGCGCTCGGACTCACGCTCTGGGCCAGCGCGATTGGCGCGCAGGAACGGCCGGTCCCCGCGCAGCGGGCGCCGGCCGATTCTTCGCGCCCGCCAGCGGACAGCATCGGGCGGCGCGTGCCGCTGCCCGGCGACAGCACGGCCGCCGATAGCACGCCCAAGCGCGACTCGCTCAAGACGCCGTTCGCCGCAGCGGAGTCGCCGCGCGGCGCGACGCTGCGCGGCCAGCAGTACGTGTGGACGCGCGAGACCATCTTCACGACGGGCGCGCACAACGTGGCGGAGTTGGTGGCGGAGGTGCCGGGCGCCAGCATCTATCGCTCGAGCTACTTGATGTCGCCGATCGTCACCTCGTGGTTCGGCGAGCCGGGGCGCGTGCGCGTGTTCTTCGACGGCGTGGAGCTGGATGCCCTGGACCCGCGCATGGGTGGGCAGCTCGACCTCGCGAGTCTCCCGCTGTATGGCCTCGAGGAAGTCGCGGTGGAGCGGGCCGCGTCGGAACTCCGCGTATACCTCCGCAGCTGGCGCACGGAGGAGACGGCGCCGCTCACGCGGGTGGACGTGGGGACCGGCGCCGAGAACTACACGCTGTATCGCGGCTTCTACGGCAAGCGACTGCAGAACGGCGGCGGCCTTCAGGTGGCCGGGCAGCAGTTCAGCGTGATCAACGGGCTCACCGGCGGCGACGGTGAGTCGTTCAGCGTGATGTCGCGTGTGGGCTGGGCCCGCGGCGACTGGAGCGTGGACGCCGTCGGATCGTCGGTGGGCCGCGCGCGTTCGACGACGCGCCGCTTCGTGCGCAGCACGCCGGACAACGATGCGCTGCCGCGCTTCGAGGGCAGCGAGCGCTTCGGCTATTTGCGCGTGGGGTATCGCCAGCCCGAGGCCGATGGTCTCTGGCTGCAGGTGCTGGCCGCCGCGCAGGTCTATCTCGAGGCCGACTCCGCGGCGGCGTCGGCGACCGTGCCGGACCCCGACACCCTGCGCTCGCAGACGCAGTTCGTGCTGACCGGCGGTGTGACGCGCGGCGCACTGCAGCTCAGTGGCGCGGCGCGGTATCGCTTGCGGGGCGGCGACGCGCGACTGGCCCCCTCGTTGCGCGCCGCGTATCGCCGCGAGCGGTTGGCGCTGAGCGGCTTCGCCGAACTCGATGGCCCGGACTCGACGCGTCGCGTGGACGTCGCCGCGCGCGTGGATCCGCTGCGGTGGCTGCACCTCGCGCTGTCGGCGGGCCAGCAGGCACCGAGCAACACCGCGGCGCAGGGCCCCACGCGGAGCACGCTCCGTGCCGAACTCGGGCTGTCGTGGCGCGAGCGCTGGCTCAGCGTCGGCGCGCTCCAGCGCACGACCGCGCAGGTCGCCGGGATGCCGGTGTTCGACACGCTGTACACGGCGCAGGAGATTCCGGAGTCTCAGGGAGTGTTCGCCGCGGCCGGTGGTCCCTTGTGGGGGCCGTTTGGGTTCGATCTCTTCGCCGTGGATTGGGGCGACGAGCAGTGGTTCCGGCCGCGGCACCAGGTGCGCTCCGTGATCCGCGTGGAGACCAACCTGCGGCGCTGGCTCCAGCGGGACACCTTCCTCATGCGCGCGAGCTTCATCCACGACTACCGCTCGGACATGCTCGCGCCGGACGGCCTCGGCGGCAGCGTGCGGGCGAAGGGCACCGGCGTCCCGTCGCTGCTCCTCGACATCCGACTCGGGTCGGCGCACATCTTCTTCCACAACCGTAACTTCGCGGGCGAAGTCTACGAGACGGTTCCGGGATACCTGATGCCGCGCCTCATCCAGCAGTACGGCGTGCGCTGGGAGTTCTGGAACTGACACGCTTTCCCCCGACGCCGAGGGTCGGTAACCTTCGGGTTCTATGATTCGCAGCATGACGGGGTTCGGCGCAGCCGAGGGGCCGGCGGGCAGTTCGCGCATCAGCGTGGAGCTGCGCTCGGTGAACCATCGCTTCTTCAACCCGAGCCTGAAGCTCCCGACGGCGCTCGCGAAGTGTGAAGCCGACGTCCGCGAGGCGTTGCGGCAACGCATCGCCCGCGGGCACGTCAGTGTTTCGGCGCGCGTCGTGCGCGAGGGAGACGTCGCGGCGATCGTCGACGAAGCGAAGTTTGCGGCCGCAGCCGCAGCGCTCCAGGCGCTGCAACAACGCCACGGGCTGGGTGGCGTGGTGGATGTCGCGACGGTGATGCGCATGCCGGATGTGCTCCAGCTCGCGCGCGACGACGCCGGCCTCGAATCCGCGACCACGGAGGAAGTGCTCAAGGTCGTGGAGGCCGCCGTGGACGCGCTGCAGGCGATGCGCGCGGCCGAGGGAGCCCGACTGTCGCAGTTCATCGCGGAGCGATTGTCCTTGGTGGAGCAGGCGGTGGCGCGCATCGCGGCGCGTGCGCCGGAGCGCGTGGTGGCCCAGCGGGATCGACTGCGGGAGAACGTGGAGAAGCTGGCCGGCGGCATCGCGGTGGACCCGCAGCGGCTGGCGCAGGAAATCGCGATCTTGGCCGACCGGCTGGATGTAGGCGAAGAACTTGACCGCTTCCACAGCCACATCGCGGCCTTCCGCGAGGCGCTGGCGGCCAGCACGGCCGATGGCGTCGGCAAGCGCTTGGGCTTCCTGCTGCAGGAAATGCTGCGCGAGGCGAACACCACGGGCAGCAAGGCGAACGACGCGGCGATGTTGCAGGACGTGGTCGCGATCAAGGAAGAGCTGGAGCGCATCCGCGAGCAGGTGGAGAACATCGAGTGACGCCGCGGCCGTTTCCGATCGTGATGTCGGCGCCCTCGGGGGCGGGCAAGACGACGATCGCGCGCCTGCTGCTCGATCGCCGCGCGGACGTCGGCTACTCGGTGTCCTGCACGACCCGCGCGCCCCGCGCGGGTGAGGTGGATGGCGTGGACTACCACTTTCTCACTGCGGAGGCCTTTGACGAGGCCATCCGTCGGGGAGAGTTCGCCGAATGGGCGGAGGTGCACGGGCGTCGCTACGGCACGCTGGTGCGCGAAGTGGAGCGCGTGATGGCGCGCGGCCAGCACGTGATGCTGGACATCGACGTCCAGGGCGCCCGGCAGGTGGTGCAACGGTTCATGGACGCGGTGACGATCTTCGTGGTGCCGCCATCGGCCGAGGCCCTCGTGGCACGGCTGACGGGCCGGAACACCGAGAGCAGCGAGGCCCTCGCCCTGCGGCTCCAGAACGCCGTCCTCGAACTCGAGGAGGCCGAGCGCTACCAACATGTGGTCGTGAACGACAACCTCGAACACGCCGTGGCTGAGGTATCCCGCATCATTGACGAGGAAGCCGTGAAGCGGGAGCGGCTCCCGGCGCTGGGGCAGTCGGTGGACGCCATCGTCCACCGCATCCGGCGGGACCTCACGGCACGGATCTAGGCCCCGGACGGGGTGGATTCGGGCGTACCGACGGGCTAGATTTCTGGGTTCGCGGTACGATCCTAATCCGAGGTAGCTCCCATGCAGGTCTTTACGCCCAAGGACATCACTGAGCACGCGACCAACAAGTACCTCGCGGTGCTGGTCGCGGCCAAGTATGCGCGCGTGCTGAACGAGTTCCCGCGCGACCGCTCGAAGGTCGAGAAGAAGCTCTCCACCCGCGCGCTCGAGGACCTCTCCGAAGGGGAGATCGAGTACCGCGTGGTGCCGCGCCGTCGCGCCAAGGGCGCGTAAGCGACCCGGCGTCGGCCCGAGGCCTCGGCGCCGTGCGTCCGTTTGACGGCCGTCGCATTCTCCTGGGCGTCACCGGGGGGATTGCCAGCTACAAGTCCGCCTGGCTCGCGCGCCTGCTCACGCAGGCCGGGGGCCAGGTGGATGTCGTTTTGACCCGTTCGGCCCGCGAGTTCATCGGCAGCGTCACGTTCGAGGCGCTCACGGGGCGGCCTGTGCACAGCGTCCTCATCGGCGACGGCCACGCGCTCGACCACATCCGGCTGGCCCGCGAGGCTGATCTCGTCGTCGTCGCGCCTGCGACGGCCGACTTCCTTGCCCGTGCCGCGCACGGCCATGCCGACGAGTTGCTCTCGGCCACCTTGCTGGCCGCCGAATGCCCGGTGCTCCTCGTACCGGCCATGAACGACAAGATGTGGGCGAATCCGTCCGTCCGCGCCAATTGCGCCACGTTGGCCGCGCAAGGCAAGCACATCCTCGAGCCCGGCGTCGGGCCGCTGGCGTCGCCGGATGAAGGCGCGGGCCAAGGCCGCATGCAGGAGCCCGAGACGATCGTCGCGCACTGCGCCCGATTGCTCGAGCCCAAGGGCAAGCTGGCAGGCAAACGCGTCGTCGTGACTGCGGGCCCGACGCGTGAGCCGCTCGATCCGGTTCGCTACTTGAGCAATCACTCCACGGGCAAGCAGGGCATCGCGCTGGCGGAGGCCGCGTGGCGGCGTGGCGCGGAGGTGGTGCTGGTACACGGCCCGCTGAGCGCGCCCGCGCCCGTTGGCGCCGCCCTCAAGCCCGTGGAGACGACGCAGGACATGGCCGAAGCCGTGGCCAGTGAGATCGCGGCGGCGGACCTGCTCATCATGGCGGCGGCACCGGCCGATTTCCGTCCCGCGCAGGTGGCCTCGGCGAAGATCAAGAAGTCCGGCCGCGCGCCGACGCTCGCCCTCGAAGAGACGCCGGACATCCTCAAGAGCACCGCGTCCCAGCGCAAGGCCGGCATGCTTGCCGTCGGGTTCGCGCTCGAGACCGACGATCTGGCCGAAAACGCGCAGAAGAAGCTTGCGGTAAAGCAGCTCGATCTGATCGTGGCGAACAGCGCCCGCGAGGCAGGGGCTGGCTTCGGTCACGACACCAATCGCGTGACGCTATTCGGCAAGGACGGCAGCGCCACCGAGCTGCCGCTGATGAGCAAGCGCGAGACGGCCGATGCGATCTTGGATCGCCTCGAGGCCATGCTGTGAGCGACGGCGTCGATCGCCTTCGGCAGTACCTCGAACAGCGACGCGAACTCGGCGAGAGCGAGTTCGTGCTCGACGGGCTGTCGGTGGAGGACGCGCTCAAGGCGCTGGGCGGCACTGCGGCGCTGAAGGCCGGTGGCGGGCCCAGCGCTGGCGGGCGCCCCGGCGCGGCGGCGCGCACCGGTGCCGAGCCGTCTGGCACGCCGGCACCGCGCCGTGGCGAGTCGGAGTTGCATCGGACGGCGGAGGCCGCGGCGGCTTCTGGTGACTGGCGTGAGGCGCTGCGCGCCGTGGATGCCGGTGCTGAGCCGAAGCCGCAGAGCCCGAAGCCTACCGGAAAGCCCGCATCGGATGCTCCGTCCGCCGCGTCCCAGGCGAAGCCCGTGGCGCCAGCTGGAACGCCGGGCAGCGCCTCGACGCCGCTGCCGACTGCCGGGGAGGCGGGATCCGACGCGGACCGTTCCCCCAGCGCGACCGGCTCTCCGTTGCAGGTTGGCGCGGGTGCGGCGCCCAGCGGGCTCGAGCATCTCAGTACGCTCGACGCCGTTGCCGGCGCGATTGCCGGCTGCTCACTCTGCTCGCTGTCGTCCACGGCACTGAATCACGTGCCGGGGGAGGGCAATCCGCAGGCACGCTTTGTGGTGGTGGGCGAGGCGCCGGGGCAGACGGAAGATGAGCTGGGGCGGCCGTTTGTCGGCAAGAGTGGCGATCTGCTCACGAAGATCCTCGAGGCCATCGGCTTCAAGCGCGAGGATGTCTTCATCTGCAACGTTCTCAAGCACCGCCCGCCCGGCAACCGGAACCCCAACGCGGACGAGATCCACGCGTGTCGGCCGTTCCTGCTGCGGCAGCTCGAATTGCTCGAGCCGAAGGTGATCCTCTGCGTCGGGACCTTCGCAGCGCAGACCTTGCTGGCCACCGACGCGCCAATCGGTAAGTTGAGGGGCGTGGTGCACCGGTATCACGGCATCCCGCTCGTCGCCACGTATCATCCCGCGGCCCTGCTGCGGAACCCCAACTGGAAGCGCCCTGCCTGGGAAGATGTCCAGCTCGCCCGTCGAATTTTCGATCGCCCGTAAGGGCCCGCCTGATGCGTTCGCGGACCGCCGGCCCCCTTGGTCGGAGGACGCCGAGCGCGCCGTGCTCGCGGCGATGCTCCTCTCGGGCGACGCCATCGTCACCGCGTTGGAACTCGTCACGGAAGACATGTTCTACCGCGAGGGCCATCGGCGGCTCTTCCGCTCGATGCAGGCCATCCATCACGCCGGCGGCGTGGTGGACCCGCTTACGCTCTCCAACGAGCTGGAGCAGCGCGGCGATCTCGCGGCAGCCGGCGGCAAGGAGTACCTCGGCGGCCTGCTCGATGAGATCCCGACGGCGGCGAACGTGGAGCATCACTGCCGCATCGTCCGCGACAAGGCGCTGCGTCGCCGATTGATCGAGACGGCCACCTCGCTGGTGCGCGAAGGGCACGAGTCGCCGGCGGACATCGCCGAGCTGCTGGACCTGGCCGAGCACAAGATTCTCGAGCTGAACGATCAGCGGGGCAGCGAGGGCTTCATCCGCATCAAGTCGCTGCTCTGGAGCGCGATGGAGCGGATCGAGGTGCTGCGCACGGCGGGCGGGAGCCTGACGGGCGTGCCGTCGGGCTTCATGGACCTCGACAAGATGACCTTGGGCTTCCAGCCCTCGGACTTGGTGATCGTCGCTGCACGTCCCTCGATGGGCAAGACCGCCTTCGTGCTGAACGTGGCGCAATACGCGGCCATCGAAGGCAACGTCCCGACGGCGATCTTCTCGCTGGAAATGAGTACTCAATCCCTCCTGTTGCGTATGCTCGCCTCGGAGGGATACGTGGATGCCCAGCGCTTGCGTAGCGGTCAGCTGACCGCGCAGGACGCCTCGAACCTCGCCAAGGCCGCCGCGCTGCTCGGCCAGGCGCCGATCTGGATTGACGACACCCCGGGCCTCTCGGTGCTGGAGGTGCGCTCGCGTGCCCGCCGGCTCAAGAGCCAGGCGGACATCAAGCTGATCATCGTCGACTACCTGCAACTGCTGCAGGGCCCGCCGAACTCCGAGAGCCGCCAGCACGAAGTGTCGGCGATCTCGCGCTCGCTCAAGGCGCTGGCCAAGGAGCTCGAGGTGCCGGTGATCGCGCTCTCGCAGCTCTCGCGTGCGTCGGAACAGCGCGGTGGCGAGAACCGCCGGCCGCAGCTCTCCGACCTCCGCGACTCGGGCGCCATTGAGCAGGACGCGGACGTGGTGCTGTTCATCTACCGCCCCGAGATGAACGAGCGGCCCTACGACGACCAGGGCAATCCGCGCATGGTGTCGGGCACGACGGACATCCCGCTCGACGGCTACGCGGAAGTGATCGTCGGCAAGCAGCGTAACGGGCCGACGGGCCACATCCGCCTGCATTACCGCAAGTCGCACACGCGCTTCGAGAACTGGACCAGCCGCCAGCCGGAGGGTTGATGCGGCGCGCCCGTCTCGCTCTGTGCCGGAGCCGCTCGTGGCGGTGAAGGCCAAGTCCGTGTACCGATGCACCGAGTGCGGCGCGGAATCGCTCAAGTGGCAGGGTCGCTGCGACACCTGCGGGGAGTGGAACACGCTCGCCGAGGAGCCCGTCGCGCCGAAGGTGAGCGCGAGCAAGGGCGCGGGGGCGCAGCGCCGTCTCGCGGGTGCGACTTCCTTTGGCGAAGGCGGGCAGGTTCTCGAGACGCCACGCCTCCGCGATGTGGTGGGCGCGGAGGAACATCGGCTCGCCACGGGCATCGCCGAGTTTGACTTCGTGCTGGGCGGCGGTGTGGTGCCGGGCTCAATGGTGCTGGTCGGCGGCGAGCCCGGCATCGGCAAGAGTACGATCCTCTTGCAGGTCGCCGCGCGGCTCGAGGGCGCGGGTCACAGCTGCCTCTACGTGAGCGGCGAGGAATCACCGTTGCAGGTGAAGCTCCGGGCCGATCGCCTCGGCACCAGCGCGCGGGACGTGTCCCTGCTCGGCGAGACGAATCTCGAGAGCATTCTCGCGACGGCTGCGCAGTCGCAGCCCAAGGTGATGGTCGTGGATTCCATCCAGACGATCTTCACCGGCGACCTCGAGGGCGCGCCGGGCAACGTGGGGCAGGTGCGGGAGTGCGCCGCGCGCTTGATGCGCTTCGCCAAGGAGTCGGGCACGGCGGTGTTCGTCGTCGGGCACGTCACCAAGGGCGGCGGCATCGCCGGCCCCAAGACGCTCGAGCACATCGTGGATACGGTGTTGTACTTCGAGGGCGAGGGGTCGGCGGACCATCGCGTGCTCCGCGCCACGAAGAACCGCTTCGGCTCCGTGGACGAAATAGGCGTGTTCCGCATGACGGTGCAGGGGCTCGAGGCGGTGGAGAATCCCAGTGCACTGTTCCTCGGCGAGCGCAGCGAGTCGCCGGCGAGCGGGTCGGCCGTGACCTGCTTGATGGAAGGCTCGCGCCCGATGCTGCTCGAGGTGCAGGGTTTGGCGGCGAAGGCCGGATTCGGCACGCCGCAGCGCGTGAGCACGGGCTACGATGCGCGGCGCTTGGCGCTGCTGCTCGCGGTGCTCGACAAGCGCGCGGGACTCTCGTTCGCGCAGCTCGACGTGTTCTTGAACGTGGTCGGGGGCGTGCGCGTGCAGGAACCGGCGGGCGACCTCGCCGTGGCGGCGGCGCTGGCCTCGAGCTTCTACGACAAGCCACTGCCCGCCGATGCGATCTTCCTCGGCGAAGTCGGCCTTGGCGGCGAGATTCGCGGCATCTCGCAGGCGGAGCGGCGCTTGCTCGAAGCCGAGAAGATGGGCATGCGGCGCGCCTTCGTGAGCGCGCGCTCGGTGCCGAAGCGCCTGCCCAAGCAACTCAAGGTGGAAGGCGTGCCGGATGTCGCGGCGCTATTCCGCGCCCTGTTCCGAGGATGATGCGATGACGTTCCTGCGCCATGTGCACGCGGCCGTGCTGCGGCGAGGCCCCCGATGAGCCGCGTCGGCGTCGTGATCGTCGCGGGCGGATCCGGCAGCCGCGTGGGCGGCACCGAGCTCAAGCAGCTGCGCTGGGTGTCGGGCAAGCCGATGCTGCTGCACTCGCTGCAGACGTTCCAGTCCATTCCGGAAGTCGCGATGGTCGTCTGCGTGCTGCCGCGGCAGTACGCGGGGGATCCGCCGCCGTGGATCTTCCAGAGCGATCCGGAGCGCATGCTCATCTCCGTCGGTGGCAAGACCCGTGCGGAATCCGTGGCCAATGGCCTCGAGGACCTGCCGGGCGAATGCACGACTGTGCTCATCCACGATGCGGCGCGTCCTCTGGTGAGTGTGCCGATGATCCGCCGGGTCATGGCCGAGGCTGCGAAGGGGCATGGGGCGATCGCGGCGCTGCCGGTGGTGGATACGCTCAAGCGCGTCGACGCCGAGGGGCGCATCACGGAGACCGTGAGCCGCGAGCAGCTGTGGCGCGCGCAGACGCCGCAGGGCTTCCCGCGTGAGCTGATCGTGCGCGCGCACGCCGAGGCCAAGGCGGCGGGCTGGCACGCCGAGGCCACGGACGATGCGGCGCTCTGCGAGCGCCTCGGCATCCCGGTGCACGTGGTGCGGGGCAGCGAGAAGGCGCTCAAGGTGACCGAGGAGGGCGACTTCGCCCGTGCCGAGTTGCTGGCCTCGTGGAACGAGGGGCCGGATGCCTGAGGCCCGAGGCCTGCCGTTCTGGTCTCCTGAGGAGATCGGCGCGGCGATCGGGCCGGCGCTGGCGCACCTGCGGGACGGCGGCGTGCTCGCGTATCCCACGGAGACGCTCTACGGCTTCGGCACGATGATCGACAACGACGCCGTCGAGCGACTCGTGACGCTCAAGCGGCGTCCGCCGGCGAAGCCGTTCCTGCTGCTCATTTCCGACACGCCGATGCTCTCGCGGCTGGGGCTGCATCTCACGCAGCCGGCGGCGATGCTCGCGGCGCGGCATTGGCCCGGGCCGCTCACGCTGGTGCTGCCGGGCGGCGAGCGGCGCATTCCCGCTCGGCTGCGCGGCCCGGAGGGCGGTGTCGCCGTGCGCTGGACGCCACACCCGGGGCTGCAGCGGCTCATCGCCGCGTTGGGCGATCCGATTACCAGCACCAGTGCCAACCGGCCGGGCGAGC
This sequence comes from uncultured Gemmatimonas sp., assembly GCA_964498895.1. Lineage (GTDB taxonomy): Bacteria > Gemmatimonadota > Gemmatimonadetes > Gemmatimonadales > Gemmatimonadaceae > Pseudogemmatithrix. The sequence goes on along the minus strand of CAZCIM010000009.1, from coordinate 4,990 downwards.
CGGCGGCGACGGCGGCGCGTGAGGTGCTGCGCGACTTCGCGGCGCCGATTGCTGCAGGCCAGGTGCTGCTGCTCGACGCGGGCCAGTTGCCGACGGACACCCCGAGCACCGTGGTGGACTGCACCGGCAAGCGTCCGCGCGTCATCCGGCCGGGCGCGATCGCGGCGTCGGTGTTGCGCGAGAGTTGCCCCGACCTCGTGGGCGACCGCTAAGATTCAGCATGCAGCTCCTCATCGTCTGCACGGGCAATACCTGTCGGTCGCCGATGGCGGAGGCCATTGCGCGGGCGGCCGCGAGCGAGCGCGGGTTGGCGGACCTCCGCGTCGGCAGCGCGGGCACGAGTGCCTGGGAAGGAGCGCCGGCCTCCGACGGGGCCCTGCTGGTGGCGCTCGAGCATGGGCTCGCCCTCGAGACGCATCGGGCGCGCACGCTCTCGCGCGAGTTGGTGAGCGGCGCTGATCTCATCTTGACCATGGGCCCGCATCACGCCGAGCGCGCGGTGGCGCTGGGCGGCGCGGGCAAGACGTACCTGCTGACGCAGTACGCCTCGCACGGCGGCGATGCCACACCGATCGCCGATCCTTTCGGCGGCGACCTCGACGCCTACCGCACGACGTTTGCGGAGCTCGAGCAGGCCATCAGCAAGGTGTTGGATCGTGTCGCCGCGGAACGCGGTGGCCGCGGCGCCTGAGCGGCGACGTCCCGATCCCGACGTGTCGCCGACGGCTGGCTTGAACCATCTCTGCCCGTGACTCGGCAGCCCACGCGCCTCGTGCTGCTCGGGCATCCCGTCGCGCACTCGTTGTCGCCGCGGTTCCAGCAGGCCGCCCTGGATGCCGTCGGCATCCCGCTGCGCTACGAGACCCTGGACGTACCTCCCGACGCGCTGGAGCCCACGCTGAGCGCCCTTCGCGAGGCCGGCGCGGCTGGCAACGTGACCGTGCCGCACAAGCTGGCGGTGGCGGCGCGCTGCGACGTGCTCAGTCCCCTCGCCGAGCGCACGGGGGCGGTGAATGTGTTTTGGACCTCGGCTGACCGACGTCTGCACGGGGACAATACCGATGTAGGCGGATTCGATATGGCCGCCCGTGCGCTGCTTGCCGCCCGCACGGGTGCCGAGCCCAGTGCTGGTGATGCGCCGCGCGGCGCGGGTGGCAGCGGCCCGCGCGTGCTCGTGCTCGGGGCGGGCGGAGCGGCACTAGCGGTGCGTGAAGCCGTGGCGAGTTGGCCCAACGCCACGCTCACGGTCGTGGCGCGCGATGCCACGCGCGCCGCGGCGTTCGCGCGGCCGCTCGGCCCTCGCGCCGTCGTGCTGCCTTGGGATGACACACTGGCCGTTCACGGAGCGGCCGCGCAGGCTGACCTCGTGGTGAACACCACGCCACTTGGGCTGCATCGCAGCGATGCGCTACCGCTCGATGTTGCACAGGTCGGTGCTCAGACAGCGGTGCTCGATCTGACATACCGCGCCGATGGCCCCACCGCGTGGGTGGCAGCTGCGCGCGCTCGCGGCCTCCGCGCAGACGATGGGCTCGGCATGTTGCTTGAGCAAGGCGCGCTGGCCTTCGAGCGCTGGTTCGGCATGCCGGCGCCGCGTGACGTGATGTGGCGAGCGCTCGGGCGCTGAGGCGCCGGCCGCGAGACGTCGATCCTGACCGGAATGTGATGCTGCGCGCCTCACGCGCAGCGACGAAAGCGTGAGGGATGCTCCGTTCCCTCCTGCGCGCCACGGCGCAACTCTTGCTGCCGCGCCACTGCGCCGGCTGCGAGGCGCCACTTGCCGACCATGAACCTGGCCTCGTGTGCGGCCTCTGCTGGGCGCGGCTCCCGCTGCTGCGGCAGCCGCAGTGCCAGCGCTGCGGCCACCCGCAGCCGGCGCGGGGCGCGTGTCCGGGCTGTGCGCTCCTCCCGCCGTTCGTGCGCGCGGCGCGGTCGCTCTGCTGGGTGCCGGCACCGGCGAGTTCCGCACTGCTGGAGGCGCTCAAGTATGAGGGCTGGCCAGGCGTCGGCGATGCCATGGCAGAGCGCATGGCGCGGCTGCGATTCCCGGTGGATGTCGAGCGGGAGCGGATCGCACTCGTGCCCGTCCCGCTGGCGCCCAGCAAACGCCGTGCACGCGGCTACAACCAAGCGGAGCTGCTGGCCGCAGGCGTGGCGAGACGATGGGGGCTGCCCGTGTGGTCCCACGTGCTCCTCCGCCAGCGTGCGACGACGACCCAAACCGCGTTGACTCGGGGGGAGCGCTTGGCGAACGTTCATCACGCGTTCGCGTGCCCAGAATCAGCGCTGCCGCAGGTGGGTGGGCAGCATCTGGTGCTCGTGGACGACGTGTTGACGACCGGGGCGACCCTCAATGCCTGCGCGCAAGCGCTGTTCGAGGCGGGGGCGCGCACCTTGAGTTACCTGACGTTCGGCCGGGCCCGCACTGCTGCGGACCGCCTCTGATCTCTCCACAGTTTGCCCAATAGGACTCCGGGCCATGGCTACTAAGCTTCGCGTTGGCATCAACGGGTTCGGCCGCATCGGCCGTCAGGTCGTCCGCGCCGCCAAGGAGCGCGGCGCCGCGCTCGACATCGTCGCGATCAACGACCTCACCGACACCAAGACGCTCGCGCACCTGTTCAAGTACGACTCCGTGCACGGCCGCTTCGACGGCGAAGTTTCGCACGACGCCGACTCGATCACGATCAACGGCGACAAGATCAAGGTCCTGAAGGAGAAGGATCCCGCGCTGCTGCCGTGGAAGGACCTCGGCGTGGACGTCGTGCTCGAGAGCACGGGCCGCTTCACGAAGGCCGAGGACGCCAAGAAGCACATCGCCGGCGGCGCTAAGAAGGTGATCATCTCCGCGCCGGCCACCGGCGAGGACATCACCCTCGTGCTCGGCGTCAACGGCGACAAGTACGACGCCAGCAAGCACACGATCATCTCGAACGCGAGCTGCACGACGAACTGCGTGGCGCCGATGGTGAAGGTCGTGCGCGATGCCTTCGGCATGAAGCACGCGTCCATGGTGACGATTCACAGCTACACCAACGACCAGAACATCCTCGACCTGCCGCACAAGGACCTTCGCCGCGCCCGCGCCGCCGCCCTCTCGATGATCCCGACCTCGACGGGTGCCGCGAAGGCGACCTCGCTGGTGATTCCCGAAGTGAAGGGCAAGATCGACGGCACGTCGATCCGCGTGCCCACGCCGGACGTGTCCATCACCGAGCTTACGGTGGAAGTGGAGAAGGGCACGACGATCGCCGAGGTGAACGCGGCGTTCAAGGCGGCCGCCGAGGGCGCGCTCAAGGGCATCGTCGGCTATTCCGAGGAAGAGCTCGTCAGCTGCGATTACATCGGCAATCCGCACTCGGTGGTGCTCGACGCCAAGAGCACGAACGTCATCGACGGCACGCTGGTGAAGGTCTCCGGCTGGTACGACAACGAGTGGGGCTACTCGTCGCGCTGCGTGGACCTGCTGCTGATGGTCGGCAAGTCGCTCTAAGGCCAGGCCAATGACCACCAAGACGATCAAGGACCTCAAGCCGGCGGAACTCGCCGGCAAGAGGGCCCTCGTGCGCGTGGACTTCAACGTCCCGCTCAACGAGGACGGCACGGTCGCCGACGACACGCGCATTCGCGCGGCCGTCCCGACGATCCAGACACTGCTCAAGGCCGGCTCCCGCGTGGTGCTCTGCTCGCACCTCGGACGCCCGAAGGGCAAGCCGGAGCCCAAGTACTCGCTCGCGCCGGTCGCGCCGCGGCTGGCCGAGCTGCTGAACAAGCCGGTGACCTTCGTGCCGCATGTGGTGGGAGCGGAGGCCGAGGCGGCGACGAAGGCGCTCAAGGACGGCGAAGTCTGTCTGCTCGAGAACACGCGCTTCGAGGCCGGCGAGGAGAAGAACGACGCGGCACTGAGCGCGGCCTTCGCGAAGCTCGGCGACCTCTACGTGAACGACGCCTTCGGCGCGGCGCATCGCGCGCACGCGAGCACGGAGGGCGTGGCCAAGCTGCTCAAGCCTGCCGTCGCAGGCCTGCTCATGCAAAAGGAACTCGATTATCTCGGCGGAGCACTCGAGAAGCCGAAGCGCCCGTTCATCGCGATTCTTGGCGGCAGCAAGATCTCGGGGAAGATTGACGTCATCGAGGCGTTGCTGCCGAAGGTGGACGGCATCCTCATCGGCGGCGCGATGGCGTGCACGTTCTACAAAGCGATGGGCTTCGAGACGGGCAAGTCGCTCGTGGAGCCGGATCGCGTGGAGATGGCCAGGGACCTCATGGAGCGCGCCGCGTTCCGGCTGACGATCCCGCACGACGCGACCGTGGCACCGGCGATCGCCGAGGGTGACAAGGCGCATGCCGTGAAGCGCGACGAGATCCCGAGCGACGAGGCGATGCTCGACATCGGTCCCGACTCGGCGGCGAGCTACGCGCGGGCCATCGCGGCAGCCAAGACGATCATCTGGAATGGCCCCATGGGCGTGTTCGAGACGGCGCCGTTCGACAAGGGCACCAACGCCATCGCGCAGGCGATGGTCGAGGCCACGAAGAAGGGCGCGACGACGATCGTCGGCGGCGGCGATTCGGCCGCGGCAGTCGAGGCAGCCGGGCTCGCGACTGCGATGTCGCATGTGTCGACCGGTGGCGGTGCCTCGCTCGAGTTTCTCGAGGGCAAGGTGCTGCCGGGCGTTGCCGCGTTGGACCTGCGGTAACTGCAACGGCGTTCACCACGGAGACACGAAGACACGGAGGAAGCGGTTCTGAGCCGTTCCGTGCATTCCCGTCTCTAGTTCAACGTGCGGTATCTTTTGGGGGGGCCGAACCGATGCTTCGGTGCGGACCCCCAAGTTCCCCCAATCCTGCGACGTCGCGAAGAGCAGCCTCCGTGTCTTCGTGTCTCCGTGGTGAAAGCAGTTTTCTTTCAAAGACACTCAGTCCATGAAGTCGCTCGTATTCGCCGCGAACTGGAAGATGAACCAAGCCCCCGCCGACGCGGAGGCGT